>CALEMF010000062.1 GCA_937911505.1 uncultured Cytophagales bacterium
CCTACAATGGGTTTGAGGTCGTGTTTATTGGCCTCGGCCACAAATTTAAAAGCCCCAAACATATTCCCGTGATCGGTAAGTGCTACGCCTTTCATGCCATCTTGTTGCGCTTTTTTCATCATAGCGCTGATGCCTGCCGCACCATCTAGCAAGGAATACTGGGTATGACAATGTAAGTGGGTGAAGGGAATGATATCTTTATGCTCCATAGCGTATTACGGTATTTTACAAAGATACGCATTTGTAAAGAGAGAGAAAAATACCTGAACCATCCAATAAACGGTTTAGAGAGTAGAGTACTAAGGAGCTAGCCTTTCTACGATCAGTGAGGAAAAAAACTGTACACCTACCTTTATACACTCCTCATCTACAGCAAAGGTGGGGCTATGTGGCATGGCTATGATGCCTTTTTCAAAGTTGGAGCATCCTAAAAAGAAGTAGACGCCTGGGATTTTCTCTTGAAAGTAGGCAAAATCATCGTTACGATCATCAGGAATGACGCCGTGAATAGGTATCACCCTTTGTACACCATAAATGGCTTTCAGTTGTGCGATAGCTTGCTTGGCCAGCACTTTTTGGTTATAAATAGGTACGTAATCAAGAGAGTAAGTAACTTTTATGAGTTCTTCGGCATAGTCAGAGGCTTTTATTTTTTGTTGTAAATATGTCTTGATAGCGTCTACTCGCGCCTTATCGTCTATTTGTATAGAAGCCTGTAAGGTAAAGGAGTTTTTATTCCTCTCTGTGTCTGGGCGATGCTTCGTCAGTACGTAGTCTTTATAGATGGTATTAGGATGTGTAATACCTAGAGCTGGATCACCTAAGTTTTCGGTGTTCCAGAAGGGACTATCTGTCTTTACAGTTTGCAGACTATCAATGAGTGTACGGGTGTACTTAGTCAGTGCCTCTTCGTGTTCAGATTGGCGATAAGTAATGTGAAAAGCATATTTAATGGCATAAATGGCGGCTGATTTAGTCGCTACTGTTCCTACAGGAAAGGGAGAAGTATGTAGCGCATAGATTTCATCAGGATGGACGAGCTCAAAAAGACCATCGTCTATCATCGCTTTGGCTCCCTTAAGATTTTCTTCCGAAGGTTGAAAGATAAAGTAGACCGTTCCTTGAAGGTGTTCTTTTTGGTTTGCTAACACCTGAGCGATCCCTAAAGCAATGGTTGTGTGTACATCGTGCCCGCAGAGGTGTTTCGCACTTTCACTTTTAGAGGAAAAACCGACACGCTTTTCTATATTTGATGGAATAGCATCAATATCCGCACGCCAAGCAACGCTTTTTCCTTTCTTTTTTCCACGTAATATCCCTACTACCCCATAGCCTCCTATTTCTGTTTTCACCTCTAGCCCAAGCGACTTTAAGTAGTTTTCTATCTTAGCAGCAGTTCTCTTTTCTTGCCCTGATAGCTCTGGGTGGGTATGAAAGTCTTTACGAATTTTTACTAAATCACCAAAAATTTCTTCTGTCTGCTGTTGAATGTTTTTATGAACAACAGAAGCTGTATGTGGCTGTCCGACTGCCTGCCAGTCGTTGAGTATAAAGAGTAGAATAAAGGTAAACTTTACAGTATGGATCATCTTGAAATAGTTAAGTTATCGATACTGCCAAGGTCGTATATTCATTGGTATTTTACCTGTCACTTATGTGACAAAATTACTCTCTCGTAAGCTTCTTTCTTATTCTACTCAATGATTGGCGCTCTATGCCTAAGTAGGAAGATAAATGAGTGAGACTAATTCTATGCATGAGGTTTTGGTTTTCAGCTATGAAATTTAGATACCTCTCCTCTGCGTTCTCAAATAAAAAACTCTCTGTACGATTGGTTTGTAGCGTCAGTACATACTCTGCAATCAATCTACCATACCTTTCTGTATTTTGAAACTTCTGGTAACTCTCCTGAATCTTATTGTAAGGAAGTTCAACGAGTACAGAAGCTTCTAGGCATTCTATGAAATACTTAGAAGCTTTCTGCTTGATGAAAGCAGGGTAGTCTGCCGCATAATTATTTTCTGGTATAAAGCCTGTAGTGATAGTATTACCCTTCTCGTTTATATAATACCGCCTCAATAAACCTTCATAAACGAATCCCATCGCTGGCTGTACTTCTCCTGCCTTGAGAAAAAATGATTTCTTAGGGTAGGTTTTAATACAGGCGCCCTCGCACATGAAGGATAGCTCTTTTGGAGTAGCTTCTGGTACGAGCTGCTTGTAATAGGTAATATACTTATCGAGGACTTCTTTCATACCGTAGTCTGCGTCGCTCCTTGCCTACTGTGCTAAATAACCACCATCCAAGGGGAAGTAATTACCTGAGGTAAAAGAAGCTTTCGGGGAGCTTAGCCATAATACAAGCTCAGCTACTTCAGTGGCTTTTCCCATACGTCCAAGAGGGTGTAAGGCCCTGATCTGTTTCATTTGTTCTTCGCTCAGATTATTGGTAAGTAGCGGTGTTTCTATAAATCCGGGGCCTACAGCATTGACCCGAATACCTTCTTTAGCGTACTCTAAAGCAGCATTTTTTGTAATCCCTACCACGCCGTGCTTGGCAGATACATAAGCAGAGCTACCTGCCATTCCTACCTGTCCTAAGATGGAGGCCATGTTTACAATATTGCCACCACCTGCTTTGAGCATCGCTGGAATTTGGTAGTGCATGCCATAGAACACACCACTTAGGTTGATTTTTATCACTTTATCGAAGTCGGCTGGGGTGAGGTCGCCGATAGGAGCTGCCTTACCCGCAATACCAGCATTATTGCAAGCGATATGCAAAGCACCGTAGGTTTTCACTGCCTGATCGACTGTTTTTTTACAGTCATCCGCATTGCCTACATCTGCTTTCATGAAAATGGCTTCAAAGCCTTTATCTTTGATCATTGTGAGTGTTTCTTTCCCCTTTTGCTCATCGAGGTCACTCACTACTACCTTGGCGCCTTCTTCGGCGTACAATTGAGCAATGGCGCGTCCTATACCAGAACCAGCACCAGTAACGATGGCTACTTTATTTTCTAATAAGCGCATAAATATGTTAGATTTATTTTAAATCAGAACGGGGTCTTGGTCTTAATTGTTTCATAGGAGCAATTATCCTATTGTTTACGAAGAGGCTACAAAGAAATCTTTGTATCTTCTATTGTTAATTTATCCTAAAAGTTGCTTCACTTGCTTTTCGAGGGCTTCTTCGCTCATTTCTTTGGTATAAAGCGGCTCATTAGGCTGTATAATTTTCGTTTGGGTAAGGTCGCCTAAGAAAGTAGAGCCAAATCCGATAGAGGTTAAGAGGCTTTGAATCGTTTCTTCTGCTTTTTTATCTGCGGCAGCAAAAGGAATCGCCAAGCGATCGGCTTGAGGAGCAAAGGCTTTGTTTTGTAGGGTCTTATAGTAGATGCTGTTAAATGCTTTCCCTACGTGTGCCCCAGGAAAATGACTGGCCGTCCATTCCGTTTCTAATAAATTTTTTGCTTGCATTTCTTTGCCTATTTCGTCTCCATCTCTTTGAGGATAATAGTTACCTGCATCAATAAGCACTTTACCATCTATATCACCTATGGACTGTGCCACAGCAGGAACATTACCGAAAGGAATGGCTAGTAAAATTACCTCTGCAAAGTTGGCGGCTTCTTCAGGGGTACTTGCTCTTGCCTTTCCATCTGTTGCTGCTACCAAGGGGGTAAGTTTCTCAGGATTTCTAGAACTGAATACGACTTCGTGGCTCGCTTTGGCAAAATGGATTCCTAGATTACCACCAATATTACCTGAGCCAATAATGCCTATTTTCATGATGATGCTGTTTGAAGATGATTGTTGGTTATAAGATACAAGAAGTTTTACGAGAAAGCAATGCTCAGTCGCAATTGGTCAGTTGTTGAAGCGTCTTCCTGTACTGTTCTAACAATTGCTTTTTAATACTTTTCACCATAGCAAGCGTTCTAAGCATTTTTACGTGCTTGCCCTCAAGTAACAAATCGAGTAGTTTGCGTTCTTCTTCTACATACAATTGTTGTATGGCGTATACATCTACAAGCACTTCTAAGCACTCGTAAGAAAGCTCATTGGGGACGTCTGCCAGCTTCGCGGCTTCCCAAGCGATTTGAGGTGGATCGTTGAGAGTCAGATGGAAATTGAATTTGACCTTATATTGATAAACGGTATCACTAAGCGCCACCGAGTCGATTAATGCCATAACGGGTACTTTTGCCAAGAGTACTCGAAAAGAATCGGGGTGGGCTGTGAAGGTGGTACTGATCTCTTCGTTGAGCGACTTGATTTCTACTAAGTAGTCAAGAAGTGTATCATTCACTTTTTGCGCCTTTAAATCATCTCTATTTTGGGATATCTCTTGGATAATGTTATCAAGCGCATTTTTCTTTCTCTGGTTGGTAGAAAAACGCTCTCCTAGATCATTTACATAAAAAGCCAGCAGTACACCTACTGTGGTAGAAAAAATGGTAATAAACCAGTTACTATTAAGTATTTTCTTTGCAGATCGAAGGAAATTCGTCTTCATGAGCAACCCGCATTATTGCTTTTCCGCTATTTTTTCCATAAAAAAGAGCATCTCTTGCAAGCTACTTTTCAATTCCTCATAGCCTATGGCCTCTCCCACTGACATGAGGTCTAACAAGTTCTCTTTAGTCTTTTGCCTTACCCGCTGCTTTAAAAAAGTGAGGGTCTCTTGAACTTCAGCGGAGGGTTGCTCGATTCGCTCGAGCATTTGAATGGCTTGTAAAATATCATTAAGCATACTTATCACTGTTTAAACCACCAAGATGCTTACTTTTACTTATATCTCCAAATTGGATAGGGCTTTAAGGTTACTCGCCCCGTAGCTTGTTAAGAAGTATTCTATTAAACTCTTTATCAGAACGATACATCTCTACAAGCTGACGTGGTGACAAAAAGGATTTAAACTGCTGCATGTATTTCTTTTCTATGTCTACTTCTTTCTGCTGCAAGTTGATGAGTTGTTCTACAGAAGCAAGTAGCTCATCATCACTAGCGGTAAGGCTTACAGAAGTTTGGCGAAGTTGTCTTCTTTTCTTTCGCAATTGTTCCTTTTCTACGGCGTAAGTATCATAGGTATCCAAAAACTTATTTTTTTGGTCGGTTTTGAGGTTCAGTCGCTTAGCAATAAACTCTTTTCGAGCCTCTTTAATTTTCTCAAATTTAGTCACTTGGGCCTGCACCGATAAGCTCAGTGTCAATAAAAAAAGAATACCAATACAATATTTTATCATAAAAAAATGTCTTTTACAGAAGCTCCTCGACTTCTTCTAATGCTATATCTTCTAGTAGTAGCTCTTCCAAGTCCTCTTCGTCAATGTATTGTAATACCTCTTCTTGTTGGGTATCTTCTTCTGGTAGTAATGACGGAGCTACATCGATTCCTACTGCCAACTGCTCCATTTCTACCTGAGACAATTCTATGGAAGCAACGATCTCACTGGCAGGAAGCGTATATGTAAGGTACTCTACTAATTCTTTTTTAGAAATATCTAACTTGGCCATATCAAATTCTACCTCTGCGGTTTGTAGGGGTAGGGTATCATTGGTGGGTGGAATGAACCACCAAACAAGCAACACCGTCATTACGCCCACCAAAGCATACTGTATACTTTGCCTTTGCCAAAGTTTGGGTTGTGGTTTGAAGAGTCGCTCCTGAATACGCGCCAAAAGTTGTTCAAAGTAACCTTGAGGCACGCGCATTGGTAGCTGCTTCGTATACAGCTCCTCTCCTTCTATACGATCTACCTGATGCTGTATCTTCTCTGACAACGTACTAAAATAGTTATCAGGTAGGTCGAAGGGTGTTTTTCGAGGGGTATGTTTATTTAAATCAAACTCTTTCATAAATAGTAATACTTCTTCATACTTTAGACTCTTCTTACAAAGAAAGGTTTAGTTCTCTTGCATAAAGGCTTCTATTTTTTTGACAGCCAGATGGTAAGAGGCTTTCAGTGCGCCTACAGAAGTCTCCAAAATGGCTGAAATCTCACTATACTTCATTTCATCAAAGTACTTCATATGAAATACTAAACGCTGCTTATCAGGCAGTGTTAGAATGGCTTTTTGTAACTTTAAAGCAATTTCATCGCCTGATACTGTATAGGGATCGGCGGTAAGTTTTTGAGTGAGTTCTTTGCTAACATCATTGATAGGCAATAAAAACTTACGCTTTTTTTTCTTCAGAAAAGCCAAGCACTCGTTGACCGCAATACGGTAAATCCAAGTATAGAGCTTAGATTGTTCCTTGAAAGAAGACAAATTTTGCCACACTTTAATAAAAACCTCTTGGGTAAGGTCATCCGCATCTTCATGGTCTATGACCATCTTGCGAACAAGCCAATAGATTTTCTCTTGGTATTTCGTTACCAATTGATTAAAAGCGTAGTGTTGGCTCTCTGCTTCCTTAAATTTCTCTAGTATAACCTGATCTTCCATATTTTAAGCAGAAGAACCTCCAAGTACGGTGTACTACTTTCTTTTTAGTACGTTTTCTACCGCTTTGATGACGTGTGAGGTAGCAATCCCATATTTGACCATCAACTCTTCTGGTTGTCCGCTTTCGCCAAATTGGTCATTTACCGCCACAAACTCCATCGGTAGAGGCATTTTACGCGCTAAAAGCTGGGCAATACTATCTCCTAGTCCTCCGTTCATCTGGTGTTCTTCTGCTGTTACTACACATTGTGTGGTACTTACTGCATCTAAGATCGTTTCTTCGTCCAAAGGTTTAATGGTGTGTACATTAATTACTTGTGCAGCAATTCCTTTATCAGCGAGTGCTTCGGCGGCTTCTAGTGATTTCCATACCAAATGTCCTGTAGCAAAGATGGTTACATCATTACCCTCACGAAGAGGTACTGCCTTACCAATTTCAAAGGGCATATTTTCAGGAATAAAAATAGGTACTTTAGGACGACCAAAACGGAGGTATACAGGCCCGTCGTAGGTGGCAATTGCTTTTGTAGCGGCTTTGGTTTGGTTGAAATCACAGGGGTTGATGACGGTCATATGAGGGAGCATCTTCATCATACCTAAGTCTTCTAAAATTTGATGCGTAGCGCCATCCTCTCCTAAGGTAATACCTGCATGAGAAGCACATATTTTTACGTTTTTATTAGAATAAGCAATCGATTGTCTGATTTGATCATATACACGTCCTGTAGAAAAATTGGCAAAAGTACCTGTAAAAGGAATTTTACCAGCCGTTGCCAAGCCTGCGGCAATGCCCATCATATTGGCTTCTGCGATGCCCACTTGAAAAAATCTTTCAGGAAAAGCTTCTTTGAAGGCGTTCATCTTCAAGGAACCAGTGAGATCAGCACACAGCCCTACAACTGCTGGGTTTTCTTGTGCAATTTCTAAAAGGCCTTCACCAAAGCCAGAACGGGTATCTTTTTTACCAGTCACTTCGAAAGTTGTTGTCATAAGGATCGGATTATGGGTTTATGGCAAAGATAAAATTGTAAACTAATAAAAGCTATAGTGATCAAAAATTTATCTGCATTACCCACTGGCACCTATATAAGGATCCAAAGAGGCATGATCTTACAAATTATGGAAGAAAAGTCTAAAGCCTAGTACGGTAATATCATCTGTTTGTACAATATCTCCTTTCCAAGTTTCGAGCTCATCTAGTAAAGCGTTCTTTTGTTTCTCTACTGGTAAAGGATGAATAAGATGTAAGAAGTTCTTAAATTGCTTAGAGCCATATTTTTTCGATTCCATCACCCCGAATTGATCGGAGAAACCATCACTACAGAGGTAGAACATGTCACCATCTTCGATGGGCATTTCGTGCAGCGTATAGCTACGCCGCTTCTCAAAATATTTATTGACCCCTCCTACCGACGAACGATCACCTTTAATGGTGTACAGCTCGCCATTTCTTACGTAAATGAGGGGACGATATGCCCCAGAAAACTGCAAAAGCCTTTCGTCAAGATCAATACGACACAGCGCCATGTCTACACTGTCTTGCGAATCACCTTTTTCTTGGTTAAGAATACTGATGATCTCTTGATTCATTCTGTAGAGAATTTCCATCGTATTTAACTCAGCAGAATCGACGATCATCTTAAGCTTACTGAACGCTACAATGGACATAAATGCACCTGGAATACCATGACCTGTACAGTCTCCTACTGCGATAAAAATCTTGTTGTCGATTCTTTTCCACCAATAGAGGTCACCACACACTACATCTTTAGGAGAGTACATAACAAATACTTCACGCAGCCAAGAGCTCAAAGCCTTCATATCGGGCAAGAGGCCACGCTGTAGCCGACTTGCTCTATTGATGCTTTGCATGAAGTAATCAAAACGCTTTTGAAGCGTTTTTTCATTGGTTTCTTCCTGATTTATTTTTTCCATACTTATAAATATAAGACTTATTACAATATTAGTAAAAGTTCACAGGGCAATTCAAGGCTTTTTATGATCTTTTTTTGATATACGTAGTCCTTTTCCTCTCAGAAAAGATGTTTTTTCTGTATTTTTCTCAGTTTTTTCTTCCTCTTCGTATCGTTCTTCTACTTTTTTTACCTTTTTGAAGAGCCCTCCTTTTAGCTTAGATACAGGAGAAGCCTCTCCTTCTATCTGATCGTCTTCTTCAGCCACATAAGTAGGTTTTACCTCCCTTGGAAAAGTGGCCAAGGCTTCTTCTTTAAGGTTAATATTTTTGAGTGTATCGAAAATGGCTTGCACCGTAGGGCGCTCACTGGGAATTGGCAGGAGCATCGCCTGGATAAGTTGCTTGAGCTTATTAGGCAAGCTGGCATCTACTAACTTCAGGGTTCTTCCTTCTAAAACGGCCGTACTTGCATAAGCATACTTTTTGGTGCTAAAATCAGGGAAATCACCTGTTAGGTAAATGGCATAAATAAGCCCAAGGGCAAATACATCTGATTGGGTGGTTAAGGCCTCAGGGGCTTGAGCACCTTTTACGTAAGCCATTAATTCAGGAGAGTAAAATACTGCATCTCCTACTACCTCTTCAGAGAGTTCAGGGGGTTGTCCTTCAAAGTAGCTATTGTCAAAATCAATGAGTTTAGTCGTGTAGAAACCAGTTTTGGTTTGCTTAATAAGAATATTATCGGGTTTAAGATCACCGTGAACAATCCCTGCTTTATGTAAAATTTGTAAACTATGAGCGACTGTCTTTAAAATGACTACCCTATTTGCCAAGGGTAATTCATTGATTTCCGTTGTGGATAAGCTGGCCACATCTATTTTTTCGGTAACTTTATAGTACTTACTTTTCCAACGAAAGAAGTCGATCGTAAAGATTAAGTTCCCACCCATCCCGCATTTCTCATTGACAGCTTGCATCAAGCTTTGGTGGTGTTTTTCAAATTTCTGACACTCTTGCCGCTTACGTGCTTTTACTTCTGGGCTCCCAGGAGCGTCATCGGTAGGATATTTAGGCGATAAAAACTCTTTAATAAAAAATACCTGTCCTCCTTTTTCGGCAAAAGACCACTTGCTCAACCCGCCACCCGCCGTACTGAAATCTTGTAAAATCTGATAACCATTGATAATATCCCCCTTTAACATAGTTTTAACTGGTTATGGTTGACGTGTCTATTCACTTTCATTTTTGTACTCATAGAGTTTTTTGTATTCTTGCCATAGTTTCTCTCTCAGCATATTTCGTTTACGCAAAACAACCTCTAGGGTGGCTTTAATTTCTGTTTCTTGTCCTTTTAGGAAAGAAATTTGGTGTTCTAATTGATTAATCGGATCAATAAACTTGAATTTTAGCTGCTGAAAACGATTGATAAAATGTAGCTTGATGGCCATTAGATCTTTTTCAAAACCCAGTGCCACAAGTCCTAAACTGGCATCATCCCCTGTAATTTGTATAATTTTCTGTGTAAGACGTTGCTGCCAGTTATGTAATGTGCAAGTTTTGGGATGGTACAAACAACTGAGTATCAAATACTCAAAATGTGCTGGCGAAGGCAAGTAGTTGAAGCAACCATCAGTAGCGGTAATTAATAACAATGGTGTGGTAAACTGAGAGGAAGTAGTGTGTACTGTAAAAGGTGTATCAGCGTTGATACAATTGGACATAATCCCATCGTGAAGTAGATTCTCTAGTGCATCAGGTGCTTCCTGTAAATCATCCTGAGAAAGTTGTAGAAGTCCCTCGCTATTAAGTACGTACGCCCTTGAGTCTCCCGCCCAGAAAGCTTGTACCTCACAGGAAAGAGCTTCCTCCTGCATACTTTCTTTGAAGAAAACACCTGCCAAAGTAGTAGGCAAACGCTTGATAAGCTTACTTTTGATCTTAGAAGGTTGCGTATCCCATAGGACTACTTGTGTTTGGAAGCTATTCATTAAGGTTTCTGCTACATCCACCTGCTGGAAAATTTCTTCATAAGAAGCCTCCTGTGAAAAAACTTCTTCTAATGTCTGTTTGGCAAGATGTGCGGCCAAATAAGCTCCTGTAACAGTTCCAGAGGCAAAACCTTCGCCAGTGGGTAGGGTATATTCTTTCGCGCCAGCTCCTCCCATACCGTCATAAACGGCCATCAATCCTGCTTTCTGATGCTCATCTAGCAACATAGTGGGCGGCGCATCTTCTCCTTTATCTTGTACCTTTTCTGACCAAATAGAAAAATAAAGCATATTTTATTGTAAAATGATTATCTCAACCTTGGCTTAAACACTGTTAGCAATGGCATCTAGAATGGTTTGATAGTCCACCTCGCTCAATCCCTCTCCTGCCTTGGAAGGATACTGGATCGTATTTTCCCAGTGGTTGGCAATATCTGTCCAAGCATAAGCATCAGGTGAATAAATGATTAAACGTTTAGCTGCCCTGTTCATAAACTGTCCCTCCCACAGGTTGGTTAGGGCATCAAAGTCGGCAGGCATATGGCTGGGATATAACTGTGGCTTCGTTTCTGCCTTATACTCAAGAGGGTGTGCACTGGCGTCTGTCCACATCACAATGATTTGTCGCTTTTTATCACCTTCTGTATTCCACTCCGAATGGATTGCTTCGGCCAAGGCTTCTAAACCATTTTCAGGTTCATCGCCTCCACCTTCTGCTTCTACTACGTCAATAAAATTCTTAAACGCCTCTCCTTCTTCAGGCAACGTGTAAAAAGGAGATTGTTTCATCGCTTGATCACCATCGTAGTAATAATCTCTGAAAACAACAACCCTTACCCGTAGGGTATCAATCACTTTTGTTTTTTGTTTCATGACTTGATTAAGGTCATCGTAAAACCTAAGTGCATTATTTTTTACCTTATCAATAATGGGTGACATAGAGCCAGTAGCATCTATACACATAACAATATCTACACTGTATTGTAAGCCTTGCATATTTAAAGCATTTATTTTTTTTGAGTGTTATGCAGTAAAGTTATTAATTTTATCGACTAAATTCTTTTTCTATCGTACGTAAATCTTTTTGTTGTAAGGCTTTTTGCAAAAGTACGCTTCTTTGTTGGTGTGTTTGTATGCCTACTTTATCTAAAAACAATAGATCAAAATCTTCTATTCTCTCTTCTTCTATCGATATACCGTGGGTCTTGAGTAAATCTAGCACCAAGGGTTTATATTTATTGAACGTAGCGATCAATGCCCCAAAATACTGATTTATTTTTTGATAGGCTTGGCGTAGAGCTGCATCTTCCCTGAGTTGTTTATAAAGCGAGGGATACTTGTATTTAGTATATTTGAGATAACTCAATATATAGTATTTCCATTCCCAGTAGGTCACATGGTACTCATAATAATTGGCGAAATAGTGTTCCCAGTTTTTTACGTTTTCATACCCTTCTCTTTCGTAAAACTCTTTCATTTCAAAGGCAAAAAGTCCTCCGTGATAAAAAGCGTTCCATTCATCTAATAAGCCATAAATACCATTTTTCTGAGGGAGTAGCGCTTGATCGTTGGTAGCAATAAAAGCCTTGTATTTGGCAAAGCGATACTCTGGTGGAATAATATCACGTATCTCATAAGCAGGAAAAACCTTTTTTCTTACCAAAAAAACACTCTCTTTTGGATTAAGATAATATAAGAAGTAGCTTTCTCCTACTTGGTAGGTAAGGTCATTTTTTGCTAAGTATTGATAGGCACCACGATGGGTATAGCTATGTGACACCCGACGTAGCATAGCAGAAATATCATTGATAATGAGTTCTTTACGAGTAGTATCAATGATATGTGTCATGAAATCAATCCTTTTTCCTACATCGAAGATAGCTCCAGGAAGTTGCACCTGAGAAGGCGTATCTTGGTATCTTTCTATCAATACATAGTGTTCAGGTGAATATACCCGTAAAAGCTGCAGGGTGAACTTACGTGCGTTGACTTGACTAATATCTTGTGCTTGAGAGGAAAGTATAATAAAACAACTTAATAACCCAACCCAATTGCGAAAATGCATATATCAAATATATTTGTACAAAAATACATTATTCTCCAAAAAAATACCAACTTACAACACTTGTCTAAAAAAACTTCCCTGACTAGTACGATTGTACTAGCGGCTGTACTTAAGCCCGCTACTGAAACCCGTATGTATCATAAGCTCGCTTATACGTTACAAAGGTATTTTCGTGAAGCAACAATTTATAGTTTGGGGGCACCTTTTCAAATGAGTGAAGCTATCTCATCAGTAATTCCTCTCACCCTATACACACAAGGACGTCGTCATTTAAGCAGGTGGTGGGTAGGTTTAACATTCTTACGTTATTTATGGCAACTAAAGCCTGATTTATGTGTTATTTGTGCCGTTGAACTACTTCCTTGGGCGGTTTTATATAAATTTTTTCACCGTAAGACCTTACTTGTATATGATGTACAAGAAAACTACGCTGCCAATATACGTTACACCTCTACTTATCCTACTCTATTGAAGCAACCACTGGCCTGGTGGGTACGAAAGGTAGAACAAACCTGTAGCTACTGGCTTGATGCCTTTTGGTTGGCTGAACACTGCTATCAAAAAGAATTATCTTTTGTACATCAGCATCCTTATGTTGTGTTAGCCAATAAATTTTTGCCTCCTCCTGATTTTCGCTTGTTGGAAAAGCCTACACAAGGCACCCATCAATTCTTATTGGCAGGCACTATTGGGGAAAGCTATGGCGTATTTGAGGCCATTGCTTTTATCAAATCTTTACATCAGATAGACAGTCGTGTCTCTCTCAATATCTATGGCTATTGTGCCTCTGAGAGGGATCGGAAAAAAATTAGGGAGGCGGTGCAGGGCTCCCCTTTCATTCGGGTGTTACATCTAGATACACCACTACCTCACCTAAAAATTTTAGAGGCCATTCAAAAAGCAGATGGCGTACTACTACCTTATCGACCACAAGCGCATCTTCAAGAGCGCTTACCTACCAAGTTTTTTGAGTGTTTAGCTTTGCAAACACCTATGGTGATTACCCATAATCCTTTTTGGGAAGATTACCTCAAGGAGTATAAAACAGTAGCATTTTTTATCGACTTTCGTCAACGCAATGATTTGTCCTCTTTTTATCAACGCTTTCAGCAGCATCGTCAGCAGGAAGTTGTTGGGGGATCTGTTTCAAAGGATCATTTATTTTGGCAGTCAGAAGCGCGTAAGCTCACCGACTTTTTAGAGAAGTACTTCACTCGCTGATTTTTCTGTTATTCCTTATTCTTTTGTGTTCTTTTTACTTTGATAGTCAAAGATGTTTGTAATTAAAAAACGCTGTCTCTTTAAAAAACTGCTAAAGAAAAAATCCTACTAAATATTGAATTATTATTATATATTTTATATTATGCTGCTGGTAAAACACCAATTTTTTATTCATTAAATAACTACTTAAACCAATTAAACCAACCTTTATGGATCAGCATGAAAAACATATTGCGCTTGTAACTGGCGCTACTGGGGGACTTGGCACAGCGATGTGTCGCAGGCTACACGAAGATGGCTACCACGTAGTAGCGAATTACAGAAACGAAGAAAAACTAAAGACCTGGCTGGAAGAGCAGGAAAAAGATGGCTATACATTTGATACGGCCAAAGCTGATGTATGTCAATTCGATTCAGTGGGGCACATGATCCAAGAAATAGAAAGTAATATAGGCCCTATTGATGTACTCATCAATAATGCAGGGATTACCCAAGACCGCCCTTTTCATAAAATGACCTTTGAACAATGGGATGCGGTGATGCAAACCAACATTTACAGCGTATTTAACTGTACACGCCACGTAATTGAAGGAATGCGCAACAGAGGCTATGGGCGTATTATTAACATTTCTTCTATCAACGGACAGAAAGGACAGTTTGGGCAGGCAAATTACTCAGCAGCCAAGTCAGGAATGCATGGTTTCACAAAGACCTTGGCCGTAGAAGTAGCTAGTAAGGGCATTACTGTTAATACTATTTCTCCAGGTTATATTGCCACAGATATGGTAATGGCGGTAAGAGAAGACGTAAGAGAAAAGATTATTGCTCAGATACCTGCAGGTCGACTGGGAGGAACAGAAGAAGTAGCTCACTTAGTTTCTTTTCTTGCTTCCAAAGATGCCAGTTTTATTACGGGAGCCAACTATGCTGTTAATGGTGGGCAACATATGTATTAATATTTCTGTTAAGAAATAATTGATTACCTAAAGTTTACCTTCCATTGCTGTAATTTATTGTTAGTATGCGCTTTATTTATGCTTTTGCTCTTGTGTTCTTGTTGGCTTGTGAAACTAATGAAGAGAAGTCTCCTACTGAGGCTAGCTTAACAGATACTGCGCCTATCACTTTGGAAGGAAGCATCGCCACCCCCGAACAACGACTTACCCTACATTTGTGGGACTTAGACAATCACGATTATCCACTTTTAGATACCCTGACGGTAGATGAAAAGGGTGTTTTCCGTACAGATTATGCTTTTGAGCCTAATTTGTATGCCATTGCGATAGAAGGAGAACCAAAAGTTTGGCTAGCACTAGATGAGGGGCAGCAAGTAGAAGTGACGATCAAGCCCGACCGTATTGAAACAGAAGGTTCTAAAGATACAGATCTTTATGAAGCCTATGAGCAGTTCAGAAAGGTCACTTTTGAGCGCTTAGTAGTGCCTACACGCGCGTCGATAGAGGAAGCAGAAGCCAAAGGGGATTTAGAGCAACTTACCGTACTCAATGAGCAAGATGCTACCAATATGGATCAATACCGAGCTGCCCTTACTCAGTTTGTACAGGAGAAAATGGGGGCATCTATTGCCACCTATGCTACTTCCGTCCGCTGGCGTCCAGATGCAGACCTGCCCTTTATGAGAGCCATTGCAAGAGATTTTGAACTGGCACATCCCCATTCGGCACTTTCCAAGCAGTTAATTGACAAAGTAAACCGTTTTGAGCAAGTAGCGCTCGGTGCACCCGCCTTAGATATTCAGCTTCCTACACCAGCAGGCGAGGTAGTGGCGCTTTCATCTCTGAAAGGAAAATACGTATTAGTAGACTTTTGGGCTTCTTGGTGCAGACCTTGTCGACAAGAAAACCCTAATTACGTAGCGCTTTATCAACAATACAAAAGTAGAGATTTCGAAATTTACGGCGTCTCTTTAGATGAAAAGAAAGCCGCTTGGGAAAAGGCCATCGCCAAAGATCAACTCCCGTGGATAAATGTCTCAGACTTGAAAGGATGGAATAATTTGGCAGCGCTCCAATATAACGTGACAGCTATTCCTGCTAATTTTTTGCTTGATCCAAACGGAAAGATTATAGCCAAAAATTTACGTGGGAAGGCACTAGAAAAAAAAATAGCGGAAGTGTTGCCATAAGTGAATACACTGCGCTTAAATGATTAGTCTTCGTTCAATATCTTCTAGGGTTCCATAAAGATCTCCTTGATCAGAGATGACCAAGGCATCTTTGTGTATAAAGACAGGAATCTGCGCAATACCTACTACCAGTTGTTTCAATTTTCGTTGGTTATCAATTAAAGCCTCTTGGTCACAGTGAACAATAATGATTTGGTCTTCAAACTGCCTTGCCAGATGACCTTTAAGAAAATCGCTTTCTTGCATCACATTTTCTGGTAAGTCAGTAGGCAGTTTATTGATACGGTGGCGCTGCGCTTCTCTGGCATCCCAAAGCTTGCCAGTAGGGTCAATCCAAAAAATAAACTCTGGATGAGCGTGCGTAAAATCTTGAATTGCCTTTTTTCGGCCTGTAAATCGTCTTTCTAAGAAATAGAAACGCTGGGTAGCCTC
>CALEMF010000063.1 GCA_937911505.1 uncultured Cytophagales bacterium
AGAAACCGACCAACGGGAGCTCAGCGCAGCTAAATACAAAGCTTCTACCCACGAACCCGACCCGCCTCCCCGCTGGATTTTCAGGCCGACGCACCTAGTTTAGGTTTAAAGACAGGTAGTTACAAAAAACTAAATATTTTCTAAAGCTCTCAAATATTACCCATCGTTACAAAGTTTAGAAGGTGTGATGGGTTTTCCTTACCACTTAGACGGTCTCTTGGGTGTAGCCCAGTCGTCCTATTAATCATGAGTAAATATACGGTATTCCTAAATATTTTACCCCTTTGATTCAATAATTGATGATTTGTTACACCTGAAAAAGCTTGTTTTGAGAAGGGTAAGAGATAAGCTATAGTTCCTTGGCAAAGTAAAGATCACAACCGTGATGCCCTGTATTGCCCAAGGGTTCTGTAATTTGTTGAAAACCATTTTTCTGATAAAGCCCTTGGGCGCTTCCCATCTGCGTAAGCGTCTCGATGTAGCATTGCTCAAAGCCAAAAGCCTTGGCTTCTGCCAAACACTTGGTGAGGAGTTGTTGGCCGTATCCTTTTCCTCGTACAGAAGGAAGTAAATACATCTTTCTTAACTCACAAATAGCTGCTTCTGCACCTACCAAGGGCGCAATGCCTGCGCCTCCAAAGACTTCTTGCCCCTCGGCAATCACAAAATAGGCGTGGCGTGGCGCTTTGTAGGCTTCATACATCGCTTCTACTTCTGCATCTTCAATCGCAAAACCGCTGCCTACTGCACCAAATTCGGGCATAACGGTATGGATAAGTGCTTTTACAGCATTGTTGTCTTGTGGTTCAATAGGGCGAATGGTATACATAATGAGCAGTAATGAATGGGCTGTAAGTTTAAATAATCAATAGGATTTATGAAAACATTTTGATAATTTTTGCCATACAGAAAACTAAATAATAACCCGTACGTGTATTTTTTGAATCGAATCGTTGTTGGCTGCTTAAGCCTGTATATGAGCTGTCAGTCTTCTTCTATGGTAGAGACGCCAGCCAAAATAGAAGTATTGGTAGACTCGATCACTGCAATCAATACCCCCTCTTTTTCTAAAGAAGATTCGCTCATTATCAATTATTTAAGTAGAAAAATGATGGATTTAGCCACGTTGAAAGAAAAAATGAAAGCAGGAGAGCCCGTAAAGATTGTATGTTATGGGAACAGTATTACTTATGGCTTTCAGGTAAATGCAAGAGGGCAAGTAGACAAACCCTATCCGCAAGAGCTAGAAAGAATGTTAAGAAAGCAGTACGCCAATGAAGGGATTGTAGTGGTAAATGAAGGGCACAATGGTTGGCGAAGCGATCAAGCAGCACAGCAGGTAGGCTACACTGTAATACCCCATAATCCTCACTTGGCCATTGTAATGTTCGGGATCAACGATGCTTACAGTAAGTTTACGCTCGCCTTCTACAAAAGACAAATTACCTATCTGGTAAAATACTTGAAAAAAAATAAGATCAGTGTACTGCTGCTTTCTCCTACTCCTATCAGTACGCCACAAAATACCTTGGTAGGCGAGTACAGTGAAGTGCTCAGCGTCGTAGCAGAGGAACAAGCCGTTGCTTTTTTCGACTTACACCAACAAATGCAAAAGCGCATCGAAGGATCGGAGATCCCCATCGAAGAAATACTACCCGACGAGGTACACCTTGGCGCTGCCTATTACAAATGGATTGCTGAAGCCGTGACCAACTATTGGCGTCGGATAAAGTGAATGATTGAGTAAGTATAATGAGTGAATGGCGCGTGTAAGTGACATTTTCTCTCATTCATATATTTAATTCCTCAAGCCGTCAGTTTATTAATCCTTCTTACTCCCTATCACTTTTCCAACAAAAAATTTTCATAAAAAAGGAAATTTTAGCGAAATTATATAATTAGCGAAATTTCGCTTGATTTATATTTTTCGCTACTATATATTTGTTACATAGCTTGCACACCGTACCTAAACGAAAACGCAGCAACAACTCACTATCCATCAAAATACAAAGATCCTTATGACATTGAATAGACAAGAACGCATTAACCAACTGGTACAAGCCTGGGAAACTAGCCCTCGCTGGAAAGGAATTGAGCGTCCTTACACAGCAGAAGAAGTAGTAAAACTACAGGGTTCTGTACAAGTTGAACATACCTTGGCTCGCCTCGGTGCAGAAAAGCTTTGGAACAGACTTAACAACGATCATTATGTAGCAGGCTTAGGTGCCTTAACGGGTAACCAAGCTGTACAAGAAGCCCAAGCAGGCCTGAAAGCCATTTATCTAAGTGGCTGGCAAGTGGCGGCCGATGCCAACCTGGCTGGTGAAATGTATCCCGACCAAAGTTTATATCCTGTAAACAGCGTTCCGATGGTGATTAAGCGCATCAATAATGCCCTTTTGCGCGCCGACCAGATACAAACCATGCAAGGAAAAGACGATGTAGACTATTTACTTCCTATTGTAGCCGATGCAGAGGCAGGTTTTGGAGGCAATTTGAATGCCTTTGAACTGATGAAAATGATGATCGAGGCGGGTGCTTCGGGGGTACACTTTGAAGACCAACTTTCTTCTGCTAAGAAGTGTGGTCACTTAGGTGGAAAAGTACTAGTACCTACCAAAGAGGCCATTCACAAGTTAGTTGCCGCACGTTTGGCATCTGATGTAGTAGGTGTTCCTACCGTTATCATTGCGCGTACCGATGCCGATGCAGCCAACCTACTGACCAGCGATGTAGACGATCGTGATAAAGAATTTGTAACAGGAGAGCGTTCTAACGAAGGTTTTTACTACGTAAGAAATGGCATAGAACAAGCCATTAACAGAGGGCTCGCTTATGCCCCTTATGCTGATTTGATCTGGATGGAAACTTCTCATCCTTCTATTGCTGAGGCCAAGCAATTTGCCGAAGCCATTCACGCCCAATATCCAGGTAAAATGTTGGCGTACAATTGCTCGCCTTCTTTCAACTGGGCTTCTAAATTGAGTCGTGAAGAAATGTTGAGCTTCCGTGAGCAGCTAGCTGATATGGGCTTCAAGTTCCAATTCATCACCTTGGCTGGTTTCCACGCCCTCAATACAAGCATGTTTGAACTTGCTTTGGCTTACAAAGAGCGCGGTATGGCAGGCTATTCTGAGCTACAGGAAAGAGAGTTTGGTCTACAGGAGAAAGGCTTTAGCGCGGTAAAACACCAAGCGTTTGTAGGCGTAGGTTATTTTGATCAGATACAAAATACGATTACCGGTGGAGCAGCCTCTACAGTGGCATTAAAAGGCTCTACTGAAGAAGAACAATTTTAAGTTTAGTTACGTGTGATTAGCAAAAAAGCATTGTCCTTTTGGGCAATGCTTTTTTATGATAGTGTAATAGTTTCTTTTCGATAAAATTACCCATCTTCTTTTTATATATATTTGTTTAACAAGCTTATCTAAGCGAAGCAATACTACTCGAGTTAAAACAAGTAGTGCTTATTGGTAAAATGAAAACTTTACAGCGAACTTCAGTAGAAAATATGAAGTATTTCTATCTTTTGATGGCTTTTTTAGGCGTATTTATAACTGTACAGGCGCAAGATACAGTTGTTGTGAATACAGTTGAAGAGGCCATTATCGCTGGAAAGCAAAAAAAATATATTGGTCTTACACTCTATGGTGATAGCAGTCAGGTATTTCCTCAAACCTTTTTTGAGATACCCTCAGCGTATCTTTTAGCACTTATCATTGATAATTGTGATTATACAAAAATTCCTGAAGCGCTCAAGCGCTACACCCAGTTGATCTACGTGCGCTACTCTTGGTTTTATTTCTCTGATTCGCCCATTGATCAATTTCCGATTGTTTTTACAAAGTTACCTAACCTCAATACATTAATTATAGAGTGAACCAATTTAGCAGAGGTACCTAAGGAAATTAATCAGCTCAATCAGTTGGAACACCTTAACATATACAAGGGTAATTTAGCAACTTTCCCTACTGCTGTACTTGAGTTAGAAAATCTCAAATCCTTGCAATTACCCTGTCATGATTTCACAGCAATTCCCGACGATATAGATCGACTCAAAAATTTAGAAACCTTGTATTTTGATGGCGGTGCTTGTGGGGCAACACCCATCAGCTATATTCCTGAGCGCATAGGAAATCTTCAAAAACTCAAAAACTTTTCTATTGGCTATAGTAAGAAGCGTTTGCAACTACCGCTTTCCTTTACTACGCTCCAAAATTTAGAATACTTTGGCTGCTATGGTTGTGGTATACAAGAACTGCCTAAAGACATTGATAAGTTAAAAAAATTACAGCATCTCACTTTGTTGAATATGGAAGACTTTAGGCCCTTCCCCGAAAGTATTTTTCGACTACCTGCGCTAAATGACTTTACCTTTTATCAGTATGGTAAAGAAGTTGACCCGCTACTGCTCGCGCAAAAGAAACAATTTGATGCTTGGGGGGCAGGAATCGAGCGCTACAGCTTTGCTATCAACCAAAACTGATTTAGTCTCACTAAGCTTTTACTATGCTGCTCAAAGCTTTAATTTATGAGTCTTTAGTTATATAAAAATAATTTGCCTCCAGAAAGTGATTTAAGTAGCTCGCCATTGAGCAGTATTCTTTTCTACTATTTGAAAGCTCTTTACGATTATTCTTTATTTAAGAATGTTGTACTCGGAAATAGTGAGTGCATGCTAACGCTTCAACATCTTTTTAGTAACACTTCCCGTATTGGTGTAGAGGATAACATGGTAAATACCTGCAGGAAGCTTGCTCAAATCTAACATTGTTGTTTGATTTACTTGCTCACTAAATATTTCATTACCCTTACTATCAATCACTATAAAGCGGTCGCTACTAGGTGCTACGATTTTTACTTTATCTGTAGTAGGGTTAGGATAAATAACGAACTCAGGGGTATTAGGCTCCTCTATAGAGGTAACACTTAGTACATTCCCTGTTCCTGTGAGGTTAACAATATAGCTACTTTCGTCAGAATCATTGCTAGCAATCGTTAGAGTAGCCTCTTTAACACCTGTACTACCGGGAGAAAACGCCACTGAAAACGTTTGACTGCCTCCTGCTGTAATAGGCGAGGTAGGTTGGCTGACGGAAAAACGGTCAGCATCTACTCCGCTTAGTGTTACACCTAAGACAGCCAAATCGCCATCTCCTGTGTTTTCAATAGTGAAAGTTACTTCTTCAGAAGCGACATTACCGATAACCCGGCCGAAATCATAGGTTTCTCCTGAGGCGATGGTCGTCGTATTTTGCTTCAGGTTGATTTCTGGGTTGAATAAAGAGTACTTTAAAATGATTCCGTCTCTGCCCACTACATAGCCCGTATTGGCATCGACGAAATGGACACCAAAAAGACGTTGGGTCGTACCTGCGTCTTGCATGACCCAAGTAGCCCCGCCATCTTTAGTTTCTAAAATAGTTCCTGTATCGCCTACTATATAGCCTGTATTATTGCTTGTAAAAGAAATAGAGCGAATGATTCCCCCAAACCCCGCATCCAGTTCGGTCCAAGTAGTGCCTCCATTGACGGTTTTAAGAAGCGTTCCAAAGACACCTGCGGCATAGCCTGTATTGGCATCTGAGAAGTGGATGGGAACGAGAAGTCGGGTGGTGCCTGAGGGCTGCGCTGTCCAAGTAGTACCCCCGTTAGTCGTTCTTAAAATGGTTCCATTATCACCCGCTATATACCCTGTATTTACACCAGTGAAGTAAACACCATAAAGCCAATCAGTGGTTCCTGAAGATTGCGTTGTCCAGTTAGT
>CALEMF010000064.1 GCA_937911505.1 uncultured Cytophagales bacterium
CCCACAGCGCCGATGATAGTGGAGTCACATTTGCTAAAGTAGGTCGCCGCCCAATCAATAACTAATAAGTTAGTACCTAAGCGCATCTTTAATAGATGCGCTTTTTTTATGATCGAAGAGACGGTCTAACGAATGATCGAATGAATAATAGACCATAAAAGAATTAGCTTCAATATAGACTTTAGAAGTGTTAATTACATTAAGTCTTGAGCTTTCAGAACTATCTTCTATTCACTTTTTGATCAACTCAACTTTATCTAACTGAGTGTTTATGCCTTTTAAGTTAGCCATAAACTCCACAGCACTTTCATCTAAATACCTTGTTTTCCTTTTTACGAGAATTTCACCTATTATTTTGACTTCGCTATGAAATTCACTATTTACATGAACTTCCCAACTGTACCCTTCAAATGGCTTTGCACTATTAAAATTCTTAATAGAAAGTATACTTTTACTTTCGTCTATAAAAAATATATTGGTTATTAAAAAACCGTACAATCTACATCCATGTTCAATATTCTATTATTTGAATAATCTTAGCCTTAAGAATATCCTTATAAATTCTTTTAAGGGTACGATTAATGTGACTACAATAAGACTATAAAGTATTGCAGATTTATCTAAGCTAACAATTGAAGAATAGATCAGTTATACATATCTTTCATAGCTATAAAATTTACTAACATTTTTGACCGTTGAGAAGGCTATATTTTTTTGTTTGTTTTTTTGTTTGTTTTTCTACTCTCACTTGCAAAGCGCAGTCTTTTCTAGATAAACTTACTGACATTTTTGAGTTTGAAATTCATAGTAAAAAGAGAGATAGCACCGATTACATAACAAAAGTTGTATTAGCACCTACCATAGCTTATAGACCTGTTACAAGTTTAGCTTTAGGAGTGGGTGCTAAGTTTTTATTCAAGCCCAAAGGAGCGAGAGAAGAAACACGTACCTCTAATATTCCTATTTCAGTAGAATATACGCTAAAAAATCAATTTATATTCGGCTCTAGTTATGAAGTGTTTTTCCTTCACGAAAAGTGGCTTTTGAAAGGTAACTTGGGCTTTTCTAGATTTCCAATTACCTATTTTGGTGTAGGAAGAGCATCGAAAGAAGCGAACAAAATAGATTTATCTTTTAATCAATTGCTAATAGAACCACTGCTTTTGCGTAGAGTAGTTGATAATTTCTTTATAGGAGGTGGATTTAGGTACTATAATACCTATAATGCTGGATTAGGAGAGGAAGAAGAGAATATTAATGGACGGTATAGTGGTTTGATCGATTCTTTGAATGCAACTTCAGTAGGAGCAGAACTAGCCATTGCTTTAGATAGCAGAGATAATGTACTGAATCCAACAGAGGGCGATTTTTTAGAGTTTACCCAAGGCTTCTACGATAAAGTTCTTGGAGGAACGAATCGTTTTATGCTCTCTAAAGCCAACTACAGAAAATACATCCGTACGAATCCTGAAAAATTAAATATAATTGCTTTTGAGCTTTTCACACGGCTCTCTTGGGGAGAGCCTTCTTTATTAGAGCTTTCTGCTTTGGGAGGTGATAGACTTTTGCGAGGTTTTCAGGAAGGCAGATTTCGTGATCGTTTTGCTTACTTCTCTCAAGCAGAATACAGATGGCAAACTTTCAAGAAGATCGGTTTTGTGTTTTTTGGAGGGGTGGGTGACGTACTAGCCGAACAGCAAAGTTTTTCCTTTGATACATTAAAGTATTCATTAGGAACAGGTATCCGCTTAAAAATAATAGAAAGCGAAAACCTCAATATTCGCTTTGATTATGCTTTCGGTGTGGGAAATAAGAATGCCAACAACTTCTATCTTGGAATTGCAGAAGCCTTCTAAAGGTTATTACGCAAATCATTTTACAGAAAGATAATTTCTCACGACTAAAACAGTTTAGTTGTTTAAATAATGACAAATAAATAGTATAAATAAGTGTAAAGTTCCTACTTAGATAAGTTATAATAAAAAAACTATTAGATTCCAGTAGCAACGCTAATAAGGGTTACCTGCCCATCAGGAAAGGACTACACCTAGCGATTAGACTATTCTCTACTGTTAGATTGCTTCACTTTATAAAAGCTTTCTTTGAAAAGTAAAAAGTCGCTATTGGCACAGTTGTCCCAATAATCTGCTGACCAAGCATAAACTTGGTCATGCTTGTGCTCAACAGCTTGAACTAATCTATTATTCCAGTATAACTCTACTCGCATCATTGGTAAAAGCTGACTGTGGTCAATAAAGATAGCATTGATAAGAGGGAGTTCAGAAGAAGTAATAATTCCATCTTCTGTAGGAACGAAATAATCGCTAGCAGAAGAAGGATCATATCCTAGCCTTGGTCCATAAAAGTCAGAGTCTTCGTGTAAGTCCACAAAGCTTCTACTATTACAAGCATAATAAGTACCCGCCAGGTTAAAAAGGTAAGAGTCGAAATCTACCCTAAGAGGATCAAATTGTTGAAAGTAATCTGACAACTCATCGCATATAAGTTTTACCTTATTAAATCTGTATAGGCAAGGCTTCCTCTCAGTAGTAGAAATATACTTCTGTTTGTCATAAAACTCTTCTTCTAAAGTAAAGATATGATCGTCAAAGCCTCCTTCATCCGCGAAACGTTCCCATACAAAGTAGGTGTTATAGATGTCGTACTGTTCTAATAACGAATCGGAATGGTAACGTTTGCCAGAACCAAATTGTATATCAAGACAACGCTCTACTTCTCTATAATACTTTAAAATCCTTACCCAGTAAGAGCCAAAGGTACCATAAGACTGCACAGCACGGCGAAAGAGCATCTCAATTTCTTCTTTATTTAGGTGTGCCCCATCTCTTCTATAAGTTCTTATGTAGGAAGTATGGATGTTACTCATGGGCTAGACTTTTTGATATACTTTTTGATAGGCTTGGATACCTTCCTGAAGACTAAAATAGCTAAGGGCTGTTTGTCTGA
>CALEMF010000065.1 GCA_937911505.1 uncultured Cytophagales bacterium
CAAAAACCGACCAACGGGAGCTCGGCGCAGCCAAATCAAGAAACCGAGCTTGCGAGCTCAGCGAAGCTAAATCCAAAGCTTCTGCCCACAATCTAGCACGCCTCCCCGCTGGATTTTCAGGCCGGCGCGCTTATATTGATCTTAAAAACAGACAGTTAATAAAATTTAAACATACGCTAAATTTGACTTTTGAAAGCCCAAGCTTATCATAATATGAAACCTATATTATAAAAATCAGCGCCTTCTCAAGCCTCATTATATAAGGACTTAAAAAGACGCTGCATACGTCTAAGAAAATGTAAAGGCTTATTACGCGTTGGTGTAGTAAAATCTCTCGTGAACGATTTTACCGTCTTCCCATTTCTGAACGCCTACCTGCTCCATTTGCTTTCTGCTACCATCTTGGAAGGTAACGTCCATCACGGTTTCGTGCATCACTACGCCGTTTTCTTCATCGCTGGTAATCGCTTTCACGTCCAAACCGTGAAACTCTTTAATCATTCCTAAAAAGTTTTCTTCGTATTGTCTGCATTCTGCTTTTCCTGTTCTTGTGCCAGTAGGCTCGGTCATCACTACGTTTTCGCCGTAGTATTTATCGAAAGCATCTAATAACTTTCCTTGTCCGAGAAGGTTGTAAATGTCTTGGGTCTTTTCCTTGAGTGTCATAAGAAATACAATTTAGTAGTTTAGTGTAAAAACATTTAATGTTATAACATTAAATTGCTTTAATAGTTTAGTACATGGAATATAAATTATGGGTAATCCTCTCGTAGGATGCCAAAATGTTTGATTTACAAGTAAATAACCATTTAAAAAAATGTCTAAAACAACCCCAACAGATTACGAAATTCACGACCTACTTAAAAAAAGATGGAGCCCACGCGTTTTTTCAGAAAAGCCCGTTTCAGAAGCTGAGCTAAAGCAGCTTTTGGAGGCAGGTAGATGGGCCGCCAGCTCTAACAACCTTCAACCTTGGCGCATTATATGGGGGCGTAAAGGTGATGGTGTATTTAAGAGAATTTTTGATTGCTTACACGATTTTAACAAGCAGTGGGCCGATAATGCCTCTGTCTTGATTGTGGGTGCTTATAAGACACACCGAGATGATGGTAAGGAGAATTTTCATGCCCTTCACGACCTCGGCTTATTTATGGGTAATCTTTCCTTACAGGCCACCACGATGAACATCGCCTTACACCAAATGGCGGGTATTGATCCTGAGAAAACGATTCAGACGTTTTCCTTTCCAGAAGGGTATCACGTAGCGACTGCCGTAGCAGTTGGGTATTATGGTGGAGAAGTTGACAAGCTCCCCGAAAACCTACAGAAGATGGAGACTAAGGAGGTCAGAGAAAGAAAACCTCAAAGCGAGTGGGCCTTTAATGGTAATTTTGGAGGGTAGAAGGGTACTTAATAAAGTAAGCCGCTGATGTGTTAGTCTATCTTTACATATCAGTGGCTTATTGTATAGTTCAGGTGCCTTTTATCTATCGTTGAGCAAACCTAAAACTATCTATATCTTATATAACAATGTATAGGAGCGTAAATGCCCCTGAGATTAGGCATTATTTGATCAATACACCCTTTTCATCACAGGTAAGTACCTACCCGCTGGGTAGCTCTCTACTTGATCGTAGGTAGTAAAACCCAGCTTCTGGTAAAAAGCTTCTGCATTAGGGTCAGCCTCTAAAATCACCACTGCGCTTGGCTCCACCACTGCTGCTAGGATACTTTCTAATAAAAAGCGACCGTAGCCTTGCCCAATATAAGCAGGTGCGATCCAGAGGTGAATGAACTCATAGTGATCTGCGTGCTTCTCAATTGATCCGAAACCAATAATTTCTTCTGTAATAAGTTTGTAGATTACTTGCTGTGTAAAATCTTCAGGTTGTAGTAGTAAGTTGGCTTCACGTTTCCAGTAGTCGATCCATTCCTGTGGATAATTCCAATAGCTTTTAGCCGCTACACTGATCTTATTAAGTGTAGGTAAGTCTTCTAGCGTAGCTTTTTCTATAGATGCGTTCACTTTTTTAACTTTAGATGGGTTGTAGCACTTTTAGGAGAATTAGATTATCAAAGCTAAAGAAAATACTTTTGATGAGCCTTTTCTTAGGCTAATAAATGAAAAGATAGTAATTATGCTTATTTTACTATGTTTGTATTGGAATACTAAATGAACGCTTGCTACAGATCAAAATAACTTTCCATGAGATTTTTCCTTATCCTATTTTTATTCATTGCTAATAGTGTTGTTGCTCAGTACGACTCATCTTTACTCGATATAACTTTTACGGAACGTTTCAATGAGTCCAGTCAGCAAGGTATTTCTCTCAAACTAACCAAAAAATCAAATGCACTACCAGAACCAGCCCATCCTCTGATGATCAGGATAAAAAGGGACGATGGCGCGATTCTGTTGGAAAAGCCAATACGCATTGTTTGGTCTTTCCGCAATGATGATGAGTCTTTTCATTTATCATATAGACAACTGGCAACGCCCTTGGCCAAAGAGCAACTATGGGTGGAGATTCTGATGCTGAGAGACGAAATAACGCTTGTACAACAGGAAAAAATTACCGTGACAATTCCTGAAAGCTACAGAGTACATACAGACGCTGGGAAAGACATACAATATCAGTATACCTTTTCACAAAAGAATCACCAAGGTTTGGTAAAGTATACGGCTACTCCTTCAAAACCACTACGAGGAGAATGGTATCTTCTGTTACGGGCTTTTAATCTGAAAGGAGAGAAAATATACCAAGCGTATAGCCCGCTGAAAAATAATACCCTACCTATTGATTTTACCAAGTGGGTGGCTCCTACAGGGAAAAATAAGGTGGTACTAGAACACTGGGCAGATAATGGTAAAGCAGGTATCACAAAGCTTTTAAAAAAAGATACTATCACCCTTGAGGTACCACAAATATATCAACATACGCTTGATATTTCTTATAAGCGCCTTGAATATGGTTCGTGGGCCGACGATCCCTACATTATGTTATACGACCAAGAAAAATATAGGAAGCAAACCCCTGTACGGGATAATACCTGTTGCTTGGAAGAACAACTCAAATGGAAAACTTTGCACCCAGAGATCAGTTGTAAATTAGTAATTAAGGATAAGGACTGGGTGTTTGATGATCCCATTGAGACGCTTTTTATTGATGGTACAAAAAACTCAGATACCCTTTATACCGATCGGAAAGAAAACCGTACTAATTACGCCTACAGCAAGCGACTTAAATCTCAATTAAAATATAACTATACCAAAGATACCGCTTCTATCACTGCTGAAGACTATTCTTATCAACAACAAGTAATACAGAGAGACATTACCCCTAAGTTTATTAAAACCATACAGACGCAACCTACCACCTTTCAAGGTGCAAGAGGTTGGTTAGTAAATATTCAGATAGATGCTGCCTATCGCCTAGTAGTCAATGATAGTACTTTTACGCTATGGGGTCTACATGGCTCAGACTTACCAAAAAGTAGCTTAGATTTATTTGATTTTAGCCTACCATCTTCCTTGACAAGAAGAACGGGTAAGCTAGTTGATCATCTTGCTCATAATTATCAGTTTTTTATACCACAAATTGAGACATTAGGTATGAAAGCGCTGTATCTGCGTGTCGCTGCGCCAAATGACCTTGTATATGCCGTATTACCCATAGAAAATCTCGAATATTTCCCGTCTGAAATAATCCTGCATCAACCCGTGGTAAGCTATGAACGCCAAGGTAAGCAAGGCGGGTACTACCTCAAAGACTTCTTAACGCTCCCTCCATTCTACCTCAATACCCACTTCGAGAGTGATTTGAAGCTATCCATAGCCTTGCATACGTTTACGCAAAATCGTCTCATTCAGCAGTATAACCTACTATCTCGTGCGGCCAATTTGACTTTGGATGATAATGGCAAAATGTCATTGTTTATTCCAGCCAGAGATTTGTCTTCTTTACGCTATACAGGTAGCGCACGGGCAGTGCTCTCAGTAGCTAGCAATAGAGAAGGCTTTATGGTAAAGAAAGATACCAACCAAATAGCCCTGACACTGGCTTATAAGCGCAAAGTGCAAGAATTGATCTGTAAGCTACAGGGTGAGCTTCCTGCAGGCTGCACTATTTCTCTGAAAACAGCAGGAGAAATATCGTTCAATCAGCCCATAAAGGAGCAAGCAACTAAAGTAGAGGTAATCCTACCAGATGAATATTACGAAAAGGATGAGCGTATTTTGACAGTTAGCCAAGGCAGTGAAGTACTTTTTAAAGTAGACTTAGATAGTTTTTCCAGTAAGAAGCGCTTAAAACGTAAACATCCTACCTATGGGCTGCTAAAACTGTTTCTCAAGTCGCGTGGTTGAGAAACTTATAAGTGCATTCACTTTTTTTGCTTAGGTTGGTTGGCCTTGAGGTTTTCCTGGGCTAGCCTGACCGTCTCTAGTATTCTTTTCTGCCTAGTTTCGGGCTTTTTAGCATTAAAAATCCATTCTAAAATACCTCTACGAGAAGAAGGCGAAAAGTTTTGCCAGTTGATAAACGCTTCTGGTTGCTGATCGAAGGCAGCTTGTAAATCATCGGGTACGATGAGGTTCTCTACGTCGTTGAGAGCGTCCCAAGTGCCGCTTTCTTTAGCAAGTGCGATCATCGCTAGGCCACTGGGTGCTATTTTCTTTGCCTTGAGTAGCCTTGCTATTTTTTCTTTATTGACACGGCTCCAATTGCTCTTGGGGTTTCTTTGCGAAAAGTACACATAGTAGCTCTCCGCATCTCGCTTTTTAGGGACACTGTCGATCCAACCGAAGCAAAGCGCCTCATCTACCGCTTCGTTGTAATAGACACTAGGGGTAGCACTCTCTTTATGATAAATGATGAGCCAGATAGCTTTTTTCTCTTTGTGGTGGTCAGCAAGCCATTGACGCCAAGCTTGCTGATCGTTGGCGTGGTAGGCTTCTGTTCCTTTAAACATCTCCATGGGCTGCCATTATTCTTTATCGTGCAACTTATTGGTCTTGGCAATGCTTAGCTTAATTCCTTTGTCTATAGACTCTCGAATGCTTTCCAGCCCTTCACTGAAAGAGTTGAGCTGTACCAGTACTTGCCCCATCTGATCGCCTGCGCCGATTCCTTTAAATTTATTATTTCTACGAAAAGTTTCTTTGATTTCTTCCCAGCGAGCTTTTTCTGTTTCATTCATCAACTCATTCATTTCTTTGAACTTCAACATATTGGCTTCTGCCCCTGTAGTGAGCGTCTGGGCTTCGTTTTCGTAGTGGGAGAGAATCAAGGTGAGCAGTTCTTGCTCATTCATGATCGGGACAATCTTCTCTGCAATTTTATTCATATTCCGGTAAGAGCCTTGCAGCTTGAAAGGTGGCTCAGTACGGTATTCGTCATTTTGGGCGGCCGATTCAATGTACTGTAGGTTATTTTTCAGAATATAATCTCTTACTACAAAAAGCTTTTTCAATACATTGGTAAACTCTTCTACCTCTTCTGAGGCGTAGTTGCCTTTTAGGTCAATGCCTTCTTGGCTTCCTTTTTCAGCTATCTTGATAAGCGCGTACACATCTTCTTGACTTTTGGTAGCCAGCTTATTAAGCGTAGGGTTGGAGGTAAGGCAGTTTTCAATGTAGCTTAGTTTAAAGACATCTGCGGTGTCGCCAATAATATCGCCTAGATTATAGGTATCGGCGCGGTTGGCAAGCATATCAGGAATCTTAAATTTCTCACCACTTTCCGTATAAGGGTTTCCTGCCATAATCACACAAACCTTTTTCCCTCTCAAGTCGTAGGTTTTGGGCTTGCCCTTATACACGCCTTCAATGCGCCTTTGCCCATCACAGAGTGAAATAAATTTTTGAAGAAATTCAGGATGGCAGTGTTGGATGTCGTCGAGGTAGATCATCACATTATCGCCCATCTCAAAGGCCAAGTTGAGCTTGTTGAGTTCTTCTCTGGCCGAAGCATTCGGTGCTTCTGCGGGATCGAGTGAGGTAACGTGATGCCCAATAGCAGGCCCATTGATTTTCATAAAGATAAGCCCCAAGCGGCTGGAAATATATTCCATCAAGGTGGTTTTTCCGTAGCCTGGCGGAGAAATGAGCAAAAGCATCCCCATCAGGTCGGTACGTTTGTTCTCGCCTACTACACCTATCTGTTTGGCGAGGTTGTCGCCGATAAGCGGTAAATAGACCTGATCGATCAGACGATTTCTCACAAAAGAACTCAGTACACGTGGTTTAAACTCTTCTAGCCGAAGTTGTTCACGCATTTGCGCAGCAAGTGATTGCTTAAGGGCGGAAAAGTGCTCAAACTGTGGAACCACTTGTTGATCAAAACGAGAGAGTTTTAGTACGAAGTCGTTGTAGTGCAGATGATAGGTCTTCTCTTTCAGGATTGGATGGCTGCCTACCATGCCTTTCAAGTCTACTTTAATCGTGGTTTGAATAACCTGTTCTTTTTGATAACTATCATAAAACAGCAAGCAGGCCGTTTCGTCGATAAATTCATCTACAAACTCTACTTTAAGGTCACTATGGCTTACAAAGGCATTGAGCCACGTTTTAATCAGTTCGTAGCGGGCTTGGGTGCCTTCTTCTAGTTTCTTAAGTGAGGATTCGAATACTTTTTTGTAGCTACCTTTTTTTAAGTGATTGAGAAAGCCTTCGTAAATTTCGGCTGCTTCTTGGCTAATAATAAAATGATCGGCGCGGGTAATTTCATAGAAGAGGTATTCTCCTGCTAAGGCACCTACGGTATCTGGAAAAAGCTTGCTTTCTTCTACAAAGTGTTGTAAACGTTGCTGTAGCTCTACAATGACGTCTCCAAACTCCTTATTCTGTGGAAACACCTCCAAGATAATCCCAATACCCTTTAGCTGACTTTCTATGATCTGCTTTTCTTCAGTGGGAATGATGCTCTGCCAATAGTAGTGAGCGGCGGCACGCGCCAAAGTAGGGTAACGCAGTAAGTCGATGTGTTGATGAAAGTGTAAAAGCGCTTTGAGTATTTTACTAGCATCTAGGTCGTGTACGCCTTTTACATATCCTTCTTGGTAGCGATTGGCCGCAAACTTCTGTACATACGCAAGTAAAGCCTCGTCTTCCAAATCACTGAGTTCACCCACAGAAGCGTGTTGCGTACGCGTTTGCATGCGTGTGCTCTTATCGGTAGCGGCCTCGTAGATTTTATAGGCAAGGTATTCGGCGCGATATATCGTGTCATTTTCAGAGACTAACTGTTGCTTCCATACGGGTTGTGTAGCTAAAAAAGCCTCGTCGGTGACCTGCTCAAAAAAGCCTGTTCCCGTCAGGTGGTAGTACATCGCTGCCTCCCGTTGAAGAATCGTCAGGTCGAGATTTTGGGTACTTACCGAAAACTGGTGGCGTCCTAGCTGGATCACATTTTGGCCATCTACAAAAATATCCTGTTTGTCCTTTAGCTGTCGAACCGCTTCCTCTTTCAAGGTTTTCAAGCGGCTCTGAATCTCATCGGCCTTTACAGGATCTTCAATTTCCACCAAGCGAGCTACAATATCTCTTACCTTGTCGACCATCAAATCTGAGGCAAAGTAGGCATTGATGGCCTCGACTTCTTTAAGGCTGCCTACCTTTGTACGAATCCCTTTTAGAATACGGTCAGCGGAAGAGAGTAGGGCATTGGCTCTGCGGTTGCGCGCTTCTACCAAGCTTAGCTTTCTGGCTTCAAAAGCGTTGTAGATTTCTTCTCGCTTTTCAGTAAGCTGCTGAATAAACTCATCGAAGTCAGCAAATTTTCCTTCCATCTCCTCTAGTTGGATCATCAACTTGGTCATGTACTCATCGCACTTTTCGGGAGTATCGGCAATATCGAGGTAGTTGATGATGCCTTGGCTCAACAGCTTGATTTGTGCGTTGAACTCACCTACCGCCTCTACACTTTTTAAATCTTTCTTTTTGGTTCTCGCTTGCGCTTTAATTTGGTTGAGGGAAGCATAGATATTGGTAATGTTGTCGATGATCTTAGTGGTTTGGGTAGCATCTTCGATCTTTAAATTCCCGACAATATCTATCAGTAATTCTAGCGCTTGCCCCGTGGCTTCTATGTTTTCTTCTACTTGGTTTACTTGGGCCACCGTTTTGGCTTTGGTGAGTGCCGCTTCGTGTTCTTTTACTTGGGTACGATAGGGGGCAAGTGCATTGTCCTGTAGAAGGAAATTGACACAAGCCTCAGAAAGCCTTCGCGATTGCATAGCGAGGGTTTCTTCTAGTGCTTCAATGAGCTTCAGATCCGTATAGCGTAGCTCTTTCAAGCCGATGGCTTCACCTCTCAAAGTACGTAAATCGGCTAAGGCTTGCACAAACTGATCGATGCTATCAAAGGCGGTTCTTTTGATGAATTCTGTAATCTCGGCTACCTTCTTCTTCGTTTCTTTAAGCTGTTTTTTAGTGTTTTTCTGAATGCGCGACACCTTCTCAAACTCTTCAATAGCAGTAGAAGCTGACTCACGAATGGCTTGTAATGGAAGGTGTAGCTCAAAGGTATCTTGGTGGTTGATCCAGTAATAATTATCCAAGATAGAAGAGGTTCTCTTCACGAGGTCTTGGTAAAGCGTCGCGTATACTTCCTCCTTGTTGATAAGCTTTAGCACTTCTGTACATTCAGACATACCCCTTACTAAATCCTTATTGCCAATCTTATACAAAAAGCCTTCTTCACTGACGGGCGGAATGTAATCTTGACTTACGTAGGGGGTTTGCCAAATCTGTAACATATGGTTGCGAGAAGGTTCGGTAGCCGTTTTAAAGTAAACTAACTCCCCTTGATCGAACAGGGAAAAGCCATTACAGATAATGGGAGATTCTACCTTCTGTGCGATGATGTTGTAAGAGAACAGTACATAAACGCCTGCATAGTCGTTATGAAACACGTACATACAGTCTTCGCCGTTGGGCGATTCAATACGTCGGTCAAATTGGAGATGATCTACCAGCGTATCGAAGGTTTTGAGTTCTCCATTTTGTAGGTAGTATCCATTAGAAAAGATAATGCCTTGGTTATCAGGAAGGAGAATACAAGCTTCTTCTATTTTATCAATGCGTTGCACTTGCTTCAGTTTGTCGTTAAAAACGAAGTAGCGACTATTTTCTTCTTTAAAAGGGGTGATTTTCAAGAGAATCAAATTACCCAAGTCGGCATAAAAATACTCCGCATCGTCGAGCGTTTGGTCTTTATGTTCTACAGGCTCTGCATAAATGCCTTCGCCTGTATAGGTGTTGTCTTCTATCTTAATGGTCAAGTCGCCTCCAGTGGCTTCCACAAATACTTTATCTAAAATAGCCACGTGCGGAAACTTACCTTGTCGTTGGAAGTCGCGATGTGCTCTTTGCCACTTAAACTCGTGTTGGGAGGGATACTTTACCTCGTGATCGCTACGATTATCCAAGTATTTAAGCGTATCGCCTTCTACCAGCCACTTAAACGCTTTGATGTCATCTACTTTTTTACCTGTCTGAAAAATAAAGTACAGGTAAGGCCCTTTAGTAAAAAACTTCGCAAAAGTAGTATCCTTGTAGAAGCGGTACATCTCGCGAACGTCTGCCGTAAAGCTATCATCTTGTAGAAGTGTGAGGTCTTTTTGGCTAAAAGAATGTGCTTCGTTGTGGTAAGCATAGATGGCAAAAAGGTCGGGCAAGGTGATTTCAGACTTCAGTCCCATATGGACGTTGTAGCCAAAAATAAAGAAGTCGCCAAGGGCGATCATATCACGTGGGATGCAATTATTCTCCGTTGTGATCCGATTATTGGCGATCAGTTGTTGCTCTACGGCTCCAAAGACCTCCTTACGTGCTTTGTTGAGTTGGTTCAATCGTTCCTGTAGGTCATTCCCATGCTGTTGTAAGCGTTTTCGAATGATTTCATAGTTGCCTCCTTCTAAATTGACCGATTTTTCAGCGGGTTTTTCCTCAGGATTTTGTACTTCTGCCATTGACGAGGTAGTTAGTAAGTTCAGAAAGGTAATTTAAGCAATTGTGGGGAAAGAGTAAAGAGAGATTTTGGAGAGGGGAAGATAGGCAAGCATTGAATAGATGCTTTTGCTAAGGAGTTATTGATAGTTTTAGCGAAATATGGTGGTATCCTTTCCAAAATCCGAAGTTATTTCTAAGAGACTGTTTAGCAATTAGATTCTCCATAACCAATATGCTATGAAAGTTTCATCACTTATGCTTCGATTTGCCTTTCGTTCATTTTGTAGCTTCGCTGAGCTCCACTTCGTTCCGGTTCTTGATGCAACCGAGCTTGCGAGCTCAGCGCAGCTAACCGACGAAGGAGCTCAGTTCAACTAACCGAGCCTTTGGCGAGCTCGACGAAGTCAAATCCAAAGCTTTTGCCCACAAACCAGCCCACTTGAATTAGGTTTAAAAATAGATGATTACGAAAACTTAAACGTATTCTTACCGTACCGATTACTTTCTAGCTACATTTACCCGATGTTTCTAGTGGGTGTTGCCAAAAGATCTCAGAAAAATAATGTTGATAAATTTTATGAATGATGGAGTGTTGCCAAAGGATTGTCAAACGTTTGGCAACACTCTAAGGATCGCTTCAATATTCAACCAAGTATAATGAGTTTCGGAATTACGTATCGTTTTGGTTCTTGATCCAATTGACTAGCGGGAGCTTTCCTTTCTGCTGCCCACTCGTAAAGTAATTTCAATTCCAGCATGGTGCGATGAAGAGCCAATGCGAAAGC
>CALEMF010000066.1 GCA_937911505.1 uncultured Cytophagales bacterium
CAGAGTGATCTACACAATGCCCCATGGCTACTGCTTTGGCGGTATCTACTACCGAGCCTCCACCTACCGCAATAATCATCTCTGCCCCGAACGATTTCCCTTGTTGTACCGCTTCGTCTGCATCTTGATAAACGGGATTGGACTTGATACCTTCGTAAAGGTGGTGTGTAATACCTGCCTTGTCTAGCTGCTCCAAAACCACTTCTAAGATACCATTTTTCTTCACCGAGCCTTTTCCAATAATTACGAGCGCTTTTTTACCATATTGTTGGGCTTCTTTTCCAAGTTGTTCTATTACCCCTTTACCAAATACTAGTTTAGTGGGATTGTAAGACACGAAATTTTCCATGCGATTGTCTGCGGTTAGTTTATGTTGTTGAAACAGATAATGAACTTGCAATAAGGTCGAATGGTTTAGCTAATTTTGAGCTCCCATTTCCTATTTATCGCCTTGTAAGTCCTGTAAAAATACGTATTTTAGCGTATCGAATGCAGCAAACTCATGGAACAATACCATACTTTACTACAGCACATCCTTGATAAAGGCACCCAAAAAAGTGACCGTACGGGTACAGGTACGCTTAGTGTATTTGGCTATCAAATGCGTTTTGATCTGAACGAAGGCTTTCCACTTGTCACTACTAAGAAACTACACGTTCGTTCTATCATTCACGAGTTACTCTGGTTTTTAAAAGGCGATACCAACGTACAGTACCTACAAGAAAACGGTGTAAGTATCTGGGATGAATGGGCGGACGAACAGGGTAACTTAGGCCCTGTGTACGGGAAACAATGGCGCAGTTGGGCAGCGCCTCATGGACAGACGATCGATCAGATTACTCGAGCCATTGATCAATTACGGCATCAGCCAGATTCTAGACGCATCATTGTAAGCGCTTGGAACGTAGGCGAACTAGAAGAAATGGCATTGATGCCCTGCCACGCGCTCTTTCAGTTTTATGTGGCAGAAGGAAAGCTCTCTTGTCAGCTTTATCAGCGTTCTGCCGATACTTTTTTAGGGGTTCCTTTCAACATTGCTTCTTATGCGCTTTTGACGATGATGATAGCACAAGTAGTTGATTTACAACTAGGTGATTTTGTCTGGACGGGTGGCGATGTGCACCTTTACAGCAATCATCTCGCACAAGCAAAGTTACAACTAAGCAGAGCGATTCGACCACTCCCTACGATGCGTTTGAATCCAGCAGTAAAAGATATTTTTCAGTTTCAGTACGAAGATTTCACCTTAGAAAATTATAATCCTCATCCAAGTATCAAAGCGGCGGTGAGCGTATAGCGTATGCGTATTCTATTTACTTATCTTAGGGATTACCTACGTGAAAATTTTCAAGTAAAGCTCTACAGCCTGGTAGCGGCTTTTCTAGCGCTACTTATCTACTTTAACTTTAAATACGACTTTGAGGACAGCGTGATTGATGCCCTTTACAAAGGTAAAGCGATCAGGATGTTGTGGTACTTTTTACTCTATGCCATTCCTTATTATCTTGTGTGTGGATTGATAGCGCTTTTTACAGACCAGAAAGCATTCATAAAACAAAAAAGATTTTGGTTCTTTAGCCTCATGGGGCTTCTTATATTAGGTTTTTACAGAGGTTTATACGTGAGCCATTGGATTGCAGAAGCGTTTGCCCCTAACGGTTTTGCCTACTCTTATTACTTTCGATTATCTGAAAAGCTAAAGCCATTGCTGGGCCTTCTGGTTCCCTTATTATTTGTTTACTTCTTCTGGCATCGGCATTCTCTACCACACTTCTATGGTTTACGCCCTGTTACTTGGCGCGCTATTGGCCCCTATTGCTGGATTCTCCTGTTAATGACGCCCTTAATTGCTTGGGCCTCTTTTCAACCTGACTTTTTGCAAGAGTACCCTACTTACCAGAAGGCACAAGTAGCGATGTATGCGAGAGAGAGTCAGATTAGCCCTACACCACTTATTGTCCTCTATGAATTTGCCTATATGACGGGCTTTTTTATGATAGAGTTGTTCTTCAGGGGCTTTTTGGTGATCGGCCTCATACGCTTTCTAGGGAAAGAAGTGGTATTGCCTGCAGCGGTCATCTATTGTATACTTCATTTTGGAAAGCCCATGGCTGAAGCCATTAGCTCTTTTTTTGGAGGGTATATCTTAGGGGTCTTCGCCTACAAAACAGAAAATATTTATGGGGGTATTATTGTGCACATGGGCATCGCCCTTATGATGGAACTTTTTGCTTTTGGGCAGTTGGCCTTCAAGTAATAGCGCAGATACACGTCTAAGCTATAAAGCTACTAAGCAAGTGTGGAATTTTAGAATAGTTATTGGGGTGTATCATACGCAGTTTACACTAACGGATGGGTTTACAGTAGCCAAATAATGTCATAGTAGTACATGGCTTATGACTTACAAACAAAACCATCATAAGCTATACAAGAAAGAATAGTTTTTGTAACTTGATGAGATATGAACAAAACAAAGTCACTTATGAAATTTTTACCTGCATATCTACATAAAAGACCTTGGCTTTTTGCCTTTCTACTCATACTCACTACCTGTCAAGAAGGGAGTTCATTACTATTCGGTCTGCAAGACCAAGTACAGCTAGGACAGCAAACGAGAGACGAAATTCTTAATAATCCTGGGGAGTATGGCACTACACTTAGTCGTACGGAATATCCAGAAGCCTATGCCTACCTAGATGAGATGTTCAATGAGATATTGGCTTCTCCTGAGCTACGCTACCGAGATGAGTTCGCTTGGGAAATATACCTTATCGATCAGGAAGGCACCGTCAATGCTTTTGCTACGCCCGGTGGTTATATTTTCGTTTACACTGGCCTCGTTCAGTATTTAGATAATGCTAGCCAACTAGCAGGTGTTTTAGGACACGAAGTAGCCCATTCAGATCGGGAGCATAGTGCTAGAAATCTTGAGCGACAATATGGGGTAGCATTCCTTTTAGACCTCCTACTAGGTGGTGGCGAAGGTGGCTTAGCTGAGATCGCCTCACAGTTAGCACTAGGGTCTACCTCTTTAAGTTTTAGTAGAGATGTAGAGCGGGAAGCGGATGAGTTTTCGGTGATTTACCTCAATAGTACCGACTACGCTTGTAATGGGGCAGCAGGCTTTTTCCAGAAGCTTAGAGACCAAGGACAATGCAACAGCTTTACTTGGTTTAGTACCCATCCTGATCCTTGTGAGCGGGTAGAATCAATCAATGAAGAGGCCAATCAGCGCAGTTGTACCAGCAGCAATCTTGATGAAGGTGCGTACGATTACAATGATTTCAAAGCTGATCTTCCTTAGGCTCCTGTTCATTTTTATGAAGTTCCTCAACTCATTAAAGATAGTTTTAATGAGTTTTTTTATTTTTGGTTTAAAGTATGTTTAAGCTAAAAAAACTCAACAATGAAGTGTTCAATTTTTCTTACCATAGTAGGTCTCTTCCTTTTTACTTCTTTTGTAAAGGGACAAACCGCCAAGGACTCTCTAGACATCAAACAAGTGGCGCTGGATTATATTGAGTCACAGCATAACGTAAAGCCTGCGCAATTTGAACGTGCTGCCCATCCCAGAATGGTTAAAAGAACCTTTTGGAAAGATACTAAGACTGGAAAAGAATATTTAAGAGAAACCTTTACCGATGCTATGATCCTGCTTGCCGCCACCTATAACCAAGCAGGCGATAAGTTTCCAGAAAACCCAACAAAGGAAGTGATTATACTCGATATTTACGATAGAACTGCTTCGGTAAAACTCATCGCTGACGACTGGATTGACTATATGCACATTGTAAAACTGAATGGAAAATGGCAGCTTGTCAATGTATTGTGGCAATACAAAGATGCTGAGAAACATTAAAAACCTTTTGTACTGAACGTTAGCCTGCTGACATTCTACACGACCTATTTACGCTACTTTTGAGCGATCCTATACTTTTACTTATGCAAGAAAAACCTCGTTGGCTTATACGTATTCAAGAAAATAGCTGGGAACCAGAGCTTTTCATTTCCGGAGGCGCTATTTTTACTTTATTACAACTCACTGAGTTTTTACAAGTCAGAAGCTTCATTTCTTTCCAGCAATCAGGTTATTTTGAAGTCATCATCATCGCTCAATTGGTCATTTCAGCGATCAATGCTCTCATTTTTGGCTTTGGTATTCACCTAGTGGTACGTGGCTTTTGGATGGGAGCCGTTTGTCTGAGTTATGCCTTTCCGGGAGGGATTGATATACGAGAAAGAGACTTTTCCCCTGTCTTTCAGCAAAAACTAGGACAGCTCTCCGACTCAGAAGATTTGGTAGTTAGGTTGGAATGGTTGAGTAGTGTTATTTTCTTTTTATCCTTTTTCTTCTTTTTGGTCATTTTTGGATTCTTCGTTACGTTGATGGTACTTATTCCACACTCTGGTTTAAGGGAAAGTATTGGTACTGAAGGTTTTCGTGTCTTACAGGTTGTTTCCTACATTATCCTCTCATTGGGGTCACTTTATTTTGTTGATTTTATTACGCTAGGATACATCAAAAAGCAGCGTTGGTTGGCAGGCTTCTACTACCCTATCTACTGGTTTTTCTCCTTGCTTTCGCTTTCCTTTTTATACAGAAGTGCTTACTACAACCTCATTTCTAACAGCCGTCCTTGGGGACTAGCGCTGGCTGTTTCTACCTACATTGGGCTAGCCTTAGGGGGTACAGTACTGCTCTATGGAGGCGTTCCTTCTCTATTGAGCCCTCACGAGTTTCTTAATGTTCGTTCCGAAGTGCACCAACACGACGTACGCTACTATGAGGATGAACGCGATGAAAATGAATTGGTACAGCACGTGTCAATTCCTTCGGCAGTGATGGCAGGCAACTACATTAAACTTTTCGTAGTACACCAGAAGCTTATTGAGAAAACAATGAGTATGGACTTACTAGGTAGTAATAATAAAACTATGGAACAGTATTTACGTCGTCCTGAAAATCTTCAGTATTTCAGCGAGTTTTATCAAGTATATATCGATGAGCAGATGGTCAGTACACTTCGCTGGCGGCAGTATGAGCATCCTACTACAGGCGAGATGGGCATTGTGGCTTACTTACCTATAGAAGATTTAGCAGTGACTTCCCACGTATTAACTATTCGGCTAAATATTAAAGATAAGCAGCACTTACAGGCACTTAAGCGCTTCGGGATGGAAGATAACACCTACGCTTATATTCCCTTTTGGCGAGAATAAAAAAGCATCTCCACAAATGTAGAGATGCTTTCTGCAGTTTTCACTTATAGATAAATTACTTGCTTTCTTGCAAGATGAAAATAGGTACTTCAGTCTTAAAGGTCATACGTTTGGTAATGCTCTTTTTAAACAAGCGCTCCCAAAAGTTTTGCTTGTGTGGCTGCATCACCAGCAGGTCAATATTATTATTGTTAACAAACGCTTGGATACCATCTTCCACTTGTTCATTTTCTTCTATATAAAAGGCGTGACGGATGTTTTGAAAGAACCCTTCCAACTGGCGGGTCATCTGTACTTTTTGGTTTGAGAGGTCTTCTTCTTTCTTTTTAACAGCTAAAATATGTACTTCACTGTTAAACTTGCTAGCGATTTGCTTCAGTAATTGTGTAGATTCATTCTCTTCTATTTGCTTGTAATCAGAAGCGAAGGCGATGTTGTAAAGCCCTTTAAAATCACTTTCTTCAGGTACGAGCAGCATAGGTATTTCAGTCTGACGCATCATAGCAGTAGAAGTACTTCCTAGCAGACGATCCATATCGCCACCGCCTCTTGCACCCATAATGAGTAAGTCTACCGGGTAGGTTTGGGTAAATTTCTTGATCGTATCTACCGCAAAGCCCATCTCGTTTACTACTTCGCAAGGCACCTCCTCTTCAACGACTTCTTGCAGCCATTCATTAAGTTTTGTTTGGGCATCTCGTTCTATGCTTTCGTGCATTCCTTCCTGTATGGCTATCTCATTAGAACTTGCTACAATAGGGATATGATAGGCGTGTAAAAGGGTGACGTGTGCCTTAAAGTAGCGTGCCAATCGCACTGCGTAGCGGAAGGCATGATATGCTCTTGGAGAAAAATCGGTCGCTACCAAAAAATGAAGTGAGGTGCTCATAATCAAATCGCTTTTAGTAAATGGTAATGAGGTAAACTTAGGGAATTATGCGCGTCAAAAAAATGATAAATCTCAGCCTTTTCCTTGATTTTTTTAGTCTTAGGAAAGGGTTTTCTTATCTTTGTAGCCGCGTTTGTAACTTTCATTATGCCTGTACAAAAACCAACACAAGCCCTTGATGCACTACAGAGCGGGAACTATAGCCCTGTATATTTCTTGCACGGTAGCGAGCCTTACTACACCACTCTCATCAGTCATCATATAGAAACCCACGCCTTACCAGAAAATGAGAAAAGTTTTAATCAGCTTGTTCTCTACGGAAGAGATACTACAATGGGCGAAATCGTCAACCAAGCGAGACGCTTTCCAATGATGGCGGCACGACAAGTGGTCATTGTAAAAGAGCTACAAGAGTTGCCTGATTTACGTAATGAGGCCGCACAATCACTCCTACAGAAGTATGTAGCCCAACCGCTCCCCTCTACAATTTTGGTGCTGTGCTATCAGCATAAGCCTTTTGACAAGCGTAAAGCCTTGTACAAAACATTAGAAAAAAACGCCGTTGTGGTAGAGAGTAAGCCCCTGTACGACAATCAGTTGCCACAGTGGGTAGAGCAGTTGGTAAAAGAAAAAGGGCATACCATTCATCCGCAAGCCATTCACCTTTTGGTCGAATCAATTGGCAATCGCCTCGACCGCTTACAGAAAGAACTAGATAAAATAGTCATCAATCTCAAAACAACCGAAGAGATCACCGTCGATCTGGTGCAAGAGTTTGTAGGGATCAGTAAGGAATACAATGTTTTTGAGCTTCAGAAAGCCCTTACGCAAAGAGATATCCTAAAGGCCAATAAGATCATTAACTTCTTTGCTAGCAACGCCAAAGACCATCCGCTTATTCCGATCATTGCGGTGCTCTATCAATTTTTCAGCAGGCTGCTACTCGTCCATCATACTACACAGCAAACAGAGGCACAGCTTGCCCAGCTTTTGGGTGTAAACCCTTATTTTGTAAAGGATTACATGCAAGCAGCGCGACAATATAAGCTAGCTAAGGTAATTCAGGTGATTTCTTTTTTGCGAATTGCTGACTTACAGGCGAAGGGTGTGGCTGCAGGAAGTATGGATGAGGAAGCCATCTTAAAAGAGTTAATATTTAAGATTTTACACTAAAAATAGCGGAGGAGACATAAAAACAAAAAATCCTCTCGTCAAGTGACAAGAGGATTTTCAACTTATAATACCTAAAACCTAATCATTTATTGCTTAAAAATTCATAGTTATAATAATGATTAACTACTTTTCAACTACTATGCCAAAGTAAGCAAAGGATACTTTTTTTTACACCAAATAAAAATTTATAGGTACCTACGTACTTTTCAGAGAAAGGCATCGTTTTACAAAACGTTTTGTTTTGTTATTCGATTATAATAACCATAGACTCATTTATAGATTATTTTTTCACCTTATCAGCTTCCCTATGTTTAAGAATTATTGCTCGATGTCTTTCTGTATTAGTTTACTATTTTTCTTGTCTTTCTCACTAGCAACTGTACAAGTAGTAAACGCACAAGGAACCACAAAAGAAAAGCTCGTAGGCACTTGGCAAATTACCCAAACATTTGCAGACAAGTCGGAAAGGTCACTCGCTATTATATTTACACCTGATGGCTTGGCACAAATCAAAGAACAAGACAGCTATCAGATAGGTCAATGGCGCCTCAGCGATGACGGCCAGTCGCTCTATATAAAAGGAGAAAAAGAAGAGGAGCAAAAGCTTACTATTGTAGCTTCAGACAAGCAAACACTTACTTACCAACTGAACAATCAAACACTTTACTTCACGAAAGTGGCGAACGCGCTTACAGATAAAAAGATTAATACTCGTAAAAGAGCGAAGCTACTCATCGGTACTTGGCAAGCAGACGACAAGACCGAAACTTGGGAACTTTCTCTTTTAGAAGATGGAACCTATACGGTAGTAGAAGCCTCTCCTGTAGATAAGGGTACTTGGGAACTTAGTAGCGATGGGCATTACCTCTATTTACTAGAAGAAGGGGACCTAAAAGAAGATACTAAAGTGGCTATTATCGCTAGTCTAGATAAGCAGCGGCTTTATTTGCAAATAGGGCATCAGCATATTTACCTCAACAGAGTAGGAGTCGTCATAAAAGAGGCAGCAATAAACCGAGACAAAAGGCAAGCACTTCTTCCTGGCAACTGGCAGCTACTCAACCAAGAGAACTTAGGATTGCGTTTAGCAGGCTTTCATTTATTACCAGATGGCACCATCAATGACCAAGAAACAGATTTTAAAGGTAGTTGGCAACTCGATGCTACCGGTCACTTCTTACTCATCAAAAAAGAAGACGAAGAAAAAACACTGAAGGTGAGGATTCTTACCCTCGACGAACAGCAAATGTTCATCCAGATGAATGGGCAGCGATGGGTAATGGAGCGTGTTGAGGAGGAATAAGTCAATATGCTAACCTCTTGAGAATTGACGAATACTCTTTTTACCAAGTACTACCCATTTCCATTAAAACTACTGGCTGTTATTGGCTAAATTATATACCCCGACGATATCTGCACCCGTTACATCAAAGGCTTTTTCAGCACTACCAGTAAGGTCATAACGATAGTAGGCGTTTTCGTTTTCGGTTACCACGGGCAAGTAATAATTGCCTTCGTACTCAAATATATCGCGCCTCGTAAATACAGGGACAAAGGGAATGCCCAGAATTGGTGTAACGCTTTTAGCGTTCAAGTCTAGCAGACACCACCGCGCTGAGGCTGCTGAAAACAAGATGCCTAAAATCTCTTGTTCTTGTGTGGGCGAGAGATTCGCTACCCCACCTGCTTCCATGACAATGTCAATGGCATGTTGAGGTGTTTCAGCATTGACTCGCGCAATTGCTTTCCCATTCTCTAACACATAAAAATGACTAAAAGTAGGTAGAAAAGTATTCTCAGGATCTAAAACAACGGCGGGCTCGAAAACGTAATCTGTATCTATCTCGTTACTACCCGCTGGTATTTTATTAATTCTTCCAGGAATACCTGCTCCCTCGTAGTTACCACCATCTGGAATGTACAGGTTTCCTTGCTCATCTACATTGCCAAAATGCAAGTAGTTGGTAAAGTTGGAAATATCACTAGTACCGTTTCCATCACGCTGTGTGCTGCCTTCAAAGCGAGTAGTACCTAGTTCCGCTTGATGTATCACAAAAGAGGAGAAAGGCTCATTACCACCGTCAATGGGGGCAAATACATCGTCTTCTCTGAAGTAAAATTGTATATACCGTTGGTCAGCGTCACCAGGTACAAAGCCCTCCGACATGTCGATAGTATTGGTGATCTGAAAAGTAGTAGGGTTGAAGACCGTCAACTGATTGGCATTAGCCAAATCCTGAAAAATACCTGTCGTTGCATCTCTTACACTCAACCGAAAAGGGTTTACATCGATGGTTGCAATAAAGCCTACTTCTTCTAGAGCACCGCCTGCATTGACTACATATTTGGACCAACCATCTGACTGGTCGGGTCTTCTTAAAAACAGTGCACCTTCATATATAGCCCGTGTATCGAAGGCTGAAAAGTCAGTCCCATCTGAAAGATCAATAGCCTCTGTTGGGAGTTCTTCTACGTACTTTATCAAACTCGAGCCAGAGGCAGTAATACCCACAATTACAAACCCCGTCGTTCGGGTGGTGTCGGCAGGTGGTACGTCTGCGGTATTATTATCGTCATTGGTACAGGCGTTAAGTAATAAGACCAAGGTCAGCGAAATAATATTTAATAAAGACTTGAATCGAAAGTTAATTTGTGTAGTCATCTGATTGAATGTAAAGTATGCTATCTATTTTATGTAGGTAATTGACGTTTGACCTGCATAGTTTGTACTTTCTTGGTGTCGTTTTCAAATGTCTCCAATGCGGTAGGTACATCAGAAGTAGCTTTTACTTTTAGTACTTTCAAGGCAAGTACTAGCGCAGTAATACCCGTCAGTAGCCAAAAAATATCGACGCAAGCAACTCTTGGAAGTGTTTGCCATACTTGCCAGAACCAGTCATTTGTTACTATACCGTTAGCGATCGGTATTATCAATGAGAGCATACCACCTAAGAACAAGAAATTCTTATTTAACTTGGCATAGTTATTCCAAAAACTACCCAAAATAGTCAGGGCTAACCAGCTTATAAAGAAGATTTGGTTAACGAAGTCTGCTCTTCCTTCCATACTCATAGGGACTAGCTTATTAGCTAAGAAAATAATGGCAAAAGCAGGAAACATACTCAGGCAAATAGCCAAATAAACTTTCGTAACACGATGATGAAAAAGACGTTGCTTTAGGGTATATCTTTTATTATCACGAGCAGTTCGCCAAATCATTACTCCGCTAATAATCATTAAGCAGGTAATCATTGATAAAACGAAGTATAAGACTTTGATCATTACGTCTCCAAAGCTGGCAAAGTGCAGCTTCCTAATTAAATCCCTCACCGCTTGGCTGTATTCTTTTTTGATTGGTGTGATACTGTATTCTGGCAGAATTTTTCCATCCCGCATATACATCACGGCTGTTCCGTCAGAGAAAATCCCCTTCTCATCACCTAAATACCAAGTGACAAATGCATCTTCTTTGCCATAATTGGTTAATGAGGCCCTTTTTACATGTAGTGTGGGGTAAGCTTTTACCACTTGTTTGTATAAAGTAGTGAAAGGAATGTTTTTATCCGTCGTAGGTGCTTCTGGGTTAACTTTGATGGCTAAATCTGGCGATATCTTTTGATATACTTGATCGGTATCGCCCCCATATAGCATAAACACTACAGGCGCTAGTATAAGGATAAGTATACCAAAAAAGGCACCCGTAACAGCATACATTATTTGGAAGGGTAGCCCAATGACCCCGAGTACAGTATGTAGGTTTGTCCAGATGGTTTTCCAGCTACCCTCTGTAATAAAGGCATAGAACTTTGTAAACAGGCTACGCCAATGAATCAGTAAGCCTGTAATGGTAGCAAATAGAAAAAATACCGCCACCAAGCCAGCAATGTACTGCCCTCGCTGGATGGGGAGTTGTTGAAAAAAATGTAAAAAGTAGAGGGTGTCAGACAACGTGGTCTTTTCATAAAGCTCGTCTACCTGATAGTTCATTGGAGCAACGTAGGCATAAAACCGACGAGAGGCAACAGTAGTATCTCCCTGCTTTCCCTCCTCCGTATTGCCTACCAACCTGAAAAAGGGTACCTGCTCCTCTGGAAAATAAACGTAAACTGGTTTAGCCCAATCTACTCTGTAAAGGCTATCTGTTTTATGGATGGCTTTATGGTAGTCAAAACTTGGATTGACCTGTTGTCGGAAGGCAGGGTTTTCCCATTGTTTTATTTCATGTCGAAACAAAGCAAATGCCCCTGCATAGAAAATAACAAACAAGGCAAAGCTAATTACAATACCCGATACGGTATGGGTATGAAATAGTACATTATAGGTTCTATTTCCTAGTCCTTTTAGTTTCATGTTCATGATTTTCTTTCTTTTTATAAATAAATCACTAAAGCACTCATAAGCGAAATAGCGCCCAATAAGCACCATACCTGCCACGCCTTATGGATAAAGTAGGTGAGGATCATAAAACCTACCCATACTATAAAAGAGGAGTAAGCTGCTGTCATCAAGGCAGGTGCGTCGTAAGGCACGCGCTTAATGATTGCTACGTGTAGCAACATCGTTGCTATAAATCCTCCTAGAATCGCAGCGGTTACCTTACTGAATCGCTTCCAGGAGCCAGACAAGTATTTTTTTTTAGCAGGCATCTTAGAGAATATCTATTATGAATGAAAATACGCCTATTACGCTCCATACATAGAGCCATTTCAGGCTAAACTTTACAGTAAGCATAAGGGTACAAAGTACCGTCATCCAAGCGATAAGCCAGATAATGAAAGCAGTAGCACCATCATAGTCGAAAGTGAAAAGCCAGAGGGAAAGCAGGAGTAAGACACCTGCTAACCCTAGCATTGTAGCTTTGTAATCTCTTACCCAAGCAATACCACGCGCTGGAAAATACCGAGAAGTAGTATAAGATAATAAGCAGGCTAGAATCAATGCTGTAAGTGCCATCGTTGAGCGTTAGTTGTTGTTTGACAGATTATAGATGCCACTTATTTCGGCGCCAATCACATCAAAAGCTTTTGACACTTCTCCTGTGGTGGGATTCCAACGGTAAAAAGCGTTCTCGCCAGAAGCCTGCCTATTGACGTACATATATACTTCACCATCAGCAATAAAAGTGGAAGCAAAGCCAAAGATACCTACTGTAGGAACACCCTCTAAACGGGTAACTATTCTAGTCTCTAGATCAAGTTCGCACCAACGCGCCGATTCTGCACGCGCCAGAATACCAAAAACTTCTTGTAATTGCTCAGGAGAGAGATTATTGACCCCACCTGCATCTGTTACAAAATCTATGGCTTCTTGGGGTGTAAAAGCATTAACTTTCGCAATCGCTTTTTGCCCACCTACGAGGCTAAATACATTAAAAGCAGGAAGGAAGTTATTTTCAGGATTTAACACAAGGGAAGGCTCAAATACATAATCTGCATCAATCTCATTACTGCCGGCCGGTATTTTGTTAACACGCCCCGGAACACCAGCACCATCACTACTTCCTGAATCGTTGATGTACAAATCTCCTTGTTCGTCTAGTAGCCTTTGCCCAAAGTTATTGACAGTTGTAATGACACTGACTCCATTCCCATCTCGTTGTGTATCTCCCACAAAAGTATTGGTACGAAGATTCGCCTGGTGTAAAACGAAAGAAGAAAAGCCTCCTTGCGTATCTGCATTACCTCTGATGGGTGTAAAGACGTCATCACCTCTGAAAACAAATCGTTGATAACGCTGATTTACGTCTCCAGGAACAAACCCTTCGCTCATATCAATTGTGTTGGTCACCTGAAAAGTGGTAGGATTGAAAACAGTAATTTGATTGGGCGTTGCACGGTCGTGCAGAACACCTACTTCAGCATCTCGTACATCAATTCTAAAGGAAGAAGCATCAGTTGCTGGAATAATACCACGTTCCTCTAATTCACCAGCAGCATTAACCACATATTTAGCAAATCCAGCGGCATTATCAGGTCGTGGCAGAAAAAGTGCCCCATCATACACGCTATTAGGGAAGAAGTTGGCAAAGTCAGTTCCATCCGAGAGGTCGATAGAGGTAGTGGGTAGTTCTTCAACATACTTTACTAAGCTTGAGCCTGACTCAGTCACCCCTACAATTACAAATCCAGTGGTTCGGATGCTGTCGACAGGGGTTACTTCTGCGGTAGCGTCTTCATCGTCGTTACAGGCACTTAATAATAGCACTGCCAATAAAAAGGTGTTTAAAAAGTATTTGAATCTATAGGGTGTTAGTACCATGTTTATTTAATTGTTTATAGGTTATAAAAACACTACCTGCCAGTAGTCTCTTCTGCTCAAGTAGCGCAACTCTCAGTAGTTATTAGCAAGGTTATATCCTGTTGTAATGTTAGCACCTGTCACGTCGAAAGCTTTTTCCGCTACACCTGTATTGGGATTATAGCGATAGTAGGCACTTTCTGCACTCGTCTCATTCAGTATAGGTATATAGATTTGCCCTTCATGTTCGAAGGTGACACCCACTGCAAATACACCTGTAGCAGGGATGTTGTCTATGGGTGTAACGGTTCGCATCGTTAAATCTAGTACACACCACTGGGCGGTCTCAGCTTCTGATAGAATGGCTAGTATTTCTGCAAATTGGGCACTTGATAAATTTTCTGCACCACCTGCATTTTCTAAGAAGTCAATGGCTTCCTGTGGTGTCTCATTGTTCACCAACGCCAGGGCTTTTCCATTGCCAATAAGTCTAAAATGACTCAGATAAGACAAGAATAGATTCTCTGGGTTCAGCACACGAGCAGGTTCAAATACATAATCAGTATCAATCTGAGTACTACCCGTAGGGATCTTATTGACCCGCGCGAAAATACCAGCCAGCCCTCCGCCTGCTCTATTACCTGCATCAGCGATATATACATCACCATTGGTATCTACTACGTTTTGCCCGATTGTAGTACCGAAAAACTCGACAGGTGTCTCTCCATTCCCCTCTCGTTGTGTCTCACCTACGTAAGTACTAGAAGAGACATCAGCGATGTGTACAAAAAATGATGGAAATGAAGCGCCGTCGTTTCCGCGTATAGGTGCAAAGAGTTCATCACCCCTAAATACAAAGTTTTGGTATCGCTGGTCGACACCCCCTGGAACGGTCGCTTCACTCATATCAATCGTGTTCGTAATTTGGAAAGTAGTTGGGTTAAATACCGTAATGGTTTTGGGCGTAGAGCGATCCTGGAATACGCCCACCTCAGCATCTCGTACATCCATTTCAAAGGAACTAGTACCGATCGTCGGAATGACCCCTTCTTCTATCAGTACACCATTCGGATCTACTGTGTATTTAGAAAAGCCAGCGGCGCCATCGGGTCTTTGTAAAAACAAGGCGTGATTGAAAACAGCATTGGGGCTGAATCTTTGAAAATCGGTTCCATCAGAAAGATCAATAGTCTCTGTGGGGAGTTCCTCTACGTATTTGACTAAGCTAGACCCAGAGGCGGTGGTGCCTACGAAGACAAATCCAGTCGTTCGTATGCTATCAGCAGGAAGTACCGCTGTAGTATCGTCGTCATCATCGTTACAGGCATTGAATAATAATCCTAATAAAAGGATACTCAGAAGAGTGGTGCATTTATTTTTGAAAGAATACATATCGCTTGGATTGAAAATGAGTCTGGTTATCTAGTTGCGTTTAAAGTGAGTAATTAACCTTAATTTGGTAGTTAATACCTGGTCTTGGGATTCTAAAATTATCAAATACCTCTGCATTGAAGACGTTTTGAAGGCTGAAAGAGAAGCTTAAGCCTTCTTCTGGAAGTCGATAGATTAGCCCAGTATTGTGTACGTTTTGTGCAGGAACAATAAATAGAGGATTAGCGGTGTCTAAATCTTGTACTTCATTGATACTGAACCGATCAATAAAGAAATAATCCCAAAAAACCTCTAGTGAGTTAGACGCTTTTAGTACATTCTCTATCGTGTAGCGCGCGCCGAGATTATAAAATAAAAGTGGTTGGTTAGGTACTTGCGCACCGATAGAGCCTGTTGCAGCCGAGCTGCTAGAGGCAATCTCGCTACTTTGGTAAGTAAAGTTTCCTGAGAGATTCAATTTTTTTACAGGACTAAAGCGCGCTGATAACTCAATTCCCTCCCCGTCTACTGCTGCTTCGTTTATAAATATGATGTTTTCTGGCCCAAAGGCATCTGGTCGAATTAAATCTTCTCGATTTCTTATAAAGCCATCTACTCGTTATAATAATTCTCTACTTCCTGCTAAGGTAGTACTGTACAGTAAACCTACATTAATATTGTTACTCTTTTCGGGCCTGAGCTCAAAATTGGGTACTATCGAGGCAAAATCACCAAAGATTTCTCTTTCGGTAGGGATACGCACTGCTCGCTCAAAACTAGTCCGTATGAATACTTTTGGATGAAACTGGTATTTGAGTGCTAAACCATACCCGTTGTTATTTTCTTGTATTTCCCTGACAGGAAGGACAGTCGCCGTGGTCTGTAGAAAGTCGATGGATTCGGCATTATAATCGTAATTCTTGAAGAATACCACCGTGGTAAGCTTTTCCTCAAAAAAATCTGCTGAAAGCTCAGCACCCACAATGTTACGCCTCAATGTGGAAGGAACTGTATTAGGATCAACGGGCTCCCCCTCTCCTATGTTAATCCCCGGATTAGCAGGATCCCGTCCTTCTATCCTCGTATAGCGAAAAAACTCTGAGAGGGTAAAGTTTAACCATTTATTAATTTCATACCTTAGTACCAAGCGATGCGAAGTACCTAAGTTTTCACCCTCTCGCAGGATAGGCTCCGCAAAGACTTCCGCGCCACTGTTGTTGACAGTTTGGAGTTGCTCTCCGCGCCAATTATAAATGGCTTGTGTACTGTCTCTGATTTGGTCTTGTGCTAGGGATAGTACGCCGTAGTATCGTGTGTCTAGTTTCCCTTTAAGAAAGGTTTTACGATAATCTAAGCGCTGGATAAAGGTATTGACATCATATTCAGCTTCACCCACAGCCGTATTAAAAATGAAGGCACCTTGTTGGATTTCATCATCGCGACGGGCAAAGGAGCTAGCAAATTCCAACCGATCTACCCAAGAAAGGTCGTAGAGTTTGAAGGCTGCTTCTGCGTAGGCTGAAATATGCCGATCGTGAAAGCGCCTTGCATTGATAGTTTCTTCTGGCCCAGCTACTATCGTTCCATTAGGCAAGGTACGCTCTGTAACACTTCTGATGTTACGCATTTCGAAATCATTATCGGAATAGTTAAAGTAGGCAAGCGCAGCAATACCAAAGTGCTCGGAAATGTTTTTGCTAGCATTGAGCGTGAAGCGATGAGTATTGAAAGAGCCAAAAGAATAGGAAGTTCTCAAAAAATTATAATCCTTTTTGGCAGGTACTAGGTTGATCCCTCCTGCTAAGGCATCTGTACCAACGTCGATTGGCATAACACCCTTGTATACGTCGATCCGGTCGATCACATCTACAGGAATGGTATTGAGTTGTATCCCTCCTCCAAATACTTCGAGAGGAATACCATCAAAATATACGCGTACAGCCTGCCCTGAAAGTCCGTTCAAGTTAATGTTCAAGCTACTGCCCAACCCACCTGTTTGCCTTACGACCACCCCTGTAGAAGTTTTAAGTAGCTCTTCAGCACCCATCGCTTGGTCGAGTACAGGCTGGGTACTCAACGAATTAATCGCCATAGGATCCTCGTTGAGCTCTCTAGAGGCGGTCTTACCTACGATAGTTACATCGTCCAAAGCTGTTTCATTGCTTTGCAATGTAATACTTAACCTATAGTCTTCTTTTATGATAACCTTTTCCGACCAGACTTTATAGTCAGCAGCATTTACAATGACTGTATATTCTCCTGCAGGAATTTCGTTAAGCGTAAATTGCCCTTGCTCGTTGGTGGTTGTTTGCTTATTAGTATTTTCCAATCCGATATTCGCATAGGGTATTGGATTGTCGCTAGCATCTGTGATTTTACCAGTAAGTGCAAAAGTAGACTGACCTTTTACTATGAAGGGAAGCAGTAAGAGAAGTACGCTCCAAGAAAGTGTATGAAATATACTATTGAGAAAACGAGGCGTCCATTTAAGAATCATATTTAAACTATCAGTATACATAATATATTAGTAAGACCTCTGAGCAGTCGGGCAAATATACTACTTTATTTGTATTTAGTCTAAATAAGCGTTACTAAAAATTGGAAAAAGAGTAAGCTGCTTTTTAGTTAGTTCATAATTAGGTTTTTATTCCCTTCTTGGCCGTTCTAGCAGTCTTGCATAAATGCGTACTGCTTTACCTTATTTTATTCTATGTCTTCTTTCAATAGTTTCTCTACGACTTCCCTTATATAGCCTTCGTATTTGACTTCAAACGTCTCCTCTTTTTTTGCATCATCATAGCTAGACTTAATCTTCATTTTATCTTCACCCAAGAAAGTTAAGTGAACATAAGCATGCCTTGTTTCCAACCCATGTCTTCTCGCTCGTGATAAAACCAAAAAAAATAATGACTGACCTGCTCTAAGTTCTTTATCGAGGCCGTGGCTTCGCATTTCTTTAATTAATCGAATGGCATCTTTTTTAAATGGGTGCCATTCATCAGATAACTCGCCATAAAACCTTTCTATTGCCTCCCAGCTTAAGATAAATTCACCTTCTATGCCTCTTCCTTTTTCATAATAACTACCAAGCTTTCCAAAACGCACCTCTTTAAACTTAGACGCTAAGACAGAGGGCATTGAAAAATTGATAATCCAATCATTTATTAGTTCACCTACTCTTTTATAATCCGCTGTCGAATGTTCAAATATGGTAGCTTCATCCCATTTAAAAATGAACCTTGGATAAGCCTCGTATGCATAGAAGTAGCCTTCACAACTTCTGTTTCCCTTTGTAATGATTATTCGCTCAGATAAACTCACTGCTTTTACTGAATTTTCTTCCGCTAGTTGTTTAATGCTTGGGTAGTTTTGGTTAATGTTTTGGAGTATAGCGGTTAATCTTTTTCTTGTATTATCAATAAATTCATATTTCGCATACAAAACTTCTTTTTGAATTCCCTGAAACCAATCCTCGACTGATGCTAATACATTCTCTTCTCTGAAAGCCCTCCCTGTAATATAATGTTCCTCTTTTTCATAATAAGCGATATCGTACATGACACCTTTGTAAGCTGGATTTGTAATGTCTTTTCTATCTATTTCAGTAAAATGAATTTCTACTTGTCTTTCGTTTGATTCACTTTGTTTCATCAAACAATACCAATGAATGCCATCTCCCTTAACTTCAATCCTGAATTCATTTCCCGACTTTCTATTCTTGGATAGGGATAGCGTCGAATTAGCTCTCTCATTAAACCTTTTCTCCAATGTTTTGGACATTTTAGTGGCATAATTTTCCTCTATCCTTCGTTTCATTTTTCTCAACGAGACATAACTATGAATTACCTGATATTTGAATAGACCTTGATGCGGCTGCTATCCAAGATGAGCATGTTTTCCGTTTGCTATCCGTATCGATGCAGGGTACGCTGCATCGACCATACGTTAATCCCCACACAAACAGTAATAAAAATAAGCCCTACTACAATGACTGCTGGTTCAATTCCTCCTTCCAATTCCAAACCACTCTCTACGAAGAAGGTTTGTACCTGCCAAAGCGCCAGTGCTAGAAGACCACTTGTTAAGAGTGCTACGCCGCTAATAAATTTTACAAAGTTGGTAATCAGGTATTTCCCGAGCATTTGAGTGGTATAACCTAGTTGAAGCAACAACCGAATCTCGTCTTTCGCTTCTGCAAGTACCACTTTAAAGTTCATCGTAAAAATGACCAGTGAAAGCAATACAAAGAAAACACCGATAATTCCAATGACAGTCATCGCCACCTTCACCATACCTCCTGCTTTGCTGGCTTGCAGCTTATCTTTATTCACTTGTAGTCCTTCTGCTTCGATGTATTCCAATAAATCAGGGGCAGCGGGATTGGTTACTTGCATAATAACGCGTGCTGGATTTTCTTCTCTTGCCGCGCCAATATTTTGGTTGGCCCAGTCCATAAAGCTTTCAGGTACCAGCATAGAAGGAATCCGTTCATTAAAGCCTACGATTTTCATATTGACATAGATACGCCCCTGAGGACCGTAGATTTTAACACGTAAAGCAGGAGCAAGCATCACCGTAGACTTCGAAATTTGTGGTAATCCTTTGGCGAGCGCATACCCAAAGTTATAAAGGTTAAGAAAGTCTTGTGACATCACTACAGGTACAAAATCATCGCCTTCTTCCCAACCCCATTTTCTAGGAATTTCCCCTAACATCTCGTCAGGGACGGATTCAAAAAAGAGCTCTGTTTTAATAGGAATTACCTCGTTGCCGTACGACCAAGCGGCAAACTGATTGGCCTTGAACAGTCCTATTTGTTTCACAAAAGTTTGTTTTGATAAATCTTCAAGCTGTTCTGGGGTAAATTCTGCTCGCGCCATAAAAAAAGTATTGGCAGCGCTTACTTTTTTACTTACAATGATGAAGTCTGGGAAATTCGTTTCTGGATTAAAAAGCCGATTGACTTGAATATATAGCTGCGTAGAGAGTAACAGCATTAACAATCCTAATAAGAAACCTACCCCTGCAAAAAGGAATTGTCCGCGGGTCTGTTTAGAGCGAAATATTTTATGAAGCGTTGAATTCATATAGTAACTTTTTAGCCTAAAAGGAGTTTTTGGTCGAATTGTAGCCCATACTCGTGGCCAAGCGAGGTCATCAACAGAGAAGCTTGTTGGGCTTTTACTTTCTCCCAAATCAAGGTAGCAGCCTTTTCTAAATAGGTGACGTCTAAGTGGCTGAAAGGATCATCAAATAAAAGAAAGCTGAAAGGCTGTATTAGTGAGCGTATAATGGCCACCCTTTGCCGCTCTCCATATGATAAAAATTGTGCTTGTTTGTGTAATACGTGTTGTACGCCTAGTCGCTCTACCATAGCGAGGAGGTCGTCCTCTTTTACCTGTGAGTAAAGCTGGGCTTTTACTTGTAGGTTTTCCCAAGCGGTAAGGTGTAAGAAAAGGCGTAGGTCTTGAAATACAATAGACATCTTTTCTTGCCTTAGTGCTGCCCACGTTTGCCGAGTGATCTTTCGGGTATCTTGCCCATCTACAGTAGCACTACCCACAAAGTCATTGCGTAGCCCGTACATAATATGGGTAAAGGTAGACTTCCCTTTCCCAGAAGGGGCGTATACGAGGTAAGATGTCCCTTCTTGAAAGGTCACCTCAGTATCCCAGATATCTGACTGAGAATGAATTACCCCAGCAAGTGGCGCTGGGGTAATATGATGATACGTTATAAGCATTGGTTTGCTGATAACTGCGTTAAGTTTATTGAGCGAGTTCTTTGTTCTGCTTTTGTGCATCTTCGATAAGTACCATCAATGCATTTTTGCTGTCGTCCTTCATATCGATTACAATCTCGGCAGCGATGTCGTTCCCTTTAATCTTGGCAGAAGAAATGGTAAGTCCTTTCATAGGAGTACTTCCTAATAAACCACCTAAGGGGCTGTACCTTACTTGAGGAAGATTTCTAGCTTCCTCAGCAATGGTTTCGTCCAAATACATAACCATGACGTTATCTTTCATTTGGCTTGTCACTTCCTTAGTCAGTTTACCAGTTCCTTTTTGTATTCCTTCTTTAAGGCCTGCTGTGGCAGTCATATACACAGCTTTGTCCTTCTCTAAGATGTAACCCAGTCCTCCTTGAATTTCATAAATATCATCTTTTTTGGATACTGCCCCTTTTCCAGCAGTTTCTATAATTTTTTCGAAACCCTTCATATCATTTACACCCAGCGCCAAGACAAACTCTGGAATAGTACCTTCAATTGACTGGGCTACTAGCACGATATCTCCACTAAAAGTTTTGAATACATCATCAGAAGAGAGTCCTCTGCTTGATAGTTGACCGTCCATGCCTCCTAATAAGCCTTGTTTTTTCAACACTTCTTTAAGGCCTTCCATATTGAGGGATAAACTGATGACACCTACAGGATTTTCAATAGCGATGTTATCGAGTATTTTACTATTGATTCCTTTTTTCGATACTTTCTCATAGATTTGCGCGGTCTCTTCATTTGCCGTGTACTTAGTATCCATCACTACTTTACCTTTTTCGAAGGTAGTAAGCGCATTTACGTAAGAGTTCTTCAGAGAAAAGTCTTCAGGAATACCTGCATCACCGCCTGAAAGGGCATTCATTTTCTCTAAATCCACCCATAGCGCCACGTCGTATTTCTGCCCTGTACTTTCTTTAAAGTTTTTATTAGCACCCATCAGAGTAGCTTCCGCTTTCTGCTCGAACACCGCTACGGCCATCGCCTTCATTTCTGCTTCACTACTCTCTTTTTGGAAGAGTACCAAGCCATTACTGCCCGACCAGCTAACGAGGATATTCTCTTTGTAGGCATATTTCATATTCTTAGCTTCTTTGATCTCAAAAGCTTTCTTATCGGGCGTTTTATCTTTCCAAAAGTCTTCTTTATTTAAGAATGCCTCAAATTTCTTCTCATCATCAATGGCAAAGGCTAGTCCACCTGATTCCTCTGCATTGAGGAAAATATAAGCCTTGTTAAGATAGTCTACACCTGCATTGAGTATTTCTTTGGCAGTTTCCGAACCTTCTTCTGCTTCTTTTTCAGAAGCACCCATTTGTTGTAGGTTTTCTTTGCTGAAAAGGTCTTCTATTTTGACAGATTTAGAGACAAGTTGTTTTACATCCACAGAGACCACCATAGGTACATCTTTAGGAATTAAGTTGATATGCTTTGGGGCGCTTCCACCACTACATGCGGAAACAAAAGCTACGACTACCAATGACCATAATGACCAAATGTACATAGTGTGTCGTTTAAAAGGAGCGGGTACTCTTTGCATGCTGTAAGGTTTAAAGTTTTGAATAAATTAATGTTCATTTAGGAAAACGTAAAAATAATGAATTATTAAGCGGTTTGTCAATTTTTTCGGTCATTATAATGCAGGAAATTCTTAAGTAAACCCTTCACGTGTAAGAAGCTGCTTTTCTTCGCTTAATTTCGGCTTTGATCAGTTGTAATTCTCGGCTGCTCTGCCCCGCTACAGAGGTATTTTCTTCAGCGCGCCTAAATAAGTAAGGCATTACCGCCTTTAATGGCCCGTAAGGTACGTACTTGGCCACATTATAGCCTGCTTTAGCGAGTGCAAAAGAAATTTGATCGCTCATACCGTAGAGCTGTGCAAAGTACACCCGCTTATCTTGAGGTGTAATGCCTTTTTGTACCATTAATTCCGTCAAGTATTGGTTACTCTGTATATTGTGGGTGCCTGCACAGAAGCCAATTTCTGCTAAGTGGTCTACACAGAAGGCGACTGCTGCATCAAAATCTGCATCACAAGCTGCTTTATCAGGTTGCATAGGGTCTGGATAGCCTAGCTCCTCTGCCCTGTCTCTTTCTTTCTCTATGTAAGCCCCTCTTACCAGCTTAGCACCTAGCCAATAGCCATTTTCTTTTGCTTGCTCGTAGGCGGCTTTTAAGTTCTGGAGCATATCAATCCGGTACATTTGGAAGGTGTTGTAGACAATACAGCGTTCTTTATTGTAACGCACCATCATGGTATAGGCCAGTAGGTCGATGGTATCTTGTATCCAAGTTTCCTCGCCATCAATGAGTATTTTCACTTGGTGCTTGTGGGCAAACTGGCAAATTTGGTCTACACGTGCTTGTACACGTCCCCAAGCAGCTTGTTCTTGTGACGTAAGGGACTGCTTCGCTTGTATTTTTTCGAGCAGCTTGAAAGAAGCCAGTCCAGTCACTTTAAAAACACTAAAGGGAATATGCGGATGCGCAGCAGCCTTTTCTACCGTTCTGAGGGTTTCTTGAAGGGTATGCTCAAAGCCTGCTTCGGTTTTTTCTCCTTCTACAGAGTAGTCGAGGATGCTCCCAATCCCATACTGACCGAGTTCCTGCATCGTTGTTTCGCACTCCTCGATGGTTTCTCCCCCACAGAAATGGTTAAAAACGGTTGGTTTGATCACCCACTTCACAGGTAAGTTTAGCTTGAAGGCAAACCTTAAAAGGGCTGTTCCGAGTGCTACTAGCCAATTTTGGTTCATAGCAGCAAAAATATAATACATTTTCTTCAAGGCTTTATCTGACTTGGCAGCAAAAGCCACAGAAGTATCATTGAAATCTACTTGGGTAGGCTGTGGTTCAGAAATTTTCTCCATAACCGTCACATATACAGGTCTTTTAATATTATTATCCTACTTTTTAAATAAATTGTACAAATATACAGTTTTTACTGGGAAGTATTGTGTCGTTGAAAATTACTTGTTTATTTTCCTCCTTTAAACAATCTTGTTGTGCTTTTCATTGTTCAAAGAAGTTACAAATTTAGTTTATCATTTAATTTTTCAAATATATGGCTTCTCAGAAAGTAGTCATTGTAGGGGCAGGGCTAGCAGGCTCGCTCATGTCTATCTTCTTAGCACAACGTGGCTTTGAGGTGGAAGTGTACGAGAAAAGACCCGATATGCGTAGGCAAACAGTAGCGGGCGGGCGCTCTATTAACTTAGCCCTTTCTCATAGAGGTATTCGTGCGCTCAATCAGTTAGGTATTGCGCCTGATATTCTTCAAAAGGCGATTCCTATGTACGGGCGAATGCTTCATAATCTATCTGGAGAGCAACTTCATTTACCTTACGGTAAGGATACTTCTGAGTACATTAATTCTATTTCGAGAGGAGACTTGAACATTGACTTGATGAACCTCACGGAGCCTCATCCGCACGTTAGTTACTTCTTTAACGAGACCTGTATGGGCGTGGATTTGGATGCAGCTACCCTCTCCTTTTATAATACTCAACATCAAACAACCAAGGAAGTAAAGGCCGCAGCGATTATTGCTGCCGACGGTGCAGGTTCAGTTATTCGGCAAGCGATGATGCAGTACGAAGGTTATGAGGCTCAAAGTGACTTCCTAGCCCACGGCTATAAAGAACTTACGATTCCGTCTGGAAAGGATAATACTTTTTTGATAGAGAAACACGCGCTTCATATTTGGCCGAGAGGCAGCCATATGCTCATTGCCTTGCCCAATCTTGATGGTACTTTTACGGTTACGCTTTTCCTAGCCAATGAGGGAGAAAATAGCTTCGCAAGTTTAGATACACCTGAACGAGTACAACATTTCTTTAAGCAACAGTTTCCTGATACGCTTTCGCTGATGCCACAACTTACACAGGAATTCTTTGAGAATCCTACTGGTTTATTAGGTACTGTAAAGTGCTATCCTTGGACGTATAAAAACACCTTATTGTTGGGAGATGCAGCGCATGCCATCGTCCCTTTTTATGGACAAGGCATGAATGCCTCTTTCGAAGATTGTTTTTTGTTAGATCAGTGCATTGAGGCGCACGGGGCTGACTGGCCAACCGTCTTTGCTGCCTATCAGCAACGCCGCAAAGCAGATACTGATGCCATTGCTGATCTTGCCGTAGAGAACTTCTACGAAATGAGAGATAAAGTGGCTGATCCTGAATTCCAGCAAATGCGCGAGTTAGAGCATCTTTTAGAGAATAAATATGAAGATTATCATTCTAAGTACTCTATGGTAACTTTTCATCCTGAAATAGGCTATGCTGAGGCCAAACAAAGAGGGAACAAGCAAAACAAAGTGCTTTACGACCTGTGTTTACAAGTAGACCATCTTGATGCACTTAACCTACAGGAAGTGTACGAAATGGTTAAAAGCCTGTAATTTCTTACATCAAATGTATTACATTCCCCTGCATATTTCCTTTACCCTTGAGGAATGGTAACTGGCGCTCCGAGAAATTTAGGCTGCTGTTTGACGGTTAAATCGATGAATACCTTTACCCGCGCTAACTTCTCCCTGAGGTAGGTTCTAAAACCCGCTTTCAGGCTTAAGGTTTTGGCATTAAAACCGTAGGCTTCTATCCCTAAGTGACGCGCAATATAAACGGCTCGCTCATTATGAAAAGCTTGCGAAACAACAAGCAACTGGCTTTGTCCAAATATTTTTTGCGCTCTTATCACAGAATCCAGTGTTCTAAAACCTGCATAATCCAAGAAAAGCCGTTCTTCGGGAATACCCAAAGCTATAAGGCTACGTTTCATGTCTGCTGGCTCATTATAGCTTTCTCTGCCATTATCACCACTTAAGATAAAATACTGTATTTTTCCTGCCTCATAAAGCGATACGGCTGCTTCCATTCTATATTGGAAAAAGAGATTAGGCGCTCCGTTGGCAAGCTTCTGCGAGGTTCCTAATACCAAGGCTGTATTACAAGTAGGTACTTGACTTACTTCTTCGTATAGATAAGGTTGGCTTACAGTAGTAATGCGCCAATTACAAAAGAAAATTAGCAACAACACGGCGACACTTCCTGCGAGAAGCAACCATAACATTCGCTTTAGCCCCTTGGCCATCTTACATGTAGGTTCATTACATTACTTCCGTATTCTGACGGTGTATATGCCTGTGTTATCTTTGTTGTAGACCGTCTCGTAGATTGAAAGATAGAGCTCTCCTGTGCCATTTGCTCTTCCTTTATAAACGGCGCCTGCTACTTGTACTTGCCCACTGACACCTACCTTAAAAACAACCTGTCCGTAAGTAGGCTTAGCAAGAGACCCGCCAGCTTTACTACCAGCGTACTGATAGCTGGTGTTACTATTCTTTCCACTTGGGTAGTACGTTTTGTTACTAAGACTTGCTAAGTTTACTGCACCAGAAGCTACAATGTTGATGGTTTCGTTGGTACTTACCCGAATTCCTGTCTTGAGCCAACCGCCTATTTTATTACCTGAAATATGCTTAGAAGCGATTAATCTAAAAGTACGCTCGTCACGACCCTGAGAGTCACCCTCAATTTCTATTACCGTTAAATCAGCAATCTTATTACGAGGTATTTTGAGACTCCCAAATTCCGTTTGTACGCTTACGTCGTTCCACGCGATTTGTCCTCCTATCTGGTAGCCATCATTCAGCAGCACTTCATCTATTTTACTTAAAGAGGCTTCATCTAGTTGTGAGTAAAGGTCGCTTAGCACCTGTTCTAGTGTTATGATGGGCTCTTCTGAGGTAGTGTCATCTACTTCTTCTACCTCTTCTGCTTCTAAAGTATTCATATACGCATCAGAGGCAATGTAATCTTCTAGTACGGGAATAGCATCTGTCTCGTACTCCAAGAGTTTTACGTAAACGTTGCTCTTGGCGGTCTCATCGCCTACATTAAACTGCTCGATTAACTTTTTGATTTGAGCTGCTTTCGCCTTGTCTACTTTAAGCCCAAATTTAATTTGATTTACGCTCTCAGGCGGTATGGTGAGTTTACCATAATCAGTAGTCAAAGTAACTTTGGAGAGTTTATACTCGCCTGTGATGACATCGCCATTTCTAAGTTTTACACTTACTTTGGCCTTGTTTTGGGCGAGTAATAAGTGGGCAGTGAAAAAGCTTAATACGCCCAGCAACAAAATTTTTTTCATAGTTTTGGTGATCATAGATAAATCAATAGTACAGAGTGAATATAAGACTTATTTAAGAAAGCCCCCAAAGACGCCGATGAAATAATAGGAAAAACCCCTGTATTCAGGGGTTTATTCTAGGTCAAGTTTCTTGGCTAGGTCTGGTCGGCGCACTTTTGTTTTTTCGATGGCTTGCTCGAGTCGCCAAGCAGCAATCTTTTGATGATCACCAGAGAGGAGTACCTCTGGGACAGTCCACCCCTTGTAGTTTTCGGGACGTGTGTAGACAGGTGGAGCGAGTAAATCGTCTTGAAAGGAATCTGTCAAGGCGGAGGTTTCGTCGTTGAGCACGCCTGGTATGAGGCGGATGACGGCGTCTGCGAGTACCGCAGCGCCCAGCTCTCCACCAGAAAGCACATAGTCACCAATACTAACCTCTTTGGTTATTAGATGCGTTCTTATGCGTTCATCAACACCTTTGTAGTGCCCACAGAGTAGTAAGAGGTTTTTTTGTAGAGAAAGTGTGTTGGCAGTCGACTGATTGAGTGTTTCTCCATCAGGAGTGAGATAAATTAACTCATCGTAGGAGCGTGCTTGTTGTAGTTGTGTAATACAATTGACAATGGGTTCTACCTTTAGTACCATCCCTGCGCCTCCACCAAAGGCGTAGTCGTCTATTTGTTTGTACTTCCCCAAACCGTATTGACGCAAGTCATGTACTACTATTTGTACTATGCCTTTTTCTTGGGCTCTTTGTAAGATGGAGTGGTTAAAAAAGCTATCCAGCAAGTTAGGTACAGCAGAGATGATGTCAATTCTCATCTGTAGGGGTATTTTTGAGGTAGATCTCTAGCAACCCATCGGGTAGGCGTACTACTAGTTGCTGCTGCGCTCTGTCTACTTTAAGGATGCTTTCATCGCTAATAGGAATCAGTATTTCTTGTTCGGTAGTTGGGTGCGCTACAGATAATAAAGAGTTGGCTTCAAAATCATATACATTTTGTACAGTACCTATTAGTTGTGCTTGCTCATCTAGTACTTGGTAGTTGATCACTTCGTGGAAGTAGAAACTATTTCCCTCCAAGGCAGGGAGCGTATCTAGGGGTAAATAAAGTGTAGCACCCACCAACTCCGCTGCTTCATCAATATGGTTGATTTCTTGTAGCTTTACCAAAGCTACCTTCTTTTTGTTGGGCAAGAGATTTACCTTTTCTATCTCAAAAGGAATTAGCCCTTGTGAGGTACCGATTAGTACCGCTTCTAACGCTTGATAGGCATCAGGATAGTCAACATCTAGGTAGAAGGAAAGCTCTCCTTTCAGTCCGTGGGTTTTGGTAATGTAGCCTAGTTCAAAGCAATCTTCCTTGTGCATGTATTTGAAATTCTTATCCTTATGACTGTATAAAAAACTTGGTCATTTGTAGGGGTATTATACCTCAAATGACCAAGTAGTATGATTTATGTTTTACAGAGCGTTCTACTCCTTTTCTTCTGTCTTTTTCTCTTCTTCAGAGTCAGAGGTTGCTTCAGCAGCAGGGGTCTCCTCAGTCTTTTCTGTGGCAGGCGCTTCTTCCGCTGTTTTCTGGTCATCTGCAGCTTTTTCTACCACTTTTTGATCATCTGTAGCTTCTTCCACTGCTTTTTGGTCATCTGCAACTTCTTCTTCCGTTGCTTTCTCCGCTTCTTCTTTGGCTTTTTCTTCTGCCTCTACAGCAGCTTTTCGCTCAGCAATCGCTTTTTCTCTTTCCTCTTTTATCTTCGTCTCTGCATCTAGCTTGGCTTTTTTCTCATCTGCTTTTTTCTTAGCAAGGGTATCTACTTTACCTTGTATTTGCGTTGCTTTCTCCTGTTTCCAAGCTTCAAATTTAGCATCTGCTTGCTCTTGGGTAATGGCTCCTTTGCGTACGCCTACTTGGAGGTGTTTTCTAAGCATTACCCCTCTGTAAGAGAGTATGGCCCGCATGGTATCGGTTGGCTGTGCTCCTTTTAATATCCAATCCAAAGCTTTGTCATCATCTAAATTGATGGTCGCTGGATTAGTATTCGGATTGTACGTCCCTATTTTTTCAATAAATCTACCATCTCGTGGTGATCTAGCATCGGCAATGACTACATCGTACATTGCTCTTTTTTTGCGTCCTCGACGCGCTAATCTAATTTTTACTGCCATATTTAAATTTATTTAGCCCAATCAGGGGTAGAACCCGTCTACCTTTTTGGGAGGGCAAAATTAGTCAATTTCTTTTAAAATAGGAATCTTTTCTAAAGAATTTATTACCAAGCTATGCTTCGATGGCCTGTAGAATATCTTCCAAAATATCTTCTTGGTGTTCTAACCCCACTGAAATACGTACCATCCCCTCTGTAATGCCTACCTGAAGGCGCTCTTCTTCAGAAAGTTTGGCGTGGGTAGTAGAGGCTGGATGGGTAGCAATGGTGCGTGTATCCCCTAAATTTGGGGAAAGCGAGAGCATTTTAAGGTTATTCAGGAAGCTACGTCCTTTGGCTAATCCTTCTTTCAGTGAAAAGGTAACGATTCCTCCACCCAAACGCATTTGTTTTTTGGCAATCTCGTGCTGGGGGTGTGACGGTAAGAAGGGATATTTTACCAAATCAATAGCCTTGTGGTTACTCAACTGCTCTGCAATGTACAAGGCGTTAGCACAATGGCGTTCCATACGTACGGCTAGGGTTTCTAAGCTTTTAGAAAGTACCCAAGCATTGAAGGGTGACATGGCAGGGCCAGCTACTCTGGCGAATAAATAAGCTTCTCTTATCAGTTCTTCTCTTCCTAAGATAAGCCCGCCCAATACACGTCCTTGCCCATCCGTGTATTTAGTAGCAGAGTGTAGTACTAAATCTGCCCCGTATTGAATAGGTTTCTGCAAATATGGCGTAGCAAAGCAGTTGTCTACTACAAAAAGGAGGTTGTGTGCCTTCGCAAACTTTTCAAGCGCTGCTAGGTCTATAATGTCTACAGCAGGGTTGGTGGGGGTTTCTACGAAAAGCATCTTGGTATTGGGCTGTACAAGCTTTTCTAAGCTTGCCGTAGAGGCCTGCGCATCAAAAAAAGTATGACTGATGTTCCACTTAGGAAAATACTTGACCAGTAAGCTATGAGTAGAACCAAAAATGGAAGCACACGAAAGAATATGATCGCCTGCATTAAGAAAAGTAGCAAAAGTAGTAAAGATACCCGACATACCATAAGCCGCATTAATACCTGTTTCATTTCCCTCTATCGCGCACATTTTTTCTACCAAATCTTTTAGATTTGGTTTAGAATATCGTGAATACGCGTTGTCCTCCTTTTCTTCTTCGAATACTGCGCGCATATCCTCGGCATCCTCAAATACAAAACTTGAGGTTAGGTACACGGGTACGGCATGTTCCTTATTTTGGGTTCGTTCTGACTGCGTACGAATGGCTTTTGTTTCAAATTTTTTCATGAGATATACTTGTATGGCTGTACAGCTATTCGCTGGTTTATCCATCAGCTTTTTGGCCTAGCTGGCCGTCGTAAATATTTTTTTCGTTAAGTATGATTGTATAAAAGATTTTTGCTGTAGGGGTCAAGGTTTTAGCTACCGAGCAGTATTTTTCTACAGAAAGCACTACCGCTCGTTTTACTTGATTGCTCCCTACTTCTCCTGTTAAGAGAAAGGTTAACCGAATGGTTTCAAAAAGAGCAGGAACTACCTCCTTTTGTCGTGTGCCTTCCACTTCTATTTGAAAATCTGTGAGGTGTTGCTTTTGCTTGTTGAGGATATGAATGATGTCGATGGCGCTGCACCCTCCTAAGGCTGCTAGCATCATTTGCATGGGGCGTAGGCCTAAATTATTACCGCCAATTGCTGGTGAAGCGTCTATGGCTACCGTTTGCTTGTCTTCGTTGGTAGCAATAAAATGAAAAGCTTCGTTTTGTCTTTGTAAACGGATGATCATGACGTACAAAAATAAATGCATCATCCAATACACACAAGTTATTGAATGATGCAATGAATATGTATAACAGTAAGCTTTAGTTTTCTTTGATGAAATCGAAGTTACTTTCAGCAAAACTACCAATCACAGGTAGTGGCTTTCTTTCTTCCTTGTTAGCAGCCATCGCCCCTATCACAATGAGAACAATATAGGCAATAGAGATTAAACCAGAGATGTAATTTACATAGGGTAGGAACGCAAGGAATGAGGTAACAAAACCTAATAAGTGAGCGCCGAAGGCTTGTCTTAAATGGTAAGCGCCAAAAGAAGAGGGCTTTCCTTGATGCATCACATAAGCGATAATCCAACCTAATAGGAAAATGTAGCTAATGAGCGCTACATTTTTGGCTTCACTCGCTGAAGCTGTTTTCGCACTTTCGTTGTTAACGTTTTCTGACATTTTTTTGGTTAATTTGGTGGTAAAAGCAGGGTCAATATAAAGATTATTCCTTGAAATACTGTTACATATTTGCTACTTTTTCAAGAAAGAACAATACTTCATCAATAATATACAACTTTTCTACTTTTAGTAGCTCAAAACTGGGCTTAACCATCGCTCTACTTCTTCAACACTCATCTTTTTACGCTTTGCATAGGCTTCTACTTGATCTTTGGCAATTTTACCTAAACCAAAGTACTTGGCGGCTGGATGTGAAAAGTACATGCCGCTCACCGCTGCTGCGGGGTACATTGCGAAAGTCTCGGTAAGCTTTAAACCAATTTTCTCTTCTGCTTGAAGCAACTCGAAGATGGTCTTCTTTTCAGTATGATCTGGACAAGCTGGATAACCTGGTGCGGGCCGAATACCCTTGTATTTTTCTTTGATCAGTTCCTCGTTGCTGAGTTGTTCATGTTGGTCATAGCCCCAGTATTCTTTTCTTACCTTCTCGTGCATCAGCTCAGCAAAAGCCTCTGCCAAGCGATCGGCGATGGCTTTCACCATAATGCTGTTGTAATCATCATGATCTTTCTCGTACTTTTCTACCAACGCTTCTATCCCAATCCCTGTTGTAACGGCGAAGAAGCCCATGTAATCTGTTTTCCCTGTCTCTACGGGAGCAATGTAATCTGCTAGGGCAAAGTTCGGTAATTTTTTTGCTTTCTGATTTTGCTGCCGTAAGGTATGGATGGTAGTCAGCTTTTCATAAGGCAGTGCCTTTTGTTTGTCTTGGGTGGCTTTTTCCTTCGTTTCTTTCAGTTTATAGGTATTATTCTCCGTTGGATAAGCCTCTACCAAGGCTTCTTCTTCGAAATCATATAAAACGATGTCGTCTTCTATGGCGTTGGCAGGATAAAAACCTATAACAGCGTTGGCTTGCAACAACTGCTGGTCGATAATGTGTTGTAACATGGCCTGTGCATCAGCAAAGAGACGGGTAGCTTCCTCTCCTACAATCTCATCTTCCAAGATTCGTGGATACTTACCTGCTAGTTCCCAAGTCTGGAAGAAAGGCGTCCAGTCGATGTAGTTGGCAATCTCTTTTAGATCATAATCGATAAAGTACTTATTTCCTAAAAAGGCAGGCTGGTGCATTTGGGTGGCTTCCCAGTCGATCGCTACTTTATTTTCACGTGCGGCTTCAAGAGAAATATACTTTTTGGTTTGCTTACGATTTTTAAAGTCATGCCGTATCTTCTCATAGTCTAGTTTTACTTCCTCTTTAAAGGTAGTAGTTGTTTCTTTGTTAATGAGCTTGCTGGCTACAGGCACACTTCTACTTGCATCCAACACGTGCACTACTGCACCTTTGTAATGCTCGTCGATTTTCACGGCAGTATGTGACTTAGAGGTCGTAGCTCCACCAATGAGTAGAGGGACATCAAAATCGAGTCGTTCCATTTCTTTCGCTACATGTACCATTTCGTCAAGGCTTGGGGTAATGAGTCCGCTGAGTCCGATAATGTCTACTTGTTCTTCGCGTGCTTTTTCCAGAATTTTTTGGGCAGGCACCATCACGCCCATATCGATTACCTCGAAATTATTACAGCTCAGTACAACCCCTACGATGTTCTTTCCAATGTCATGTACATCTCCTTTTACAGTAGCTAGTAGTATTTTCCCTGCGCCGCTTTGTCCATCGGGATTGGCCTCTTTCTCTGCTTCTAGGAAAGGGAGCAAGTAGGCTACGGCTTTTTTCATCACCCGTGCTGATTTTACAACCTGTGGTAAGAACATTTTTCCTTCTCCAAACAGATCACCCACAATGTTCATCCCATCCATCAAAGGACCTTCTATCACCTCTAGGGGTTTACTATATTGCTGACGGGCTTCTTCTGTATCTTCTTCGATATAGTCTACAATTCCCTTAATAAGCGCGTGAGAGAGCCTTTTTGTGACGGGCTCTTCTCGCCAGCTCAAGTCTTGCACCTTTTGCTTCCCACCTTTGTCTTTGATTTGCTCTGCAAAGGTTACTAAGCGCTCGGTGGCATCTTCTCTTCTGTTCCAAAGGACATCTTCTACTAGGGTTAGTAAATCTTTAGGAATGTCTTCATACACGGCTAACTGCCCTGCATTGACAATCCCCATATCCATACCCGCTTGAATAGCCTTGTACAAAAAGGCAGCGTGCATCGCCTCACGTACTACGTCGTTCCCTCTGAAGGAGAAGGAGATATTACTTACCCCACCAGATACTTTCACGTAGGGAAGATTTTGCTTGATCCAGCGAGTGGCTTCCACAAAGTCTACCGCGTAGTTGTTATGTTCCTCGATGCCTGTAGCTACAGTGAGAATATTGGGATCGAAAATAATGTCTTGAGGAGCAAAATTTACCTTTTCTACCAAAATACGATAGGCGCGCTCGCAGATTTCTATGCGACGTTCGTAAGAGTCTGCTTGCCCTTGCTCGTCGAACGCCATCACGATTACCGCTGCCCCGTATTTTTTAACCAGTTCAGCCTTCTCAATAAAATCAGCTTCTCCCTCTTTCAGGGAAATAGAATTGACAATCGCTTTACCTTGCACACATTTTAGACCCGCTTCTATGACTGACCATTTAGAGGAGTCAATCATAATGGGTAGCTTGGCGATGTCAGGCTCTGAAGCGATTAGGTTGAGGAAAGTCACCATCACTTGTTCTGAGTCGAGCATCCCTTCATCCATATTGACATCGATTACCTGCGCGCCTCCTTCTACTTGGCTACGGGCTACCGCGAGGGCTTCTTCGTACTTCTCTTCTTTAATAAGTCGAGCAAACTTACGAGAACCCGTCACGTTGGTGCGTTCTCCTACATTGATAAAGTTGATCGCTTCGGTGACGTTTAGGGCTTCTAAGCCACTGTATTGAGCGATAGTCTTTTGTGCAGGGATGGTACGCGGCTTGTATTTTTTAGTAAGCGCTACGATCGCCCCGATGTGGTCGGGGGTTGTACCACAGCAACCTCCAATGATGTTTACAAAACTATTCTCAAGGAAATCATCAATGATAGTGGCCATTTCTTGCGCTGTTTGGTCGTATTCACCAAAAGCGTTCGGTAAGCCTGCATTGGGATGTGCGGAAGTGTAGAAAGGTGCTTTTTCTGCAATTTCTTCTACATAAGGTCTTAGTAAATCTGCTCCCAATGCACAATTGAAGCCTACGCTTAGTAAGTTGAGGTGAGAGACAGAAATAAGAAAAGCCTCGGCGGTTTGCCCAGAGAGGGTTCTACCGCTGGCATCGGTAATGGTGCCTGAAACCATCACCGCAAAATCTTGCTTGGCCCAGTTACAAGTGCTTTGCTCAGCTTGCAATTGCTCTTGCATACGCGCAATGGCAAACAAAGCTGCTTTGGCATTGAGCGTATCGAAAATGGTTTCTACTAGAATTACATCCGAACCACCTTCCACTAAACCTTTGAGTTGCTCGGCGTAAGCTTCTACCAGTTCATCGAAAGTAATGGCACGATAGCCAGGATTGTTGACATCAGGAGAAAGTGAAGTTGTTTTAGTAGTAGGTCCTAGAGAACCCGCTACAAAGCGAGGGTGATCGGGTGTTAGTTGGGTGATTTCCTCAGCGGCTTCTTTGGCAATTTTGGCAGATTGATAGTTGAGCTCGTACACCAACGCTTCCATATGATAATCGGCCATAGACACCGCGTTGGCATTGAAAGTGTTCGTTTCTATGATATCTGCTCCTACTTCAAGATAAGCTTTATGAATATCTTTGATGACTTGTGGCTGGGTAAGGGAAAGTAAATCATTATTACCTTTGAGGTCGTGCGGGAAGTCTTTGAAGCGCTCTCCACGATAGTCATGTTCTTCTAATTTATAGCGTTGGATCATCGTACCCATTGCACCGTCTAGGACTAGGATACGTTTTTTTAAAGCTTCGTGAATATTCGCTATCATAGTTTATAACTCTGGTTTATCTTTTTCAATATACTTGGTACTTGTAGGCAAATGACTGCTCAGTAGTTTGCCTCTTAATGAGTTGTGTAGTGCTTGATAAGCACACAAGCTGTTCTTGGCATATTTTAGATAGTCAATAACTTTTTTCTAATCTCTCTAAGTAGGCTTCTACACGATGTGCTTGATGGTTGTCGGTCGCATAGTCAAACAAGGAGTCTAGTAAATTGGCTAGTCCTCCGCTACTTGTTTCTAATAGGTTAAAACCACTTTCTATTTGAAATGTTCCGTTTATCTCTAGCTTCACGCCTGTTCCCGCGTGGTAAAGCTTTGTGGGATGTTGTATCACTTTATCTTCTGCATTATATATTCTAAAGGTATTTTCTTCTAACACCGTGTTGTAGTTACTAGCAAAGAGCATATCTCCTACCTTGGGTTGCCCGTAGGTATAAACACCCTGTACAGGGATGTTGGCTTCTATCAAACTTCGTGCAGCAAGCATAGCCAATGCACCTCCTTGGCTATGTCCTGCTAGCCAAATACGTTGCTGCTGGTCTTGGAAAAGGTTAATCTTTGCCAGTAAAAGCGCCCATACTTGCTGTAGGGCTTCCCAAAAACCTTGATGTACATGTCCTAAAAACTGTGGGTACAAGCGATTGTCTAAGTTGTTCACCCAGTCAGCGCTACTATTTGTCTCTGTACCTCTGAACACGATAATAAGGGTTTCTGCATCACCTGCTACGAACACTTCCGTACTATGTCCTGTTGTGTCGCTAGGTTCTTCAAACGACCACAATAAGGTGTTTTCAGGCAACTGGGTGGCTATATAATCCGCTTTGTAATACGCTAAGCCTGATAACTTGGCTAAATAAATAGCATTTCTTAAATCGAAGGCTTCTTCTTTATGGTTGAGTGCAAACATACTAGGTCGTCTTAACTTCAGTCGCTTACAAAGAAATCGCTAGTATGGGGGATCGCTTACTTATCTTCCTGTAAAATAATGCATTATTTTCAGGTGGGATTTGGCACCTTCCTGCTCAGGGAGAGTGGGGTTGCCAAGACGTCATCAGCCCCATTGCTTCGGTCTTTCTGGATAAGCTTATTACAAAGTTAAGTGAAACTACGACAATAATAAAATTTTGAGAAAAATATTTGTAGTTTAGTCGTCTTTTACCAAAAATTGCACTATTACCCACGTTATGCATTGGCTCTTCCATATATATCGCTACGTACGTGTATTAAGTATTGATGTAGCGCTGGGCGCAGGCATAATGGCTTATTTTTTTGGTTACTACACGCAAGTAACGATCCCTTGGGTAGAATATGGTATTTTGGGTTTAACCGTCTGGTTAATCTACACAGCCGATCATCTAATGGATGCTTACAGAATTACCCACACCGCACATACCTATCGGCATTTTTTTCATCAGCTTTATTTTGAAAGAATCTTGGCAGTAGCTGCTTTCATTCTTGTACTCACCGCTTGGCTTACTTGGATGTACCTCCCTTTGCTTACGTTTCGTTACGGTTTATTAGTAAGTGGGCTTGTTCTCTTGCATTTTGGTTTAGCGATGATTGATCGGCTCCAACATTGGTTTATCTTTCATAAAGAGACCCGTACAGCGCTTGTGTATACGTTAGGAGTAAGTTTGCCTGCTTTTAGTAAAAGTGATACCTCATTAGGCGCGTTACTACTCTCTGCTCCTTTTTTACAAGTTTTTTTAGTAGCGTATAGTAATTTACTGCTCATCTCTTTCTTTGAGCGCTCTTCTGATGAGGAGGATAATCAAGTCTCCTTGGCTCGAAAACTGGGAGAATACCGACTTACCCAGCTCATCTCGATTATTTTCTTTTTACAAGCTTGTGCCATACTATATGGTATTTGGCAGGGAGTTCCATTGGCTTTACTCTTACTAATCGGGCTTATGACGGTTACCTTAGCGGTTATTTTGTATTATAGACGTGCCTTCAAGTACCACGAATCGTATCGTGCCTTGGCTGATGCTATTTTCTTTTACCCTTGTGTACTCTTTTGGTTATGAGGCGTTCTTCTGTACAAACACCTGTAGGCTTTGATCGCTTAGCCCCCTTTTATGACGTAATGATGCAAAGTATCTTCTGGGGGAATATCAGAAAAGCGACTGCCTATTTTTTGTATCTTATTCAACCGTATGATCGTATTCTCTTACTGGGAGGAGGAACGGGTTGGTTGGCTTCACAAATTTTGCAGCGCCAGCCTACTGTACAAATTGATTTTGTAGAATACTCCCCTAAGATGATGCAAAAAGCGCAAAAACGCCTGCGAAATGCTAGTCAGGTGCATTTTTGGCAAGAAGATGCTTTTCATTTTCAACCTTCCCAGAAATATAATATGATTATCACCCCTTTTTTTATAGATTTGTTCGAAATACCTAAAGCGCAGTATTTAGTGGCTCACCTCAGTAAGTATGTACAAGCTGATGGCTGGTGGCTCCTCACAGACTTTTCAGCCAATGCGAATTTTGCACCATTGAAAAAGAGATTTATTAACTTTATGTATAGCGTTTGTCGTTTATTTTGCCCCTTGGAGGCTAGCAACTATTGGCCTTATGAAACTTGTTTTTCTGAAGAAGTTTGGGAAGAGACTGCTTGCCGCTCTTTTCAGGGAGGGCTTATACAAACGAGCGCTTTTCGTATCAAACCTTTATAACCCTTCTTATCTTAAGCTTATTCTATGAAATATTTCTTTGGCATCATATGGATTCTTCTTGGCTGGCTCAGTGCTTGTACAGATGCCTCTGATACTACCGAGTCGCCCTCTACCGAAGATAGCTTAAAAACGGAAATAGACTCGCTGGGCAATGAAATCACCTTGCTGACAGATGATTCCCTTTTAACTCCTGCGCTTGCCCCTACTAAAATTGAGCAGGAACGCTTCACGCTCACCTTTCCGAATCCCCCAGAGCGCACCGTTGACTCTACCGATGGTACTGTTATCTATCTGTATGCCAATGAAGCAGATACAGAGCGTTACATTCTTCTCTACAGAGATTTTACAGATGAGGAAATTGCCCAAGAAACCGCTACCTCTTTTTTAAAGAAAGCCGTAGCAGGTATTTTGAGTGATTTTGAGGAAAATGAAATTGGTAAGAAGGAAGCCATCACCTTACAAGGTCATCAAGGGGTAGATATGCTCATAGGCTCTCCTGAAAAAAGTTACTATGCTTGGCGGATATTTTTTGTGAATAAGCGACTCTATCAAATTCTTATTATCAAAAATATCACCTTTCCTTCTCAAAAAGAAATTACCCGCTTTATGGGCTCTTTTGAGTTGAATGAATCTTTATAAATTGGGAATTTCGGCCACTACAAAAGTACTTCCTCCTATATAGATGAAATCATCGGGTTGGGCTGCTTCTTGAGCAGCTTGTATGGCTTCTACTACGCTTTGATGTGTAGTAGCCCGCAAGCCTCTTTCTGTCGCTTTCTGTAGCAGAGCCTCTACGGACAAGGCGCGTTGTAGTGCAGGTTGACAAAGGTAGTAATGTGCTTGCTTGGGAAGTAAATCAAGCAGTTTATCTACTGCTTTATCTTTCATAAAACCCATTACCAAGTGTAGCTGCTGGTAGGCGTGCTGTTTTATTTGCTGCATTACCACCTTGAGTGCTGCTTCGTTGTGGGCGGTATCACAAACAACTGTAGGACGTTCTTGTAGAAGCTGCCAACGCCCTTTAATACCTGTGTTCTGTACTACTTTTGCCAAACCTGCTTGGATATGTGTGGCTTCTACAGGAAATTGTGCTTGTAAGATGTCTATTGCCTTTAGTACACCTCCTAAGTTTTTTTCTTGGTATTGACCTGACAGTCCTAATTGATACACTTCATTTTTTAAAGTTATTTTGTTTTTTGCGCTAAAATATCCCGAAAGTCCGTAGGTTACTTCATAAAAATCTTCTGCAAAAAGCAGTGTGCTACCTTCAGCGATAGCCTTCTGCTCGAAAGCTGGTCTTGTCTCAGGATGCTTTTCTGTAATGATTACAGGGACTTCAGACTTGATGATCCCCGCTTTTTCAGCGGCAATTTCTGCTAGTGTATTTCCTAAAAACTGCTGATGGTCGTAGCCGATTGCTGTAATGACAGAGAGTAAGGGATAAATAATATTGGTGGAGTCTAAGCGACCTCCTAATCCTACTTCTACAATGGCGATCTCTACTTTTTGTTGGGCAAAATACCAGAAAGCCATGGCTACCGCTATTTCGAAGAAAGATGGTTGAACTTTTTGTAGGTGGGGCTGTATTTCTTCTACAAAAGCCACTACACTTTCTTCCGCGATCTCTTGACCATTGATCCGAATACGTTCAGTGAAAGATCGCAGGTGCGGGGAGGTTGTAAGCCCTATCCGATAGCCTGCTTCTTGTAAAATGGAGGCTAAAAAATGACAAGTACTGCCTTTCCCGTTTGTACCCGCTACGTGTACACTTGGAAACTGCTTTTGTGGGTTCCCGAGTAGCTTACAGAGTTGAGTAATGTTTTTTAGGTCGGCTTTATAGGCAGCTCCCCCTATCCGTTGAAAAGCAGGCAATTGCTCGTATAAATAGGTTAGCGTCTCTTGGTAAGTCATGGAGGCTTGTATTGAGATAGAGTTTACCTTCCTACGTAATGATCAAAATAGAAACATTCATTTAGTGCTTTTTGATAGTAAAAGGTGGTTGAATAAGTAGTTCTGAGGCGTTGAAAGTAAGTACGATAGGTGGTGTATGTAGGAGTCGTATACTCCCAGCTCCGCTTTTTCCCTTTGGCAAGGTAGTATTGATTTTGCTCACATTTGGCCGCCATCATAGTAGCCTCTGCTGCTAGCTCTTTCAGTCCTAGTCGGCTGGCCAATGCAATGGCTTGTTTGTAATACTCCAATGGTTTTTCACAATTGGTGTAATCATATTCAGTCATACTTGAACCTGATCTAAAGAAAGCCATCAATTGCCAAGCGTGACTAAAGTAAGTGATGTTATAATAGGCGTTCCCCAATTTCAGATAGGCTTCTGCAGCCACTTTATCTTGCTGTGTTGCTTGCTTTGAAAGCGCTTCTACAGTGTTGATGAAATCAAGGCGTGTGTAAGTTTCCCCTTGGTGACAAGACAAACAATCTTTAATGTAGGCGGTTGTAATCGGTCCTCCAGTACGTTTTGTCAGTTGCTCATCTCCCAATTTTAGCAACAGCTTTTTAGCTTCCTTTAATTTTCCTGCCCGTAAGAGCATAGTAGCCTTCATTTCTAATAAATATGCTTCGCTCTTCACTTTTGCAAGCAGTTCCTTTTCGTAGGCAGTGAAAGAAGATTGCTTCATGAGAGAAAGTACAGCTTCGATCATTTCCAAAGTAGGTTTACTATCTAGATCGTACTGTCCGTGGTAAGAGAGGTAGGCTTTAGCGGGCGCTTCTTGCTTTTCATACCATTGATGAAAAGTACGTATCATCAAGTTTTTGAGGGGCTTGTACTGGGTTTGTTCAATCTCTTGGTATAGACTTTCTACAGTAGAAGCATCCATCTGTTTTAGCTCGCTAAGTTGAAACATCAATTCAAAATTCTGCATCTGTCGTTTTACCTGTGGGGTAAGCGTCCTAGTAGGTAGATTTTTAAGTGTATTACGAGCGGCCTGTGTGTCTCCTTTCATATAATCGCAGTAACCTAATGCCAGTATCCACAAGGCTTTGTTTTCTCGGTTCCCTTTACGGACAATCTCGACGACAAATTGCTTGAGTGACTGCAGATAAGCTAAACTGGCGGCTGGATAGTTGGGTGCATTGGGTACAAGTTCTTTTTCTAGTTTAGCAAGCTCTCTTACTAAAAGTACATCTAAGTAAGGTGACATCGGTGCAAGCAGCCGAATCATTTTCATTTCTTCTAGGGCATTACTATACGGTTTAATGCCTCTTAAAAAGTACAGGGTAGCTTTCTCGTTGGCATTTTTACAGTAGGCAAGTGTCTTTTGCCACTCTTTTTCGTTGTCGATATGGAAACTATAATAGGCATTGATGCGCTTAGAGGTAGTTTTATCAAACATTAAAGAAAACCAGTAAGCTGCTTGAGGGTCGTTTGTACCTAGCCTTCTTAATGCACCTGCCTTGTGTCCCAGCGTCCAGTAGTAAATCAAATGTTCGATGGGTTCTTTACCTACTAGACGATCAAAGAGCGTTAAGGCTGACCTGTAATCGCCAGCATAATGCGCCATACGTACTGCCTGATAAGCATATCGTAGTTTAAGTTCTTCTTCTCTAACCTGTTCACTTCTCGTACTGGCTTCTTTTATGAGCGCTTGCATGGGTGTACGTTCGGCGACTGGTAGCTCTTCATTATCCCAGCGATTACCTTCTACAGCGTAGGGCTCACATTGCTTAGCCAGTATTAGGTAGTCTATGTAGTCTATTTCACCTTTTTTCTGCCAAAGTTGTACAAGTTGGTTTTCCTCAAAGGAGGCAGGGATTGACGCATTTTTATTATTGATGGCTTCTTTGATGGTTGTCAGATCCGTCAAGTTGGTTTGGTAAATAACTGATCGGATAGCTGCTAACGGAATATCTCGTTTGTAGGTCGCGGTAAAGTGACTTTGCCACGTTTGTAAGTTTTCGTTGTGGGTATATTCTGGCTTATCCCAATCGTAGCTATACAAGCGATCAAAGCTAAAATAAAGCGGCCGATAGGTGGGTTGTTGGGCCAAGGTAGCATCAAAAAATCGCCAAGCATCGTTTTCTTCTGGATACCAACCACAGCTTTCAGAGTGATGCCAACTTCCTAATAAGAATACTACGTTGAGCAATAAAATAGTGCCTACTTTGAAGGTTTTCATAGTTTGGAGGGTTTGTGAGCCACTTTTAGATGATAAAGATACAAATATTCATTTGAAGAGGATCATTCCTGCTGGCTTTTTTAATAGATACCCTCTATAAACAAAGAAGAGTCGCCATTCGGCGACTCTCCCAAATCTAATAACCAAACAATTAACAAACACTTTCTA
>CALEMF010000067.1 GCA_937911505.1 uncultured Cytophagales bacterium
TGGGGTTTCAGGCAGTAGTTTTAACCCAAGTGCAGCAGGCGTAGGCACCCACACCCTTACTTACAGCTACACAGAGAATAATTGCACCGTTACGCAAGACCGTACCATAGAAGTTTTTGCTGATCCCACACTTTCTATCAGTGGTCTGTTGAGTGATATTTGCGTAGGTTCTTCTCCCTTCACAGTGACAGTGGTCCCTACAGGCGGTACACTTTCGGGGCCAGGTATCTCTGGTAATACCTTTGATCCTATCGCAGCAGGCGTAGGGACGCATACCATTACCTACGAATACGAACAGTTCAACTGTACTTATACCATTACGGAAACCGTAGCGGTACGCAATGGTGCTGCTGTAAGCATTACCAACTTAGATGCCGTATATTGTTTAGGCACTGCAGCCTTTACTTTAACCGCTTCACCGAGTGGCGGGACTTTCTCAGGCAGTGGTGTCTCAGGAAACACGTTCGATCCTGATGCAGCAGGTATTGGTACGCATATCATTACCTATACCTACAATGACGCCAACTGTACCTCTGTGATTCAGCAAAGTGTAGAGGTCAGAGCAGCGCCCACCGTCACCTTCGATCCTATTCCTACAGAATATTGTGAAAGCGCCCCTGCCCTTTCCCTCTCTGCTTCGCCGAGTGGTGGGACTTTTGCAGGCGACGGTGTCTCAGGCAATACCTTCGACCCTGCGGTGGCAGGTGTGGGTAACTATACTATCTCTTACACAGTAGTTGCTAGCGGTTGTACGATCACAGAGACCCAAAATATTGAAGTAACCGCTGCTCCGACGCTTGCCATTACCAACCTAGAGGCTGCTTATTGTATAGATGCAGGTACTGTTACCCTCACGGCTACTCCAACGGGTGGGACTTTTTCGGGCGATGGCGTTTCAGGCAATACCTTTGATCCTACTGTAGCAGGCATAGGCACACACACCATTACTTATTCTTTCACAGAAAATGGCTGTACCATTACCGAAGACCAGACAGTAGAGGTAACCGCTCTTCCTACAGTAAGCTTTAGTGGCTTAGCGGGCCCTTATTGCGAAGGTTCTGGTGCTATCACGTTGATGGGGAACCCAACCGGCGGAAGCTTCTCAGGCCCGGGTATCTCAGGCAATACTTTTGATCCTGCGGTGGCGGGTGTAGGCACACACACCATTACCTATACCTACACAGAAAATGGCTGTACCGTTACTACAACCGAAAGTGTTGAGGTAAACGTAGGCAATACGCCGCTTACCATTCATAACCTTGATGCAAACTATTGTGTCAATGCGCCTAGTGTTACTATTACGGGTGATCCAAGCGGTGGTACTTTTTCAGGACCAGGTGTTTCAGGGAATACCTTTGATCCTAATGCCGCAGGTGTAGGTACACATACCATTACCTATGAATACGTAGATGGTGGCTGTACTTCAAGTGTTAGTCAGACGGTAACCGTAACAGACGTTCCCACCGTTACGCTCAATGTACCGCTTAATCCTGTTTGTGTGGATGCTGGTACTCAAACGCTTTCTGCTACCCCAAGTGGTGGTATTTTTACTGGCAATGGCATTTCAAGCAATACCTTTGATCCCATCGCAGCAGGCGTAGGGCCGCATACCATTACCTATACTTAAGAAGAAAATGGCTGTACCATTATAGAAAAAGTGGACATCGAAGTAACCTCTACCCCTGTGGTAACCATCACCGCGCCTGTTAGTCCTTACTGTATTTCGGCGGGCGACCAAACGCTCTCTGCTACTCCTACAGGGGGTACATTCTCTGGCTATGGTGTTTCAGGGAATACCTTTGACCCAACAGTAGCAGGTCTGGGAACGCATACCATTACCTATACTTATGAAGAAAATGGCTGTACCATTATAGAAAATGTGGCCACTGAGGTAACTCCTACCCCTACGCTTAGTTTTGATGGCTTAGCCACCACCTACTGCGACAATGAAACCAGCGTGGCGCTTGCTGCGACTCCCTCGGGGGGAACGTTTACGGGTACAGGTGTAACGGGTACCACCTTCGATCCTAGTGCAGCAGGTTTAGGGATGCACACGATTACGTACACTTATGAAGAAAATGGCTGTACAGAGCAAATAAGCCAAGACGTGGAGGTAGTTTTCTGTGATCCTTGCGCTGGTGTTACCATTACGGCCGATTTAGACATTACGCAACCTGCCAGTTGTGGCGATTTGGGGGAACTCAACGTTAGTAATGTAGCAGGGGGAACTAGCGATTACACCTACAGCTTGGATGGGAGTACTTTCCAAACTGACGCTAGCTTTACCGACCTAGCAGATGGTAGCTATACGCTTACTATTCAAGATGCCATCGGTTGTACCGCCACCTTCAATTTCGACATTGATGCTGTTACGCCGCTTACGATTACTGACTTTACCGTTCATCCTGTTACTTGTGCTGGCGATATGGATGGAAGCATACAGGTAGATAATGTAACGGGTGGCTCGGGTAATTATGAATATTCGCTTGATGGAGGTACTTTCCAAGCAGCACCGCTCTTTGAGAATTTATCGGGGGGTACGTACACGTTGGAAGTAAGAGATGAGGGCAGTTGTAGCGCTACGCTTATGGTAGATGTCGATGAACCAGCAGCGCTCTCTTTCGATGTAAATAGTACTTTTCCTTCTGATTGTGGGCAAAGCGATGGTACGCTCACCATCAGCAATGTGCTAGGTGGCAATGGTGGCTACACTTACTCTATTGACGGTACTACCTTTGAAAGCAACACTACCTTTAGTGGTTTAGCAGAGGGGAACTATACCGTATATGTACGAGATAGCGAAGGCTGCGAAGCCTCACAGTCTATTGACATTACCTTCCCGAATGATTTGAGTGCTACCATTATTCCTGTGCAAGGGACTTGTGGTAGTGATAACGGACAGTTGATCGTCGATACTCCTACAGGGGGTTCTAGCGACTATGAATACTCCTTGGATGGGGTAAGTTATCAAGCAGCGCCACTTTTTACTGGTTTGGCTGAGGGGAATTACACAGTATACTTGAAAGATGCCAACGGGGCTTGCTTTGTTACTTATCCCGTTGCGTTATCTGCGCCTTCTGTGCTTACTGCCAATGTACAAGCAACGGCAGCTAGCAATTGTACTAATCCGAACGGACAAATTACCGTTAGTGACGTCACGGGTGGGGTGACGCCTTTTGCCTATCGACTGAACGGAGGTACTTATCAGAGTGCTCCCCTCTTTAATAATTTAGCGCCTGGTAACTACACCGTTTTTGTACGTGATGCCACCAGTTGTGAAGCAAGTTTCAACGCAGTAGTAGATGCACCCGTACTTCCTAGTATCACCAATGTAAACATTACCGCGCCTGACTGTACCGATCCTGCCAGTGGAAGCATTGTCGTTACCCAAGTGGTTGGGGGTGTAGCGCCTTATACCTATTCCTTAGATGGGGTTAATTTTCAGGTAAGTGCTACTTTTGACAATCTTGCCTCAGGGCTTTATAACGTAACCGTACGTGATGCAGGCGGGTGTACACAGGCTTCCGCACAGACCGTTCCTACCGCTACTACGCTTAACTTTAGTGTGGTACAGCTTACCCCTTCGAGTTGTGGTTTTAGCAATGGTAGCGCCGAGGCACAAAACGTAACGGGTGGTTCTGGTACGTACTTCTATAGTTTGGATGATGTAACCTATCAAAACTCACCTCGCTTTGAGAACATCGCGGAGGGTACTTATACGATGTACGTAAAGGATGCTAGTTTTGATGACTGCGTATTTTCTAGAACATTTGTGATTGATGGGACAGCGCAGCTATCTTACGAGGCAGAAAACAGAGATATTGGCTGTTCCGCTGCTGCAGGACAAATTCAGGTAAGCAACATTGTCGGGGGTACTTTACCCTATACCATTAGTCTGACGGGGAGTACTACTACCAGTGTTACTGTTTTCCTTGATAATCATCTATTTGAAGATTTGAGTGATGGAACCTACACGGTACGTATTACCGATAGTAACAACTGTGAAAGCAGAGACACAACGTTGAGCATCTCTTCTGCTGAACCTATCCTTGCCAATGTCAATACTACACTTTCGCTCATTGATGAAGCGACAGGTACAATTACGATTAGTGCCATCGAAGGGGGACTGCCCCCTTATCAGATTAGTATTGATGGAGGGGCTACTTTCTATGCCGCTTCGGGCGTTGATACTACTTTCCAGCAAGTGAATATCGGTACTTACCAAGTGGTGATCAAAGATCGCCTTAATTGCTCCGTCACTTACGACGCCATAGTGGAAGAGAGTACCTTCTTGATTCCTAACCTAGTAACACCGAACGCTGACGGGAAGAATGATCTTTTCTTTATCCGTAACTTACCCAATACGGGTAGCTACTTAAAAATTTCGAGCCGATCGGGTAAGGTGATTTACGAAAATGATAACTACCAAAACGATTGGAACGGTGGCGAAAACCCAGATGGTATCTACTTCTATCTGCTTCGCGTTCCTGAGCTAGGCGATTTTACGGGTTGGGTGCAGGTATGGCGGTAAGAGAGTGGTCTTAAGTGAGGGGGTACGTACACCTACTTCGGTAGCGATGGCTGCTCTTCTCAGAACAGCATTGTTAGGCGCAGGCGAAGAAGTACCCGTGTAAGAGACATCAATCTGGGAGGGAGCAATAACAATGGGAGCGATGTCTTGAGTTATCCCGTCGACAAGGAATTGCCAACTTCCATCATTCATCGTGTTGGCTGGAATGCGTACCTCAGTGACAGAACGCGTGGTAGTAGTATTAATCGCCAAACGAGAAGTAGCGCTTTTTTCTAACCCAAAAGGATAATAATTGTATTTATTTCAAAGAACGAATTTGTTACTTGGAAGGCACAAGTCACCACTTCGTTGAAGACTTGCGCCAGTTGGTGTACTGGCACCTAGCGAGCTTTCTCTTTAAGTGGCAAAGGGATATCAGTACGCCCTCCTTCGTGATTAACGATAATTACTTTTTTTTGATGTGGTATATAAAATATATGATCAAAGGGGCCGCCAAGAGTCATGTAAGGTAATGTATCTGATCTCCTATCAATAGTTTCAGATAACTCTCCTATTGTTCCCTTTAATACCATCCTTGTTTTGAAACTATCATCACAAAGCACATAAATTTCTTCTTCAGAAGTTAAGAGTTCTCTCTTCAACGCTGACTCTGCTCTAAGCGCTTGATACGATTTGAATATAGGCGTACTTATGAAACCTGTAAGAACATCCTCTCCGTCGAAGTCCCAACCATTTTCAAAAAGTGTCCAGAATGGTAAATATGACTTTTCAAACTCGAATGTATGGTCATCGTTATCCTCTAATAAATCAAAGAAAGGTTCAATTTGTAAATCAGTGTAGCTCCTTATTTTTTGATCAAATTCCTCATTATCAAACTCCTTCCTCAAAATTTCATAAAAGTCGAGTATGCTAAACTCAAGCTTTTCTAATAATTCCATCATTATTTTTTATTTTTGTTATAGGAATCCCTCCCTTTTATAAAGTATTTCTGCTTTACACTATTTTTCAACTGCCCGTTTTTCATAACGTACTTTACTAACTTTACATGGGGTCCTTCAGATACAGACTTCTCACCATAGGGAGCGTTAGGCGTACGAATACGTAATTGTAGCTTTTTATATTTATAAAAGTTATAAAAAGAGGATAAAAACTTACATCACTTCAACGAGCAACTCAAAATAAGACAAATGTGTCTGATATGAGTCATTTTTGTCAGGTATTTTACTGGCTGGATTGTAAGTATTCACGCTTGCGCTAAAGACTAACAGCGGAGAGAGTTTATTTAAAAGGAGAAACTATAGTGTCAACAGGACTACCGTTGATACTCCTCAAGCTTCTAAAATCGTCGATTTTAGAAAAAAACTCTCCCACTTTAATCATACTATTCCTATCTATTGAACTCATCGAATAGTAACACTCATACTCTATGCAATTATAACTAGAGTTATAAGCAAACTTTCTAACATTATTAGCTTGAATCTTTATTTTCTCTTCATACTCATTATAAAAACTTGTAATAGAATTTTCTAACCACTCAACATCTTTTTGACTTAATTGCTGTTTGAAGAATAGTATGATTAGGTTCCAATCTTCAATCTCGTTTCCTCCTTTTCTTTTTAAATCTTCTAGGTTTCTTTTCTCTATGAGATTCTTTTCTTCTAATTTAGAGATTAACCAGCTTTCAAAATTATATACTATTGCATCAACATACTCAAGCTTCATATCTATAGCAATAAAATAACTAGTAAAGCGAGATGTAAGTATTAAGTCATTATTTACCTGCTTTAGCTCAATGTGAGGTATATCGCCAAATTTTTTGTAGTAATACCGAAGGTCTTCATAAAGAGGATGTTCAAGGGCTTCCTTAGACTTTTCGTCATACTTAACTAAAGACAGTTTTACTTTATAAACTTGTATTTCCATGATTAGATATCTTTAATATTTACCACGTTCATCAGTTGTCCTTTCTATCTTTATACCACCGCCCTTTTTCAGTATATTTTCAAAGTCTTTAACAGCCCTAAAGGGTATTTTTGTTTCTGTCCTAAAGTCTTTCTCCATATTCGGAATAGGTTGTTCAAAGACTGTATCAGGATACTTCTTCCTAAACTCATTCCAATCAGATCTTAGCACTCTCATTGAAAGAGTTGCTCCTCCTCCAAATCTTTCAGGTGTTACCGAAAAGTATTCTGCCGTTTCTGATTGAGTCGTCAAATATAAAACACCACTGAAATCAGGTATGTATGACTTTTGAAGTTCTGATATCTTACTAATATTAAAAGATTGAGTAGCCTCAGTAGTCTTTGCGTCATAATATCCCTCACCTCTATAAAAGGTGATATACTGGTCATTATCTTCATCAACATCACTTTTGGGACTATAGAGAACCTTTCCTATCTCTTCTAACTCATCGTTATTGAATGAAGGCGCTTGCTTAATCAGATCATCACCAAAATACTCATTGCCTTGTTCATCTGTCCAACGCACATCTTTTGTACCTGTACTTGTAGGGGAAAGCATAAAGCCTGTAAATAATCCACCAGCTTTAAATGCAGCTCCCCACATTCCAGAACTCCCTCTTGGTGCTACTTTCATTAGCTCAGCCGATCTTGCAGCTCCTTGAGCTGTTGATCCTGCAGTGGCTCTACCCACTCCAGTCGCAGTTCCAGTAATGGCTGCTGCCCCTGTCACTTTCTTTTCTTCTAACCCATCTAAGTCTATTGCCCATATCGGCATATTCCCCGCAAATTGATAAGGTGTGTACCAAGGATATCCATCAGCCAGTGGGTCAACAGACATAAACTTACCAAGTGCTGGAATATATATCCTAAAGCCATAATCTTGCACCAGCCCGCTTGTTCCCCAGCTATCATTCTCTTTTCCATTGAATCCATATCTTTGAAAATCAAGCGTATAGCTCATTCTATTGCCTTTGATGACTGCACCAAAAGGAAAATAATTATAATAAGCTAAAACTTTAGCTTTTTGCTCATACGTCCCTGCCGTCTCATCAACATTTACCACTTCCTTCTGATCACTGAGTACTACTCTCACATTACTCAAATGATCTTTCAGTTCATACTGCTTTTTACCAATGATACGACTTACGTATACTTCCTCTTCGGTTCTAATATCCTCCCAAGCCGCAACTTCGGCAAAGAAACCTTCGGAGTTATTAACATCCACCTCAAGACCATCCGTTAAATCTAACTCGCCTCCTGGTGTGGTGAGCACCCAATAAGAACGATCTTCATTTTGATTTTTGCTCGTTGGGGTTACAATCACTTCATCGCCATTGGGCAAGAGTCCGTTGCTTGTTGGTGGGGTATTGCTGTTTGTATTGACAACTTCAGGGGCTACAATCTCTGCATCCACCGCCTCGGCTGCGCTGGCGCTTTGGGTAATGCCTACTACTTTCTCCTGTCTGTCTACCCCTAGTCGATCCGAGCCATAGAGATAGGTTTCTTTTTGGGTGAGTACACTTTCGTAACTGCCGTCGTCTTTTTGTCGGTGCGTCTTCTCGTAAATACTCATCACATTGCCTTGCGCATCTCTTACGTAGTAGGTAGTTACTACTTTTGTCGGATCGGCATAGCTTCGACTGCCATCTGCAAGCAATGCATTGCGATTTACTTCCTTCTCGATGCGATTGCCGGTGGCATCATAGCGGAAAGTGATGTGCGCTTTGTCTGCTTCTTCTTGGCGTACCTGATGCACCTTGTTCTGGTTGTTCCAGTCGATATTGGTCTTTTCCTTCTCATCTCGGCTCAAATTCCCTTGTTGGTCATAGGTAAAGCCGTGCTTGCCTTCTATGTCACTCGGATCAGCGGTCACCGTTGGATCGTTCACTTCTTGTAAGCGATTGATTTTGTTGCCGTTCTCGTCGGTTTCGTAGGTATAGGTGATGTTATCGAGTAGGTTACCTGCCGCATCTCTGCGTTGGAGCTGGGTGATGTTGCCATTCTGGTCGTAGCTGTAATTGGTGGCGTGTACATTGCTTGGGCTTGCCCAACTAGTGCTAGTGCCATTCCACTGTCTTTCTCTGCTGCTCTTAATGCGGTTAAGCTGATCGTAGCGGTAGGTATTGGTAATCGCCTCACTTTGCCAAGTGGCTGGCTGTCCACCACTGCCCGGCTGGTAACGCTGCATATGATGGCTCCAAGCCGAAATGTTTTATATGTCAAAGAACCTTTTTTCCAAGGCTTCCTTCAAATCTACCCGTTTATGCCAAAAATAAAGCCTTAATACAGCCTCTAAATAGGTAAAGGTTTTGCTAAAATTAATACTTTTTCTCGACAATCGCTTCAGATGAGTACGCAACGTTAAGTTATAACGTTCTAGTTGATTAACTCGCCCTTGAATATGATTTTCTCCCACTAGTAACGAAGGATATAAATTTAACTTGTCAGTGTAAATCTTATTAGGTTGAACCTCCTTTAGCTTTTCTGTTACTTTCCCAGCCGTTTGCTGACTACGTGCCCCCAAGGCAAAACTCACCACTTGTCTGGTCTGTTTACACAAACTATAAAATAACCAACAAACCTGCGATTTACTCCCTACAAAAGTATACAGCTCATCAATTTCGTAGTCTTTACCTCCCTCTATTTTAGGAGGGGCTACCTTCTTGGAAGCTGCAAGGATATACTTAAGAACAGTCGTTTTCGAGATGGCTAGATACCTACTAATACTGCGAATACCTAACCCCTCTAAGCATAAGTTCACTACCTTTTTACACGTTGAAGGCTGATAGGCACGATAATGATAAGTAGCTTGTTGATATTTTCCGCATTCTTTGCATAAGTATTTCTGCTTGCCATTCTTTTGCTTTCCTGCTTTTCTACAGCAATGACTACAATATTTACAACGCATTGATAAAAAGTGATAATCTGAACCACGAAGGTAACAAAAACGCTTTATAAGCCCGCCTGAGCCACGATCTTTTTGTTATCCTAGTACCAATACCTTTTAGAAAGCTGTTAAAAACTGCTCACACAGCTCTCAAATACATTTTTTGACAATAGCTGATAATCTGACCCACTACCCATTATTCGATCCAACAATCATAACTCTGAAAACCATCATAGTATATGAAACATATAATTCCATAAAAGTTACTCACATACGCTTTTTTAAAATAGCTTGTATGACTAAGTAAATTCTTACCAAAGAAATGAAATTCATATATTGGGCTCTCTTTGAATATCTTTACAACCCCTTTACTGCTAACCTCCCCTCCAAAAGTACTACTCTCAACCAAGTAACTAGCTGGTAAAGAGTCAAAAATAAACAAAGGAGTTTCTTTTATTTGTTTGATTTTATCCTCAATACTTTGGGTATTTTTTTTCATCGATTTTAAAAGCTCCAAAGTATATTTCAAGTAGCCATCCGGTCTATAGTATACAGTATCATCTCGGTAAGAAAGTAAGTTAAAATAAGAATAGCTCTCACTTTCTCTACTAATGGCAAAGCTATAATACTTTCTATGATTAATGATTTTGTAATCATCACTAATGTAAATTTTTAGCTTAATTAGTGAATCTTCACACTTACAATTATAAGTCGTCTCATTCTTGTTAAGTTTAAGGAAATCCCTTTGTGAAAGTTCTTTATCCATAAATTTCCTTGACTTCAAAAAGAGTTCAACATTTTTGAGGCTTACATTCCTGCTCGTTAATTTATTCGACGTATTATTAGTTTGTTTGCAAGAAGCTAAGTTTAATAAAATACTGATTAAAGTAATTATTATTGTGGTTTTCATTCTTTTAAAATCTAAAATCCTTGTCCTGATCCAACTTTGGTATTATCTGGTTGAATCACTTTCATTTTTTCAAATGATTCTTTTCCCATATTTAATATTCTATCCTGTCTTCGTAAAAGTCTTAGTTGTTGGCCTATTTTATATGCCCTAGAGCCTTCCCTAATATCTTTTCGATCAATTCCTGTATATGTACCTCCATAAATTTTGTGCTGTCTATCACCATCTCCTACATGATGAAGTAATATATGGGAAGTTATTTCGTGAAAAAGGGTTTCCGCTTTATCATAGTCGTCATATTTCTTAAAGTTGCCTTTCCCTTCAAGATAATATTCATTTATACTAATTAATGAGAACTTTGTATCAGGGTTTTTCACTTCAACTCCATCAAAATTTGCTAATTGAGCTACATTAGCTATCGCTTCTTTTTCATCGAAACTACCTATATTCGAAAATATATCAATATTATTATTTTCGTTCAGTAATTTACTACCTTCATAAAGGGTAACACCTGCTGAACGGCTATTAACGGGTGAAGTAGTTATATAGATATCGTGTAAAGAACTATTTTCATATTTCTCTAAAATTTCCTTACCATCGGGTGTCCTAAGCAAAACATCTCTTCTCAAATATGTACTTGCTTCGTTTGCTCTTTTTAGATTCATTACTTCCCCTTTGTTATTAACAAAATATATTGTATCTCCCAATATATCATTGTAAATAATCGGATTACCTGCAAATACATTGTACTGACTAATAGAAGGGTTAGGCTTAGGGTCTAAGTTCCATCTGCGAGCGGTGCGGCTATCGTATTCCCAGAACAAGGCCGTGTAGTGATTGTCATTGATTTCTGGGGTACGCTCTTGAGAATTGAAGCTAAACCTTGAAGCTAACCTATTGTAACTGCTTTTTGAAGTACCGTAAGGATAAAAACTATTATAAGAAAGCACCTTCGCTCGCTGCTCATACGTCCCAGCCGTCTCATCAATATTTACCACTTCCTTCTGATCACTCAGTACCACTCTCACATTACTGAGGTGGTCTTTGAGTTCGTATTGTTTCTTGCCAACGATACGGCTTACATACACCTCTTCCTCCGTTCTAATATCCTCCCACTCGGCTACTTCGGCAAAGAAGCCTTCGGCGTTATTAACATTCACCTCAAAACCTTCTGCTAAATCTAAAACGCCTCCTGGCGTGGTGAGTACCCAATAAGAACGATCTTCGTATTGATCCTTGCTCGTTGGCTCCACTATTACCTCATCGCCATTGGGAAGTAAGCCGTTGCTGGTTGGTGGGGTATCGCTGTTTGTATTGACAACTTCAGGGGCAGCGATCTCTGCGATCTCTGCATCCACTGCCTCGGCTGCGCTAGCACTTTGGGTGATACCTACTACTTTTGCTTGTCTCTCTACGCCTAATCTATCCGAGCCGTAGAGATAGGTTTCTTTTTGAGTGAGTACACTTTCATAACTGCCATCTTCTTTTTGTCGATGCGTCTTCTCATAAATGCTCATCACATTGCCCTGCGCATCTCTGACGTAGTAAGTAGTCACTACTTTGGTTGGATCGGCGTAGCTTCTTGAACCATCGGGTAGCAGGTCATTGCGGTTCACTTCCTTCTCTATGCGATTACCAGCCGCATCATAGCGGAAGGTGATGTGCGCCTTGTCTGCTTCCTCTTGGCGTACCTGATGCACCTTGTTCTGGTTGTTCCAGTCAATGTTGGTTTTTTCCTTCTCATCTCGGCTCAAATTCCCTTGCTGATCGTAGGTAAAGCCGTGCTTGCCTTCTATGTCACTCGGATCAGCGGTTACCGTCGGATCGTTCACTTCTTGTAAGCGATTGATTTTGTTGCCGTTCTCGTCTGTCTCGTAGGTATAGGTAATGTTATCGAGCAGATTACCGGCTGCATCTCTGCGTTGGAGCTGGGTAATGTTGCCATTCTGGTCGTAGCTGTAATTGGTGGCGTGTACATTGCTTGGGCTTGCCCAACTGGTACTAGTGCCATTCCACTGTCTTTCTCTGCTACTTTTAATGCGATTGAGCTGGTCGTAGCGATAAGTACTGGTGATCGCCTCACTTTGCCAGGTGGCTGGTTGTCCACCACTACCCGGCTGGTAACGCTGCATATGATGGCTCCAAGCCGCTATGTTCCCGTTGAAGAGTTCTTGTTCTTCTCCGTCTGCATTGCTAATTTGGTAAGCGAGGTTGCTACTTTGGTCAAAAGGGTTGTTTGCATCTTTGTTTTTATAGTCGCCGCGGTAGTAATGTAGCGCCATCCCAAACAAGTCAGCAGCGAAGCGGCTTTCTATACTTTGTCCGTCTTTACCTACGTCTTGTTGGTGGGTCGGACTGTTAATGCCCTTTAACCAGCCGTGCAGCGTGTAGACATAATCTAAGCCTTGCAGATGATCTTCACCTAGTTCTAGTCTTTTGAGTGGGCCGTGCTTGTAGTAGTCATAGAGTGCTTCTTTGTCCCAAAGCAAGCCGTCTCTACTGGTGCGTACTTCTACCAAGCGGTTGTCTTCATCGTAGCGGTAGCGATGGAAGAATTGGTCTTGGCTACCCTCATTATACCGTACTTGGGTCACCTTCCCACTAATTAGGTCATAATCATAGGCGACGTACATCTTTGGAATGCCTGGCAAGTCTTGGATCATCCATGCCACATTGCCGTGAATGTCGTAGCTGTAGTAGGTGTACACCGCTTGGGTGGTATCGCTATCACCCTTATTAATCGTATAGGTATAACTGACGCGATTCTCTAAGTAACGTTGGGGTTGGTCTTCGCTGTAATAATACACGCCTTCTTTGGGGGTGTTGTATACCGTGAAGGTCTGCTCACTATTGCCTGTGGCTCCACTGGGGAAAGTGGCTTGCGCGGGATCGTTTAAGAGTGCTTCGTTGGTAGCACTAATCGAGTTTGGATTGCTCGAGGTATAATCAAAGTTGGGGAGCGCACTTCCTTCGGTCTTGGTCTGCTGTCCTACTTCTACCACTCTTCCTAGTTCGTCGTACACACTGTAGCTGTACTGGTTGCTGTCTCGTTGTCTTTCGTTCTCTGAGAAGCGAAGCTGTCCTTTGCGATCGTAAAGCAACTTGGTTTCTCCTCCATCTGGCGTGTTTTGATACACCAACTGCTGTAAGCTGTTGTAGTCGTAGGTAGTAGCCATTGTGTGAGCAGGACGGTTGTCACGACTTACCACACTGAGCGGTCTGACTCCTGCGGGTGGTACCGTTTTGGTGAGTCTACCTGCTCTGTCGTAATAATACAGCGTATAATGATAGGTGGCTTGCTGGTAAGCAAAAGAAAGCGTGCCTTGGGTGTTGCTACAAGCGGCCTCTACCGCCAACGCAATCCCTTCTACCTGAGCGGTTACACACTGATTCACTTTCTCTAGCAAGGTGCCTTTGGCATCGCTGGCAGCAATGGTAGGCAGTTCGGTTACTTCCTCGTCTTCCTCAACCGGCGGAAGTGTAGGCGTGCCCCAAGTAAGGCAAAGGATGTACTCTCTTTCTACCCCAGGTTTTTCAATTAACTGAGGAGGCGTCATCTCAAAGACACAACCCGTCTCATCGGTCACCACCAAGTAATACTGTCCCGCTTTAAAGTGCTTTTCTGGCAGGTAAGAAGCAATAGTATACACGCCTGCTTCTTCTACCGAAATCACTTCTTCGGTAAAGATTTGTAGGTCTTGGGTGATGGGTTCGCCGGTGGTTTCATCAAGCAGTGGCTCGCCATTTTCATCTAACTGTACTTCTAAATAATGCCACGCCACTTGGTAAGTACCCGAAGTAGGCGTATGACTCGGCAGACTCGCTTGAAAGTTGATCTCGGCACTGCCTCTGAGTGTACAAGTCAGGCTGCCTGCATCATCGCTGTTACTGAGTAGAAAGTTTTCCACAATCGGACGCCCCTCAATGGTAAAGGCTTCGGTGACCTCACAAGTAGCACTGTTGCCCGGAATGGCAAACTGAACCATCACTTGGTAATTGCCTGCTTCTAGGTCGCTTACACTGGAGCCGACCAATGGATTACTATTCTCATCTACTAAGGTGACCCAGCTCCCCGCTTCTTCTTTTTGCCAGGTGTAGGTGATGGCTTGGCTATCGCCACTGTAGCCTTCTATCACCACCAAGGCTTCCCCACCATCATCACAGGTAAGTGGATTGAGCAGTACGTCAAGGGTAACGTTTTCTAGGCTCTTGATTGCAAAAGCTTGCTGTATCATGCAGCCGTAAGCGTCTAAGTGACCTTCCAGTAAGTACTGCCCCGCAGCAAGCGTAAAGTCGTGGCTAGGGCTAGTAATAGTCTCTACCACTACCCGACTAGCAGGATTGCTATTGTCGTAGAGTACTAAACGTAAATCGCTCGTTACATCACAGGTGCCAAGGTTGTCAGTCAAAGCAACAGGTAAAGTGTAGGTATCGTCTTCAATACAAGTGTAGTAAACAGGATTATCGCTACTTTCACTACTTGGCGGTAAAGTAAGTGTGAGTTGCGGGTTTTCTACCCGTACGTACTGACTCACCGCACAGTAAGGCGTGTATTGGCTACAGTTGCCATCGCTACAATCCAGCGTGGCGGCTACTTCTAAGCGAAGTAGTTCGCCTGCCACCAGGTCGGCAGGGTCGAGGGATATGTTGGCATTGGCGTTGGTTAAACCTGAGACAAATGGCGTGCTTTGCCCTTCTTTAAAGACTTGGTACTGATATTGACTACCTGTGCCAACAGGATCATTCGGATAGCTTACCTGAAAACTTAGGGTGGGAGCGCTCACAGCGGTGCCGTTGCTACAAGGAATTTTGCTCAAGCAAACCTCGCTGAGTGTAGGACCTTGCCCAGTAAGCTCTACGGGGGCGCTGGTTACGCTACAGCCATCGACAGGTCCAGCAAGATCAAAACTAGCTTCAAGCGTATAAATACCCGCAGGAAGATCACGATACCTTAAACTACCTGTAAAGGAAGACCAGGAAGGCGTAGACTCAGTATATAAATTGCCGTTACGATACAACTCATAATTATAAAGGATATATCCACCAAGCCTAAACTCAATCCTTCCATCGCTCGCATCGCCACAACTCGGATTATTCACTTCTTCAATGGTGATACTTGGTGATTTGGTAATATCCAGACGCTCTACAGGCACCTCTAAGCTACAGCCCTGATAAGAGATGATCAACTCAATGCGTAACCTCTCATCACTACTTGGTGTGTGGGTAATATCCCTCCCAAAGTAAGTTTGTCCTTCAATCGTCCATTCGTAAGTGTAGGCAGGATTACCCGTGGCTACTATTCGAAGAGGAAGTCCTTCACAATACTGACTACTATTATCCCCAGGATTAATTGTCACTGTAGGCATTTCCAAAGGTGCTTTGATGTCGATGGGGAGCAAGTCAGAGGTAACACCTTCTGAAGAAACTACTCTTAAGTAATAAGTACCCGCTTCGGTAGGTAAGTTGCTGACCGCAATCGGCGAAGCCTCGCCACTGCCCAGCACAGGCGGGTTTGCTGCAAAGGTAGTGCTGTTCAAGCTGGAAAGCTGTACTTCATAATCGCTGCCTTCTGTAGGACAGCCTACTTCAAAAGAGAGGTTGCCTGCACTCGCGCTACAGCTTTCAGTACCGTTTGTAGTGTTATTGCCAGTGTCACCACTGTAGCCTGCAAGGGTAATTTGTGGGGTACCGCCTACGATGGTAAGTGTTTGGTTGTTGGAGTAGAGACCGTTGGAAGAAGCGACTCGTACGTAGTAAGTACCCGTTACCAAGTCAGTAGGTAAGGTGAATTCGCCCGAAGGGGCTACATCTATAGCAATCACTTGAGGAGGGGTTCCAAAAAGCTCTTGATCGGGTAAAGAGAGTTCTAGTTGGTAGCTGAGAGATGGATTAGGACAACTTTCGGTAAAGCTGTAAGGAACCACTTGACTAGCGCAATAGTCTACTTCCTCTAAGGGTGCTAGTGCTAAGGTACTAACGGAGATATTGACGGTGAGGTAATTGGAGGAGCCGATAAACTCATCTCCCAGTTCGATATCTTCTACCACACGAATGATGTAATCTCCTCCTGTCAGTGCTAATGGAATGGTGAGCACAATAGGGCTGCTGGTACCTACTCCTGTCGCCACTACTGTGTTGTTGTTATTGATATCAATCAGCTCTGCCCGCCAGCGATTGCTACTGGCACAAAAGAGCTCAAAGGGTACAGCAATCGTTTGACCTGTGCAAAGGTTGCTTTCTTCGAGGGGCATTAACAATAGATCAGGGTCTATACGACTGAAGTCTGTTTCACCGTAATTAGCAAATCCGCCACTACTTAGTCGTGTATAGGTATAATTATTTAGTAAGTAAATGCTCTCATCTTTCAGGTCAAAATCTACGTTACTGTAAACTTCAGCGGTATTCTTTTGCCATAACGTAAGACCAGAGGAAGTCGACTTAGATAAGTAGTTGTTATCTAGCCAATAAACACCTTTTTCATCCTTGGAGAGTAACATTTTTGTAAATGGTTCCGGAATTAGAGTAGGATCATTCTTAGGAAATTTTTCTGCAAATCTAGTACTTACCCAGGAGAGGTCTTCATTCACATCCAGCGTAGCTAATAAGCGATTATCATTATCAGATAGTAGTTCACCTAAGAAAGTAGAGCTTTGATTAGGTGCATAAGTGGAAGAAAAAATAACTTCTCCATTTTGATTAAAGTCAATACGAGGATGGAAATAGCGATTTATAGTGTTGGAAGGTCTGGTATTCAACAGCAACCTATGGTCTAATACACTTCCCGCATCAGAGAATTTTATTAGAAAAATTCTACTTCTGTCTAAGGGAGGAATGGTAGTGCCGTCACCTAGTATGATGGGATCTCTCAATCTATCAATCACATGTGTCACGTAACCGTACGTTCCATCAGGACTGATAGCTATGTCATCTTCGTAAGAAGAGTTAGAACTTACTTTCTGCATCCATAAAACTTGTCCAGTGGGACTAACCTTCAAGATGCAATGACTTGACTCTAGATTATCCTCACCTATTGAAAAACTACCAAAAGTTAGCTTTCCCGTAAAACCAGTACTTACGTAAAGATTTCCCGAAAGATCAGTTTCCATCGCAGTGTGAGCAGTTACACGAGAGGTTGACTCACCTCTCAATACCCATTCTAAGCTACCATTGGTAGTATACTTAGCAATCACTTTACCGTATACATCTTCATTAAAGCTGAGACTATCATCATCCACAAAGACTATTTGTTTGAAGTTTCCATTACCACTGATGAATAGATTTTCTTGACTTTCATCTAAAGTAATTGATAGATGCCCACCATACAAAAGTTGTATATATTTAGACCAAATTAAAGAACCATTTGCATCTACCTTTACAAGAAAAGTACCTCGATCACCATTGATTATAGTATTGCCGTCTATGATAGCTTCATTTGAGAACTCTCCACATATGTAGCTGCTCCCATCATTATCTGTTACCATCTCGATTTGAGAGATATTATAAAAGTATCCTCCATCAATAAATAATTCTTTTGTCCAACTACTACAGGCAATCAAGTCTACATTTTCTGTAAAACCTAGCTCAGAAGTATTGCCTTGGCTATCAGTAGCCGTTGCTTGTACATAACCAGCCCTATTGTCTAAGGGCAGGTCAGCCACTACTTGTCCACTTTCATCAGCGGTAAAAGCCCCAAAGTAACTAAGGGCATGCTGAGGAGCATCTCCACCAAAGATATCGACCCGATCACTTGGTGAGGCATTGACAATGACTCGATAGTTACCATTCTCTATTTTTGACACATCAATTGTAGGCGCAGCTTTGCTATTATTACCATTATTTGAGAGTTGAATCTTCTGACTCTCATTCAAATAGCTTAAATTATTACTTAAGTCGATCTTTTTCGCCCCATCAATAACAATCCCTTGTCTACCATTATAAAAAAGATAATTGGGATTCTGAGAGACATCACCAATGTTAATGTTACTCGCATTACTCGATACTTTAATACCACTTCCTTTGTTTCCGAAGTTATACGACCTTTTCCGATCAGTACCAATGACATTACCAAATATTTTGTAGTTATTTCCTGAAGCTGCAGTCGCACTTATCAATAAACCATCATTATTATTACCACTTATTAGGTTATTGGTAATTTCAACTACATCACAACGTGACAATTCAATACCAATCTCATTTGGAAGAATCCTTGAGATGCCAGATTCATTGATTTCTACTCCTACTTGGTTGTTCTTAATATAAAGTCCAATGATACCAGCAGCATAGATACCTCTTCCTTCCTGTACATTATCATGCCCAACAATTGCATTACCTTCTTCAACTTCTTCTCCCCCAATATGAATATCGTAAGCTTGCCCAGTGGTAGAAAGTAAACCGATACCTACCTCACTATTGCCTATACCATCTGCTGTCCAAGAAGAGATACTGGTTCCAATAAGGTTACTTTTAATATAAATTTGATGAGATTCTTCCACTAAGATACCAAAACCATTATTTCCAGATATTACATTTCCTTGGTTAGGTTTTCCAATGAAAATATCACTATTACCATCTTGTATGTAGACCCCTCCCTTACCATTACCCGTCCAGCCAGGACTACTATTCGAATACAAACCTATAGTATTGCCAAAAAGCTCTATGTTTTGATTCCCAAATACTACGTGAATACCATAATCTGTCTGACCATAAATCCTATTCCCAAAAGAGACAGTCGCGCCACCACCAATATTAATGTCGTTACAATAGTTCAGAACAATCCCTTCTCTATTATCAACAATTGTATTTGTCACAATCTCAATTGCTGAGGAAGAAGATATATCTAGGGCAATATTGTTTCCAATAAATGTATTACCGAAAATAGTGCAATTGTTTGACTGTACAGTAATGGCACGATTGAAACCTTGCAGCGTTAAATGATAGATGCCACTTCCACTAGCTGTCTCAGTTATATAAGTACCTGACAAACTGCTATTACCAATTATTTTCATGAATGCATTTCGACCATCAATAATTACCGGTGCTGTAATATTGGGTAGGGTAGATTGCAAAGTAATTGTTTGCCGCTCTATCCCAAATTCAATCACCGAAGCGTCAGGATCGTTGTTGGCTTCAATGATGGCTTGGCGCAGCGATCCTGGGCCGCTATCGTTGGTATTGGTTACCGTAAAGGTGGACTGCCCCCAACTGTAGGCGGTAGTAAGGAGAAGGGTGAGTATGATTAATAACTTTTTCATAGTGTGTAAGTGTAGTGTATGCTTATCAACTAATTTTTTTAAAAGTTTAAGGTTACTTGACAGTAAAGTATATAGTGTAATGTTTAATGAAACATCCGTTCATTTTTCCTTGATGAAAAACGAACCAAAAAATCAAGAAAATCCAAAGCTTCCACCCACTTATAGAATGTTTCAAGATTAGTGCATCAATAAAATCGTGCATGTTGCAAGGAATTTTACTCGTTAGTCACTTCTTCTACTTCGTTTCCTTCGGGATCTAGCGTGGTAGAAAGCTTCATTTTTAAAGGCGCTGACTTGTATTCAGGCATATGATCGGGATCAGTCGTTGTGTTATCCGTTGGAATCAACTGGCTCGCAGGCGGACAATCGCCTGTTTCGCAGGCCAACGTTTCTATATTACCTGGTCCTTCACAGAAGGATCGGATATCCATTTGCAATACAAAATCTACTACTTCTTTGCGACGCAACCACTCACAATAGGAATAGGCAGGCCCTTCGGTACAATCGGTAATAGGCAATGGGTCTTGACCCGCGTAATTGGTAGAAAGGGTATAGTCGATTCCGTCTGGATTGGCAGAAGGCGTAAAGACTTCCAGTGTGTTGGAGATTTCCCCACTTTCTGGCTTTCTGTGGTACATCTCGGCAGCAGTACTCGCACAACCCGCTTCATCAGGTTTAGCCACGCCGTACTCTACCCGCGATACATTTCGGATCAGCTCCCCTTCTTTATCTACATAGCCTAAGTTCCATATTTGTGTTATATTGGTTTCATCTAATCGCTTGAGGTTGGTGTAAGGGTCTCTACAACCACCAGAAATACGCCGATAAGTAGAAATCACGCCACGGGCTTGGCATTCTAAGATCATGTAATCAACCAGCCGTTCTATGTCATCTTCGGTTACGATGCGCTCATTTTCCCAGATTTCTTCTGCCGAGGCACTCGGTCCAAGGTCTTTTCTACAGCCTTCTAGTACATAACAGTGTTGTAAAAGGGTATCAATCAAGCGAGCTTTTAATTGGCTACGCTGTTGCGCGCAAGCATTCCACATCTGTTCGTTGAGCTGATTAATTTCTAGCTCTACTTGGGTTTTATAACGCACGCTAGTGCTTGGCTTAACAAAATTGGTATTGACAAAGCCTTCGTAATCGCTCTCTGCAATCACCTGCTCATTTTCCCAAAGCACATACTGTTTAACCAGGTCGCCTGTTTGCTCACTAATGACTTGGTCGAGGTAACCTACAGAAGCAAAATCTCTTACATCTTCTCCAGCAAGCGTCCAGTCGATGGGTTCTTCTTTTACGTAATTTTGCAACATTGTATAAAGTGTAAAGCGCTGACCAGACGTCCAATCTTGGTGTACTACCGAACAGGTAATTTTCCCTACCCCACAAAACTCACATAAACTTCCCTCCTCATTGGGATCAACGATGATCCCATTATCGTCTACTTCGTAAATTTCAGCGGTGGCAGGTGCGTTATTATTAGCTTCGTAATCTTCATCGTACAAATACACCGCTTTTACCGTTGTTTGCGTTTCTCCACCTGGTAGGTCAGTTGTTTCCTTGAACTTACGCCAGTTCGGATCATTGAAGCAAGTAAGCAGTTCTAATTGTGGCTCAGAATATTCTACATATTCATAGTACTTGAAAGCATAAACAGGGTCTTTAATGCGGTTAAAAAGCGTATCGCTTGACATAATGATGATGAAATCGCCTTTGGGTTGATAGCCTCTCAGCGGATCACCATTGTAAGGCGTTACTTTCTCGATCAGCTCTTCCTTGTGGTCTGCGACATTACCTAAAGGTTCGTTGGGAACGGTATAAGTCACTTCTGTATTTTCATCGGGTGCTAGCGGTGTTGGATTATAATCTGTGAGTACCTTGGCAAAGCGATAACCCGTACAGTTAAGAAATTCTTTCACAACATGGTAGTCGAAGTTAATGTCTTTAATGAGGTTGGCTTCTCCCCCTTCATCACCTTCGCTCCCTACGGCACCTACTTGCATATTGCGCATACGCCTAGAAATTTTCTTTACTTTTCTTCTGACAATCCAGCGGATAAAGAAGTTACGAGGGATGTTCCCATCAATATGAGGGTCGTGGTTACCGCCTTCATCGTCGATTCTACCTGAAAGATAAAAAGGCGAACCTTCTAGATTAATGCCTGAAGGAAAGGCTTCTGGACAAGGCAATATCTCTTTGTACATTTCCTTTACAATGCTGAGTTGGTTTACCCAACACTTGAAAAGCTCCTCAGGGTAATACTGGGAAGTTACTTGTCGCCGCTTTCCGTCTACGTCGGCCGCTCCTGTAGTAGGAATGCTGGCTTCATTGGTAATAAAATTTCTTTGGCCGCTCGCACTGAGGGTAAAAGCAGGATATTGCTCATTACCGCACTCATCTACGTAATTGGCAGGTTTGTTATATACCACCTTGTCTTCACTGTCCATTCCATCGGTGGTATATTGGTCGGCTAACATATGGTACACCATCGCATTGAAGGTACCGGGCACGTGCCAACCTTTCATTCCTTTTTGTATGATGCCATAGTAAATGTATTTTACTTTGTTTTGCGCCTCCGTTATTTGTTGGGTTACTTCCTCAGGTGTACCTGTAAACATCGCTTCTTCAGGCGCTACTGTATAAGCAGGATAAGGCTCACCGCTGTATACGTGGTTAGTACCTGGTACACAATCCCAAAAATAGGAATAGGCATAGCCTTCAAAATCAGGGAAGAACTCACTGTAATCCCCATTATTGAGGATGAAAGGATTTACCGCATATTTTTCGTCTGCGTCTTTGTCTTCTACCTTCAGGATAGTTAAATCGAAAGGAGGTACATAATCCATCGGAATCGATAGATTTTGGCAGCAAGTAGAAGAAATTTTGATAGCATCTGTACCATCTCTAATCACCAAGTGACTTGCGTTGAAGAAAGGTGTGGGTAAGCTATATTTAGTATCTAACCCTGCATAATACGCTGCCACTTGTTCAGGGGTTTTGGTGGGATCAACGGCTTGTGCAGCTCCTTCTTGCAATTCGGCCTGTAAACCATCTACACGATCGAAGAGAGTCTGCCAGTCTTGGTCACATTTTACGTCATCGAGCCACCCGCCTAAAAGACCTGCCAGCGGTTGTATTTCTGCCGCAATGCGTTCTTCGTTTTGGTCGATGATGGTTTCTTGTCCTCTTGGAATAAGCTGACTCTCTACCATAAAGGTTCCTACTGGCAACGTAATAGAAGGGAAATTCATCGGGCCATCGCAAGTAACGGCTACAGGAACAGAAGCCAAACTATAGACATCACCTGTGCCTTGTGCTATCCAAGCAGCAGGTAAGCTTTGTAGATCGGCCGCCTCAAAAGGGTCTCCATCGATCTTGGCAATCACCACGCGGATATCATAATTACAGGAAGTATTAGCTTCCAAGCAGCCGAGTTCAGTTTCGATCTGGTTACAAGTTACTTCGTATTTAATTTCATTAAGGGCAGTAGGCGCTGTAAAAGTGAGCCGCTTACTTCCTACTAAAAAGTTATTCTTCTGGGCATCATTTACAATACGTTCTTGTACGGTAAAATTATCAACATTCGCGCCATCGACGGGTAGTAAGTTATTGTCTCCATTAAAAGAAAGGCTACTAGCGATAACGTGTCCTTCTTTGGAGGTGTAACTAATACTCGCCACCCCATTTTGGTCGATGGTGGTTGTTTTAAGCACGGTTTGTGCGTTAGGCGCTTCGTCTCCGAAGAGTCTCACCAGCTCATATTCAGTAGCGGTACTATAAAAAGTACGGATGGTTTTTCCGTCGCCACTATTGGCAGTACCATCCCCAATCATATGTTTTTTCCCTACGCCTGACTGCTCTTTTACACGACCAGTACCATCATTATAATACAATACGCGTGAGTAAGGAAAGCCCTCGGCATCGGCTACTTGGTCTTTTCCGTCGTAATAGTCGAAGGCAGTACCATCTTGTTTGATTTTCGCTGGCTTTCTATAGCTCGTATTACCATCAAAATCGTCAATACCATAAAGGTTACCTGCTTCATTCTGTACGAAAGTTTCTTCGTAGCCATCAAAGCCATTTTCTGAATCGACAGGAACGGGCAAGGTAGTAATGACAGGACGACCACTGTTGTCGTAAAGGGTTTGTGTAACCACCTTGATCTTCTTAGAAGGCAAATAAGTTTGGCTTTGTCGTACTTGTTGCAAACCATTGGCATAAGAAATAGACTCTGCTACGCGATTCCCCTCGGTAAATGTTCTGGCATAGATGGTGTTTTTGGCGTCGTCAACGTCTTCGTAGAAGAAAACAGGATATTTTTTGCCTGCATCATCGGTAAGATTTAGGTTGGACGCGGTAAGCGTTGGGCTTAAGGTGGTAAGCGCCCCATTCGACCAAGTACCATAGTTTTTAGCATTGGCGATGCCTCCTTCGTAGAAAGTACCAATGGGTCTTACGCGCCATACGTAAAAGCCAGTTCCTTCAGCGATGGTCATCGCAAGGGCATTATCGCTGCTTTGGGTTTCTATGGTAAGGGCTTGTGACCAATCTACTTGAGTTTTAATTTCTTTATCATCTGCAGTGGTGGTTTCGTCTAAATTATAGAGCCTTAGTAACTGAAACTGGTAATTAGGTACGTAAGTATTGGCATCCCAACGGAACAGGTAACTTTTCCCATCGTTGATTTGGGTAAGGTTATTGACAGAAAGGGCACTTACGTCGATACCATAGTCGATTTCATATTGAAGTGTAAGCCGAATATCATTATCTATCACTGCACTTACCACCGTACTAGCAGCACCACTTTTGGTAAAGTTCTCACCAATGATCTCAAACTTTGTTACATCGCTATAGGTCCCACCTGTAAAGATCAGATTTTTGATGTCCTTACTGTAGAGCATCTCTGGCGCATTCTGATTGATGTTCAGTTCGCACTGATCACAAAGCGTTACGCTCGTACCATCGCTGGCAACAGCCCTTAAAGTAAAATTGAGTGAAGCCTGAAAGGCGGCATCTCCCAGTTGATAATCTTCTCCTAAGTCTAGCTTAATACCTATTCTAGCTCGCTCTACACGAGAGGTAGGTAGGGTTGAGAAGTTTGGTAATGGAAGTTCATAATTTTCTGCCACTGATGCCTCGCCTTTTACAGTTTGTTCATAAAGGTAAGTGCCATCCTCGTACACCTGCGTTTGTGCAAAGGTAGTGTAGCTAAAAGCTACGAATATTAGCAGGAGGCTGATCGGGTGTAGTTTTTGGTTGATCATGGTTCAATGTATTATTGATATTCAATTCTATAACTTTGGTATTGGGGCAGTATGCGGTAGTCTTTTCCAAATACGTTGCGGTAAGCACTCGCTGCTACTTTCCCTTTATAATTGAGATTAAACTCTTTGAAAATAATTGTCTGTTGCTTGATTTTATAGTTTTCTATGTAATGGATGTGCTGCTTTTTGAGCAGGTTATTCGCTACATCCAAGTAATAGGTAATTTGCCTAAAGCCTAGCTCTTTCTGAAGCTGGTCGTTAGCACGTAGTACTATTTTCTTCACCGAACCTTGATGAGGCTCGTACCGTATCACCTTGCAGTCGGTGAGTACTCGCTGCTGTAATGCGCTCAGTAGCTCGATCTGTTGTGGCGTATTCTGAACGGCTTCTTTGGGTGCCTTTTTCTTCGTCCAAACGATCAAACGTTGCGGATGAATAATCGTAAACGCTTCCTTTTGGTCGTTGTAAAAGTTGATATATTTACTCTCGTAGAAAAGGCGGTTGGCCGAAAGAACAATTTCTACTGGAATATTCTTACTGGAGTAAGGCGATTTTGCGTAGCTACTTTGTGTATTGGGAATCGTTGTGACCTCCAAGCTGAGGTAATACGTTTGCTTCGTAGAAGGCAGCTCGTAAGTCTTTATCTTGGCAAAGTAGCTTTCTAGGTGCTTTCTCCCTTCAGCTAAGTTCTGAGCAGAGGTAAGTGTAGGGAGTAAGCACAAGGCTACGAATAATATGTGCAGTACAGTCTTCATCTATCTGCTTACTTTAGGCATATTGTATTGGGTTTCTTGTACAGTTTTTACCCCTCGCTCTGTTTCGATCAGCTTGCGGATTAACTTTCCTTCTTGATTGTATTGGTAAATCAAGCCGAAGTGCTGGTCGTCGAATTGGGTAATGACTTTAAGCGTTCTACTATCATATACATAGCAGGTCATTTGTGCCTCGAGCGGCTGTACCCTGAAGTCGTCTATAAGCACTGGCGAGATAATACCTGTCAAGGCAAAGCTATACTTTTCGCCCTCTGTGAAGGTCGCCTTATCAATGTACGCTCTGTACAAGCTCCAGTGTCCGATCGTCGCATCTTTTTGAAGGTCAAAGTTCTGTGTACCATTCACACTGATCTGTAGCGCTTGTTCTTCTGCGTCCCTGATCCAAATTTTTACTAGGGCACCTTCTTCCGTAAGTTGCTTATCGGCGATCAAGCGATCATCTTTTTCGCCCGCTTGTTGTAACAGGCTGACGCTGCTTCCAGTAGATGACAATACTCCTTTACCAGAGTGTGCTTTGTTGGTGAAGGTAATTTGGATGGCTTCCGCAGTGGCATAATCGGTACGGTACTCATAATCTTTAAATCTTACCGTTCCGCTAGCAGCATTTCCTGCCACAAGAATGGGTAAAGTCTCGTTGTACCCAAAGGCGGCTGCACTGTAAATGTCTAATACATTTTTCTCTTCGATCATATTCCCTTGTGGCGAGTAAGCGACTACCTCATTAGAGAACATCCAGTCTTCCGCAGGGTTGGCAGGGTCGAAAGCTACAATTTCATTGATCGTTCCGCCTTCTTTTATAGATGTATTATTGGCTGATTTTACGTCTTTTCTGTAGACGTAGCTCTGCCAAGGACGCCATATTTTATTGAGTTGTGCGATGGCATCAGCATCTAAGCCAAAGGCTTGCGCAAGGGCTGAACCTTCTGTAAACCAGCTCTGCTTGTAAGTTTGTACGGAGGTAGATACCACATCCTTGATAGGATTAGCGGCCCAATCGTCGCCTTCCTCTCTTAGCGGATTCCCATTTGCTCCGTAGCTTACCACACTTTGGAAGTCAGCATTTACCTGATTGGTATTTTCTGGTTTATATTGCCCTTTTGACATTTTGGGCTGCATGCCTTCATAAAGCCAAGAGGCAGGTAGGTTGAGTGCATACATACTTCCGTCGTGGTCTTGTGTTCCCTCAAAGCCATCGTAGGTTTTGGTAAGCACAGCTCTTCCAGAGTACGGATCGAAAGCCATGTATTCAGATATACTCGTTACGCCATCTTGGAAGGCAGTCACGCTTTTTACAATGGCAGGATAACGAATCACCTTGGAGGTGGCGTGTGTCTCTATCCCTCGGTTAGCGTATTCAAATGAGAAGACCAATGGAAAATAGAAAGGCGGTAGTGCAGCTAATCCTACCAATCCATCGATACTAAGTTTTACGTTCAATGTTTTTTCTGTAATACTCTTCATTTCCATGGCTACATCCATTTCTTTACCAGGAAGGTCCCAATACCAAGAACCATCGGGCTGCATCATTTTAATTTTTTCGCCTGGCTCAAAGTATTGATAAGCTTGTTCTGAGACCCGTATCATTTTATTTAAATCTGCCTGACTCTCTATGGCTGGATATACGCCTGCATAGCTTGCCGTACGCTTTATTTGTCCGTGCATGCTGTTGATGATAAAACGATATCCTTGCGTGGCACGTACATTACTTTCTTCGAAGTAGAAAAGTCCTGCTGGTACGACGAGAGAACGTTGTTGCTTATTGTCATTAAGGTTGGTAAAATCTACCCCTCGACTACCAGGTTCAAAATCACTCGGATTGTCAGTCTCACCGTAAACACGGTCAAAAGGATAATCTTTTACTGTAAAGTATTCATCTACACTAAATCCTGTACCCGTTTTACCTTGGTAAATGTTCTCGACTACTACTCTAGAGTGCCCTACAGAAGGACCTGGTAGGATACTCTCTCCGATAGGACCCTCCGCTTGTTCTCGTTCATCACCCGCAGTAATTCTCTGGAACCAGCTTGGGTCTCCTTTAGGTAAGAAGGCCACCAGTGGATTTTCTTCTCTATTTTGGGCAGGCTCGTTAGTAGCTACACCACTGCTTATTTTCTTTACGAAGTTACCCGCTTCGTCGTATTCAAAATCTTCGTAGGTAAATTCCTGTCCATATAGTTCTGCAGTACCGTTTTCGATGCCTGCATCATACATTAAGAGGCGTTTTACGCGTACTCCACCTCCTTTTTTGGCGTGGATGGTAGGAACGCGCAAATAAGACAAGTCTAAGTTCATATCAATCCCTACTTCGCTGCGTTCTGGAATGCCATAATCATTCATATCAATGAGCTTTCCTTGTAGCTTTACTAAAAACTCAGGAATGATTCTCAGGCCAGCAGTGAGGCGTGCGCCATCATTGTCACTTAGTAACTCATCACTCAAACCGTTGACTTTCCCCTCCATTTCATTCTCAATATCTGCTGTACAGCCTTCGTACCATTTTCCCATTCTTTGGGTACTATAGAAGTCGTAACACACTTGTAAGGGTACTTCTGTACGGTCACCGCCCTCTAGCTTTACTCCCTGTAAAATCACTTTAATGTTATCCCCTTCCTTGACCACATCTTCTACACTGCTGTAGCCACTGATATATTCAGAAGCACAGTTGTCTAAGGAAGGAGCTGTATTATTATTGTAATCGGTACTTAGTTTATAGAGAAATTTGAAATATATTTTCTCTTCCTCTTCAATAAATATCTTTTTCATTAGAGCGACTTGCTCATCAATCTCGTCAGCAGCGATCCCTAAATCTTTCAAATTTAAGGTGTAGCTAGGATTTTGTCTGAACAGTGCTGTTCCACCTCGCTCTACCGCGGCAGTCAAAGAAGTCATGACCATCGGTTTTCTATCTTGCACGTAAGCATAGTCTTTCTGCTCATATTCAATCAGCATTTCTCCTCCAGAAGGCAACTTGATACGTTTTAACTGCCAAGCGGCTGGATCGAAGCCAGCATCCGCCTGTAGTGATCGTTCTTTACGCCAGCCCTTGCTACCTGCTTGATAAGGATTGTCTTCTTTCCCCTGATAGTTCCAAGGCATGGCATATTTATTCCGCTCTCTTCCGTAAAGCTGATGCGCGCCCCAAGCATCTAGTAGATAACCCGCATAGTCAGGATTTTGGGCAGCTTGGCTAAATTGATCACCAATGTACTGGCTGTTTTCATCTGTACCAAAAACCTCAGGATAACGCTCCCTTACGGTGGCGTCAAACTCGGCGCGAGGCTTGTAGGCATATTCAAACTCATAAGGGCTGATACGACTTTCAGATACTCCTTCGTACTCAAACCATACACGTTTTAGGGTAAGTTTTCCGCTTTCATTGTTACTCTTACTGTTTGGATAGCGACCATTCTTATTATTAGGTAAATTTTGGATGAGGCTATAATCATAGGCAAAGCGTACGGTCTTAATCGCTGTATTAGGACTATTTTTAGCGATAAGCACCACTTTCTCCAGATATTCTAGGGAGTTATTTCCCTTAGCATTTTGTCGATTGGCTGCTTGGTCTTCACTGTTAATGCGAGTAAATGCATCTAGTCCGTCGAGGCGATCTAAACCACTTCCTTGTAAAAGCTTTTCGATTACATGCCCTTCCAAACCATTGCGTGCCAAAACATCTTGATAGGTATCAGCAGTAGCTTTATTGGTCACGAAAAAGGCGATGTGCGTCTTGGTTTCGATAGACTTTAAGTAATAAACTTCTTTTTCACCAGAAGAAACACTTCCCAAATCGTCTTTGGTGTCAGAGATTTGATTTCTATTGTAGAAAAGTCCTGAGTAAGGCGTTCTCCATCGATACCAGTCTCCCACTTCTGCACCATATTTTTGTCGGTAAGCAAATCTTGTCCATCCACCAAAATCTTTATCGTCAGGGCCATTATTGTTGATGTCTATGTAGTCTGGCGTAGTGATTTGGGTCATCAGATAATTGACCGCATAAGGCGTATTTCTAATTTCTCCTTGTAATACTGTATGTGGATCAGTGTTGGCTTCGTACTCATTGTTACTGTTTCTTAAACTGAGGTTTCTATATACGTAAGTATCGGAAGCATCTTTAGGATTTCCGCTGTTTACGTCTACGCTTAAGTTCGCCTCATTTCTAGCAAATACGGGTTGTCCGTATACGTAGTTAGCACCACTAGAATTAAATACAGAAACCTCTACAATTGACTCAGGATTGGTGGCGTTGCTTACATTAATTTTTGCATTTTTATCAAATTGACTGTCTGGATCGTCTTGTAACTGTTGAAACGTATGGAAAGCAATAGAAGAAGAGCTAGAGGCTTTGTCTAGGTTTAAATCTGTTCCTATGTTGTTAACAATGGGCGCTCTTCCTTGTAGACTAGCATAGCCTATGGCTGTATTATTTTGGGTTTCGTCGCTTACACCATATTCTACACTACCGCCCATGTCGTTTGAAAAACGCATAAAACCTTCTTCATTAAACTGATACTGGTCTGTATTGCCTTGACGACTCCAATCTGAAACGATCGAGCGTTGTGAACCTACTCCAAAGTCAGCGCCAAAACCGAAGGCACTTCCAATGTGAAGGTCAAAGCCAATTTGCCCAATACGGGTTCTATTTTCAAGAAAGTTCGGGTAGTAATGTCCCACCTTGTAAGGATGATAACGGAAGCTTCCATTAAGCCCTTCTCCTACCACTAAAAAATAGTCGGCATTATTAAAGGGAATCCCTAAGTAAAGTTCTTGATTGTTGTAAGGGCTACTTCTCTCTACATAGTAGTCGCTTAGTACATCTGCCCCTGCATAGGCCTCACTTCCCTGTAGACTTGGATAGGCATTTTCTGCTCTTTTGGGATTATTCATGAAGCCATTGGCCTTATAAGTACGAAAAGGCTCGCTCTCTTGTAGATTAAAATTACCAGTAAGACCTACGTTTGGTCCTAACGGAAAGGGTGCTATGTTGGCAGTAACCGAGCTTGTCCAGTTGAAAGACATCCCTTTGTACCTTGCCAAACTAGTAGCACGTGTTTCATAAGCAAAACTATAGATGCCATATGTACTTGTAAAGGAAGAAACAGTTGAAGAAACAAGCCCCTGCATTCTTCTTTTTAAAGCTCTTGTTGCAACTTCTTCATCATAGGTATCTTTATCCATTAGGCTCTTTTCTCTTTCAGTGATTGCTGCAGGAGCTCTCATGAGAATTCTAGCTACATTAATGTTAGCGCCATAGGTAACCCCTTGTGCACTTCTATTGACACTTAGGTTGGCAACACCCGCTGCTCCTAAACCCAAGCCATAGTAACGAGTAAAGCCCTGTCGGTTATTAAAGCGAATAGTAGTATTAGCAGATATGCTTCCACCCCTTACCAGTGTGTTACTGCTATCGCTTTTCTCTTCCGACTCTTTTTTACCGAAAATCTCTACGCCAACACTATTTTGTACACTTCCCGACCAGTTGACTCTGTTTTTACTGTATCTTTTTACATCGGTGTTTTTATAATCATCAGGGAAACCACGTGTATTTCGATTAATAGCGCCTGGATTCAACGACCAGCCGTGTCCTACCCAAGAGGCTTCTGTCTCGGAAGTACTCCCACTATGGTAAGAAAGAGATAAGGCATAACCTCCTCCATCGGGACCAGGAATATTGATGACAGGTAGGTTATAGTTAAAGTCTCCTGAAAAAAGATTGACCATATCGGTAGTGGCCACTGGCTCAAAATCGGTAAACTCTGGAGAAGAAGGCCCTGAGGTAAGCGCAAAGGCAGTTCCGATGAGGATGGTATCGATGAGCATATTGAGTGCTAAGAAGATAGCGACTCCTTTGATAATTTTACTTTTCATCTTTTCTAAGCTTTTCAATAAGGGTTACTGTAGGAATATGGGTAAGGTCAGCCGTTTTGAAATTAAAACTGGCTTTCCCTGTATTAAATATTTTATCGTCAAAAACGAGGGTAACTTCTTCGGCCTTTAGAATATCTTGTGTGCCCTGTGTCTTATTAAATACTACATAGAGTAGTTTCTTTTGTGAAACATTATAAGTATTCTCGAAAGTATGCAGCGTGGGGTAGTAGATTTTTCCTTTACTCTTCAGGTAGATGTGTTGATCTGCACTAAAGTTGAGTACATTGACACGTTCTTGATAATCAGCGTAATCACTCACGCCTTTGTACATCGGATTCCCCTCTGTGATTTCTATAGAAATAGTAAAGGTAAGGTCTTGATCATACTGTTGATGAAGGCTATCGAAAGAAGTAGTAGCAGGCAATGATTGTATTTCTTTGTAAGCCAAGTAAGTACTAGGTAAGAACTTGGCTTTCAACACAGTGCCTTTTTTTTCTACCACTTGTACCAAGCCGTTTTCTGCTTGGTTGAGCCAACGAAAATAGGCTGCTTCTGTCTTAAGCTCTGTCTGACAGCCCAGTAGGCTTATCAGGCTTAGTAGCCATACTACGTTTGTAACTGTTTTCATTTCTTGTAGGACGCGTTCAGCGCCTCTAATAGTTTTTCGCTAATGTCATTCTGTTCATTTCCGTATAAAAGGCTTCCAGAAGAGGTGGTTCCTAGTATCACATCATAGTGATGTTCCTTTCCGTAAGCTTCTATGAACGCGTTAATCTCTTCTAGCTGTGTAGCGAGTACTGCTTCTTCACTACTGGCTATCTTTTCTTGAGTAGCCCTTCTGTACCGCTCTAGCGCCTCTTTTTGCTTTTCAATGTAGACTACCCTTTCCTTGTATACCGTTTCAGGCAGCTTATCTGCCTCATATTGGAACTGTTGGATTGTATTTTTCAGGCTTACTTCTAGTGTATCTACGTTACGTTGCCACTGAGCTACTTCTTTTTCGTGCGTAGCAATGGCTTCTTTCATCCCTATGTACTCCTCCACGAGGTAGCCTGTTCTTACAAATCCAATCTTGGGTATTTGCCTATGTTGCCAAACCAAGGCAATTATACATATTACTAGTAGACCTAATGAGACTACGTAAAATACCTTCGTATTTTTCATTACAATTTATATATCCCTTATTTGTACACTATCCTCCCCGGTAGTGTTGTCTGTGGGACTGTTTTTCACTAATAATTATTAATTTAGCGCAAACTTTAGGTAGAATTTATCATCACTTTGGCTTGTTGCTACTAGTGTCAGAAATTTGTTCCTCAGTTTCCGTTTTCTTAACTGCTCATAGCGTTGGAAGTATATAGTATACACGCCTTCTTCAGAAGCTTTTTCAGGTTCTACACCCTCCACCACTACTTTTTGATTCATATCTATGATTTGATAACTCACCCCTACTTGTTCTACACTCTTTTTTGTATTAAACTGAAAATCGAGGTTTGCATCGTGCACTACATATACTTCTGGTGCAATCGCTTCTCGCAACTGCGCTACACACTTTTCCTCAATCAGATCAGCAATAGTAAAAGAACGTACCTCAGAAGGTGATACGCGCTCCTCGTTTCTCTCTCCCACCCCTACTTGATATTTCATACGCACTTGCCAAGCATAGGTATTCCCTTTCACTAGCTTTGGAGCGATTAGCGGGTAAGGTAGTAAATTTGTGTTCACATTACCTACATACACTGGCGGATTCGCTTGAATAGCTGCCTGAGGTGTTTGCCCTTGTAGGAGCTGTACTATTTTCACCTCATAACTATGATTTAAGCTATTACTGGTAGTCCAACTGAACGTAGGATTGACTATCCTAATCAAGTCTTCATCACCAGGATAAATCAGATTAGGTCTTTGTGTAATTTGACCATAAGTAGTAATACACAAGAGTAAGTAAGTTAGTAATGTAGTTATATATTTAACCATAAGACGATATTGCTAGGACGATACAAATGTATGAGTATTTCTTAGGATTACAAAGGAAACAATCACTTTATTTCATATTTAACATAAACTTCTTATTGAATAAATAGTTAACTTTCTTCTTTATTGCAAGTATCTCATTATAAGATATTTATATGCAAGAATATGCTTTGAAAACACCTAATAGACAACATCAGAAATAAACTATTAGAAGGTGTATCCTAGCATAAAACCACTCCTAAACTCTTGGTAGTTTTGAATGGTTTCTTGTGCCTCAAATTGTGTGTTTTCTACAGTTGCAGTAAAATGCATTTTTTTCAAGAACTTAACGGAAGAGCGCAGCAAAGCACTTTGCTTATTCGTTCCGTCTTGGTTTCTACCCAATGAGAAACCAACACTATTTTCCCAGATACCCTTGTAGCTGTAACTTAGCTCTGTACCAACCGCAATCCATTGTCCTGCTTCTATCCCACCTACTAGGTCTCGGTAAGAAACATTAAGGTTGGCCATCAAAGGGAAGTTAAAGGTGGCGGTTTGGTTGAGTGTGTAGACGTGCGCCTTCGTGGCTATGTTTTCTGGTGGTATCACTGTCTCACCTATTGTACCTTCATTTTTACTTTCCTGAAGCGAAGCTACCAGACTACTATTGAAGTTTATTCCTTCCAGTCGGTAATCATACCCTGCTTGGATGTTCCAGAGCTCGGTTGTATTTAAAAAACCATTGGTCATTTGAGTCATTCGGTAGTCTACTGCCCCATAAGGAAGCCCTTGTGGAGTAATGCTGGCTTGTGCTCCATAGGTGACCATCGTACTGTTACTCGTTTCTTCTGTGTTGCCACGAGCTTCTCCAAAGAAAGGGCGTACTACTAGCTGTCCTTGCCAGAAGCTCTGCTCTAAAGAGGCTTCGTAGCCCCGAACCCCATTCATTAGAAAAGGTACACCTAAAGAATAGAAAGTGGCATCTACCTCGTATAGTTTTAAGGAGAGCCGTGTACCTGCCCTTACTTCGGCATGCCCTGTAAGGCTGTAAGCTTTTCCTGCCTGTACTAGAGCGGTGTCCGTTGTATTGGCGGACATACTGTTGAACAAGTCGCCAAAGCTAATAGACTGACTGTACAGGTCCATAGCCGTAAGGCTGTAGGCAGCTTCTCCTTCTACACTCAAAAATGAAGTAGGGCTGAACGAGAAATGGGCATCCAGCACGTAGTTCTTACGAGGTCGATTATAGAAGGTCGTATCTCCAATACTTCTTACCACCCGATCACCCTGAAAAGAATTAGGGTCGTCGCTGGCACTCATATAAGAAAAAATCAAGTGATCTTCTTCCTTTTTCCCTACACCAGCGCTGATAATATTCATTTTACGTTCGAAGGTAGCTTGTTCGGGGACAGCACGTAGATTTCTAGTACCTGCATAACCAAGGTACAAGTTACCCATCTGGAGGGCTACTTCTGCCCCTTCTAGTGGTTGTCCGTTGATCACATATTCACCGTGAGTAGGGTAAACGGTTCCTACAGTAAGGGTATGTAAGCTCGCTGCAAGACGCTCAGGGAGAGAGATAATATTGTATTTTTTAGCTCTTTGCATGGCCTCTTCTCTATTTCCTTCTTTTAGCGCTTTAAGAATCATATAGGTTTCGTAGTCGGCGATGGCCTCTGGGGCTACACGCTGTACAGAGTCATACAAATGTTGCAGGCGCCTTAACTTCTGGAGAGTAAGATCTTTCTTCTTTAAGTATTTGTTAATTTTCTGAGATTTTTTCTCGGTTTTCTTATCGAGTTTTTCTTGGGCTTGCTTTTCGTAAGCTTCTTGCCGCTGCTTTATCTCTGTTTCTCCTTTCTCTTTCAAGTTTTCTGCTTCTTCCTCAGCACGTTCTTGAATATCTTGTGGAAGTGCTTTCGCTACCTGTTTCAAGCTATCTATTTGTTGGTAAGCCTCTAAGTTTTTGAGTTCTTGTGCGAGCGCTTTGCTATCTAGAAAAGGGATATCTCCTTCTTCATACAAATCGTATAGTTGCTCTAGTTTTTTTAGTTCTTCTACTTGCAACGTACTCTCTAATGTCGCTAGCCGATCATCAATACGCTTATCTACCTGCTGTTTCCAAGTAGCTACATCGAGGCTTACTGAGAAACGGTTCATCGGTTGTGAAGGCAAATGTTGTTGCTCAGTACTATGCAGGGCTTGTACCAAGAATGGTACGCCTAGCACTTGTGCACTCGTATTGAGCGTAAGGCGGGTGAAATTCGCTGGATTGTCAACGGGAAAGTTTCCTTCGCGCTGTGCTATTTGCTGTAGCAGCGTAGCCTCTCCAGTATTGAAACGAAAGAGTGGAGGCAGCCTCCATTTACGAAGCGTATCTCTCTCTGCATCGTACACATCTTTTAGCAAGCTATACTTCTTCTTTACTTTCTGGTTGAAATAATCTTTCTGATTTTTTACAAGCTGTGTATCAAGCTTCACCTTTTCTTTTACCAAATGAAGCGCCTCTTCCTTTACCTTAGGAATTTCGGCTTTGTCCTCTAGTTTTTCTTTTATTTCAACAGTTCTCTTCTGTGCGTAAAGGTTAGAAGATAGGACTAATAAGACTATTAATGTAAGTTTCCAAGTGTGCATATGTTTACCATGCCATTTAACGGTAGGCAAATATAAGGCTTTCCTAACTTTTTATAACTTTGTGACGTTAACAAATTTTTGTCTTTATGAAAAAAGGCCTTTGTGTCTTATTTTTCAGCTTCTTGACTTTCTGCTTAGAGGCTTCTCACATCGTGGGTGGACACTTTGAACTGGTGCATTCAGAAGGCTTTAACTACCAGCTTTCTCTTAATCTTTTTATTGATAGAGCGCCCATCGACCAAGGGCTGGCTGATATAGATGCAGTAATTGAGGTAGGGATTTACAGTAGAAGTAATCATCAACGCTTAGCACTGATAGCACTTCCATTGGTTTCAGAAGCAGTCCTGCCTTACTCGAATGATGCTTGTGCAGGTGATGGCTTGGCCATTGAACTCATTCGTTATAGTACTAGTATTGTACTTTCCGAAGAAACTTATCGAGAAGCAGCCGGTTACTACGTTATTTGGGAGCGTTGTTGTAGAAATGCAGCCATTGAAAACATAGAAACACCCGAAGATGTGGGAAATATCTTTTACCTAGCTTTTCCACCTGTCACACGTTCAGGTGAACGCTTCATCAACTCTAGTCCTACTTTTAGTAATTTCTTGGGTGATTTTGCTTGCGTTGATCGCCCTTTTGAACTCAATTTTGGTGGTGTAGATGCTGATGGAGACCGGCTAGCTTATAGTTTGGTAACTCCACAAAAAGGAGAAAGCTTTTTTAACAATCCTATTCCGCCACCGCCGGCTGAATACCCTTTTCCTCCTCAGCTAGTGGACTGGACTACGGGATTTAACAGTACCCAAGCCATTCCCGGAGCACCCGCCCTTGGTATTGAGGCGAATACTGGTCGACTCTTTATGACACCCACTGATCCAGGATTGTTTGTATTTGCCATTCGATGCGAGGAGTTCAGGAATGATATTAAAATAGGGGAAACGATCATCGATTTTCAATTACTTGTATTGGTATGCTCGCCTTTTCAACCGCCTAGTATACAAATGTTTTTACAAGATGGACAGCCTTATGTTGAGAATGACTTGATCACTTTACAACCAGACGATGAGCTCTGTTTTGATCTGGAAGTGAACGATTTAGATATTGGCGATAAGATTACCCTACAAGCCATTTCAACTACGGAGGATGTACTTCCCCCTACTTTATTTCCTCGGGTGGAAGGTTTCATTGGCGAAGATGGCAGCGCAAGTTTTCAGTTATGCTGGGATCGCTGTTTCTTTAAAGAGGATAATAGTCCCTATATTTTCGATGTAATTGCCTCAGATGGTGCTTGCCCTGATCCCAACCAAGCGATTTTACGAGTACAGTTACTCCCGATACCAGCGCCGAATCAACTTCCAATTGTAAGTGCTACGTTACCAGGATTACAAGGCAGCTTTTTGATCGACGAGCTAATTACTTTCGAGGTTAATGCACTTGATTTGGATGAGGATAGCATCCGCCTTTTTGCTGTAGGCAACGGCTTTGACTTAGCGGCTGTAGGGGCCGTCTTTCCAGAAGTAATAGGCAAGGAAAGTGTGCAATCGACCTTTTTATGGCAGCCTGACTGCAGCCTCACTACAAGCAATGGGCAGAGCGATACTTATTTAATTGATTTTATTGCAGAAGATATTAGCAATTGTGACGAGCAGACTTTACTTAGCGTGACCCTACAAGTAAGCGATGTCTTTTTTTCAGACGAAGGCTTCGCCCCAGCCAATGTATTCTCACCCAATGACGACGGCTTCAACGATGAGTTTTATTTTGAGCAACTCCCTCCTGAAAACTGCCTTTTTAGCTTTCAGGGGATTACTATTTATAACCGTTGGGGAAAGGAAGTTTATCAAAGTAATGACAAAAACTTCCGTTGGAATGGAGTTGATATAGCAACGGGCGTTTATTTTTACTCCCTAGACTTTAAAGGTAAGATGTATAGAGGAACAGTGAGTCTTATTAGGTAGCTATCATAAGAAAAGCCATTAACAAATCGTCGATTGATTAATGGCTTTTCATCAATGAAGTATTTTCATCAAGCGGCTATCGCTACTTTTGCAACGCCTCTACCTCCTTTTGCAACTCCTTGATCGTCTCATTCTGTTTCTTTAGCTGCTTGTCTTGCTCAATCAAGTACAAGGTCAATTCCTCTACCTTCTTAAGTAAAGTTGCATTCATTTCGGCCAAGTCGATGCCGTCTTTTGCTACCTCTGCTGCTGCAGGTACTTCGGGTAGATGTTTATGTTGCTTAATATAAAGTTCTACCTCGCTAAGTGGGCGCAGTTTATAAGTAGGAAGAAACACGTAGTCAGGCCAATTTGCTACTGCGTTTACGCGCACACCCTCAGAAATGATTTTACCACTGACGCTAAGGAGGTAGCCAAGAGAAGGACTGCGTGTGCCTATCCCTACTCTACCATCATTATTGATGTAAAGCTTTGTTCCAGCCTTAAACTCAGCATCATTCATAGTTCTTGAAGAGTTTCCCATACCAGCGAACGATATAAAACTTATATGCCCATTACCTTCCACTAACATAGCTGCTCCATCATTATTAGCTGCATTTCTAGTGAATACCCATCTATCCGTATTGAAATTCCATAGTATTTGACCTGAGAATAAAGCCCTTGCATACCCATTGGAAGCATCTGCTGGAAATTGTATTTTGGCTGAAGCATACTCACCGTAAGTACCATACTGCGCCTGCGCACTTTCTTGAAAAAGGGCTATCAGGGAAATAACTGCAAGAATTTTTTTCATGATTTACTTCTTTTTAGTTCTTTTACTTCCTTTTTTAATTGATTAATTTCCTTGTCTTGCTCAATCAAGTACAAGGTCAATTCCTCTACCTTCTTAAGTAAAGTCGCATTCATTTCGGCCAAGTTGATCCCTTCTTTTTCTACTGCTGACGCAGCAGGTACTTCGGGTAAGTGGTTGTGTTGCTTGATGTACAATTCTACCTCGCTAAGTGGGCGCAGTTTATAAGTAGGAAGAAATACGTAATCGGGCCAGTTTGCTACTGCGTTTACGCGCACACCCTCAGAAATGATTTTACCACTGACGCTAAGGAGATGATCAGGAGAAGGGTTATGGGTGCCTATGCCTACTTTACCATCACCTCTTATATAAAGCCTTGTACCATCTTTAAGCTGTGTATCTGTCATAGTTCTACTTGCACCTCCAACAGAATTGTAAGCTAAGAAATAAATGCTACCGTTATTACCCATCAGCATAGCTGCTCCATCTGTAATCCCACTAGTACCCGTTTTGAATTCCCAACGATTAATATTGAAATTCCAAAGTAAGTGGTTTGAGAAGATGGCCCTACAGTAATTATTAGCTGCTGCAATAGGTGCTTGGAGCTTCAAAGTACTATACTCTTTGTAAGTACCATACTGCGCTTTCACAACAGGTTGGAATACTATTGCCAGCAAAGCAATTAGAAAAAACTTTTTCATAAGAATTTGATAAGGTTTAATGTTCTTTATTTTCGTTTTGGTAACGAAGCGCTAAGTTAATATAAAAAAGACACATAAAAACATATGTTAACAATTTTATATATTAACTTTTTATTACTTCATTCTTTTACTTTTTGCAACACTCAGCCTACATTATATTTTTGCTATAGTCACGTATTTCTACTTGTATTTTATTGATACTTCACTAACCATTCTAGTGTCCACCAGTTGCTATATGTAAAAGAAGCTGTACTTCTTCTTATCTTACCTATGGATTTATCTCTACTTGATCGGCGAATATCTGAGCTCCTCTTCCCTTACCAAACTACCATTGGGAAAGACTTTACTGCTTACCAACATCACGTAAAGCGTGTCGCCTACCTTACCTGTCACTTAAAACAGCAAGTCAGTGAGATAGAACAGGAGAAAATAGCCATTACCGCAGTATTTCACGACTTAGGTTTATGGACAGTTCCTACCTTCGATTACCTCTCTCCTTCTATTGCTTTGGTGAATGAATACCTTCAGCAACAGGCATTAGATACTTGGCAGGAAGAAATTAACTCGATGATCGATTTTCATCATAAACTCACCCCTTACAAAGGTAAATTTAACCAACTCGTAGAACCTTTTAGGAAAGCAGACCTGATTGATCTCTCTTTCGGGGTCAAGCGATTTGGGATATCAACTTCCTATCTCAAAGTGCTTCGAGAGCAATTCCCATTGGAGGGCTTTCAGGTCATAATTGCAAAGCGGTTTCTGAAACATTGGCTTAGCCACCCTCTGCGCCCACTTCCTATGGTAAAGCGATGAGGAATATTACTTCTCTTCTAGATGAGGCATTACTAGGTTAAATTTTAAAAATCATAGAAAAAGTATAAATTCGAGCCTTATTAATATCTAAACCGACCTTTATGAAAATTGCGTTGCATTGGCAAATCATCATTGCACTGGTACTAGCAACCATTGCAGGTATCTTGTTTCCAGTGAGTTATGAGATTACAGAAGAAGATATAGAACAGGCAAAGGTGACAAGCTTTGAAGAAAAAGAAAAAATCCTTCCCCAACTATCCCAGTTAAAAGGAGAAAGCTTTCAAAGCAGTAAAGGTTTCGAAGAAAAACTACAAACTACCTACCCTGCACTGACCAAAAAAGACCAAAAAAAGCTCGTCGAGCTAGCCAAGCATACTCCCATCGATTATGTGAGTTGGATGGGCGATATTTTCTTACGCGCCCTCAAAATGATTATCGTACCGCTTATTCTCAGCTCTATCATTTCGGGTATTGCCAATTTGGGTAATGGAGAAAACTTAGGACGATTGGGCGGTAAAACTGTCTTGTACTACTTAACCACCAGTGTTTTTGCCATTGTCACAGGGTTGGTATTTGTAAATATTATCCAGCCAGGCGTGGGTGCACCGATTGGCAATGCTGCCGAAGTAGAAGGGCTAGAAGAGGCACGCGGTTCTTTTGGAGATACGCTGCTTAACATGATTCCCACCAATGTATTTGATGCTTTTACCAAAGGAGATATGCTTTCCATTATCTTTTTTGCCATCTTATTTGGCTTTTTTATTACAAAAGTACAAGAAAAATATAGCCAACAATTGACCAACTTCTTCAATGCCACTTTTGAGGTGATGATGCAAATCACTATGTTCATCATCAAATTTACGGCATTGGGTGTTTTTGGCTTGGTAGCAGCGATTGTGGCAGAACAAGCAGGCGATAGTGCAGCCTTGTCCGCGATGGCGGCTAGTTTAGGAAAGTATATGGTAGCGGTTGTGGCAGCATTGGGTTTTCATTTCTTCATTACGCTTCCCTTGTTGATGCGCTTTGTGGGGAAAGTCAATCCCTTGGCGCACTTTAAAAATATGGCTACTCCGCTCCTCACCGCCTTTTCTACTTCTTCTTCTAGTGCTACGTTGCCTCTTACTCTTACGGCAGTAGAGCAAAAGAGTGGCGTTTCTAATAAGATTACCAGCTTTACTTTACCGTTGGGCGCTACGATCAATATGGACGGTACAGCACTTTATGAATGTGTAGCAGCGATGTTTATTGCGCAGGCTTATGGAATTTCATTGAGCTTGGGCGAGCAAGTGATTGTAGTAATGACCGCCCTACTGGCTTCTATTGGAGCAGCGGGTATTCCTATGGCAGGTTTGGTGATGATCTCAGTGATTCTCACTGCTGTAGGGCTTCCACTAGAAGGTATCGGAATGGTACTAGCAGTAGATAGAGTCTTAGATATGCTTCGGACTACCACCAACGTATGGAGTGATAGCTGTGGCGCAGTGATTGTAGCGAAGTCTGAGGGAGAGGATTTGAAGGTGTAAGTAGTAGGTGGTATTAAGTAGTGAGTATTAAGTAGTGAGTATTAAGTAGTGAGTATTAAGTAGTGAGTA
>CALEMF010000068.1 GCA_937911505.1 uncultured Cytophagales bacterium
AGCAGCATGAGAGGGCTTGACTTTTTGGTTCGTTTTGTGTCAAGACAAAATGAACATACAAGTATACCTCATTAGCTAAGTTAGTTTTATTGAGCTCGCCAGCTCGGTTGTGCCAAGTACCAGCATTCAGTGTAGTCCTGCTCGATTACAATTACATTCTGATCGCATTTTCTAAAGCATTTGCAGTACAAACTTTGTGAGATGGTACATTTCCCGCATTGAAAATGCTACAATGAAGAAGCGATCGCAACAGAGTTGCGACCGAGCTACGATTATCTTAAAAACCAGAATACAATTGCCAGATATAAATGCTAATTAGCAAATCTGAAACTCAAGAAATAGCGCGATGGCTTGGCCTCTCGCGAGGGTGTGTAAGCTAGTGTGTGAGCAGCATGAGAGGGCTTGACTTTTTGGTTCGTTTTGTGTCAAGACAAAATGAACATACAAGTATACCTCATTAGCTTGGTTATATCAAAAACTAGAATGTGTTGACACTCAGCAAAATTAAAAAGATGAACATCCAAACACCTTTCAAGACTTACTTATCTCAATCAAGCTTAAAAAACTAAAATACCTATTATCTTTCCCACTCGAGCACAATTGCATTCTGATCGCATTTTCTAAAGCATTTGCAATACAAACTTTGTGAGATGATACCTTTCCCGCATTGAAAATGCTACAATGAAGAAGCGATCGCAACCGAGTTGCGACCGAGCCACGAGATAACCTTTAACTTCTACTCTTTAATTCTCAAAAAAGTGCGTAGGCTCGGCCTCTCGCGAGGGTGCGCAGGCTAGTGTGTGAGCAGCATGAGAGGGCTTGATTTTTTTGGTTCGTTTTTTTATCAAGAAAAAAATGAACATACAAGTGTACCTCATTAGCTCGATTGTATCAAGTACCAGAAAATAATGAAATTCAGCAAAGTTAAAAAAATAAACATACAAGCACTTTTCAATAACTCACTTACCTCTATCAAGCTTAAAAGATTACAATGCCTATTACCTTTCAAATAGATCATACTCACCAGCTCGTTTTACATCAAAAACCAAATAAATTAATATACAGTCTTGCCCTTTACTATCTACCAACAACTCCCACATTCACTCCCTCACCCCTCTCTACCTTCACCGGCAAACGCTCCAATAAACCTAAAGTATAGCTCCAAAGCCGACTGTAGGGAACAATCTCATAGTTGCTGCTGATAATACCAGGCTCGATGGCCTCTAGCTTGTCTACCAGATGACGCGCAGCATCACGCGTACGCGCAGGATGGTAATCCTGCTTAATGAGGTGATGGAGTAACCTAAAAAAAGTATCAGCCTTACCGCGCTTCTTGGCGGGTAACCGCTTAAGGGCGCGAAAAGAATTATGAAAGGTACGCTCAAAGTGTAACAACTCACCAGCGCGTAGCAGGAGTAGTAGTTGCAAAATCAGTAGATTAAGGTTCATTCCCTCCTTATCGGCGCGCATTACAGGCACATGGTCGTAGATGGTTTGAAAGTGCAGTGGCTCGCTCTCAGTAATAAATTGTAAGTAGGCTTCTGCCATATACCACTCTTCTTGCATCTTCTGAGAGACATTACGGAAGTTGTGTAGTATCTCTTTTTTTTCCAGAACTTTAAAAGCTCTTGGGTAGTCGGCCGCTCTAATGGCCAGTAGTAGATGATGAAGCTGGATAGCAAAGTAGTTACTTTCTTCTTCTTTAAAGTGTTGCAGTGCATAAGGCATATAGGCGAGCCCTGCTTGGTACTGGCGGAGCATCATGTAGGCCAGTGTTTTCATGTAAATACCAAACTTAGGATTGAAGACGTGTTCGTTTAGTATACCTTCTTGAAGTGTTTGTTCAGATTGGGCAATGTGGTCGAGCATTCCCTGCCAGTTGCCCAGTACCTGATGATAACGAACAGTAAACATATGGTAACGGTAGTAGATTCTAGTAAGGCCTGAGTCTTGCCAGAGTTGGCGCAGTGTGATCATCCCTTCTTTTACCTCTTCCAAAATGTTTTTCTTAGCAGCTTGGGTAGAGTTCGTTTTATGGAGCCCTACCAATGTACTGCGCATATCACGATCAATCTGGTTAGCTTTAAACTGTATTTGATAATGGGAGAAGGTTGTTTCCTGTAGCTTAGCGTAGTGTTTCCAAGTTTTTGGGGGAACATCCTTGGATAGCATCGGATTTAAGAGAAATTCGAGGCAATCCAATGTAAGTGTATGTAACTCGTAGCGCTGCGCTACCGCCAATGCCTTTTTGAAGCGCTTTTTGGCCTCCTTCTGGTCGCCGTAAAAATAAGTGAGAATCCGGGCTTCTTCGTAGAAGAGACGTGCTTCCATCACGACATCTATTAGTTTGTCAGTTTTTATAAAACGATTGAAGTCGATATAAAGTAAGCTGTTCATCAACTTCTCTTTTAGCCGCCCCTTTACACTTTGTAGTGCTCGGTGGGTGTCTTCAGTAGCCTCAGGATAGAGCAGTCCCAGCGCAGCCTCGTCTGAGTCGATGCTGTGGAGGTGGTGAAAGAGCTTATCTTCTTGGTTGTAGGCTTCGTAGAAGTCTACAAAGGGAAGTGTACTTTGGCATTTTTGTTTTACAAAGTGGGCGAGGCGTTTGAGTTCTTGCATCATAGGGTGTCTTGTTGTAGATGTTTTATCAAAAGGGTTTATATCACGGCAAAAGAAGATAGAGGCGTCGCTAAAAGTCTTTCTCAAAAGATTTGACTTCTAAAGCGAATTGCAGTTCTACGCCATATCATTACGTAGGAACGCGACGTGGAAGTAGTTAGTTTTGTTGAAAACCAACTCGATTTAAGCGAAATGACAGAACTACTTCTATCACTATTGTTGTACTTTACCACGCCTACAGCGGCACAACCCATTCAAGAGCAGACTCCTAATGATTTGCCTGCTGCGCAGACTACCCAAAATCAAACCGCTCAAGTTGGCGATGCAAACTGGAACGGAGATTAGTACTTCTTTTACAGGTGGAAATATGGGAAATATTTCCACCTTTTTCAAGCAAAAAATACGTATCTTTTATCTAGCACCTATCTCTTCCTTTCTTTTCCTACGTGTTTTCTTTTAAAAAATACTGTGTAGTTTCTTCTACAGTCACTTTATACTTTAAAGCCAATTGACACTTTCCAGCCAAAGTGGTTTTGGACATCCTGAGACCAGCCGCTACCTTTGGTACAAGCTTAGATCACTCACGGAATAACCAACAACACTACCTGATAGTGACTACATCTAATAAAAACATTAAAAAGCGTATCGTGGGGGAGTTAAATTACACCATAAACAGGGAGGGTTTTCGTCTTTCTTCCTTATACATCAGAAAAATATAGTCGCTTTCTATTTTGATGTTTACCCTCCCTGCAAGGTGCATCGTAATTAAGGGGAAGAGAGGATGAGAAAGGTAGGAAACTTATTTAAGAACTGCAAGTTTTTGTAGGAAAATTCTGTCCTGCAAAGAACAAATATTTTTTATCTATTTTATAAAATTCTTTTAATCAGAGACTTGCATTTTTTAATAGCACAAAAAAATTAAGTAATTTTTTTACCGCTCTCATTCGAGTTGATAAACTCAGCTTCTGCTAGCCCTGTCGCACCTAACCATTCCTCAGAGTATTCTCTACTCTTGGTGAGGTATAGTCATTATTAAGAACCAACGAAACTCAGCAAACTTTAAAATTAACATGTTTATCACTTTTTAGCCGCCCTGTACTCACCAGAGGCTTGATTAGCTTCGCTGAGCTCGCAAGCTCAGTTGTGTCAAGAAGTGGAACTCAGCGTAGCTACAAAATGAATATCCAAGCACACATCAAATTACCTACTTGTAGGATTGATCTCGTAGTAAGTCTGAAGACTTATATCATGGTTACCCACAAGTCCCCGCTGCGCTCAGACTTGCGGTAGTAGAGATTTAAGACAGGCTATCTCAAACCGCTGAATTGGGTTTAGTAAACTACTTTTTCAACATTCGAAAAAAAGTGCGTAGGCTTGGCCTCTCGCGAGGGTGGGTAGGTTAGTGGGTAAGCAGCATGAGAGGGCTTGACTTTTTGGTTCGTTTTAACTTCGTTGAGCTCGCCAGAGGCTCGGTTGTGTCAAGAACCGGAACGAAGTGGAGCTCAGCGCAGCTACCAAATGAACATCCAAGCACATAACAATAACTCACTTATTTCAAGAGTATAATAAAGCTAAAAACTTCTGATAAAGCTTGGTTCGTTTTAACTTCGTTGAGCTCGCCA
>CALEMF010000069.1 GCA_937911505.1 uncultured Cytophagales bacterium
TTCCCGAAGATTAGAAGCCGCAACAAAATCTTCTTCTTGTCTTGTAATATATACCCCTGCCAACTGTCCTTGTAAAATAGTACTTTGGGCTTGGGCTGTTACAACCACCTCTGACATCGCCTGTGCTTTTAGTACAGAACGAGTATACTGCCTTGCCCTACTTTGCCTAGGAGTTTGTACACCTAGCGTAGTAGGTATAGGTGATAGCGCCTCTCCTATCGGGGTGAGCGCTATCTTTTCTTCTGGTTGGTTCCAGCCTTTTATGACTATCTTACCGTTAATCGCCTTCCCTTTTCTATTGGTTGCTACCAATTGTAACGAAGACGTAGGATCTACACCAACAAAGGTGAATTCACCTTGTGGGGTAGTCTCAACAGCAATGGCTCTTTTGGCGTTTTCCAACTCAAACAGCCATACCTTTCCTTTTACAGGCTTCTCTTGATGATCTAACAACTGCCCATTCAGATTGCCTACCTTTTCTGGAAGATGTGTTGGAGAGGGTGCTTCTGTAAGGAGTTTTTGCCATGTAAAGCGCCGCCAGCCTTGTGTCATTAATAAATAATCGAGTGCTTTTGCTGCTCTAGGTTCGTCTTGTTTAAAGTAGAAAGTTGGCTCGTGGATTTCCCCCTTGACCTCTGAAGAGAGCAAGAGGTAAGAAAGCAGATGATCTTGTTTGTCGTCTGCTAGTTTCAACAGCTTATCATTGGCTACGGATAAGGATAAATTAGCAGATACTGGCCTTCCGTTTTCATTGGTTGTCTGTACTTTCAACGTTACCTGCTCTCTGGGATGGTAAGACTTTTTATCAGTAGTGAGCTTTATGTTCAGTGTTTTATGTGGGTTTACAAAGGCTAGTCTTTCACACTGTGGGAGATGCGCTTTATCAAATAAGGTAAGTTGTACCACTCCTGCGGGAAGCTGTGCTGTGGGTACTTTGCAAGTAGCTTTCCCTTCGGATAGTTGTACCTCTTGATGATGGTATATTTTACCTCTTACTTGCGCCACTAGTAATGCCTGATCTGCCTGATGGGTGGTTTGTATTTGTACTTGAAGCCATTCTTTTTCTGTATTTACTGCCTTTAATAGCCAACCTTTTCGTTCAAAGGTAGGTAAAGAAAAAGACTGATTGCTGCGCACCCCTTCTAGTTGTACCCTGTAGCGTTCATTCGGCTGAGGGGTAAAGCTGAAAGCACCCATTCCAGCATAGAAGCTTTTAAATTTTACTACCGTATTATTATTTTTATCTAGCACAACACCTACTACTTCTGCAGGCTTACCCCATTCATTAACAGCTTTAAAAGCAATACGATTTTCTAAACCTGTTACAGCTTGTCCACCTTCGGGGTAAAAGTTTATATGGATATTGTCTAATGTTATAGGTACTGTACGCGCAATAGACTCTCTCACCCCATTGGCTCGTACAATGACATTGAGTACCACATCTGTAGTAGTAAGCGTATCTGGTAAGTAAAAACGAACAGTAGCTTTCCCCTTGCCATCGGTTGTAAAAAGCTGATTCTGGAAGGCTTCCCCATTGATCGTCAATCTGTATAAGTTTTCTTTTTGTGCAATGGGTTCGTTTTCTAAGTCTTTGACTGCTACCTTGGCTACCACTTCGTCGCCTGCTCGGTAGCTTTTTTGTGCAAAGTTTAGCTGTAATAGTAATTGCGGATTGACAACTTTCTGTACAATAATATCTTTTTCAAAGAAAGTATCTTCTCCCAAGTTGCGTTGGTAACGTGTGTACACCCGTAACTTGTAAATCCCTCCTGGTAAATCACTACTCAGTTTGATGTTCCCTTCTGCAGTACCTTCTGTTACGATGGCTTTTTTCTCGACAACAGGCTGTCCTTTAGGATCTATCAATATGATATGTACAATCTCGCTGAGGGTAGTCGGCTGGTGGCTCAATCCGTCCACAACGTAAGCTTTGAGCCAGAGGGTTTCGCCAGGTTTGTAAATGGGTCTATCGGTGTGTACATAGACTTTCTCTTGCGGCTGTATACGTTGGTAGGTAGCCATTTTTTCTTTTAGCTGTACCACAAAATCATCCCATATATTAAAAGAAGAAATAAACACGACTATACCACTCATTAATAGGATTCTTCTCATAGTTCTCTCTTTTAAAGTTTTACTTTTATATCTATGCCCAGCGTACGTGTGGCAGGCTGATTGAAAAAATCTAACCCAGTTCCTTGTGTATAGCTCATCAAGCTTGTCATCGGGTCTACCCCTGTATAGGGTGTAAAAAGTAATAAGTTGCGGGCATAGAGGTGTACTGTCAGATTACTTCTTAATTCGGTGCGTTCGAATAGTTGACCAAAGTCGTACCCTAGCCGTATGACAGTCAGTCTAAACCAAGAGGCATCCTCTACGTAGGCTTCTGTAACGCCTGCTAATCCGTAGCGTGTCCAGCGATTTTGATTGACGTCTTGGGTATTATCAACAAAGTCTACAGCCAAGGTATTGGGGCTGCCGTCCTCCTGTACGCCTTCAAAAACGTATCCTTCTGTGGTACGCTGCGTACCTGTCTTTTGTGATACACCCCAGTAGTCAAGCGCTGCGGCAGTACCATTCCATACATCACCTCCGTGCTTGTATTCCCAAGTCATTCCAAAACGCCAGCGATGCAAGGTCAGGTTGTTTTCCCAGCGTAGCAGCCAGCGAGGGTTGGCATCTCCCACTACTGTTGGCGTAGGCGCTACCAGTGGAAAACCTTCCTCTCCTATAATTATAGCCCCTTGTGCGTTGCGCTGGTAACGTGTACCGTAGATACTCCCTGTTGACTGGTTTTCGACTAGTGATATCCCTACTTCTTGGTATCCCGCCAATGGTACGAGAGATGTGTTGGTATGCAGCTTAGTTACTATAGGACGATAGCGATGGAAATGTAGCCCTGATGTCCATTTTACGCTGCTGTTCTCCAGTAGGATTTGTGCATGAATATTCCAAGCACGGTTGCGTATATCGGCCACATTGACTAACTGAAATTGATTACCGATCAAAAAGGGGTAGATAGCATCTTTTTGAGAGGTTTCACTGTAAGTTATCTCAAAAGAATAGCGTTGGAAGCGTCCACCTCTTAATTGTAGTTGCCAATGATCGCTTCGCTGTGCCTCTATAGGTTGTTGGTGTTGAAACAGTTCTTGTTGTTCAAAATAGGCTAAATAGTTCTCAACAGAGAAATGGGTCGAATTGTATGCCCAATCGTTGTAGATGAGAGGTGCCTCTTGTAATGTTCTTGCATACGTGGCTTCTATTTTTAGGCGTGTAAACACATCCCTTATGTCTAAGTAAATATAATCATCTAAGAATCTTTGTAGATCAAAAGTAAGTGAGGCAGTAGGTAAGAAAAAGGCATTTTCTCTCAAGGTATTAGAAAGATAGATTTGATTGGCCACTTTCCCTTCTAATAGCCTAAAGAATTGAAAGTTTCCTAGGAGCTTGAGCTGGTGCCAAGTACGTTGCGGATTTTCTTCCAAAAATGTCACTGTATCTGCATTTGTCCAATCAAAACCATTAGACAGGCTACTGGCATCTAGTCGATTTAACGTGGTTTGTCGCCAACCGATGTCGTATTGTAAATGAGCCGAGATTTCTTTTCTGTAATTATCAATAATCTTATGCGACACCTTAACTTGTCCGTTAGCTTCTTGCGCTAGGAAGTCTCTTTCTGTAAAACGCCCCTGCTCACTTCCTACCGATACAGGTAATTGACCAAAAACCTGCTGTTGGTTTGTCTGATTATAACTCAGGTTCGTGTTGAGTTGTAAATTAGTTATCAAGTAGAGGTAAGTATCAGCCTGCCAAGTAGCCCCCCACTGTCGCTGGCGGTTCTTATCGGGTCTTGTGGCCACTAACCAAAAGGGGTTATCGCTTGAAGTAGGTGCATGGCTTTTCTGTAGCCCATTGAAGAAAAGGTTGCTTTGTGCTCGTTCTATCGCTTCTTTTTGCGTAAGACCTTGTTGATTATCGAAGGTAGGAGGCGTACGCAGCACACCCGAAACCAAAGACTGGTGGCTTGCTCCGTTGACAGGTAAGAAAGTTTCTTCAGTATTGTAAAAGGTCATCAAAGTATGCCGAACAGTGCCTGTTTTTAGCCCACCTTTTAGCTGTAATTGATACTGTTCTTGTGTGTTATTAGGGATGATATCGAGATGGCGTTGGTAGCTCCCACTTGCGCGCCAATATGTTACATAATCACCGTTGCTCACCATAAAATGATGACGTTGTAAAACACCCGTCTGAAAAAAACGGGTCGGGTCGTATGCGTTGGCAGGTAAGCCCGCACCGTCTGCCGGGACTAGGCGTCCATTAGGATCGTAAGGATAGTTGTTTCCGTCAAATTGGAGCGTTTGTACAAGCGGACCCCAAGAAAATACTTCGTTGGTTTCAGCGCCTTGCCAAGTAGCTGCACCGTCTTGAGGACGCCCCTGTGCATACAATGATTGTCTGTCTGGCAAGGCGTTGATTTGTTCAAAGGCTACTTTACTATTCAGAGAGACGCTTAGGCGTTTCCCTCCATAGTAGGTGTCGTAGGGGGACGAGACTACTGTTCCGTCTTTTTTTTGTCTTAACTTATATAAATTATAAAAGTCGATTGTATTTCTTGACTTATTACTCCTCTGCGGTGTGTCATAGCTGGGTGTTTTTTTTGTTAATATAGCCACCCCTTTTCTGTCTTTGATAGAATCTGGCACAGCATCTAAGTACTGGGTGTTTTTGTAAAGAACCGTCTCATAGGCACCTGGTACTCCGACTGTTATAAATTCATACGAGTTCATACCTATTGCAGATACCATTATAGTGGCTCCCTTTGGTACGATCAGTTCATAGCGGCCATTCATGTCTGTTATCGTTCCAATGGATGGGTCTTCTTTTACATAAATGCTTGCTCCCGGTATAGGTGCTTGATCATTGATCACAGTACCTCGAATCGTAACAAGGTTCTGGGAAAAAGCTGAAGAAGATAATATGATAAGACAAAATAGTAGAGTGTGCTTCATAGGCACTGAAAGTAGCATCTGTTTAATTAAAATACTACTTTTCAGGTAGAATCACAATGATTGCAAGGCATATTATGCATTTTTATTCATATATAATTATCCTTAAGCAACTAGTTGAGTCTAAAATCAGGATAGGCCTCCATACCGTGCTCGTGTCCATCTAAACCATCTATTTCTTCTTGTTTAGAGACACGTAAACCCAATGCTTTTTTGATAGAGAAGAGGATAATGAAGGCACTTGTAACACAGAAAGCGCCTACAATTCCGACACCAATCAATTGCTTCAACAGTTGTGCGCCACTTGCTTGCGCGCCAAAAATACCTACCGCTAGCGTTCCCCAAATCCCGTTGACCAAATGTACCGAGATAGCACCTACAGGATCGTCCAGCTTTAGGCGATCTATCAAAGCGATGCCTAACACTACTAGTAATCCTGCTACGAAACCGATTATTACAGCCTCATTAGGCGACATCAAATCAGCACCTGCGGTAATGCCTACCAAGCCTCCCAAGATGCCATTCATAAACATGGTAATATCTTGATTTTTATACAAGACAGAAGAGAGTAAAAATGCGCCTATCCCTCCTGCCGCAGCGGCTAAGCTGGTAGTCACAAGAGTGAGTGAAGTTTTAGCAGGATCGGCAGAGAGCACAGATCCTCCATTGAAGCCGAACCACCCCAGCCAGAGGATGAAAACTCCTGCTGCTGCAAGCGGGATATTGTGCCCAGGAATGGCTTGTGGTTTTCCTTCTTTGGTGAATTTCCCTTCCCTAGCTCCTAATAAATAAACGGCTACCAATGCGGCCCATCCTCCTACCGAATGGACAATGGTAGAGCCTGCAAAATCGTAAAAGCCCCACTGTGCTAAGAAACCTTGTCCCCAATGCCACGCCCCTACTACTGGATAGATAAGCCCCACATAAAAGATGGTAAAAAGCATAAAACTACTTAGCTTTATACGCTCTGCTACCGCACCAGAAACAATGGTTGCGGCTGTTGCAGCGAACATCCCCTGAAATAAAAAATCTGTCCACCACGTATACCCACCCTCAGCATAGGCGGGAGTCATGCCATTGTTGGGCGGTGCAATCCCAAAACCCGCAAATTTGAGGAATCCTTGTTCTCCTTCAAAGCCTGGATACATTAAGTTGAAGCCTCCTATATAGTAGAGGAGTAAGCCAGCACAGATAATAAAAACATTTTTAAAGAGGATGTTGATCGTATTCTTTTGGCGCGTCAGACCAATCTCCAGAAAAGAAAAGCCTAAGTGCATAAAAAAGACCAACCCAGTACAGATCATCATCCACAGGTTATTCGTCGTTAAGTTTTCCACGATGTGTTAAAAATTTGGTTTTAAAGTAATTTATTAATTAAGTGTTTCTCCGCCTTTTTCACCTGTGCGGATTCTGTAAGCTTCTTTCACTTCATAGACGAAGATTTTACCATCCCCTACTTCACCCGTCTTGGCAGCTTCTAGGATCGCCTCAATGGCAGCTTCTTCAAACTCATCATTCACGATGATAGAAAGGCATCTTCTTTCTATATCAGAAGTGCTGTAGGAAATACCTCTGTACACGTGCCCTTTCTTTTCGTGTCCTATTCCTGTTACTTCCCAGTAAGAAAAGAAGAGGATACCTTTTGCTTGTAAGGCTTCTTTTACCGCTTCGTATTTAGACCTTCTAATAATGGCTTCTATTTTTTTCATGGCAGCATTAAATTGATATATAGTGATTAGGCTACGTTGGTCGTTTCGAGTTTTTCTTTCTCAATAAGTCCAATAGGCTTATAGCGTTGAAAGTGTGCTTGGGTTTCTTGCCAATTCGCTAGTATTTGTTGCGCTCTTTTACTGGCCGTTTCTGCTACATAATCTTCTAACAACACGCGAAGTGCTTGTAACTCTTCATAGTTGAGCTGGTCTAGGGCAATATACTCTTGATTAACATACGCTTGCTTGTCTCCGTAAACAATGACCTCTCCGCCTGTCATGCCGCCACCGATATTGTGAGAGGTATCACCAAGAATGATTATTTTACCACGTGTCATATATTCACAAGCGTGTAACCCTACTCCTTCTACCACCGCTGTTGCCCCGCTATTTCTTACCGCAAAGCGATCTGCCGCCAGCCCGTTTACGTAAAGTGTGCCGCCGGTAGCACCATAGAGGGCTACGTTACCAATAATCACATTCTTCTCCGCTTCGAAGACAGCTTCAGGATGTGGTTGAATGACGATCTTTCCACCAGACATCGTTTTTCCTACAGCATCATTGGCTTCTCCTAATAGCCGTACTTCTGTATGCTCGGTAAGGTAGGCACAGAAACTCTGGCCAGCGCTTCCTGTGAAGGTAAGGTGAATTTTACTGGTATATGGTAAATGCTTGGTATGCTCCTGTTTTTCTTGAAATTGCTTCTGAAATTGTAAGTGTTGCTGATGTGCTAACCGACCATTCAAGGTAGCGGGTATTGCCCGATCAGTTGGTTGAATGTGGTAGCTTAGCTGTATATGATGGTTATTCTGTAACGCGACTTCTGTATCCTGTACAATCTGCTGGTTCAGCGTACTGATGGGCTCTACAAAAGGATTATGTACTTCTTGTTGCGGTACATAGGGGTTACTGGCTTGTAAAGCAAAACCTAAGTCTAGCTTTTTACGCTCGATGAGTGCCAAGTGTTTTTCATTAGGGACTAAAAGATCTGTTCTACCAATGATTTCTTCCAACGTTTTTACTCCTAGCCATGCCAATTGTTGTTGTACATCTTCTGCCAAATATTGCATCATTTTCACAATATGTTCTTTTGTACCTTTATACTTGGCGTTGAAGCGAGGATTGTGGGTGGCGATGCCTGTAGGACAAGTATTCTTCTCACAAACGCGCGCCATAATACACCCTTGGGCAATAAGAAGCAGCTTCCCGAAATCAAACTCTTCTGCTCCCAAGATAGCAGCTACCACTACCTCTTTACCTGTATGGAGCCCTCCATCAGTACGTAGCTTTACCATATGGCGCAGATTATTAGCCAATAAGGCTTGATGCACTTCAATAAGCCCTAACTCCCAAGGTAAGCCCGCATGCTTCATAGACGAGAGCGAAGCAGCACCTGTTCCGCCTTCACCCCCAGAAATATGGATCACATCTGCTCCTGCCTTAGCAACCCCACAAGCAATGGTACCAACTCCTGCACCAGCTACAAGTTTTACATTGACTTTAACGCCTGGACATAACTGTTTTAATTCGTAAATAAGTTGCTTGAGGTCTTCTATACTATAGATATCGTGCATAGGCGGTGGAGAAATCAAATCTACACCTACTAGTGAGTTACGTGATTGGGCAATCAGTTCGTTTACTTTTACCCCCATTAGTTGACCGCCTTCGCCCGGTTTGGCTCCTTGTGCCATCTTTATCTGGATTTCCTGTCCTGAAATAAGATATAAGGCATTTACCCCGAAGCGACCAGAGGCAATTTGCTTAGAAAAAGCGGTAATCCCTTCTGTATAATAGTAGGGGTTCTCTCCGCCCTCTCCACTATTACTTCTACCACCGATGGCTTTCATCGCGTAAAAAATATCACGCTGTGCCTCTGCACTGATGGCGCCAAAAGACATGGCTCCAGAACCAAATTTAGCCATAATGGCTGCAAGCGTCTGTAATGCTTCTTTGGGTGTAGGGGTCTTTGCTTTTTTAAGTTGGAACAGATGACGGATGTTGATGGGCTCTTCTTCGAAGCCTAATTGTAAGTACTCTTTGTATAGTGCCACATCGTCTAGCTGCTTCCCTGTTTCTCGTACCAGTTGGTGAATCACCTTCGATCTTCGCGCGGTCATCGCGTGTTTTTCTCCCTCTTGTCCTCTAGCGTGTTCTTTAAATTGATAGATGTTGAGGAGTTTTCCTGCTTCTTCAGCTACTTTAGCGCTTTCTAGGTTTCTCATTACATCTTGTACGATCTCTTTTAAGCCTATACCGCTTAGTTTGGGGGTTACACCTGCAAAGTATTCACTAATAAGCTCTTTAGACAAGCCAATGGAAGTGAAAAGACGTGAACTCTGGTAACTACGCACCACCGAAATACCCATTTTTGACATTACCTTGAGTAAGCCATTCTCATAGGCTTGGATCAGGTTACGTTCCTTTTGATCGGCGGTGAGTTTATCTAAGGTTTTTTCTTGTTCAAAGCGCGCCACTTCCAATGCCAAGTAAGGGCATACAGCGGCAGCACCCATACCGATGGTAGCGGCAATTTGGTGGGTTGTTCGTATCGCTCCTGTATGGGCTACCAAAGAGAATTTGAGACGCAAGCCCGACTCTCTTAGATGAGAAGCAACTGCTCCTATGGCTAATAATATAGGAATCGGTGGGTACTCATAGCTAGCTGCCTGATCGGTTAAGATAATGATAGAAACACCTGCCTTTACAGCCGCCTTTACGTCTTTGGCCAGTTGGCTCAACTTTGAGCGAAACCCTACCTCGCCAAAAGCACTTGGAAAGGTAATGTCAAATTGCTGGGCCAAGAGACGCTTATCTTGGGTAGGCGTTTCTGTCATCTGTAGGATTTGTTCCATTTGCCCTAGGCTTAAAATAGGACTAGCTAGTTCGTAAGCTACACGGGGTGGGATTAAGTTTTTCTTCTCAAAGATATTAGGCTTACGACCTAAATAAGTACGGAGATCGGTAACCATTTTTTCGCGCAGGTAGTCAAGCGGTGGGTTGGTGACCTGAGCTAAATTATGGCAGAAGTAATCGAAGAAAGAACGGGGCTCTTCTGAAAAGATGGCTAGTCGAGCGGTATCGCCCATAGAGCCAATTGGCTCTTTCCCCTTTGTGATCATGGGGATAAGAATCTTCTTAAAATCTTCTTGGGTATAATTAAATACATACTTTTGGTGTAGATGCTGCGGGATTTGTCTTTCTGTAGGAGAGAAAGCGAGCGGGAAAGTACGTTTATCAAATTGAGCATCAAAGTTATAGCGCGATTGGCTGGGGTCTACAATGTATACTTGCCCAGTCTTATGGCTTACTCGTACGCCTGTGCCTGCTTTTAGCGCTCCTTTGGCAAGAATATGAGATTCTTCTAAATGAAAAGAACCTGCCTCAGAAGAGAGATAGAAGTTGTTTTCTGTCATTGCCCAGCGACAAGGCCGAAAGCCATTACGATCGAGGCGTGCCCCAATATTTTCGCTGTCGGCATAGGTGATTAAAGCAGGACCATCCCAAGGCTCCATGGCACGTCCCCAAAAATCATAGTAATCGTTTTGGTGATTGGCCGGTGGCATCAAAATCGCTAAAATCTCATCAATGTACGGAATACTACTGCGATACATGAGCGCTTCTATCATTTCATTCAGGCTGCCAGAGTCGCTGATGCCTTTTGCAGTAAGCAACTCTCCTTCGTACAAACCAAGGGCTTTCTCTCGCGACACAGCCCAAGAGCGGTTGCCTGTAATGGTGTTAAACTCTCCGTTGTGTCCGATGAGGCGAAAAGGCTGGGCTTTGTCCCACGTACTTTTAGTATTGGTACTAAAACGCCTATGAAACAACCCAAAGCGACTTTTATAAGCGGGGTTTTGTAAATCTAAGTAAAAACGATCTAGATCGGCGGCACAAGTAAGGGCTTTGTAAATAATGGTAGTGGCAGAGAGAGAAGCAAAGAAAAGTTCAGGAAGTTGTTCTTGCCTCAATTTGGTACGGGTATACTGCTTACACTTATAGAGGAGCTTATCGAAAGAGCTGTCTGTACGGCAGTAGGCGGGTCGCTCTAAGATAGCCTGTAAAATAAAGGGCAAGTATTTTCTAGCATCTTCCCCTAACACTGCTTCTTCAACGGGTACTTTCCTGTAGTCAATTACCTTAACTCCCATAAAAGCAAAGGTATTCTCGAAGACGGTTAGCACCTGACGCCGCTCTACCTGATTGGCTGGTGTAAAAAGCGTAGCTACAGCAATGGTTCCTCTTTCGTATCCTAATAGCTCAAAAGGAATATCTGTCATAATACCCGCACCATCTCCTGAACGTTGGTCAGCACTACATGCGCCTCTATGTTCTTGACATTTGAGAGCCTGTAGTGTTTTTTGAACAGTTTGAAAGGTATAGCTAGCTTTCCTGCTGGTTACAAAGCCTACACCACAGGAAGATTTTTCTTTAAGCGACTCCCACATATTGTACTTTTTAAAGATTGTTTAGTAGTTATTAAAGCGCCCTGCAAGACGTTGTTTTTACTTGACAGGCAATCTTAAAAGTAGTTATTTTTTTCATCAAAAACAATTTATACAAAATTTTAGTTTGTTTAACTTATACATTACCATTTTTTATTCTGCAAGCATTTTTAGCAAAGGTAGTTAAACAAAACACCAAAAAATATAATTATACCAATAATAATTTATACTTTTTGGTCATAAATTGCTTCTACAATCACTATAATTTTATTAAAAACCAGGATGTGTTGGTTATTACATTCTATGGCGATTACACTCTTTTCTAGTATAATACACCACTGATCTTGTAATCTCTTCAAGCATCTTGAATTGTGCTTGTGCTTCTGTTAAGAAAGCAGGATGTGTATTTTCGCTGTCAATGTGTATCTGATCAACTATGATGTCAATCAAATCAATAGGGTGTGTATAACTACTATAGGGCAGGCTATTATTCTCAAATAGACTTTTTAGGATACTTTCTAAGCCTACTAAGCACTCTTTTATGGCTTTTTGGTTTACCTCAAAGTCGTCTAAGTCTTCGTATTCTTCGTCTGTAAAAGATAGGAGAGCTTTTACACTTGGATGGTGCCTCACGTCGATCTTTCTTGTGTCGTTCATTTCCCATAGAAGATCGAAACAGGCTTGAAAACCCTTATAATACTTGTATTCTTTTGTTGTGATCTTCTCAAAGACATAATTTAGACACCATAGATTCCAAAAAAGTAGGTTCTCAGGTTTTATTTGAGGCAGTTGTTTTTCTATGATGCTTGCGTAATCGGTATATTTCAAAATGAGGTATTTTGTACTTTCTTTAACTAACAGTACTTGTACAACGATAAAAAAAGCCGCTCAGTGCTGAGCGGCTTCAGAAATTATAGGGTTATTGGTTTATTCTTTTATAATTCTAATCGTTTCTACACCTTTGTTCGTCTCTAATTTCAAAATATACAAGCCTTTTTCTAATGCAGCTACCTCAAGGTGAGTAGCCGTTTGCCAAGTTTTAAGTACTTCACCCTGCAAGCTGGTAAGGGTAGTAGAGTAAACCTTTACTTCTTTATCAGTTTGTAAGTGAATCACTTCTTTGACAGGGTTCGGATATACTATCATTTCACTTTCAGTAAGTTGTAGCTCACTCATAGGGCCAACTGGAACACCTGTTGTGTTACAACTTCCATCACCCGATGTACAAAACTCATAAGCACCCATCTCTACCGTACTTTCTAAAATACGATTATTAACACTAATATCTGTGGTAACGCCTGCTGGGACAAGGCTATTGTTACCTGTATTACGCGCAGGAGAAGAAGCCTGTAAACGTAGATTAGGTGTAGCAGCCGTAGGATTCACAAATTGAGGATTTTGATTGAGGATATTACCACCCAGATCTCTCACACGATTGATGGTAGGATGCGGATTAGGAATCGAAAATACGGGATCGCTACTTGTACCACTCGAATTGAAAGAGCTAGCTTCTAGCAAGCTATTTTGCACATTGACGTGTAGTCCTGAATCTAACCATATCAATTTCCCAATCTTATTCAGATTATTCCAAGAAACACAATTTTCAAAGCTCATCACTGTCAGGGGGTTGGTATCAGTAGGTTGATTTTGAAGAGGCCAAGAAGCAGCAGCAGAAAAGGATATATCCTCAACCACAAGCGAGTGTAGTGACTCGTCTATTTTACCATTTCCATAAAAGGTACAGTTTGTGAAGTTATTATCAAAACTAGCTGGTAAATGTGATAGCTCAATCCATAGTACAGTAACATTATTGACAAATAAGGAATTCACTACCTCTATCTCTACCGTACCTCCTCCATTACCTAGAAAGTTAGATACGTCAACACCAAATATCCGATCGTTATTATTGAATTCGCAATTACTGATCTCAGGTGAGAACCTTCCTCCCTCTACAACTATCCTAAACATACTATAGGTAGGCCACTGATCGAAATCAGTAAATTGGCAGTTATTGAACTTGGGAGCCCAGTCATCTTGAGGATTTAAAGTACCTGAAACAAACAGATTAAAATTCTTGAATTCACAATTTTGAAAAGTAGGCTTCAGAATAAGGTTTTCAGGGGTAACGAGTATCCTGTCTCCATCTTCAAAAATAACATTGGTTACTACTATCTGAGTATTCACTACAGTACCACTTTGATTATTCTCTATTCGTAATGCTTCGTTTCCTTTAACATGTAATCCATCTAGTCGGGTTTGACTACTCAAATTGGTCGTTTGTCTCAAGGTTGTTTGGCTACCACTATTGATCGCTTCTAGGTAAGTCGGATAGGTCGTATAACTTCTCAGCGATTCTACCAGCCAAATAGGATAACGTGTTGCACTCGGATAGCCTCCATTGATTCTAACACCATCCTTGAGTATAAAACCACCAGAAGGCGCTAGGTAATTTCCCTCTGCCACTCTGATTTCGTCGCCAAAGGTAGCGGATAAAAGCGCTGTGTTGAAGTCGGTGTAAGCGTTGGTCCAACTTGTCCCATTGTTGCTACCAGTCGCTTGGTAGTCTACATAAATGATGGTGGCTTGGAGCTGGTAGCTCCAGAACGCGAAGAGAAGCGTCCAGAGCCATTTTGTTTGTGTAAGTTGCATAACTTGTGGTTGTTTTGAAAAGTAAAATATTAGATGTATTACTTTAAATTAAAGCTTTAGCATCAATACAGGTTGTATTACTTTACGAAGGCTGCTTTTCACTTTACGAAAGTTCGTTTTCATTTGAAGAAGCCGTCATTAGTTGCTTCCTGTACTCTACTTTTACCTGCTGAATGCACAGTAATACAAAGAACCACTCATCAGTGAGCGGTTCTTCTCTTTGTTCCTTTATTCCTTGATGACTCTGATGGTCATTACGCCTTTATTCGTCTCTACTTTCAAAAGATACAAGCCTTTTTCTAAAGCGGCTACCTCAAGGTGAGTAGCTGTTTGCCAAGTTTTGAGTACTTCGCCCTGTAAGTTAGTAAGGGTAACAGCGTGTATTTTTACTTCCTTACTGACTTGTAGATGAATCACTTCTTGAACTGGATTAGGAAAAACCGTCATTTCATTTTCTGTACTCACCATTTCAAAGGTAGGATCACCAGGATCAACTACTATAGGGTTACAAGCACCATCACCTGATTCACAAAACTCATAAGCACCCATATCTACTGCCCCCTCTAGAATACGATCATTGATGGTGATATCTCTGGTGACACCTGCTGGGATAAGGTTATTATTACCTGCGTTACGAGCGGGAGAAGAAGCTTGTAAACGTAGGTCAGATGTAGCTGCCGTAGGGTTTACAAACTGTGGATTCTGATTGAGGATATTACCACCCAAATCTCTTACACGGTCGATAGTAGGATGTGGACTAGGAATAGAAAATACAGGATCGCTACTAGCACTTGAATTGAAAGAACTTGCTTCCAGTAAGCTATTTTGGACGTTGACGTGTAGACCCGGTGACAGTTCTATGAGCTTTCCAGCATTATTCAAATTACGCCAAGAAATACAATTTCGAAAGCTAGCTACCGTAACTGGGTTGTTGTCATTATATTGCGCGCTATTCCACCAAAAGACAAAAGGTATATTTACAGCAGAACCATTTTCATAAAAAGTACAGTTAGTAAAAATATTACCTAAAGCGCCTCGTTCTTGATAAATTTCTACCACACGGTCATTGTCGATGAATAACGAGTTGACTACGTTAATTTTCAGGATGCTTCCAATATTGTTAAAAGAACGAAATACAGTTCTATTCCCCGTAAACTCACAATCATTGATTTCAGGCGAGAAAGTACCTCCAAATAAGTTCACACCAAATACATAGGTTTGTATGTCACTGAACTTACATTTATTAAATTTTGGAGACCAGTTATCTTGTGCGCTTGTATTGCCAATAATGAAATAGCTAAAGTTTTCAAAAGTACAATTTCGAAAGGTAGGTTGTATGATATAGTCGCCAGCACGAGGAAAGATAACTGCAAACCCTAAAGGAGATGAAGATGAAATATTATCTCCCCTAAAAATACAATTACTTACTACCAAACTAGTATTTAATAAAATACCGCTATAGTTAGTGTCTACGATAAGGGCTTCATTTCCTACAATGTACAGGCCATCTAGTCGCGTCTGATTACTCAGATTACTTATTTGCCTCAAGGTGGTTTCACTTGTACTGTTGAGAGAAGGAGTAGCTTCTAAGTAAGTTGGATAGGTCGTATAACTTCTCAGTGACTCCACCAGCCAAATAAGATTGGCAGGATAACGTGTAGCACTCGGATAACCTCCATTGATTCTGACACCATCCTTGAGCACAAATCCATCTGGAGGTGCCTGATAATTTCCCTCTGCCACTCTGATTTCGTCGCCAAAAGTAGCGGATAAAAGTGCCGAATTAAAGTCGGTGTAAGCATTGGTCCAACTTGTCCCATTGTTGCTACCAGTTGCTTGGTAGTCTACATAAATAATGGTGGCTTGGAGTTGGTAACTCCAGAAAGCGAAGAGAAGCGTCCAGAGCCATTTTGTTTGTGTAAGTTGCATAACTTGTAGTTGTTTTGAAAAATTAAAAGATGAATATATAGAAGTAATTTAGGTTTTTATGATGAATACTTCATAGATTAATTTGCTAATTTTTCATTTCACTTTATGAAGGAGTTCTTCTACTTGAAGAAAGGTATCGTTTACTATTTTTCTTCTACAAATTATAGCTTTCCTACTTGGTGAGATAGTAAAACTATCTTAACTTAGTAACGATTAATTTTCAACCGCTAAAACTTATACTTCATACGCTATGTCCGCTAAAATCGCTTGGCACTTGATGCATGCCTCTGAGGCCGTTAAAATGCTCAAAAGCCATCTGACACAAGGCCTTAATGATGCTACCGTAACACAAAAAAGGCAGCAAGAAGGCACCAATACACTTACCCAAAAAAAAGGGGAGTCTTTATTAATTTTATTCCTGAAAGAGTTCCACACACCACTTATCTATATCTTACTCATTGCAGCCGTCATTGTCGGGTTTCTACAAGAATGGGTGGAAATGGGTGTCATTTTAGGAGTGGTTTTCATCAATGCCATTATTGGTTTTGTGCAAGAATCCAAAGCACTGCGTTCTATCCAAGCGCTAGCCAAGGTATTAAACTACCAGGCAGTAGTGATCAGAAATCAGCAAAGGCAAACGATTCCCGCTACCGACCTCGTTTCTGGTGACATTGTTTTGTTACAGTCGGGTGATCGTGTACCGGCTGACCTGCGGCTCTTTGAGGTAAAAGAGCTACAGGTAGATGAATCAGCACTTACGGGAGAATCCTTACCTGTAGAAAAAAAAGTAGCTACCCTAGAGAGTGAAGTAGTATTAGGCGACCGTAGCAATATGGCATACTCTTCTACACTTATCACCCAAGGGATAGCCAAAGGGATTGTGGTAGCTACGGGTGATCGTACTGAGATTGGGAAGATCAACCAAATGATCTCTTCAGCAGATATCTTAGTGACACCACTTACTAAGAAAATTAATGATTTTAGTCGCTTTATCCTTTGGGTCATTCTCGCGCTGACAGGTATTGTAATGACGGCCAGTCTCTTGAGTGGTAAATCTCTGAACGATGCTCTCTTGGAAGGGGTTGCCTTGGCCGTAGGTGCTATTCCTGAGGGGTTGCCGGCTGCACTCACCATTACGCTAGCGATTGGTGTCTCACGTATGGCACAGCGCCGCGCGATTATTCGGAAGCTTCCTGCTGTGGAGACACTGGGGAGCACCACGATTATTTGTTCTGATAAAACTGGTACACTTACACAGAATGAGATGACCGTACAGAAACTTTTTATAGGTGACACACTTATTAATGTCAGTGGTATAGGCTACCAACCTACGGGAGCATTTCATAAAGGAGAAGAAGAAATTGACCCACTTGCCCAAGCAACTATAAAAGAGCTGCTTAAAGCAGGCTTATTGTGCAATGATGCGCAACTTATACAAAAAGAAGAGGTTTGGCGTGTGGAAGGAGACCCTACTGAGGGGTGTTTACTTACGGTGGGAATGAAGGCAGGTTTCGATTTACCTACCACGCATCAGCAATTTCCGCGAGTGGAAGAGATTCCTTTTGAGTCTGCCTATCAATACATGGCCACCTTACATACCACTCCTACACAAGAGCAAACTTATATTTATATGAAGGGGGCTGTAGAGAAAATACTCGCCCGCTGTAACCAGCAGATAGACTTCACAGGTACGCTACACCCTCTTGATGCAACGGCTATTGAAGCCAAGGTAGATCAGTTGGCTGCCCAAGGGCTTAGGGTGCTGGCTTTTGCACGTAAGGAAGTAGCCGCACAACAAAATACACTTACCCACCAAGATGTTGCTACAGGGCTCACTTTTTTAGGCTTACAAGCTATGATCGATCCTCCTCGACCAGAAGCCATCGAAGCCATTGAAGCCTGTAAAACGGCAGGCATTCAGGTAAAAATGATTACGGGCGACCACGTCAAAACAGCCATTGCCATAGCCAAAAAATTGGGATTAGCCAGTAATACCACCGATACAGAAGGCATTACAGGAAAAGCCATGAGTGAGCTGAGTGATGAAGAGCTAGCTAAAGTAGCCCCACAGAAGGAAGTATTTGCCCGGGTAAGTCCTGCCCAAAAGCTACAGCTTATCAAAATATTTCAGGCGCAAGATCATATCGTAGCGATGACAGGCGACGGCGTCAATGATGCGCCAGCACTACGACAAGCCAATATCGGTATTGCTATGGGTATTACGGGTACAGAAGTGGTGAAAGAAACCAGCGATATGATTCTTACGGATGATAACTTTGCAAGCATAGAATTGGCTGTAGAGGAAGGCCGTAGGGTGCTAGATAACCTTATTAAATTTATTACTTGGGCATTACCCACCAATATTGCAGAAGGCTTGGTAATTCTTATTGCTTCTTTTTTGGGTTTAGTACTGCCTATAACGCCTCTACAGATTCTATGGATCAATATGACCACCACTATCTTCTTGGGTTCTCCACTAGCCTTTGAACCCAAGGAACCTGATATTATGCAACGGCAACCACGTAACCCTAACGCACCTTTACTTACTAGAGAACTTGTTTGGCGGATGCTATGGGTAGGTTTATTTTTAGTGATTGGTGTTTACATCGTTTATGAGTATGCGATTCAGCAGGGGAGTTCTGTAGCACAAGCCCGTACATTGGCGGTTAATATCATTGTATTTGGGGAGCTTTTCTACCTGTATAATATGCGCTCTCTTTTGTATTCACAGTTTACCATTGGCTTCTTTACTAACCCTTGGCTAGTAGCCGGCACCTTGGTGATGACGGGGATTCAGCTACTTTTTACGTATTCGCCTTTCATGAATAAGCTATTTGACACCGCCCCTATTACCTTGCAGGGCTGGGTAGTGGTACTAGCGATTTCCTCTGTACTTTACGGTTTGGTGGAGTTGGAGAAAAATATCAGAAGATGGCGCCTACAGCGAAAGAAATAAAAGGAAGTATCTTTCTATTGGGCACTTAGTAGCTTTTCTACTTCCAATGGATAGTCAGTTGCAATAATATCGGCACCTTCTCGAAGCAGCGAGTGGTATACTTGTGCCCCCTTGGCTTTGGCCTTTTTATCAAGATTTCCCATTGTACCGATGATACAAAGGACTTTTTCTTGATGAAGGGCCTTATACAAAGCTGCATCGCTTGCACGTGTTCCTGTAAAAGCGATCGTTTTTTCGGCGGGTACACCACTTGCTCGCCAACGGGCTAACTCTTCCTCGTTTCGAATAGAGACGGACTGCATCAAATCGGGCGCAAGCTGATATACTTCTTGTGATTGAGTAGTAGAATAGGTAATGACTACGCATTGCTTTTCTGCTTTGCTTTCTTTGATCAAGTCAATGACTTCACTAGCCGTTACAGATCGTTTCATATCTACGGTTAGCAAGGTATTGCTGGTTTTGGCCCATTGCAGCACTTCTTTAAATAGCGGTACACGATAGGGTGTTACCTTTCCTTGGAAGTTTTTGAGCTGTAAACGCCTGACCGTTTCATAAGTCAGCTCATCAATCTTTCCTGTACCACTGGTAGTTCGATCGACGGTTTTATCGTGCATCAACACCAGTACACCATCTTTAGTTTTGGCTACATCACACTCAATCAGTCCGTTCATTTGCTTTCGGATGTACTGAAAGGTTTCCAGACAATTTTCAGGATACCCTGCCAAGTATTTAGCCCCGCGATGCGCGCTTACCAACGGTTTGGATAAAGGGTAAGTAAGGGATTGTACAGAGGAAAGAGTATTGGTACGCTGCGGTGAATTGGTTTTACAGCTTACAGTAAAGAGTAAACTACTGATGATTATTAGCGTAATAAAGCGCGGAGCAGTCATAAATAGGATTGAGCGAGTTATCCCTTAAAGTACAGCATTCTTGGAAGGAATAAAAAATACGCACCTGCTAAAGTCATTTCTTCACATAATGTTAAAGGACGCTTCATCAGGTATTATCCTTTTGAGCGTCCTTTTAATGCCTATAATAAGCGATTTCTAATAGATCCTATGATCTCTTACTAGGTGGAGTTGTTCGGGACCAGTGAGGTCTTTACAGTTAAAATGTCCGTAAGGGAAGGCATCGTAGCGTATTTCCCCATCTTGACGAGGAATTTGACTAGTAAATTGTCCCCAAACAAGATTACTGAAACCTATGAGCTGATCTTGAATACTCCAGATAGTGTATACATGGTCTGCTTCTTTCCCCCTTTGGTTAGCCAAGTCAGTTAAGAAATCAGAAAGCCCTTCTCCACCAGGGGCAGTGCCCGGAAAAAAGCCATTCGTCTCTCCACTAGTAAGCAGTGTGCTACTATCAAAACAACTTACCAAACCTCTGTTGGCAGCCGCAATACCTACGAAAGTATCTATGTAAGAAAGTTTCTTGCCTAAATCATAGCTTCCGCCGTCTAACTCATCGTTGCCAGTACCTCCTTTGATAGCCTTTCGCGCTAAAGTAACACCCATAGAGTGACCAATCACATCTACTTTCTTTGCACCAGTGTATGCTTTTACCGCTTCAATAAACGCTCTGATTCGTTCTACATTGGCTCTAGAATGGTACTGGTTAGCAGCCAGTAAGATGTCTGCATCGCCCCATGTAATGGCGTATAGCTCTGCTTGAGAATATCCTTGTGACAAAAAGTAGTCGATAGAGGCAGTCCAACCCGTTTGAAATATAGCACTACCTACGGCCTTGTCAGAATTCCCGTGAATAAAAATGACAGGTTGATTCTTGATAGGTTCTCCAGCGAAGGTACGTCCTCCGTAGCTTCCCCCTGGAAGTTCCTCACGCGCGAAGTCAAAGTCTCCATAACCATTATCTTGTAGCCAACTTTGGAAATCACTTGAAAGACTACTAGATATGATGTCTTCATTGTCAAAATTCTCATTCGTACTTGTATAGAAGTCGTATTCCTGTTGTACCGTAATAGTCTCTGACGGTGGATCACCCGCTAATGGCGCCTCAGGGTCAACCGGGCCGTCCTTTGGTTCTTTACGACAAGAGACGAATACCACAATAAGTAGTAATGAGTAAAATAGTTTTAAGTTGTTCATGGAAGGTATATTTACGTTTTAATTATATAATAAAATTGCTTTTAATGTGCTAAAATATAATTAAATAAGCAAGCCATATGACCTATTTAATAGTTAGGTATACTTGATCCTTCAAAAATGAAATTTATGAAAGCATGTTAAAGGGCGCTTCAGCAGGTATTTTTCCTTTTGAGCGCCCTTTTTTAGTGTCTGTAGTATACACTCCTACAAGGTTCTATGGTCTCTCACCATGCGGAGCTGTTCAGAGGCGGTTAGGTCTTTACAGTTGAAATGTCCGTAAGGGAAACTATTGTAACGTATCTCTCCACTTTGATTAGGAATTTGACACGTATACCTTCCCCATACTACCCCGCTAAAACCTACGATTTGATCTTCAGTACTCCAGATGGTATATACGTAGTCTCCTTCTCTTCCTGATTGGTTATTGAGGTCCCTTAAGAAATCGGACATGCCTACTCCGCCATAGGCATAGCCAGGATAAAAACCATTGGTCGCACCACAAGTAGGGGTAAAACTGCTGTAATAACAACTCGTAAGGCCTCTATTCGCTCCCGCAATACCTACAAAAGTATCTACATAAGTGAGCCTACTACCCAGGTTGTAGCTTCCACCGCCTAGTGCATCATAACCGCCGCCCCCTTTGATAGCCTTACGTGCTAGGGTAACACCCATAGAATGTCCGATCACGTCTACTTCCTGTGCACCTGTATACGCTTTCACCGCCTGAATAAACGCCCTGATTCGTTCTAAATTAGCTCTAGAATGGTACTGATTAGCACTTTGTAGTGCATTCGCATCGCCCCAAGTAATGGCGTATAACTCTGCTTGGGAATACCCTTGGGATAGAAAATACTCGATAGAGGAAGTCCAACCCGTTTGTCCTGTTGAGTTGCCAACAGCTTTGTCTGAGTTCCCGTGAATAAAAATGACCGGCTGGTTATTGATGGGTTCTCCTGCAGAGGTACGTCCTCCATAGCTTCCTCCTGAAAGATTGTAGCGGGCAAAATCGAAGCCTCCATAGCCGTTATTTTGCAGCCAATTATTAAAATCACTCGAAAGACCGCTAGTTAACGCACGCTGGTTAGCAGTACTTTGCCGACCACTTGTGTAGTAATCGAATTCCTCTTGGGCTGTAATATTATACTTTGGAGGGTCGCCCTTTAGTTGCTGGTCAGGGTTGGTCAATACATCTTCTGTTTTGTCTTGACAGGCAACGAACACCACTATGAACAGCAGTGAGCAAAATAGGTTTAAGTTACGCATGATAATAGGTTTGTTTACGTGTTGATTTTATCTATAAGTAAAATGTTCTTGAATGTCTTAAAATATAATTAAATAAGCAAATTATATAATCTATTTAATATATAGGTCTACTATATCTTTTAATGATACAATTTTTAATAAATAGAACATCGTGAAGTAAGCCAAGTATTATAATTCTGCTATTTTTCGGCACTCAATTGGGCCTTCGAAAGGGTGGTGTAAGCCATATCATAAAACCATTGACGCTTTGTGGTGTTAAGAGAGATAAGACGATACAAATATTACAGAGGGATAAGCCTCCATATTATTCGTTAGTGGGTCCAGTAAAACGCGCCTCACACATAGTAAAAGCGCTACAGCTACTCAAAAGTTACCTTATCATTTATGCAAAGAGCCCTCAACGAAAAAGCTAAGGACAAACGAAAATCACATGTACTCAAGTGTGCTGAGCAAATTATTCAAGAGAAGGGCTTAGAAAATCTAAGCATTGCCTCTGTCGCTAAAAAGGCGAACTTAGCTGTAGGAACCATTTATTTATACTTTCCCAACAAGGAAGATATTATTGCTCATCTAGCAATTAAGTCGAGAAAAGTACTTTTGCAGGAGTTTCAAGCGAGTACTGTCCATCTAGAAGATAGCCTAGAAAAAATACGGGGTATCTTATTAGCTTATTTAGACTTTTGTAAAAAGTATACTTTCTACTACGAGTTGGTCTCTTTCTATGAAAGTGGCTTGGGGCTTGAAGAGTCAAAAGAGCTTTTGGAAGCTAGTAAGAAACTCACTGCATTTACTGCCAATATTATAAGAGAAGGAAAAGAACAAGGAACGATAAGAAGAGAAATCAACGAAAAAGAATTTGCCTTCTTACTCTGGGGAACAGCCGTAGGCATTGCACAACTTATTCACGTAAAGCCTACACTTCTTAGTGCTGAATTAGAAAAAGATAACGACCATTTTTATTTTTCCTACATAAACTTGATAATCAAATCCTTATCTTACTAAAGGAGGCTTAATCAACTTTTTTTCGAACATAAGTGAACGCCATTCAGTTACTAATGTCGTATTGACCGTCTGAAAAATTAATTAACCTCATGAACAAACCTCATCTATTAGTAGAGATTTCCAGTCTTTTGGAAAAAATGAAGCTTCCTACCGACCTATCCTCATTTATTACGGATACCAACTTTAAGGCACTTTTAGAAGTATTTCGTAGCATCAAAGCGTTCTCTCACGAACTGTCAACCGATCTACCCGCTGCTACTTCCAGCCATACGCTCCATTTACTACGTAAGCTCAAATCTGCTTATTCGCTCTCAGCTAGTCAACTTCTATCGCTTTTGAGCCAATTGGTTGCTGAGATACTGCCTGATAAAACGAAAGCGTGGGAAAACTTTAGCACTGCTGTAGCGCTTCATCCAGAAAGCCAATGGAGTATTATCCAGCTCCTGCTCACCTACGATCAAGAAGATACTATATCGTTTCTCTTGGCGCATCTGGAAAAGGAAGACCCGCACGCCCTTTATCCTACTTCTATGTACCGTACCTCTTCGGGAAAGGTAAACAGCACTGCTGATGGAAAGCACATTGAAGCCGTCATGACTACCTCCACTATGACTGAAATACAAATCATTGAAGGAGTATTACACCCTGACAACTTGATTTTACGCAACCTTTATTATCCGTTAGGAAAGTGTGTTTGTGTCATCGACGCCAACGTACACGAACACTACGGTGAAGAACTAGTGGCTTACTTTGAAAAACACGACATTACCCTAAAAATGTTGGTTTATCGCGCCATGGAGGTCGATAAAGGCATTCATACGGTAGAGTCACTCCTCGCTGACTTTAAAGAGATAGGTGTCTCACGTCAAGAACCTGTACTGATTGTAGGAGGAGGCGTTATCACCGATATAGGAGGATTAGCTTGTGCGCTTTATCATCGTGGTACTCCTTATGTGATGTTGGCTACCTCCATTGTTTCGGGCATTGATGCAGGCCCTTCTCCACGTACTTGTTGTGATGGATTTGGTTTTAAAAACCTCTTTGGCGCTTATCATGCACCTGTCTTAACCCTTACTGACCGTACCTTTTTCAAGACCTTACGAACTGGCTGGATACGACACGGCGTGGCAGAAATCATCAAGATGGCAACTGTAAAAGACGCTACACTTTTTGAACTATTAGAAGAAACTGGCGTTGACTTAGTTTACTCGCAGTTTGGCGTAGATACCGAAGATACCCACCTTAGTGACAATAGCCAACGTATTTTAGCCCTCTCGATGCAAAGCTATGTAGAGGCAGAATACGGTAACCTATACGAAACCCATCAGTGTCGCCCTCATGCGTACGGACATACTTGGTCGCCTGGCTATGAAATTCCCTCTGGTATGCTGCACGGCCATGCGGTTTCCTGTGGCATGGGATTTGGCGCCTACCTTAGTTACCTACAAGGTTGGATTAGCCGCGAAGAGTGTGATAGAATATGCCAGCTCATTAGTAAATTTGAGCTAAGCCTATGGCACCCGATTCTTGATGATACAACACTAATTTACAAGGGACAACTCAAAATTATTGAGAAAAGAGGCGGCCATCTGGTCGCGCCGCTACCAAAGGGTCGAATCGGCGAATGTGGCTACCTCAATACGTTGTCTTTCGAGGCATTAAAAGAGGCGATGGAAGGGTACAAAACCCTCTGTCAAACTTATCCTCGTGAAGGACTAGGGATTGAGCCTCACTGTCATGAAGTAGGTTTGGAAGATCCCTCTACTGTAGGGCATTCCTTAAAGGATAATGCCACCCTTCAAAAAGCATAAATTTTTATTTATCAAATCCTTATTTTTTAATCTTATGACACCTAAAGCTTTATTTATTGGCTCCATTGGGGCAGTCGCCGAAACTTCTGAACTACAGCGTTTGGCTTATAACCAAGCGATGGCAGAACAAGGGCTAAATTGGGAATGGACACCAGAGACCTATCGCGCTTTACTTAGAAGCAGCGGTGGGCAAGACCGCCTACGTTTACTTTCTGATGCTACCCATCAAAACCTCACTGATGAAGTAATACAGAAGATTCATAGTCAAAAGACAATACTGGCTTGTGAAATGATTATTGATCAAAAAGTAACGCCAAGACCTGGTGTGGTCTCTTTAATCAAACAGGCAAAAGAAACGGGCGCAAAAGTAGCGTGGGTTACCTCGACCTATCCAGCAAATACAGACGCCATTCTTGCATCAAGTAATGGTGCACTCACGAAAGATAGTTTTGATTATATTTTTCACCGAGAAGAAGTTCAGGAAGGCAAGCCTTCACCAGAAATCTACCAAAAGGCGCTTCAACGTTTCGGACTTGAGGCATCAGATTGTATCGCTCTTGAAGATTCGCTCATTTCTGCATTAGCAGCCAAAGGAGCAGGTATTTTTACCATAGTGACACCAGGACAATACCACGATGAGCACGTTGAAAATATTGCCGATCGGGTATTCCTCTCCCTTGCTCAAACCAATTGGAAAGAGCTAGTAACGCACTACCAAGCTTCTCTTAAACCAATCGTTGAATAGTACAAAAAGCCTTAAATATCAATTAAATGAGTGAATTACGTCCTGTTACGCCTCTTTCTATACTAAGTAAAAAGCTATCTGAGCTGAAAGACTTGGGCAGTAAAATGGGTTTGGAAGGAGAGCTATCCAAGCTGATAGAGGAGTGTTGTGCACTTGCCCAGCCACTCGATCAGTACCTTGCTGAACACTCTACGAAAGCCTCTCCTGCTTTGATCGCGCTAGAGAAGCATACCAATGCGCTCGATTGGGAGGCGGCTTTTCAAAAGGGAGCTACGAGTATTCGTTTAGAGAAAGAAATGTTATCAGGAGCGCTAGAAGGACAACTGCTACAAATGCTAGTTGCGCTTACTGGTACAAAGCGTATACTGGAGATAGGTTCTTTTACTTCTTATGCCTCTTTGGCGATGGCAGAAGCACTGCCTGAAGAGGGCACGTTGATTGCCTGCGAATACGACCCTTTTGCCGCCGATTTTGCCCAGCAACAGCTAGCCAATACGCCCGTGGGGAAAAAGGTCAAAATTCAGGTAGGAGAAGCGCTCGCAACTTTAAGTGCCTTACAAAAAGAAGGGTATTCTTTTGATTTTGTGTTTCTCGATGCAGACAAAGAGAACTATCTGACCTATTACCAAACCATTCTCGAGGCTGAACTCCTCAAAGTAGGCGGCCTGCTTTGTGTAGATAATACCCTCTATATGGGACAGGTATATGGAGCAGGAGAACAAACCAAGAATGGGGCAGCCATTGAGGCGTTTAATAAGGCCGTTAAAGCAGATCCCAACGTTCAGAAAGTGATTCTACCTATTCGCGATGGCTTAACCCTCATTAGACGCATTGCTTAAATTGAAAGCTTTTTTTAAATCATTGCTTGTGTTGATTGCTTTAGGTATATGTGCCTTCCCAGCCTTACTGATAGTAGTCTTAGCTTCTCTTCGCCTGCTCTTTTTCAAGAACCGGAACGAAGTGGAGTTCAGCGAAGCTAAAAAACACTCCTCCAGTGGGCGTACCATCCTGCTCACTGGTGGTAAAATGACCAAATGCCTCCAGTTGGCAAGAATGTTTCAAGCCTTAGGCGATCGGGTAATTGTAGCAGAAACGCCCTTGTACAAATGGTGCGGTACGCGCTTTTCTCGCGCAGTAGAAAGGTTCGTTGAGATTCCTAAAATCAAAGGTGAGGGAGAAGCCTATCAACAAGCGTTGATAGACTTGGCGAAAGCAGAAAAGGTAACGCTTTTTGTTCCAGTGGCAAGCCCAAAGGCAGCACTTTATGATGCCAAGGCAAAGCCTTTTTTTCCTTCTACTACAAAAGTCTTTCATCTCGACGAAGCCCTTGTACGCCAACTGGACGACAAGCACCAGTTTTCGGAGCTATGCAGAAGTTTTGGACTGTCTGCGCCAGAATCTTACTTAATCGAAAGTCAGGAGGCATTGCTTTCTTTGCAGTTGACCGCAGGAAAGAAATACATCTTAAAAAAAATCGCCTACGATCCCGTCTATCGACTCGATTTGCGACAACTCCCTTACTCTGGTTGGGAAAAGTGGGTGGCCTCTTTACCTATCAGTGCTGAGGAGCCTTGGGTACTTCAAGAGTTCGTGGAAGGGAGAGAAGTATGTACCCATACGACTACCCAAGCAGGTCAGATCAACCTGTACGTATGCTCAGATTCTTCCCCCTTTCAGGTCAATTATAAAATGCTGTATCTTGATCAGGTAGAAGCGTGGGTAAAATCGTTTATTACCCAACTTGGTGGTACGGGTCAAATTTCCTTTGACTTCATCATTCGGGACGATGGAACAGTCGTCCCTATTGAGTGTAATCCAAGAACACATTCTGCCATTACCTTATTTCACAACCAATTGACTGCGGGTAGGGCTTATCATCCTTCTACAGATACCAAGACCTATCTTCCCAATGAAAGTAGCGGACATACCTATTGGATTTATCACGAATTGTATCGCTTACTGACGAGTAAAAGTCCTCGGCAGTTTTTCTCACTCCTAAAGCGCATCTGGACGGGTAAAGAAGCTGTCTTTAGCTGGGAAGACCCTTGGCCATTTTGGTTTAATAACCATGTAAGTATTCCTTACCAGTTGCTGCAACGAATGACACGGGGAGCAACTTGGACACGCATTGATTTTAATATTGGTAAACTTGTCGTACCCGGTGGAGACTAACACTAAACCTATGTCACTTCTTTCGCTTCAGTTGGTAGGATCACCTACTTCACAGTTTTTCTTTGATTTGTCAGTGCTTTACGCCAAAGATGTTGTTTGTCCTGAGGGTTTTGATTTACTTTTTGCCATTGCCTACCCTGATGGTCAGTGGTCTGTAAGTACTCATTTGGATACAAGTGTCCCGCGGGTTTCGCTCAGCGAAATGATACAAAAGGTGCAAGAAGCAGACTTGGCGGTACCACATATGTTTTGCCAGACAGGCTTAACCAGTATACGTATTCTCTTTGAGGAAATCCTTCATGTTCCCCTAGTGGGCGCTTCTGGTCAGGTATTAAGCATTGCACAAAATAAACACTTCACCAAACTTATAGCACAAGATTTAGGTGTAAGTGTTCCAAAGGGGTGCTGTACAATCTCAACAGTAATTGCACCAGAAATCTTAAGTGACTTTTCTTGGCCAGTGATTGTTAAACCTAATTGTGCAGATAATTCAGAGGGGCTTTCTTTGGTGAAAGAGAAGGGTGCACTTAGTGAGGCAATCGAAAAAGCGCTATCTTTTGATGCAGAAGTACTCTTGGAGGAATTCATCCCTGGGCGAGAGCTACGAGGAGCCGTTATCAAGCAAGGCGAGCAATATTACACGCCTGCCTTCATTGAATACGGTGTGAGCCAAGCGCGCCCTATCCGTGAAAAAGAAGACAAACTGAAGTTTCAAGAAGACGGGCAACTACTGGCACAGTCTGAAAAGCATCAGGTACCTGCCCAATGCCCCGCCATGCTTACTGAGGAGCTAAAGGCTGAACTAACGCAAATGATGATCACCCTGCACGAAGGGCTTCACTGTCGTGATTTTTCTATGTACGATTTTCGTATTCACGCACAGACAGGCAAGCCTTACTTACTTGAGGCAGGGCTGTTTTGGTCTTTTAGTAAAACCAGCATGATTTCTTCTATGCTACAAGCAGAAGGAGCCGACCTTGTCGCCATCACCAAGACTTTATGGACAACAGCAGCAAAAAGGGCGGTTACGTAGCCTACTCAGTTGTTCTCTAAGCGTTATAACCCAGCGACATTCCCCGATGAAAAGTACGATCGCCCTCTACCTGAGAATGATCTGCCTTATGGAGAGTACAGCCATTGTCCCAAATCACCACGTCACCTGCTTGCCATTGATGTCGGTAAATATTTGCTTCTTGAATAGAATGTTCATAGCACAGCGAGATGAGTTTTTTACCCTCCTCCTCTTCCAGACCACTCACACTTACACACCTTAAAGGGGTAGACATATACAGTGCTGTTTTACCCGATACGGGATGTTTGAGAAAGGCAGGATGATCAGCAGCTTTTTCAGCCTCTTCGTAATCAGATAAATCAAGGCCAGAAACCACGTGTTTGAAGGTTCTATTCGCTAGTCTATCTTTTACTGCTGCAGGGAGTGTTTCGTAAGCCCAATACTGATTGGTAAATAAGGTGTCGCCCCCATTTTTTGGGAGTGTCACAGCACGTAAGGCGGTATAAGCAGGAGGCTTCGTAAAGTAGCTAGAATCCGTATGGAAGCGACTCTTGGGAGGTTCTTTTCTTCCCACGTTCGTTACTACATTAAGATTTGGGTGATGCTCTACGGATACTTCACCAACGGTAAAGGTAAGTGGACCCATTTTCTTCAAGAAAAGTATAAAGTCTTCGTCTGTACACTGTTGCTTACGAAATACCAGTACCCCATGATTGGCCAAGAGGTGTTTGATCTCGCTGATTTCGCTTTCTGTGGCTTTAGTTAGTTGAAAATGCGTTATGATCGCTCCTAAGGGCTGCTTATAATCCGTTTTCATCCTATTATTTTATTTAATACAGAAACCATAGCTATCTTGAAATGTTTGTGTGTATTATCTAGTCAATCACTTTTGAGAGAATTATTCTTTTTACCAGAAGAAGCAAGGCGAATAATACACCTTGCTCGCTTCAGCTCAATGCTATTACTTTATCACTATTTCTTGAGGATTCCAGTAACCAATATGGCTAATGATCTTCCCCTGACGATTGTAGGTAGTTACATTTATCCCATGAAAGGTAGCTTCTTTTCCTTCTTTAGTAATCCCTCTACCTGTCCACTTTACGGTAGTGTTTAGTCCGTTTACATAAACGAAGTCTGGATAAAGCCCAACTGATTCAAAGGAAGACATAAATGTTTCTCCAATAGCCACGATGTCTTCCCTATTATTAGGAATCTCACTTCCATACGGATCATTTAGATAAACATTGTCTGCAAAATTATTTGCCCAAGCGTTTGCATCACCACTTTGGGTTGCTTTAAAGTAATCACTCACCCAACCTTTTACTGTTTCTTGGGTAATCTCTTTTTGCTCAGTTAGGTAAATAGTACCCGCTCCCTCTTCAAAAAAGCCGTTCACCGATGTTACTTTCAGATGGCCAGAAGCATTTTTATATTTACCTATTCCCCCAATAAACTCACCAATTACCACGATGGTCACCTTACTTCCCTCTAATTCAAATTTACGGGAAGTATAAGCAAGGTAGAGCAAGTCTTGTCCTGCCGGGGTGCCCTCTAGCTCATACATGTTGATTTGCAGGGTACCGAAGAGTTCATTCTTACCTATTCCTAATACCCTATTGGCGGTAGCCCCATTTACATGCGTATTTCCTTTTTGACCGTTGTCAAACTCCCAATGCCAAGACCCTGTTAGTTGTCCAGCCTGTGCAAATACAAAAGGATCATTTTGATGAATAGTATACCCTTCAGCAAACTGGTATCCACCCATTACTTTAAAATCAATTTTTTCTTGTGCGTTCATGATCGATACATTTAAAAAGATGATTAATATTACAATGCTCGTTTTCATATCTCTTGTGTATTGTGATATGACAAAGGTATGCTCAGAATTACCCTTTTGGTATAAAATAAAAGGGCTGTAATGGTCTATTTCTCGGCTTGTATGATATGGCGATACTGAAGAGGTGTCAAATCTGTATTCGACTTAAAAAACTTTCCAAAGTGAGAGGGTGAAGCGAAATTAAGCGTGTAAGCAATTGCCTTCATTTCTAAGTCGGAGTAAGCTAAAAGGTTCTTGGCTTCTATGAGTAGCCTATTCGCAATAAAATATAGGGCTGGCTTACCTGTTTCTTTTTTAATACGCTCGCTAAGGTGATTAGCGGTAATATTCAGTAAGTCTGCATACTCTTTGACTGTCCGCTTAGATAGATAGTAGTTATTGATTAGGTTTTGAAACTTGTAGAATAACTGATTATCTTTCGGAAGGCCCTCAAATTTGACTTGTTGTTCCTGAAAGAGATTTAGGCACTTGTACATCAGCACCAACAGATAATGTTGTAAAATCTCCTCAGAAAAAGAACCACTTGGTTGATAGTATTCCTTATAAAGCTGTTCAAAGACCTCCTTCAGTCTTTGTAGGGTACGCTTTTCAACTTGTAGATAATTGAGCTCTTGTAGATCGAAAAACTTGAACTTCTCGAAAAAGTCTTTTGGTGAAAAAGGTAGGTTTTCAAGCTTAAAATTTACGATGTAACCTTTGATACCTGCGTCTCTCTTCCAAGAGTAAATATGTTGAGGAGAAATAAAATATACAAGCGAATGGACGCCTTCTACAATCTTTTGATTGATATTTAGCTGAGAACTACCAAAATCTGTAATAAACGAAACTTGATGAAAGGACTTACTATGTGGCGGCATCACCCACTCACAAGCATCATTAAAATCCTCAAATCGATAGATATGGAGTGCTGGATTTTGTGTCCTAATTACTAGACCAATTTCTTTATAGAGTTCGTTCATTTCTTCAAATTGAAACACCTCTATAGATTCGTTTTTAAGATTGGTCAAGTGGTTAGTAATTTTTAAATAAGTTGTAGGAAAGTAAACTACGCAGCATCGTTTATTTTTTAACGATTTTAAAAGTGCGAATCATCTCTTGAGCGCTTATTTTAACTGTATATATTCCCTCGGGCAGCATACTTATATCTATCATACCATTATTAGTTTGGTTGTTTTTTTGCCATACAAGTTGCCCTAATGTGTTGAATATTTGTAATTGATGTTGCTGGGAAGTTGCTTGTTCTATATTGATATATAAGAAATCTTCTACAGGGTTAGGGTATACTTGTACCAAGTCGTTTGTTGAAGGGGTAAGACTGGTAACGCCATTCAAAGCAGGGTTCTGCTGTACTTCTTTCAGGCGGGCTAATAGGCTTGTCGTGGGATCAAAAACCAATTCGGTAATCGCCGTAGCTTCATCCAATGTAAAAAGCTGGGAATTGGCTGTAGGGATGACTCTAAAAGTCTTCTTCTCATCGTTTGCATCGGTCACTTCAAATTCTAAGGGCATTTCAAAGAAAGGAGTCGCCTCAGAAGACGTCCGCTGATCTACTTTGATGTATAGTTGTCCGTTTTCCCAGTTCCATTCTATCGTATAGTTGGGGTACCCTTCTCCGTATATCCATTGCTCCAGAAAAGTAGTAAAGTCAATACCTGTACTGGTCTGAAAGCTTGCCGCCATATCCCAGGTATCTACATTTTTGTTTTGGTAAGTATTGTAGTAGTCTTTCATTGCCTGAAAAAACACTTCATCGTCATTGACCAGATAGCGCATCATATGCCATACCATGGCTGCCTTGTAGTACGACATATCTAAATCGAAAATATCATTTGTATTAAGCGAATCCGTCACGTATACCGTGCCGCGAGCGTTATCTAACAAGGTAGCTCTATTAGTCCAAGTTGCTAGCTGTGCATCAGCAACTTCTTTAGGAGTATATTCTTCTAAGTATAAGTACTCTGCATAAGTACCTAGTCCCTCGTTTAACCAGATATGGCTAAATGACTTTAGCGCTACTACATTACCAAACCACTGGTGCGCCAGCTCGTGGGCAATTACTTTCCTATCAAAGGTAGCCATCGCCGACATCATTTGGTTTTCTAGAGAGAAAGGCGCGGGGACGCGCACGTGTCCATACTTTTCTTCGTGGAAAGGATACAAACCAAAAAGATCAGAAAAAAATACGAGCATATCAGCAGTGGCATCTAAATCGTCTTGAAAAATAGATAATTCGCTGGTACTTCTCACAAAGTTTTGAATAGGAATGGGCTGTGCCGCACCAGTAGGATTAGCTGTAATGGTGTATTCTTCATATTCTCCTACAGCAAAAGCAATGAGGTAGTAAACGATGGGATAGTTGGAGGTATACTCATAGCGTAACTTTCCACCACCTACATCAACGGTGTTTTGTAGCAGACCTACTGTAGCGACCTTATTAGCAGCAGTAGTGGTAATAGAGACATCTACCCCTTCCTCTGCCCTGTCTTCTAGAAGTTGCTTTACAGGTAGCCAATCGGCTGTACCGTAGGGTTGTGAAAGGGTGAAGGTATAACCTTGTCGTGTCCAAAAACCATCATCATTTGTCCTATCTACAGGTGCCTCGCCATTGTAAGTGATTGTCGCAGCGAAGCGAGTGCCTTGGGTAAGTGGTGTATTCAGCCCCACCGTTCTTTCATTATTGGTAGTATTGATGGTGTTATAGGTAGTTCCTTCTATCTCGACAGCCGTAATGGTATAGTTATTATGTAACTCGAAAGCAAAGGTAGCCAAACTGCTGGCGGTTACCTCGGCGGTGATGGTAACACTACCAGAAAGTGTTTCGTCTCCAGCCTCTACATTCAAATCAAGAAAGTAATGCTTCACATCATATGCTTGCATGAGGTTGTAAAGACTCTCAGAGAAGTTAAGGCGTTGTGTAGCGTTTTGCTGGGCTACATGTGCCTGATGATGGTCACGCTGAGAAGGGAGTGTTTGTGCAGCGGAGATAAAAGAAACTAAATAAAGCAGTAGAAATAGGGTATTGCTCTTCATAAGCGATAACAGTTAGTAAAGTAAAGATACAATTTTGTCAAAAACTCGTGAAGAGAACGGCTATAATATTTCAATAAGTAAGCGGCTACCCACCTTTAGAGATGAATAGCCGCTTGCTCCTAAGAATATTATATTTCTAGTCGATGCGTTCTTGTAAGAAACTAATCGTTGCCTTATAGGCTGCTTCAGTGGCTTCTTTATCGTATTGTGGATTACTAGGATTGGCAAAAGCGTGCTCCGCATCGAAGCGCTTCAGTACCAAGGTTTTGTTTGCCTTGTCCATGTTTTCGGCAAAAGTATCTACTACCTCAGGCGTAATCCATTTTTCTTTGTTGGCAAAAATACCTAACACGTCTGTTTTGAGTTTCTTGAGTCTATCCACTTCTTTTTCAGGCATACCATAATACATTACGCAACCCGCGGCTTGTTTACCCGCCATAATACTGGTTTGTAACGACCAACCACCCCCAAAACACCAACCAATCGTATAGATGTCTGCTTTATTCCCTACATAATTCAGGGCGCCTTCTATAATAGCCTCTGCACGCGCTTTGCTGACCGCCTGCATATACTTGGCTGCTTCCTCGCGATTGGTTGCTATTTTTTGGTCGTACAAGTCAAGGGCAATCACGTTTACCCCTAGGTCGTTGTAGAGTTTTTCTGCTTCTTTTTTGATGTAGCCATTAAGCCCCCACCATTCGTGGATCACGAATAAGTACTGATCGGTAGGCTCTTCTGCCTTCAACTCGTAGCCATAGGCATCTGTGCCGTCGGCTGCTTTAAAAATAATGGTTCTCCCTACATCACTCTTATGTTGATAAGGAATGGGATTAGGATGTTTCTGATTAAATTCGTCGTCTGAAGCGAATCTAGCGAAAGCGTCGGTAGCGGGTAGGCCACAACAAGTCGTGGTTTCTTGAGCAAACATAACCGATACATATCCGAAAGTAAAAAGTACAAATAGGAATTTTTTCATAGGATGATTGCGTAATAAGGATGTTTAAATGAAAAGATACATCCATATAAACGCCTTTTCAGATAAAATGTTACTCTTTTTTATGGTACACTAAGAGGCTGCTTGAGCGCTACTTCTCAGTTTTCTTAGGGTATTCCACCTAAATAAAAAAACCTAAGCAACCTCTAAAATACTTAAAATATTGCCTATTAGGCAGATGAAAGCTATTTACTGGATTACAAACTCTACTCTTCGGTTGCGTTGCCGCCCTGCAGCGCTTTGGTTGTCAGCCACAGGCTTACGCTCTCCATAACCCTTGTATGATAGCCTTGAGGCCGCAACCCCTTGTTCTTGTAAGTAATTGCTTACCGTTTTAGCGCGGTTGTCTGAGAGTGTGAGATTATAGGCTTCCGTCCCTTGGCTATCAGTATGCCCCGTAATTTCTATCTTCGCTTCGGGCGTACTTTTCAGCCATTGGGTCAGCCGGTTTAGTTCTGGATAAGACTCTTCTCGTAAAGTGGCTTTGTCTACATCAAAAAAGAGATTGTTGAGGCGAATTGTCTGCCCCTTTTCAATCGGTACCAAATAGAGGTTTACTTCTTTCTCTTGGTAGCTTTTTAAGGTATCCAAGCGTATATTTTCAGAAATAGGGTAAAAGCCAGCCGCCTCTGCTCGGAAACCATAGTTTTGTCCTCTCGGAAGCGCAATGGTATAACCCAAATCTGTGGTAGAAGAAGCCTTTCCTAGTTGTTTACCTGTATTGAGGTTTTCGTAGTAGATTTGGGCTTCTATAGGCGCTTTGGTAGCTTGGTTGAATACTTTTCCTTTTACTAGCGCAGTCGCTGCTGGGCGTAAGGCTTCGCCCAGCGCCACCCGGTAGATATCTTCTCCGCCATAGCCTTTGTCTGACCTAGAGGAAACCAAGTAAGCGTAGTCTCCTTTGGCAGTTATGGTATAGTAAGCATCCCAGTAGGGCGTATTGATGGAAGGGCCTAAGTTTTTAGGTTCAGACCAATTTTGCCAAGTATCGTCGAGGCGCTTACTCACAAAAATATCAGCACTACCATAGCCTGGATGCCCATAAGAAGAGAAATAGAGTGTCTCATTGTCAGCGGCTAAGAAGGGAGATATCTCATCTGCGTAAGTATTGAGTACTTTTCCCATAGAGACGGGTTCGCTCCAAGTATCATTCTTCTCTAAGAAACTAATAAATAGGTCCATTCCCCCTACTGACTGCTTATTTTTGATAGCCATAAGCAGTTTTTGACCATCGGCCGTGAGGTAGTAATTGACATACCTTGCGTTGTTAGTAAATTTTTTGATGGTCTGTTTTACAGGTACCTGCCATTTCCCCTCTTTTCGGCGAGAGAGAGAAACACCTCCGCCCAGTGGTCTCCCATCTTTGCGATACGTATTGGCAAGTAATAAGGTGTTACGATCAGGAGCGATGGATATGACACAATTAAACCCTGTATTGTTGAGAGGGGCCTCTTCCAGTTGTGCAGGCTGCCAGGCACCTTTTTCATCCTGATCGCTAAACCAAATGTCATCACTTTTGGTGAAGTTATCTGGATGTCTCGCACGGCAAATGTACAGACGCTGTCCATCTATGGAGATTTGAGGTGCTTTCTCAGTGTAGGCTGAGTTGATGTTGGCTCCCAAGTTTTCAAGGGTATACTTTTTTGAGGTATCTTCCAGAAGCTGGATAGATAGCTGAGAGGCTACTACTTTCAGGTAATCCACTTTGATCGTTACACCTCCTTCTACCCTAAATCCTACATACTTACCAAAACGCTGCGGAACTTTACCACTTAGTACTGCCTCACCGTTCACGTAGTAGACTACTTTTTGTGCTGTTTTTTCTATACGTAGTACGTTTGGTGTATTGAGGTCTTTACCAACTTGCTTTGGGAGAGCAAACCATTCTTTGAGATACCTCTCCTCATTATTACTTTTTTCATAGAGCGAAGCTTCTTTTTTGGCGTTGAGTTGGAAAGCCAAGCTGTTTTTCATATAGGCATGATTCCATAGTATACCGTAGCCTTTTTGAGGAGGTCCCTCTACTTGGGTGATTTTGGCCTCGATGCTGTAGTCTTTTTGTGGTTGAATAGGCAAGGAGATGAAGCAATAGCGATTAATGCTCGGATATTTATTGACAATATGGTAAGCCCCCTCTTCCACGTAGCTAGAAAAAAAGGTTGCTTTATTTACAGGCCAGCCTCTGGCAGCATTGTCAAACTCTTCAAGAATCGTTTGTTTTTCTTGTGCTTGTAGCGTGGTACTGATCAAAAAGATCAAAATAAGCAAATGGCCTGTTTTCATTTTTAGAGATTATAGATTAATTCAAAAAGATAGATGAATTTTCACGTAAAAACAAGTCAATCGTTACAGTATCAAGTAATTTAAACACTCAAGATTTTTAGTGTAAAAATATAACTACCTACTACCCCATCCTTTTCCAGATAAACAGAAATACTTCCACTAACTGGCGATGCTTCAGGATTGTCAAGCAACTGCTTACTTGCTCAGAACATCAGTTTTTTGAGGTTTTCCATATAACCTCTGCTGACGCGTACTACTTCTTCATTTTGCATAATTACGTCGTAGCTGTTAGTGTATTTTTCTACTGCCTTGATGAAGTTAACGTTGATGATGGCAGAACGATGCACCCGCACGAAGTGTGTGGGATTGAGCTTTTCTTCCAACACACCAATGCCAAAGTTACTGACATAGGTATCCTCGGTAGTAATCAGCTTTGAGTAGTCGCCAAAAGCCTCAATACGTATGATTTCCTTGGTAGAGAGATTCACCAAGCGTTTGTTGTGTTGGATGAGAATACGCTTTGGGTAGCTGGGTTGCTCCAAGATAAGGTTTTCTGCGAGTGGCTGTACAGGATTAGTAGCTGCTTCGAAGTTTAGTTTTTGAATAGCTGTCTGAAAGCGCTTCAAGGTATAGGGTTTCAGAAGATAGTCTACTGCGTGTACCTCAAAAGCTTTCAAGGCGTATTGGTCGTAGGCAGTAGAGAAAATGATTTGTGGGATTTCCTCCAGATGAGGAAGCACTTCAAAGCCTGTGAGCCCTGGCATTTGTATGTCTAAAAAAACTAAATCAGGTGTAAACTCATTGATGATCTTCACCGCATCTACCCCATTGTTGGCCTCTCCTACAATGCATAGCCAAGTATAGTTGGTAAGGTATTCTTTAATAAGTTGCCTTCCAGCTTGCTCATCATCTACGATTACTACTTTCTTTAAGTTATTCATTATTTATATAGCAAACTGTACGGTTAGGCCACTGTTGTGATTGTCAATTTACTTTAATGAAGAGTCATATATTTTCTCCAGTCGTAATTTGGTATTTGTAAGTCCTACGCCTTTACCAAAAAGTGCTGCCTTTTCTTTTGTAAAGCCTACCCCTGTATCGCTCACAGAAAAATGTATTTTCCCCTCCTGCTCTTCTGCTTGGATGGTTACCACCCCTCCCTCAATGGAGGGAGAAATACCATGCTTGATGGCATTTTCTACAAGCGGCTGTAAAATCATAGGGGGGATTTTTCTTTGGTAAAGCGTCGGGTCGATGGTTATCTGTATGGAAAGACGTTCTTTAAAACGTGCCTTCTCCAATTCTAAATAGCTTTTGATAAAGGTGAGTTCTTCTTCCAGGGTTACCCAGTCGGTTTGTGAGGCTTTGAGTTGATAGCGAAAAAGGTCGGAGAGCTCAGCAATGAGTTGGCGCGAACTTTCTAAATGTGGTGGGATGGTAGCATTGATGGTATTAAACACATTATAGAGGAAGTGTGGATTGAGCTGGGCTTTTAGTGCAGAAAGCTCACTTTTCAGCGCTGCCTCTCGCAACATGGCTTCTTCTTTGAGTTTCCGTTGGTTTTGTCGGTAGTACTGGTATGCATGGAAAATACCAAACTGTAATAGATAGAAAAGCGCTGGTATGTAGATATCCCATACGCTTCCCCATCCTTGTAAATGCCAAAAGCCAAGCCATTCGCAAATGGTATAATAGATGTATTGAAAGCCGAAGCAAAATAAAGGGAGTGTCACCAAGTGTACTGAGAGCTTGAACCAAAGCGATGCGCTCTTGAGCACTCGAAAAATCAACCACCAGACAGGGATAGTCAGTACCAGTTTTACAAAGTAGCTGAGTAAGCCTCCATCGAAAAGGTCTTTCAAGCTAAATAGTTTTTCCCAATTGCCTTCATCTAGGTTTCCTGCATTGAGCCATAGGGTAAAGTGATAACTAAAAGCGGCTAATAAATAAAACAGCAGCACGAATAAGAGTTCGTCTAGTCGTATCCCTGCTATATAATGTTTTCTCAGTATTTTCATGAAAGGTAGATTATGCTTTGACTTTGATTGTCTAAAATACGCATATCTCTTATTAAAAACCCATTGTTTTCCGACGGATGGTCATATATACCGATGAATGACCTTACCCTCCTTTCATCCGTTTATATGGCTACTCAACGAAAGTGGTGTGTATTTAAAGGAAAACTTCTTCATCTTTGGCTATCTCATCGTTGTAAACAATTAAAATAAATTCATCGATACTATGAAGAGGTTATTACACTTGATCATTACTTTACTGATTTCGTCTTATTGCTTGGGGCAGCATAAAGCTGATTTTGAACCAGTGTTTAGAAAGTCGACAGAGACTACCCATAAGATTGATAAAACGCAAACCTATACTTTTGGCTATTTGGAGGTATTAGAAAACAGGCAAAGTCCTACCAGCAACACCATCAAAATTCCTGTCTATATCTTTAAAAGCAGAAGTAAAAACCCTCAAAAAGATCCTATTATCTACACCGTGGGAGGGCCAGGTGCTACTACTATGCCCTCTGCACAGTATATGAAATATTACCAATATCTTGATGACAGAGACTTTATACTGGTAGAGCAGCGAGGAAACTACTATGCAAAACCCCACTTAGATTGTCCTGAATGGGCAAAAGTACTGTATGAATCGAGGTTTCCTGATTTTGACCCCAAGTCGCTGGACGCACGCTTGCAAGAAGCCGCTAAGACTTGTAGAGAGCGCTTGCATAAAAACGGTATTGACTTGAATGGCTACCATACCAACGCAATTGCCGCCGACATCAACGACTTGGTGAACGTCTTAGCAATTGAAACCTATAACTTGCTCACCATTTCCTACAGTACGAAAATAGCGCAAGTACTCTTACGAGACTACCCTACACGTATTAGAAGCGTAGTGATGGATTCCCCTCTGCCCTTGGAGGTGAACTACGATGAAGAGAGCGTACAAAATCTACTACAGGCGGTTAATCAACTACTCATTGACTGTGAGGCGGATGATACTTGTAATCAGGCTTTCCCAAATATCAGGCAACGCTTTTTTAATTATCTACAAGATAAAACCACTAATCCTTTAGTGGTGACGGTCGACAACCCCCAAAATGATAGCCTAGCTACCTTCTACCTTAAGGGAAAAGATTTGATCACCATTTTCACCTCTGCTTCTACAGAAGAGGTTGCCAATATTCCATTTGAAATCAACAAGCTACTGGAGAATGATTTGACCTCCCTCAAACAACAGCTTTCTTCCTTGCTTACCGCACCAGGTGATGGGGCTGGATTAGGCATGAGGCTTTCCGTTTGGTGTGCTGAAGAAAACCCTTTCAATACACAAGCAACCATTCTATCCGAAACCTTCAAATATCCAGCAGTTGAAGGGCTGTCTCCGGCTGTTTTCGATGACGAAATTTGCCAGATTTGGGGCGTTAAGCGGGTGGCAGCCATCGAAAACCAACCCATTCAAAGTGATATTCCTGTACTTCTTATAAGTGGAGAATATGATAACGAAACCCCTGTAAAGTGGGCTGATGCTATGAGCCATAATCTTACGCGTAGTTATCATTTGATTTTTAAAGGTTGGAAGCACACCCCCACTACCAACTGGGGCAATCCGTGTGCGATGCAAGCCGCCAATGATTTTTTTAACAATCCTGATCAGAAACCAACGCCTGATTGCTTCAATGAAATAAAAAGTCCTCAGTTCAAAACGAAATAATAACCAATGAATATAGTCGTGTATGTTCAAATTTCACCAAAACGAAATAGACGTATGTTACAGAAGAAATTATTACTTACTAAACTATTTATTTTCGGGCTTACCCTACTTACCGTACAAGCCCAAACTCACCAAGTACAAGGAGAGATTGTTACGGTTCATCAGCAGGCGATTCCTTTTGCTACGGTAGGCATCCTAAAGGCAGAAGATTCTACCCTTATCAAAGCTGCCGTAACCGATGACAATGGGAAGTTTTCCTTTAATAATATTGAAAACGGAACATACAGAGTAATGGTGAACAGTATGGGTTTTGGTCAATACTACTCCTCTACCTTCCAAGTAGCAGGGCAAGATAAGCAACTTGCTACCATCACCTTACAAGAAAAGGAAGGGCTCTTGGAAGAAGTAGAAGTGACCGCCCAAAAACCACTCGTAGAGGTATTATCTGATAAAATGGTCTTCAACGTACAAGACAACATCGCCGCCACGGGTACTTCTGCCTTTGAGCTACTTAGAAAAGTACCTGGAGTGATCATGGACAACAACAATCAGTTACTTGTAGAAGGGAAAACTGGTGTGCTGATCTTCATTAATGGGAAGCAATCCTTTCTCGAAGGAGACGACTTGAACAACTTCCTACAATCCCTACAAGCTTCTGATATAGAGGCGATTGAAGTCATCACGCAGCCTTCTTCTAAATATGATGCGGCGGGCGCAGCGGGTATTCTGAATATACGCCTCAAAAAAGACAAGGGCTTAGGCACCAACGGGACGGTCAATGTGGGTTATAGCCAGTGGGACAATGTACGTTATAACAGCGCGCTTTCTGTGAATAATCGCACCAAGTACACCAATACCTTTCTAAACTACAGCAATCGCTTTGGTGCTACCAACAACTTTATCGATCTCTACCGCTTGCAGAATGATTTTATTTTTGATGCCCAATCAGAAGGCATCCGAGACGTCAACACACATAATGTTCGGATGGGTAGCGATTGGTTTACTTCTGATAAAAGTACTTTTGGTGTATTGTTCAGTGGTAATTTTGGCAACACACGCGCAAATACTGACTCAAATACGCCTATACTTGATCGAGGGACGGGTAATCTTCTACAATTGTTGGTGGCAGAAAGCAACGCCCTCAGTACGTATAGCAACATGCTAGGAAATCTCAATTACCGCTTCGAAGATACATTAGGACGTAGCTTTAACGTAGATGTAGACTACGGAGCTTACAGTAGAACTAGAAACAATGAGCAACCTAACTTCTATTTTGGGGGAGATAATGCGCTACAATCGCAGTTTATCTACGATATGGATACCCCTACAGATATTCGTATTTTCACATTCAAAAGTGACTACGAGCAACCTTTCTGGAAAGGGAAATTGGGCACAGGTGTAAAAGTGTCAGTTATCAACACCGATAATACCTTCGACTTTTATGAGGTAATAGAAGACGAACGTATATTGGATGAGGATAGAAGCAATACTTTTGCTTACGAAGAAGGCATCTACGCCGCTTACCTCAACTTTAGTAGAAAGTGGAAGAAGCTCGACGTACAGGTAGGGCTACGTGCAGAACAAACAATCTCTGACGGACAGCTTACCAGTACACAAATAGAAAACAACCAACGGGTGGAACGTCGCTACCTCAATTGGTTTCCGAGTGGTGGGCTTACTTATCGTCTCAACCGTAATAATTCCTTTGCCTTGCTGTACAGTAAGCGCATTCAACGCCCCAATTATCAATCGTTGAACCCTTTTGAAATGCAACTCGATGAACTCAACTTTAGCAGAGGTAATGCCTTCTTACAACCACAGTATATCGATAACGTAAAACTTACCCATACCTATAAATACGTGCTCAATACATCTATTAGCTACAGTTTTGTACAAGACTTTTTTGCGCAAGTCACCCAACGCGAGGACGAGCGCCGTAGTGTTCTCCAAACCCAAAACGTAGCCAACCAAGAAGTCTGGAACATCAGTATTTCTTCGCCAGTAGACATCACCAAGTGGTGGAATGCCTTTGTGAGCTTAAATGCCTACCATAGCCGCTTTACTGCCCAAAACGAGGCTTTTACACCGCTTTCGCGAAGCACACTGAGCTTGTACGCTCAAAACACCTTCACGCTTCCCAAAAACTACCAGGTCGAGATTTCAGGCTGGTATAGTTCACCTTCTATCTGGGGAGGCACCTATCTTACCGAAAGCTTAGGATCGCTCAACATAGCCCTGCAAAAGAAGTTGCTGGACGAAAAGCTCTCGATTCGTGTCTCTATGAGCGATGTCTTGTTTACTTCGCCTTGGCGCGGCGATACGGAGTACGATGGTGTGTTGATCCAAGGAAATGGTGGCTGGGAAAGTCGCCAAGTACGCGCCAACTTGAGCTATCGTTTTGGCAACAAGCAGGTAAAATCTGCCCGTAAGCGCAAAACCGCCGCCGAAGAGGAAATCGATCGAGCCAACTAATGGCTGTATGGTTTCTTTCAGGCCACTAGAAGTAGTGCTTGTGTTTAAACCTCTCAGTTAGATTAAGTAAGGTAAAAGTAGGTTTCAATTTGGGAAGTATAGAAGCCAAAATAGCGCCCAGAAAAGCCCCAATCCGTTGATGATTAACAGGCCAAGACTGTCTTTAAATTTTGCTTTGAACGTCATTACTGCTGTTATTACCAAGAGATTAATTGAAACAGAGATGGGTAAAATTAAAAAACCATAGCCAAAACCACCACCTGCCGATTGAAGTATCGAGAAAGTAACAGGCAAAAAATAAACATTTACCATAATAACCAGTGACGATATAAGCCAATTGATGGTTTTCACTTTTTAGCAAACGAAAGATTTGCTAGTAAATGTATAAAAGATTGATCATTAATAGGCTACCTAAGAAGCGCATTGAGCCGATAAATATTCCTGCACCTCAACCGTATCTAGAGGTAACTTTTCGGATAAAAAGAAAAATGTTTAGCTTACAGCTATGGCAAAAAATGAGGAGGATAAAAGCGCTCATAAGAAGTCTCAACGAGAAGGAAATGTTTATGATCGTATCTTTAAGGAGAACTTTCACGCGGTCTTTCTACCACTAGTAGCGCAAGAGTTGAATATAGAGATTGATCACTACCAAGAGCTTTCTGTAGAACTCCCTAAAACCATCGAACGCAAGGCAGATTTCCTAGCAGAGGTGACCACTAAAGATGAGAAAACCTTGATCTTACAAGTAGAATTCCAGACCAAAGATGACCCTAAGATGCTTGAAAGAATGATGCTCTATCACGCGCTACTCTTTGGAAAGTTCCAAAAAGAGATCAAGCAGATGGTAGTATACTTGGGCGGAGAATCTTCAAAAATGCGTACTAAGCCCACACCAAAAGAACAGTTTGATGGTTTTTTCTTGCTAAGCCTCAGAGACTTATCCACCCAAAGGTTTTTAGAAGCCGAGGCGCCAGAGATGGTACTACTCGCTTTACTGACAGGGTATGAGCAGGAACAAAGCGAAAGACTGCTACGTTCTATCATCGAGCAGTTACAAAAGAAGAGTGAGCCCGCAGCGCTGAAAAAATATTTACAACAGCTCCTTTTGCTCTCTCGGATCAGACAACTGGAAAATTTAACGTTTAAAGCCATCGAAGATATGCCTATTGATTATAAAATAGAGGATTCTCTTCTTTTTAAGAAAGGGAAACAACAAAACATGGAACAAGTGCTTACAGCGCTCAAATGCCTCAAGGAAGGCAAGAGCCACGAGGAGACTGCCTTGATCTCAGGGCTTACCGTAGAAGAAGTAAGGGCGCTAGATTTACAGGATTAAACGTAAGATGGTGAGTAAGCGTCATCATTTGTAGTAGTCATAACTTTCACTTCTGAACCAGTCAAAACACACTACCAAAAAAGTTGGTATATTTTCTTTATCTGCTCTTCTGTTAAATCCTTCATTTCATCTTCTAAACCAGTATTACAGATAAGGCCTGTTTTCTCGGCGTAAAAAGCATAAATGTTCCCACTCTCTACTGGGGTAAAAATAATAGGATTGGGGCTTGATAACTCAGTTCCACACCAAGAGAAGGCAGCTCCTTGGTTCGTAAATATCCTTAATGTCTCTCTGAGTACATTAAACCAACTACTACTTTCAGGAATTTTTTTGATAAAAATCGCTATGGAATATACTTTATATTCATCATTGTCAAATGACAGTAGTATATTCAATAGTTTCTTTCTTCCAGATTTGATCTAGCTCTTTTAAAACTATTTTTACGGGTAGTTGATGTAACCAATTTCCATAGAAATAAAGACCATCTACTTCTTCGTACCCCTCTTCAAAGCGCCAAAAAATACCTAGAGAGTCCTTGGTGATCATAAAGCTATACTTTTGAGTTATTTTGTTGTTGGCACTATTAACACTACAATATCTAAGAATCCTTTGATTGAGGGGAGACATACTTCTCTCGGTACATCAAAATATTCCACTTTAGTTCTTCTTTAAACTGCTCTATATTTATTCCATCTATCTCCTTAAATCCGTGAGATATAGCATCAAAGTAAAGAGCAACTTTCTCAAAAATAGATTTATACTGCTCAAAGTTTTTTTCTTCAAACAGATACATTTTTTCTCTCTTTCTCTCATCTTCTATATACCAATCAGGGCCTAATGCATCAAAAGCTTGGTTAGTTCTTTCACTTTCTAATGCTTTTTCCAAGGCGGGTAGATACGATTTAAAAAATTCTCTGGCATCCATTGGTAATGTAATGGGTTATTAAAGTCTATTCAAAAGTACTGAGCACTCCTTTTTCATCTAAAGATTAATCGTAATCATAGTTATGACTTAGCGCATTCGCTACAGCCTTGGATCGACTTCTTCACTTTCCAACGCTAACACACCAAAAATGCTTTCGTGAATACGCCTTAAAGGTTCTTTTCTTACAAACCGTTCTAACCCTTCAATGCCCAAAGCAAACTCTCTCAGTGCTAAGGAGCGTTTTTTGGAAAGCCCTCTGTCTTTCAATCGTTCCATATTTGTGGGTGTATCATACTCCGCTCCGTAAATGATGCGCAAGTACTCACTTCCTCTGCATTTTACGGCGGGTTGTAAGAGTCCTTCTGTTCCGTAGGTGAGGAAATCATAAGGTTTTACAACCATCCCTTCGCCACCTTTTTCGGTTAGCTCCATCCACCAGTTAATTACCTCATTGATACTGTCTTCATCTTTGGTTTCTACGATTTTGTAGGGCGTTATTTTAAATATTTGTTCGTCAGCAAGGCATATCTCCTTACTGTTTTCCATATGCCATTCGTGGTGCTTGTCAACGTGCACTTGCCCTTCTGTGGCAAGAATATGAAAGGGTGCAAGTTTATAGTCTTCAAGGCTGGTAATCTCCCAACAATAATTACGGTAGGCGGCTGTAAACTTATCAATGGCGCTACTTTTCTTACTGAACTTATTGAGTAGTTCGTCTACTCCCTCAATATTCCTTTTAGTGGTCTGTTGGAGCACTTGTGCTACTTCAATCAAAGCGTTCTTTGCAGAAGCACCCACGGCTGCGTATTGGTCTTTTAGTAATGATTGCGCTTTGGCAGACCAAGGCATTAACTCTGCATCTAAGCAAACCCAATTTGTCTGGTGTTTTTCCCAGAATTCAGCTTTGGTGAGTGCTTCCTGCACGCGTTTCAAAAATACGCTTTCAATTTTTTGATCATTAAAGAAGTTTCTGCCTGTTCTTGTGTAGCAAACACCTATGCCCTCGTTTTCAATTCCAAAACGTTCTAAAACGGTTTGCTCATCTTTACAAATGACTAGTACAGCCCGAGAACCCATGTGTTTTTCTTCACAAACTATCTTCTCAACTTTTCTCTTTTTGTAGTAATTAATCGCCTGTAGAGGATGCTCTAAATAATTGGGTAAGTCACTTGTAGCACAAGGCGACATGGTAGGAGGCAAGTAGATGAGCCATTTGGGATTGATGGCAAAACGACTCATTACTTCTAAGGCAGCAATCGAGTTTTCTTCTCGAATGGTCAAATTGCTTCTCAATCGCGTTTGTACAATACGCTTCCCAATGACGTCATCGATATTGAGTAAGTCATCATATATTTGCTGGTGGCTCAAGTTTGCCTCTGCTGAAACTTCTAAGGGTTTTACAGGTTCACAATACACTTCTTTGGCCTTTACAGCGACTAGTTCTTCTTCTGGGTAACGTAAAGCCGTCAAGGCGCCACCAAACACGCATCCTGTATCAATATTGATGGTCTTGTTGAGCCACTCAGCTTTTGGAACAGGCGTATGACCGTAAACGACTTTTGCTTTTCCTCTGTATTCAGATGCCCAATTGTACCGAACAGGTAGGCCGAATTCATCAATTTCTCCTGTAGTTTCTCCGTATAAACAAAAGGAGCGAACTGCCCCAGACCCTCGCCCTTGCATTTCTTCTTTGATTCCTGCGTGGGCAACGGCCAGTTTTCCATTATCCAAAATATAGTGAGAAATAAGGCTGTATAAGAATTCTTTTACTTCTTCAATAAATTGATCAGATGCTTGTGCCAACTGCTCTATGGTTTCCGCCAAGCCGTGTTTTAACTGAACGTTTTTCCCATTCAGTTTCTTCTGTAGCTTTAAGTCGTGATTGCCAGAAACGCAGAGTGCCATGCCACTGTGAACCATACTCATCACAAGCTTTAAAACAGCCGGTGAATTGGGTCCTCTATCCACTAAATCTCCTAAAAAGATGACTTGCCGCTTTTCGGGATGTGCTACTTCGATGCCGTAATTCGTACCATTCTCTTGCACTGAGGTGATTTGATAGCCTAGCTTTTCAAGTAATTCGATGGTTTCGTCGTAGCATCCGTGAATATCGCCAATGATGTCGAATGGTCCGTGTAAATCTTTTTTGTCGTTGTAGAGCTTTTCTCGGGTGATGTGCGTAATGGCAGCTACTTCTTCTTCAGAATTGAGTACATATACTTTTCTAAATCCTTCTTTTTTGAGCCCTTTGAGGGAGCGTTTTAGTTGTTGTTTTTGCTGGCGAATGACGTATCCACCAAAGTTTCTGTCTTCCCGTTGCTCGTTTCTCTCTTCGCAGACACTTTGTGGTAAATCTAAAATGATGGCAACAGGTAGGACGTGGTACTGCCTAGCTAAATGAATGAGCTTCTTTCTCGATTCTTTCTGAACATTTGTTGCGTCTACCACGGTCAACAGCCCATTTTTTAACCGTTTTGCGATGATGAAATTCAATAGATCAAAGGCATCTCCTGTGGCCGCCTGATTGTTTTCGTCGTTAGACACCATTCCTCTACAAGTATCAGAAGAGACCACTTCATGTTTATCGAAATACTTTTTAGCAAAGGTGCTTTTTCCGGAGCCTGAAGCACCAATGAGTAATACTAATGATAATTCTGGTACTTTAATTTCCATATGTAAATATTGCCATTTGTGAAGGAGCGCCTACCTTTTCGTCTACCTCTCCGATAGGAATAAACTGCACCCTGTAATTATTATTTTGTGCTACACGATTAGCCCAAGTTTGAAATGCTTCTCTCGACCATTCGAAGCGATGATCGGTGTGTCGCATGGTTCCTGCCTCCAAGTTTTCGTACAGCACATTGTACTCTCCATTTGGGGTGGTGAGGATAATACTTTTAGGTTGGGCAAACTCAAAAACAACCCGCTCAAAAGCTTGGAGTCTGTTTTCGTCCATATGTTCAATGACTTCTACAATCGTAGCAGCCTCAAATCCTTCTAGCCTTTTGTCTTTGTAAGTCAAAGCACCTTGAAATAAATCGATCCGCTCTTTTTGCTTTGGCGCCATCTCCTCCCAATGTAATCGCTCTTTACACTTGGTTAATGCTACATAAGAAATATCCATTCCTGTAATCTGCTGGAATTGCTTTTCTTTTAGCATCATTCGGATGAGTTTTCCCTCTCCACAACCTAAGTCAATTACGTTTTGTGCGCCAGTAGCTTTGAGCTTCTCTAAAACCAATTTTAATCGTTGTTGATGCAAGGTTTCTTTCTTCTCATTTTGGGCTGAGGTAACTTCTTCTTCGTGCTGTTCGTCTCCTTCATTGAGTCGTTCTAATGCTTGCCGAGATAAGGTGTTGAGGTTGATTAAATACCTTTTTGTTATTTGTTCTTTTTCTGGGTGATTTTCTAACCAGCCTTTTCCTTTTTCTAAGAGTTTATTTATTTCATCATGACTGACAAAATAATGCTTATCGTTATCCAGTGCAGGCATGAGGACATATAAGTGAGAAAGTAAATCCTTTAGTTTTAAGGTATTGGTAATTGTAACGGTGTAATATTTACTGTCTCCCCATTCCGTAAACTGCTCATCTAAGACATGTCTTTCGATGGCTAATTGATAGCCCAAAGGCTCAAAGAATTTTCTGATTAACAATGCTCCACCTCTTGGTGCTGGAAGCACCGCAATTTTCGCTTCAAAGGGCATCTCGACCTCAACCAACTCAGGCTTGTTTTTACACTTTCCATTCATGGCCGTTGAAAACGCTTTGGCAAGTGCTACACTCAAAAAAGAGGAAGCTACATAAGGTCTGTCATTTACGTATTGCCCTAGTGAAAAACCTTTGCCCGCAAGATTTCGGACACCTCTTACCATATCAATTGGGTCGATGTCTAAGAGTAAGGCAACGGTCGTTTTTTCCTCACTACTTTCAGGATAGAAAACATGCGCTTTTCCTACTGCTAAATCGACCGTTTGCAGCTTATCAGGATGCTTATGAAGCAAAAATCCTAGATCGGAGGCATTTTTATGAGTTGTTGTGATGGTTAGTAGCATGTATTTATTTTTGTTTTTAGAGAAAGTAAATTCTAATAACTAATATTTTACCAAATTTCTATCTCTTATACTTCTATTCGTCTTTCGTTCATTTTTCCTTGATGAAAAACGAACCAAAAAATCAAGAAAATCCAAAGCTTCCGCCCACAAGCCCAACTCACCTCCTCGCTGGATTTTCAGGCAAACGCACTCATTTGACGTTTAAAACAAGCGATAAGAGTTTTAATTAAATTCTCAAAGTGTCAGCGTAAGTTATCATCTTTAAAAAGCGCTTCACGAATTAACTTTTTCTCTGCACTTCGTTCCCTATGCCAAAACTACCTCTTCATGTACTTTCGTAGATATTTGGCTCATTCGGAAGAGGTGGTCAATTGTCCTTTTTTCTTTGTTGACATTTTTCTTAAAGTGAAATGCTTGATGTACTCCAACTGACAATTTTCAGCTTGAGATGCTGGTGTATCATCCTTTTCTAAAGGTAGACTTTTCCTGTGAAAAGAAAAATACTTAGTTTTCAGCCATGGCAAAAAATGAAGAGGGTGAAGACAGAAATCTTCACAAGAAAAAAGCGAAACGAGAAGGAAACGTTTACGATCATATTTTTAAGGAGAACTTCGAGGCTTCTTTCATTCCGCTTGTCAAAGTACAGCTCGGTATTGAGATTGTCACTTATCAAAAGCTTCCGACTGAGTTTCCTAAAACGGTTGCTCGTAATGTAGATTTTTTAGCTCAAGTGACTACCAAACAAGGAGAAGAGCTGATTCTACAAGTGGAGTTTCAGACCAAAGATGACCCTACAATGCTCAAAAGAATGCGCACCTACCATAGTCTACTGCTTGAAAACTATGATAAACCCATCGAGCAGATGGTGGTTTACTTAGGAAAACAGCCTTCTAAGATGCGTACCACCTCCCCGCCTAATAAAGTATTTAGAGGTTTTTCCTTGTTGTCTTTACATCAACTCGATCCTGATAGCTTTCTAGCTTCAGATACCCCAGAGGTGCTTTTGTTGGCTTTATTAACCAATTATGAACAGGAACAAAGTGAAGCGGTGCTACGTTCTATCGTTGAGAAGTTGACAAGAAACTGTGAGCCTCTAGCACTGCAAAAATATTTACGCCAGTTACTTACGCTTTCGAGTGTAAGGCAGCTAGAAGAGTTAACCCTTAAAACGATAGAAAATATGCCTATTGATTATAATATTGAAGATTCTACCATCTTTAAGAGAGGAGAACAGAAGAGGATGGATCAGGTATTGTTGGCGCTAAAATGCCTCAAAGAGGGTAAAAGCCACGAGGAGACTGCCCTGATCTCAGGACTTACCATAGAAGAAGTCAAAGCCCTTGATTTACAGGATTGATTTGTAATAGCTTGGACTTAGGCTAGTATCACTACACTTCTTTTAGCTATTGATGTAGCTTGACGGCTACTTTTTCCTATCTGTAACCACCACACCGTAATGACCTTGAACATTAGCACTTATTCTTTCAAATTTACCAAGTGCAATCATTTGTTCATTTATGCGTACGCCATCAGCATAGTCTTCGAATATTTTGACTGGTAAAGGATGATACTTCGGCGTTGATTTTATAAATCTCGTGAAGAAATAAGGGTCTAAATCACCAAATTCGAGTCCAAAGATGAGAGGCGCTTCAATGACTTGTCCTGTTTTTTTATTATTAAATTTACAATGATACCCATGGACAAAGTATTCCCAGTTTTCCATTTCGCCAGCTTGTCTTCTACCTCGTTTCAGTTTATTGAAAGTCTCCATAGGGAAGTCTTCGTTTAACTTCAAACCAAGCTTATTTGCTAGTGTGAATACAAGCGTCTCTGCCAACTGTCGGTAATCTTTTGCACAAGCCTCAAAGAATGCTTGGTTCTCTTCAATTTCTTGGTCTGTTATAAGTTTTACGATATTGATCTCAGGTTCAACTGTATGAATGCCTACTAAAAAATTGGGAAGCGCCTTTTTAAGATTTGCTCCAATTGCTTCTCTTTGTAACTGTGGCCCCTCTTTGAAAATAATTTTCAATATTCTTTCTCTAGGCAGAGCATTTATTACTTCTAGCGTTGGTAATTCTTCGAGGCTGTTGACTGAAATTACGGTTGTTTTCCTCTTCAATGGTTTGTGTTTTTAAGTTGTAGGCAAAAAAGCCATCTACCCTCCCAACTCCTTTTATTACTCCTCGCTGTCTTTTAGTAGGGCCTCGATGAACTGATTGTACTCTTCTCCCATAGGGAGTTCATAGTCTACCTTTATTTCTCTTCTTTTAACAACTACCTCTTCATTTTTAATTGGATTCCATCCCACCTTATCAAACGCTTGCCAGTAAAAACCAATTCCTCTTTTTTGCCAGTTGGGTAGATCATTAAAATTGATTCCGTTCTCGAACAATAATTCATTTTTAAAAGCGGTTGACTTCCCTTTGATTGCTCTTGTAGCTTGGATCGCCGTTTTACCTTTTTCTCTCAATAGCCAATAACAGTGGGCATTGAGCGCATTTCGGTGGGCATCCTCATTCCTCCACCTGAAGTAATCAATTACATCTTGTTCTCTTGGTAATTGTGAAACTCTACAGTCAAAAGCGCCTATATCGCCAAGTAACACCGAAAATTTTGCGCTTGCTTCGCCCGCTAGGATGGAATTATATTTCCTTAGTTTTCTTGAAAAGGTACTTTCGTTCAGGTCAAATAATAATGAGATTTCGTCGCTCTCAGTAAAACCGTAGACTACTTTAAAACCACAATTCATAAGATGTTTTACAGTTTCTACCATCAAATCTCTGAATTGCTCGTCAAAGGGTCTCTTGAATGAGTGTTTTTCCTTAGTTAGCTTTGTAAAGCCTCTTCCATCGATTCTGGCGACCATATAAATGTTAGGAGGTACACAGAAATCGTGGGACGTCTCGTAGATTCTTAATTTTTTATCTAGCTCATCAAATTTCATCTTTCCAATTTTCTATTGTAAATCCATCATTAGCTGTTTGCACAAAAAGCAGTTGATCAAACCCTTCTTCTATTGTTGGTATTTCCAGTTTTCTGTAACACCCTTTAATACCTACCTCGGGTACTTTTTCCTTACCCGTCCTCAAGTTATTGCGTTGAATGGCTTCTTCTATGGAAGAGCTGAAATAATAGCCAATCACTTCGTATTTGTTCTCTTTAGCAAGCTTAATGTACTTTGCTCTTTCTTCTGAAGTTGGATTGGTGTTGTCCACTACAAATCTCGCTTGCGTATTAAAGCAGGTTTCCAGAAATTGTCTTTCTTTATTTCTGGTATTCAGTAAATCCATACTTAACCTTACGTGGCTATTAAAGAAATTAGCCTTATAGAAAGTCGATTTACCGGTTGCTTGTATCCCTATGAATAGTATTGCTTGCATTCAGCGGATTAACAGTATTTTGATTGAAACTTATTTTATTGAAAGGTATAGCTTCCAGTGTGATGATTAACCACAACGAGGGAATTTACCAAAAAAGCTGATAAATCCTCTTTATTTGTTCTGCTGTTAAATCCTTCATCTCATCCTCTAGTCCTGCATTACAAATGAAGCCAGTTTTTTCAGAGTAAAAAGCGTAAACTTCACCACCTTCTTCTGATGTAAAGATGATAGGATTAGGACTCGATAACTCAGTTCCACACCAAGCAAATACAGCGCCTTGGTCAGTAAACATCTGTAAAGTTTCTCTGATCACATTGAACCAGTTGTTACTTTCGGGGAATTCTTTTATATAGATGGTAATAGCGTATACTTTATATTCATCGTTATCAAACGACGTAGTATTATACTCGGCGGTTTCTTTTTCCCAAGTCTTCTCTAGCCTTTCTAAGGCTATTTTTCGAGGTAGGTGATTCAACCATTTACCATAAAAATAAAGACCATCTACCTCTTCATATCCCTCTTCGAAGCGCCAAAAAACACCTAAAGAATTTCTAGTAATCATACTTTAGTAAGCTTTGGTATCATCTCTGATTAACTTGGCAAGGAACGAATAATCACCTTCTGGAAGATTCATCCTTTGACCTATTTTCTCTACAAAGTGGAAGAACTCCCTGTTTATTTCCACATCATACTCATAAAGTTGAGTAACAACCGTATCGAAAGCAAGTCCATATTCTCTGTTGAGTAGTAACTTTTCTGCGTACTTTACGTCGATTTCTCTTAGACCTAAAGTTCTAGCTGCTTGTATTAAAGTATCGACTGACTCATTTAGATTACTCATATTTATCTAATGCATCTATTCTTTCAAGCTTATATATTCTATAGCCCCCCAATGCTTAAAGTATTTTAAATTCTGATTTTGGTGAAAATATTGTGTCTCTATCGTATTACCATCAGCAATAGGAGTAGATAAAACAAAATCATTTGGGAATAACAGCTTTATACCTATTGGAGCATCGGTTGAGGCATAAACTAACTCCACCGCTTTCACTTTTTGGTTTACAATACCTTTAAATAGAGCAACATCGGATACTTCATAATATTCCGTATCCATTTCCATTCCTTCCTCACAATCCATCCATCTTTTCATTCTACTTTCAAACGCTGTCCATTCAAAGTACTGAGCAGGAACAGGCAGCTCTTTTACCATTGGTGTGGTCAAATCGTCCATATCAGTAGTGATCAATAGAAGCTTGTCAGGTGCTTCTTCGAAAATATACCCTGCAGATATATCAATCTGAGAGGTAGTTTCTTCCCCATATGGTGGCCAAATGACTAGAAAGAGTCTTTTTACCTTTTTACCTATAATTTCTTTGAGCTTTTCCTGTATTGATAATACCTTGAACGTCTCCTTATTCATCGTTCTAAACATATACTTTTAACTCTACTTATCATCTAGTTAGTAGAAAATATCCTGTGCTTCTAAGTTCAGCAAAGTTTTGACTTCGTTTGTATCTTTTTTCTTCTTATAAGCAATAGGGAACTTATCTAAAAACCGCTCATCTATATCATTAAGAGATTTTATACTTCCAAGTAAGTAACCATTTAGTTCGTAGCTGCATACTATGTACTTTACCTGTACATCTTTCTCAAATATTTTGTGAGCATATCTATGAAAGATTCTTAATTCTTCCTCTGAGTTCTCCTTGTGAAATACTTGATTAGGAAAACTTAAACATAGCTCTATAAAATCCTCTCCTTCGTTTTCTGATATTGTCATTAAGATTTTGCTATTAGCTATTGAGTTGCCCTCTTTGCCAAGTGCCATTTTAAACGATTGTACAATCTCATCTGATGTTCTATCATCTTTTTTAATTAATGCTGAAAGGTCAAAATATTCTGGCATATCACTTAAGTGCTCCTGTGGTTTTTACATATTTCGCTTGTGTTGGACTTAGCTTCCAGCCACCTATTAAGTTTACTGCTCTATCAGTTATGACATTCAATTAATCGTTAGAGGAATCAGATTCTCTCTTCAAAAAATCTTCGAACGCTTCTTCATTTTTAAGAGCTTCTACATGAAAAGAGTTCGCCGTTTCTAAGATGCGTTCCCAACTTTCAAGGCTCAAATCTATTGTATTCTCGTTAGGGTAAGTTCTGAAGTATAAGCTTTTATCATCGCTTATCCCTATTTCCATAAACGGATTATTTTCACCCTCAAAAAATAACTCTATGTAAGGGTAGGTGGAAGATACATCTGCTACTTCTTCGTATCTAATTACTTTCATATTTTTATCTTATTCCTCTAAATCCTATGAATTTGCCATTTGCCGTCCAACTAGGTAAAACACCTCCACCAAAAAGCCACTTAATAAATACAAGCTTACAAGCTGCTGGTAGTAATCTTTCTGTGCTACCAGCCGCCCGCTCGCTTTAATTTCTTTGAGTTTTTCCTGTATTGATAAGGCTTTGAAAGTCTCTTTGTCCATTACACTTTTTAATAGGATAAAGCTAGTCGATTATTTTTGGCTTTAGCCATAAAGCTATTAAATGTTCTTCCGATAATACAGCCACACATCCTTTATTAAATTCAACTGAATTACCTCTATTGATAGGATCACCAATACAAATCCAACCAGTCTCTTCATTAATTGAAACTTCCCACTCTTGTTCTTTATTAAGTCGATAGGAAAAGCCAGGTTCCAGATTAGTCAAAAGTTTTAAAGAGCCTTGTTTATACTCAGGAACTTTATGATTACTTGCGATCCAAGTAGTATGCGGACACATACCCCATACTTGAATTACTTCATCATTTTCATTAATGGTTAGGTTTACATTATTAACTAAAATATCCAAACTGATTTCTTTAGCGGTAGGCGTAGAATCGAAAGCATAGTCCTTGGTTCTGTACACTAAGTTCCTATTTTGAATTGAAGTTTGCAGATTTATCGAAAATCTCATAATTATTTGACGAAGTTGTAATGGTAGATTACTTTAGTTCTAGGATCAATTACTAATTCCCAAGTTCCTTGAGAGTTTACAACAACAACTTTCTTAAAAAATAACTACCGTCAACCCATTTGGGCAACTAGGCAAACCCCCTTATCTGGTCTCAGCGTGACGCTAAGACCAGATAAGGGAACATTTTTCTATTCCTAAATGCTAATACAACAACACAAGTAGTCTCGCTTGCGCTAAAGACTACTCACAACGGAGGTGGTCTGTAAGTAATATCAAAACGACCATCGGTGATAAAGATAGTTTCACAGCCATCCTTACCAGGCAATGTAAACTCAAAGCGTCCTGCAATGATATGATTAATTGTATCGAGCTTAGTAATAGTCACCTTTCCAATATGCGTACTATCAACATAAAAGCAGTTTTGTAGATAATCAACGTATACTACTTTTCTATCAAGATAATTTTTTTTCTCAAAAAAATAGGTCTTCTCTTCATAAACATCTTCTTCTATCACAAAAGAAAAGTAGCTACGTAGATTTTTACTTGGCAGGGGTTCGCTAATTCTATCTGTTTCTATGAAAAAAGTTCCATCACCATATCCAGCTCTTATAGCAGACCTGTCAATAGAGCCTTTTGGTAACCACACCTCTCCATTAACCAAACAGCCAAGCGTATTTCTACCTACTTGAGTAGCTTCTGGGAGTGTAGCGGCTGGCTCATTTTGGCAAGCGAATAGACTACCTAATGCGAGTAGATGAAACAGTACATAAATTTTTCTCATATTTTATTTTTTATGAATAATGAACGTCTTATCTGAATCTTTTTGATGGTAATTACAAGCTTACAAAAGTAAATGAGCTACACGGCTCCCGCATTTGAAAATGCTAATACAACAACACAAGTAGTCCCGCTTGCGCTAAAGACTACTCATAACGGAGATTATAGATGACCTAGCTAGAGTTAGTAATTAATGATTACCTTAAAGTTATCTAGCTCATCTTCAACATCTTTAAGTGTTGCTAGTACTTTATCTGCATAATCACCTAGATACCTTTTACTCTCGGAATACTTGTTCCATTCAATTATAAGTGGTAAGTCCACCCATCCAGTAAGGCAATCATATAATGCGTCTAAGTTCTTACCATAATAATCTGGTAATTCTAGTTCTACCTTCAATATTTCATGTAAACTATCTTGACTACTTATTTCTATTCCATTTATAAAAACCTTTTTCATCTTACTTAATTTGAGTGAATGTCTTATAATGATCTGTCGTTTTATAAATTAATCCATCATTAGAGTATAGAATTCTATCACCACCTCGAAAACCACCTGAATAGTTAATATCAGCTTCGAACCAAGTTCTTCCACTTTTATTAGGTAAAAGTCCTTCTCTATTTTTGAAAACGTCACCACCAATACTTTTTCCTGGAGCAACCTTATGTAGATTTCCAGTTTTTGGATTCCATCCCAGTTTCTTTGCTTGCGCCTTAGTAACAAAATTACTCGGTAATGTTCCATTCTTCTTAAGATGGTTTCCAACATCCTTAAAAGAATTTATTATTCCCTTACTACTCACTAATTTCTTACTCATCCCTAATGTTTTCCCCATCTTCCCGAGCTTGGCAAACTTAAATATAGGTACTTCCGAAGCGACTGCTATACCTCGATCTAATCCGCTTACTTGCTGTCCTGCCAGGTTGGTATTACTGTAAGAAAGCTTAGAAGCATCGAGCAGCGTGTAAGTAGGATGCCAGTTGGTAAAGAACTTGTGTACGGGGCTGCCTGTACCGGTTCCGCCTGTCCAAGCATTAAGATTTTGAATAAAGCCATTCCAACGTTCTCCAATACTAGGGCTGTAAGCATCCGCTACAATATTAATCTCTGGGTGGTTAAAGCTACTGTTCATCTTCGCTTGTTCTACTTTCAGATCGAGCTGCAAGTCTTGCAGCGCATTATTGACGAGCTCACTAGTAAGCCCAGGACAACAATTACCCGCTTGCCCTGCTACGCCATTGAGCGCGCCCGTAGCTACTGTACCTTTGGCAAGCGATACTTTTATCATTTGTCCTGCTATGGAAGGTAGTTTTACGCCCATACCTACACCCATACCTGCGCCCTTGGTTATACCTAATAATTTCGCTCCGATAGCAGCCAGTGGTATCAACCCCGTTGGGTCATTATACCCAATCGGGTTATTAAAAGCATATTGGTACGGTGTTAAGCCAGGGAACATTTCTCCCATCGCGTCTATCCCCTTAAACCTACCTAGTTGCGGATCATAACCTCTCCAGTCAGTTTCATAAAATAACTGATTCCCTGACAGATGTTTTTGTGCCTCCGATCCCCCATTATAAAAGTACCGATTCTGCGGTACTGCCTCTTTGCCTAACCCCGTCATTAAGCCCCCGAACGGATAAAAGTGATTTTCCTGTACAATAGGTGAGACGACCTGCTCGGTCTCCAACATATCAAACCATACGTCGGCGTCGCTGTCGTTGCCTACCAGTACGTGGGCGTAGCCATTCTGAGGAACACGCACACTTTCTAGGGCTAGCTCCTGCCAAGCCGTTTTGGCATCCTCTTCTACAAATACGAGCTGCTGCCCTACGTAGTTGTCTTCCAGGTCGAAGAACATCACCTTCAAGAAAGCCCGTGGCAAGGCATCGGTGTTGTTGCTGCGCTGAGGGCTGAGTGCCAACCCAGCTACCAGCCGGCTTGCCTCGGCGGCTAGCTCAGGGTCGCTCCCTTCGGCAATGTTGGTCAAAAACACACTCACCGTATTGCCTTGGTTGTTTTGGGCATTTTCTAAGTAGCGCGCTTGTACCCGTAGGTTGAGCAAGTCGCCTTTACCTACGGCTAGCTTCTTCCAAGGCCCCACTGGCTGGGTAGGATTGGTTTCGGCTACGTAATTGCCCGCATAAGCACTGGGTTTCCCCGCTTGGGTGGTGTTTACGCGGCTTTGGGCAATCTGGTAGTAGCCATCTTCTTCGGGCTGCTCCATATTGGCAATCGCCGTAGGCAAGGTAGCAGGTGTGCCAAAAATCACCCTTACGTTGCCTTGTTGGTCGGTATAGTAGTACTCATAGGCAAAGGTGTTGTCGTTTCCTGCTTGGTACTGCGGTGCTACGGCGCGGCCTTGGGCAGTGTGTAAATAGTGTAGTGCATCATCTTCGTATTCAAACATCCCCAAGTAAGTATGGGTCTTATCGAGGGCTACACCGCCGTTGCCATCAGGTGTATAAACCGCCTTGCGCAGTTTGTTGCCCACCGCATCGTAAGTATACTGTAGGTAAGCGCCACTCTGGTAGGTAATGATCTCGGGTTGGTCGAGAAAGTTGTAGGTAATGCTCACTACCTTGTTGTTGGCATCGCTCAGTAGATTCCCGTTGGCATCGTAGGTAAAGTCTTTTACGGGATTATTTTCTGGATTGTAGGCGTTACGATTTTGGAAGTCGCCCAGTGCGCCATCGGTAGTGATAGCATCCTCTACCGCCACCAACTGATTGCCCTCGTAGGTGTAAGGAATTTTGTACAATGCGTCAAAGAACATTTACTTCTTATGAGGTAGTATTTCCATAAGCTTTTTATACTTTTCTTCATCTAAATAACGCATAGGAATTAGAAAAGCTTTCAGCTTTGTTTCGTGAATTAAGAGCCAATCTTTCATTTTTACTGTCTTTAGTAAGCTATCAAGGCGTAGGGCTGTATGAAATGTATCTCCTCGAACGTGAAGCATTTCCTCAGTAAACTCATATTCAACCTCTTTATTAAGTATTTTCTCTGTCTTGTATACTCTTTTGGCTGAAAGATAAATATTGAGCATTGGAAGAGAAGCCAAAACTAATCCAAGTATGCTAGTGGTCATACCATTGTAAAGTCTTTCAGGTTTGGAAAGCATCAAACTTAGTAAAGTTGTTACTATCCCAATAAAGAGTACAAACAGAACAGTTAGTGTAAAGAACCTTATTGGGAATTTTTTATAGGTTAGCCTCAACAATAAATGAAAATATTCTTTAAAATCAATTTTTACTTTTAGTTTCATAATACCTTTACTCTATACGTCTTCTAAATTTTTCAAACTTTCCATAGGCTTTAAGATATCTTCATCTTGAAGCACTAAATAATCATATAAAACCACCGAAAATAAGGGATAATTATACTTTTGATGAAGTACACGTGATTCTATAGATATGATAATTTCATCACTTTCTACTTTCCAAGAGAAACCAACAAGGTGCTTTTTGATCCAATCAATGAGCATCTCTTTTCGAGAATTGATAGGTAATACCAATACAACCGTAAAATCTCCATCATATTCAACAAAGTAACCCATTTTGTTAGCTGCTTTAAAAAGCACCTCCTCAGTATTCCCTTTTTCAAATAGAGCTTCAAAAAAGTTGTTTTCTGCCCTATGAAATGTGATAATTCTTTTCATATGACTAGAGAACTTACTTAGTAGCTTTCCTTTTCGATAATTATCTGGTTTTACTAACTTAGATTTTATAATTGCCCTAGTACTGATAATGGATAAAATCTTCTGAGAAAAGAAACACACAATAAAGCCTAAAAAAAAGAAATACAGTGTATTCTTTCTGAGAGCAATAGCAATTATGAGTCCTGCTAAAGCAAGAAGTATAATAAGTAAATTGATACGGACAAAAATACCTTTTATTTTAAAACTTTTTTCCATACGTCTTTAGATTTAATCTTGTAAATGGTCTAAAAGCTTTCCAAGTCCTTCGAGCAGTTCCTTCTTCATGTTATAACTTTTCTTATTCTTAGGTGTTTTTGCTTTTCCTCTAGAAGTTTTTAGCTTATCTATATCTACACCATTTGTCGTTTTTGGTTTTGCTTTAGGGTTTACTTTTTTGTAGGTAATTGACTTTTCTATGGTACTTTTATCAGTAATAGTCTTACCCGTAGTCTTACCCTTACTGTAATATCTACCTTTATTACCAAAGTTATTAAGTCCATTGGCAAAAGTATTAGCTCCATGTGCGGTAGCTGCCGTCCCAATACTAGTAGCGGGGGCACCGTAAATAGCTCCAACACCTGTAAGAGAACTAATTGTGCCTGTGGTAGTTACAGTAGCACCCCAAACAGTTTCTCCTACTCCTTGAATGATACTTAAACCGTCACCTATAGTCTGTCCATAACCGAAAGCTCTTGAAGTTGGGCTTTGTCTTTTAATGAGACTGTAAGAATCAGTTGGTCCCGTGATAGTAGTGTTATTGCTAATCCAAGCATTTCCTATACCAGCACCAAATTCTAATACATCATTTTTAAATTCTATTAGACCTTCGCAGCACCCTGATTGTATAGTACTATTTAATGCGCCTGTTCCCACCGAACTTTTAAAGAGCATAATCGTGCTTCCCTTCGTCAGCATCAAAGAAGTAGTCGCTGCCGCTGAGGCACTAGCAGTCATCCCAGCCGCAGTAGCAGCATGCATGGTGGGTGGGCCTGCGGCGGCGGCGCCACCTACGGCTGTCTTAGACACCAATGCTGCACTGCCCCCTTTCACGCCTGCAATCGCTTTAATGCCTGTCCATAGTTTACCAAGCAGTGCTGGGATAGCGATCAACCCGCTTGGATCGTTGTAACTAATCGGGTTATTATAAGCGTATTGATACGGCGTTAAGCCAGGGAACATTTCCCCTATCGCATCGATTCCCTTGAACCTACCTAGATGGGACTATACGTAAATAATTAACTGATAACCAGTTTTTTTATATTTTATCAAAGAACATTTTTCTATTCCTAAATGCTAATACAACAACACAAGTAGTCCCGCTTGCGCTAAAGACTACTCGCAACGGAGTTTACAACAACAACTTTCTTAAAAAATAGCTATCGTCAACCCATTTAGGCAACTGGGCAAAACCTATAATGGTCTCAGCGTGACGCTAAGACCAGATAAGGGGAACTAGTAGTATTTAACTAAAGATCAAACTATCATCTATTGGAGTACCCTCTTGGCTCTCTATGTACATGTAAAAACCTATCTCGATTTCCTTTGGATTAAGTAGTTTGAGCTTCGTTTCTACTATATATTCATCTTCGGAAAAAATTACTTTAATGAACTCTTCTTTAGAAATAATTTTGTGGATAGGAAAATCTATCTCGTCTTTCAAAAAAGCGTTCTCTTCGTCATTGATACATCTTTGAAAGGCTGCCTTTGCTCTTAGGAATGAACCTTCTAAATCGAACTGTTCAAATCGTTTCATAGTTTATTCGATTTAGTGACCCATTAACTTATCAAAAACGATATGACCATTCACATCTTTATTACCATATATTCTTAGATCACCTCCTTTTCCAAGTATTTTGACCTTATATGAGTAGCCTGTTTCAGCAGCTTCTGTTTTTGTTAGCTTAATTATACCCTGTTTCCCTGTAGGCTCTACTATGCCTTTTTTTATGGCTGCTTTTACTTTAGTTTGAATGACTGGGTCTAAAGACTTAAATATTTTCCTCTTCACCCAACCACTCGTTTTAGCCGTATTAGTCACCACATTCTTCCCAATACCAAGCATTTTTCCTATCTTCCCAGCTTTCAAAATCTTAAAGGCAGGCACTTCCGAAGCCACCGCTATGCCTCGATCCAACCCGCTTACTTGTTCACCTGCAAGGTTGGTATTACTATAAGAAAGCTTAGAAGCATCAAGCATCGTAGCCGTCGGATGCCAATTCATAAAGAAGGTGTGAATAGGACTACCAGGGCCTGTACCGCCTGTCCAAGAATTAAGACTTTGAATAAAGCCATTCCAACGTTCTCCAATACCAGGTTTGTAAGCATCCGCAATAATATTTACTTGATCTAAGTTGTAATCGCTATTCATCTTAGCGATCTCTACATTAAAGTCTTGGATACCCCTATTAATACTATTGATAAATCCAGGATCGGGACAACAATTGCCTGCTTGCCCTACTACGCCATTGAGCGCACCCGTAGCTACTGTACCTTTGGCAAGCGATACCTTTATCATTTGTCCTGCTATGGAAGGCATTTTTACGCTCATACCTACACTTACTCCCTTGGATACTCCTGCTATTTTTGCTACAATCGCTGCAAACGGTATAAGTCCCGTTGGATCATTGTATCCAATCGGATTGTTATAAGCATATTGGTAAGGGGTTAAACCCGGAAAGAGTTCTCCCATCGCATCGATGCCCTTGAACCTACCGGTTTGCGGGTCATAACCTCTCCAGTCAGTTTCATAAAATAACTGATTCCCTGATAGATGTTTCTGCGCCTCCGAACCACCATTATAAAAGTACCTGTTTTGTGGAACCGCCTCTTTGCCCAAGCCTGCCATGATCGATCCGAACGGATAAAAGTGATTTTCCTGTACAATGGGAGAAACCACCTGCTCGGTCTCCAGCATATCAAACCATACGTCGGCGTCGCTGTCGTTGCCTACCAGTACGTGGGCGTAGCCATTCTGAGGAACACGCACACTTTCTAGGGCTAGCTCCTGCCAAGCCGTTTTGGCATCCTCTTCTACAAATACGAGCTGCTGCCCTACGTAGTTGTCTTCCAGGTCGAAGAACATCACCTTCAAGAAAGCCCGTGGCAAGGCATCGGTGTTGTTGCTGCGCTGAGGGCTGAGTGCCAACCCAGCTACCAGCCGGCTTGCCTCGGCGGCTAGCTCAGGGTCGCTCCCTTCGGCAATGTTGGTCAAAAACACACTCACCGTATTGCCTTGGTTGTTTTGGGCATTTTCTAAGTAGCGCGCTTGTACCCGTAGGTTGAGCAAGTCGCCTTTACCTACGGCTAGCTTCTTCCAAGGCCCCACTGGCTGGGTAGGATTGGTTTCGGCTACGTAATTGCCCGCATAAGCACTGGGTTTCCCCGCTTGGGTGGTGTTTACGCGGCTTTGGGCAATCTGGTAGTAGCCATCTTCTTCGGGCTGCTCCATATTGGCAATCGCCGTAGGCAAGGTAGCAGGTGTGCCAAAAATCACCCTTACGTTGCCTTGTTGGTCGGTATAGTAGTACTCATAGGCAAAGGTGTTGTCGTTTCCTGCTTGGTACTGCGGTGCTACGGCGCGGCCTTGGGCAGTGTGTAAATAGTGTAGTGCATCATCTTCGTATTCAAACATCCCCAAGTAAGTATGGGTCTTATCGAGGGCTACACCGCCGTTGCCATCAGGTGTATAAACCGCCTTGCGCAGTTTGTTGCCCACCGCATCGTAAGTATACTGTAGGTAAGCGCCACTCTGGTAGGTAATGATCTCGGGTTGGTCGAGAAAGTTGTAGGTAATGCTCACTACCTTGTTGTTGGCATCGCTCAGTAGATTCCCGTTGGCATCGTAGGTAAAGTCTTTTACGGGATTATTTTCTGGATTGTAGGCGTTACGATTTTGGAAGTCGCCCAGTGCGCCATCGGTAGTGATAGCATCCTCTACCGCTACCAACTGGTTGCCCTCATAGGTGTAGGTCAAGTCATCAGTATCGCCGTAAGTACCGTCCAAGTCATCAGTAAGCCCTTTCCTTTTAAGGGTGAGTAGGTTACCGTTGGCATCGTAGGTCAGGTTACGCACGCTGTATTGTTGGTTGGTCTCCGCGTCTTGGTCGCTGTAAAGCGCGCTGTTAAGTTGTCTCAAGTCAGAGTATTCGTACTTATACTTTCTCAGTGCATCGCCTTGGGTACGCCAAGCCAGCTCGGTTACTTCACCAAAATGGCGCGTTTCGCCCAAAAAGCCGTGGGTAAGCTGCATTTGGAACAGCTTCTCGGCTTGGCTCTCGTCGCTGGGGTCGTTCAGCGTTTCGAGCCAACCAAGTAAATGGTACCCGTAGGTCATTGTCTCTAGGTCATCACCTACTGTTTTTTCGGTTACCTGCCCTAGTACATTATAGCTAAAGCTGGCCAACAGTTGCTCTGGCTGGTTGTCAATTTGGTGGTACTGCGCGAGTACACGCCCCAAGCGGTCGTACTCGTAGCGAGTGGCTATTTTTACTTGGCTACGGGTTACATCCTTCGGATTGCGATGGCGTACCACACTTTTTATCTCTCGCCCGTCGTAGCCGTACTGGGTAGTCACCAAATCTTCCCCAAAGGTACCTTCGGCCACGTAGGTTTGCGCTTGTAGCTGGATGGGGTTGTAATCTTCATCGTAAAAGACGGCGGTGGTCAGCCAATCATCCTGCCCGTTTAGTACTTTGGTCTTGGTAACGGTCACCATATCCTTCAGGCGGTCAATCGGCGGAGGCAGCGGAGTTTTAGCGGTTTCGGTGAAGTCACTTTGAAAGCCCTCGTTGTAGCTCGCGTCAGGTGTACCATCTTGGGTGTAGTAGTAGTGGTAGTAATAATCCACTTATAGTACATCGACCGTGGTCGGGAAGGCGCGGTTGGTATAATAATGCGTAGCTGCCGCAGTATTCGGCTTTTCAAAAAAGACCGTCTCTTGGTCTACCAGCGCTTGCATGGCCACTTGGTCAAGGCTTTCAGCGTGGGTGTAAATACCAGAGAACACTTCGCGCCCCAGTTCGTCGTACTTATAGAATTGCCACTGGTCTTGGGCGCGTTGGTTGCCATCTTGAGAGAGGATCAGCTCATCGCGTTGGTTGTACACCATATAGATAGGCGCTGCCTGCGGCGCTTTTTTCATCGTCATCCGTCCGTCAGCATCGTAGTCGTACTGGTAGCACCATTGGTTCAAGAAGGCAGCTTCTAGCGTAAAGTTGTCGCCACGACTCTCCAAGGCAGCTACGCCTTTGGGTGGAATGGTAATGCGTCCTTGTCCAAAGTCGTCGTAAACGTAGTAGGTCTCGATGCCGGTAGGCACTTTTTTCAACACGGTTTGCCCCAGCTTATTGGTGTAGGTGGTGACGGGCTCGTTCAGCCGGCCCATTTGCTTCTTCCCTACTTTTTGTACCATCAGTTGGCGGGTGTTGTAGTAGCCTTCCGCTTTTATTTCACCCGTATCAAAGTCGTAGGTAAAGAGGCGTACCTCATTGTCGGCATTGTTGGCGTAGTAGGTTTGCTCGTTGCGATGAGTCACGTTAGTAGCATCAATCCTGACGTTGGGGGGTGGTGTTGTATCTACATCCGCGTCACCATCCATCCCTACTACACTACTTTGACGCACTACGTTCAATGGAGAGTGATCGTAGTGTTGCTGTTGATAAGGATGTTCAGTATGTGCAATACTGGGCGTATTTTGGTAGAAATCGGCTTGTTTGGCCAAGGGGTCTTCTTGCATAAAGCCATTGTTACCACCTACATAAGGTAAATAGCCTTTTGGTTCGCGCCCTAGCTTATCATATTGTTTGAATGAAACAATATCTTGCCTATCGGGCGCACCTTGCGTTACTACTTGCTGGGTAGGGCGAAGCGCATTATCCAAATAGGTAGTGACTTGGTGAAGGTCTTTAGCATCTAGTGTAGCGAGGTCTTCCTCTCGTTTCACCTTCTTCAAGGGGGTATTGATGGTCACAAAATGACGACCAGTTCCTCTAAAAGAGCCTTCATTTACGTAGAAAGGAGTAGACTTCCCCACCCCTTGAATAAGCGAAGAGGTAACCTCTACGTGGTAACGCGCCTGTAGATGGTCGGGCGTATTGCTTACCAAATAACTCGATGCGTTGGATACCTCAGTTTCATCGTTCTTTTTCCAAGTGTAGGTATCGTAGGTGTCCTGCGTTTGTAACGCCATATTGAGGTTCACAAACCCTCGTCCTTTTTCGATGGTTGGTGGCGGTACCATTTCTACCTTTACCGCGGCGGCGGCACTCTCACAGCCCGTTTCAGTATTTGTAGTGGTCACGTAGTATACCATATCTTGCTGTACGGGTGGCGTAGTAAAGCTATTTCCTTCGTGCAAGGGCGTAGCAAGGTCCATATCCGCATACCACTTTATATTGGTATTAGATGCTTCTAGCGCAAGGGTAGCGGGGTTGTTTTCAAATACTTTGATAGCAGTGGCAGGTACTACTGGAGGGGTGGGGTTTTCAAAGTGGGCAAGCGTAACGGCTCTCCTACTAGAAATAATCACCTTACCCTCATTATCAAAATTCTCAAAACGGAGCTGCAATTCTCCATAACGTGTTACAGATTGCCCGCTAGGTATTTCCTCACGATACCTACCTCCATCATTATTAATAGGTACACTGGATGTACTATCTTCGTAAACGGCATAGCGCATGTTGTAGTAGAGATTCTGGTAACCTTCTCTTTCTGGTACATCTAATATGAGATGCCTTAAGGAGAAATTATCCATACGCATCTCTACCTTATCAACGTCACTACATTCTCTTAGGTTAAAAAGATCATCTGGTAGGCTATAGAGAATATCACCTCCTTCTAAAAAAAGATCATCCGTTTCTTCTCCAAAAGGGCTTATGTAGACATGGAACTTAACCTCAGTATTATAGTTCGTACCAGCTACAATGATTTCTGCATCAAGCTGAGATCTCTCATCGCTCCATTCAATTATCGCATAATTCTCTCCATTACCATTATACTTATGGATAATTGTACCATTATGAACCTCCTTAAATTTATATCGGGAATCGGGAGATGTTATTTCATAAACATGAATACTCCCAGGCTTTACATGGTTAGGACCTTCAATAAGTTGTGACATCCCTACTCTAGAGATAAAAAAAAGCAAAAATACAATCAATAAGTTTTTCATAAGGCTTGGTTAGTTGCGGTTATAGTATTGGTAGTTGCGGAGAATGTTTCCTTCTTCGTCGCGTATATTTTTAATACGATTCAGGTCGTCGTACTCATAGTGAATGGTGTTATGATTTGCATCGGTTTCGCTGTCTAAACCTATTAAGTCTTGGTAAGTGTAGGTCTTCATCCGCGCCCCTTCTGGGTACACGCGGAGGTCGTCTATCCAAGCGTATTTAACAGTAATATCGAAGGTTAGGGGCGAACCAGCAGGTAGCTTCCATTCGAAGTATTGCCAGCCAAAACCATCCACTGGGTAGGTAGTACCTTCTACTACTAGCTCGCCTTTGGGTGCGCCTGGGGCGTTGGTTGCCCACAACGAAACCACGTACTGCTTTCCGTTGGGTAATGCTGGGAAAGAATGAGAAAGCGTACCATTGCTAAAAGCGGCCTCTCCTGTGAAGCGCATTGGCTCTGCTAGCCTATTAGAGCTGGCAAAGTCGCCTAAGTCTACACTGCCTTGCGTCCAGCCCTCTAATAAATCCGTCTCAAAATTCTCAAAAGCCACTTGGTCGTAAGTAGCATTGAGCACCTCAGCCACCAAGCGCCCTTGCGTATCGTATATCTTCGCTGCCGAGAGGCCATCTTGCTCTTTAATTTCTAGCGGTCGGTCTTTCTCGTCGTATTTTACGAGGGTGGCTTCGCTTTCATAGCGGTCGTCGTAGGTAAAGTTATTACCACTGATGGAAGCCAACGGTACATTCGCGATGGGCTTTTTAGCTTTAAAATGTAGCACTTCTTTAAGCACTGGTGTATTTTCAGTTTCAGGACGATTCCCATATGGGTATTGAATGTAGTCCTTAAAGAGTGAGCCTGTGTTGAGTTGATACAGGTGTAGCGTACTTTCTAGTAAGCGAGCGGGTGCAGCATTTCCTTTTTGGATGGTTGTACGCTTTTCAATAGGGATGCCTACCATAAATCGCTTCCTCATTAAATCAAGCGATCGGCTCATCGCATCGCCATCAGCATTAGCCGTGAAGTCGTCCGCGTAGCGGTAAGTGGTCTCATACGTATTTCCCTTTCCGTCTGTATTAGTAACGCTGCGTACTTCAGTATTGTCTTTATATGCATAATCAGTAATCGTTTCAACGTAATTAGTTCCTTCTAAATCGTAGGTACGCTCTAAGGTTTGTGTGAGCGCTACCCAACGGGAGGCTTCTTCGTACTTACCGTAATAGAGTATGCTAAGAATAGTAACCTTACTGGAACCACCACTAGCATCGGTAACGACCCTATCGTAGTAAAAGCCGATACCAGGTACCTTTTTATTCTTGGTGCGGTCAAAATCGTAGGTGTACCGTGTTTCAGAACGCAAATGACCATCACGATCGTAAACAGAGATATTTTTGAGAAGCCCTCTTTCCCAAGAGCGAGTAGCATCAGGGAGGTAAGGCGCTATATCAGCATCGCGCGGATACAATGTAGTACCACTTAAAAAATGCTTAGGAGTAATAACATCAGGGCGCTCTTCGAAGCCTGTAAATTCATAAATAGTTTGCCCATTATTACCCTCTCCTTCGTTAAATTCACGTACTTTTCTATACACTACCGCATTGTCTGAGGTAAGCCCTGCTATATTAAGTGGTTGTGAGCTGCGGTGTAAATACCAAGCTTCTTTTCTTCTCACCAGCGTTCTCGGCGCAGTTTCAATAATAATCCTCTTAGCGTACTGCGGTATAAACTGCGCAGCAGTCGTTTCTTCTTCATAGGTATAGCGCTTATGCGAGATTACCTCTCCTTGCCATCGAGCTGTAGAAGTAATAATTTCTTTAATACGTAAGCCTGCTCCTGCTTTAGTCGTATTACTAATAGGGTCTTTATAAGTGTTAAGCTCATAAATATACTCTGTGGCAGCGCCAGAAGGAAACTGTATTTTGTGTAAGGATTGTGCCTGTGTACCTGAAAAATCAGCATCTTTACTAATTCCCTCATAGAACAGCACACTAACGCTTCCTACATTGCTGTTATCTGTATATTGAGTAGCAGGAATACCGTGTGTAACGGGATTATTTCCTGGATTAGTATAATACCCCCAATGGTCGGTAGCAAAGGAGTTACGGTTGGGTAAGGTAATGCCGTGGTAATAGAACTTATATGGTTGAAAACCCTCTTGCTTTACTTCTTCCAATAGCATACGTTCAGCATTTAAGCCTCCTGAGTAGTAGTAACGTAAATCAAATTGCTGAATTTTTTGGTTCTTTTTATTATACAGGGCTACTTGCTTTAGATATTTACCTCCAGTAAGGTCCTCTCGAGATGCATCATTTGCTCCATTATAGGTAAAGCGGATTTCACCACGATCTGAATAAATACGACTAATGTATTTAGCGTACTTAGTGGTGGTGGTCTGTGTGATGTCATAACTATCAGGAATACCTACCGCCGGACCACAATCAGGTTTCTTACCACTTGCGCGATCTGTGATTACTCTTATTATATCATACTGATTTTGTATAATGTCCGTATAGGTAATATTTCCCCCTTGCGAGTATTCAAAGTGTAGGGTTTCCCCATTAGGATACATCACTTCCTTTAAGTACCAAGTGCTTACAAACTCTTCTACTGTTGCAGGACCACTACTAGTGCAAAGTGGCGTAAAAGTAGTATTATAGTTAGTACGCTCTTTATAGGCATACTCATTACCATCTCCTACTACGAAAGTGGTTCCATCAGGTAAAGTAACCAGCCACCAAGATCGATTGAAGTTAGGACCATTACTTACATAATACTGTATACGAATATTCTGATAAGGTGTCATCACTACGTTACGGTCTTTATCGAGTATAAAGCGCCCTGTATATCCCATCAAATTGAAATAGAATATATCAGGCTCTTGATCATAGATAATATCACCTGAGATACCTAAGAATTTCTCTTTGGCTTTTGCCTCATCGGGGCTATTCACAAAGGCCTCTACCTCAACACCACCGTTATCGGGAGCACCACCACCTGCATAACCATACTGCAAATCATCTGGCTTATCCCGCACCACCCTTGTGATCATCCCGCCCGCATTGAGCGACCAGCCCAAGCCTACGTGGCTGGCAATGTCTTTCACTTTGATGCCGCCCGTATGATAGGCCAAACTCACTTGCATTTGGTCGAGTTGGCAGAGTGGTATTTGTACGTTTACGCGCCCATGCTGTAGGTCTACTGGCATCGCGGCAAATTGCGCCAGCGAGGTAGCCCCTGGTGAGGGGTTAATGCTATTAGGAGCGAAGTTAGCTGCTACTTGTGCTTGTCCGCTGTAACCGATAAGTAGTAAGAATAAGAGAATAGCACTCCCCAGTGTGTAATGTCTTCGTTGGAAACCCAACGAGCAGAAGTTTTGATAAGTCATTTTTGTTGTTGTTAGGTGTATCTTGGCAAGCCACTCATTTGGTAAAAAGTGTGCTTACTGCCTACACGGTGTCTATGTTGTTAATAAGTCTTTATCGCTAAGACAGTCAGGAAACTACCTGATGTAGTCCCCTTAATTACGATGCTCAAAAGTAGAAAAGTTTTAGGAAAAATGAAATCCTCTTGTATGTTAATTTTTTGTTAGGAAAGAAGTGAGACGTTAGATACAAGACACGAGATACAAGATTGTCTAGCGTCTCGTGTCTAATGTCTTGTTTCTGACGTCTAGTGTCTTATGCATCATCTCTAAAAATCATTATCTTTCGGAAATAGCAATTTACCCTCAATTACAAAATATGGAGTGGAAATGTGATCAGCATGGTACAGCCTACCACTACGCCACCGTAGCGCAAGACACCAATAAAGAAAAAGCACTAGGCGAATGGTGGGAAAAAATATTTACATTAGCAGCTCCCATTAAAGACTGGAATGTACTCATCGCCGATGTGTGGATCGACAACAGCGGTCGTATTATTGGCCACGTACAACGTAAAGAAGACGCCATCGGCACCGACAAAGGATTTAGGGTGGCGCTTCACTTTGACGATTACGTCCAGCAGCTAGAAGAGGCCTACAAAGCAACGGAGGAGGTATACGAGCGAGTCCTTTCTGATCTTTTATTGGAGTCAGAAGAGTTACTAGATAGCTCCATTTGGGACGAGGCGGTTATCAAAAAAGCCAAAGCACTTTACGACAAGCATCCCTTCGAAATATTTAGAGCAGTGCAAGGCGCCTGCGACTATAACTACAATAAGATTCACTTTCTTTGAGGAGGGAAATTAGAGGTAAGATGTCAGAAGTAAGACACCAGAGACAAGACAATAGACATCTTGCTTCTTGTATCTGATATCTTATGTCTAAAAAGAATCTACTCCTTCAACACCTGTGTGAGTTCTTGTTGAATAATACCTGTTAAATCGCTTGCTTGCGCTGCCCACATGGTAATCTCTTGTGCTACAATCTCTACCTCGCCGTAAGGCAGTTGGATTGTAAAGTTACCTCCTACTGGTGGGCGATGATTGGGCGCAGGATAAAGTAAAAATCCTTTACGGGCATTCCTGAGGGATAAGTAAGTAAGCAATTGGTATATATCCTGCGCTGCTACTCCCAAGGTACGACTTTGTGGATGGAGGAGTTTGTATTTAAAATCAATGACCCAATTGGGCGCGGCTAAATAAACATCATTACGAAGGTTAAACACTGGCTTTCCTGCGTTACGCGCCAAGTACTGTTCGCTCTGTAGTTGTGGGCGCTTACTTGGAAAGTGTAAGGCAATCAGTTGTGAAAGAAACGTCTCAAAAATACGCTCCATAGGAAGTAGAAAGCTCACGCCTACCGCGCTTCCCTGCCCTTGTTGGAGTTGTTGCGCTTGTAAAAGATACCGACAGAAATCTACCACTACCTGATAACGCGCATAGTAAGGATTAAGACGTACCTTGAGGCAGTCTTGTGGGGTACAGGCTACCAAACGCACACTCTCTAGTTTTGCCAGTAGTGCTTGGGCAAGGGTAGCCGTGGGACGATGCGTGGTTTGCGCCACAAAGGTATGAAGCGTGTATTTAAGGAGGCGATTGAGGAGATTATCGTATAAAAAACGCTGTCCTTGCACCTGAAAAAGCTGCCAACGCCCCTTGGTAACGTTTTTTTGCAGATAAGGGGCCACCTTCAATTTACCTTTTAAATAAGGGGTGGTATAGACCTGCTCTTCAAACTGATGAAAGGCTTGTACTTGGAGCAGATCGTTGATCCACACCAAGAACCAATACAAGTAAAATGATTGGAAAGATGGTAGAGTGACTGGCTGCGCAGCGGTGGTAAATGCCACGCCTCGTACGGGTACGTAGTCTGAGTAGCTTATGTAGTGGCTCAGATGATCAAAGAAGGCGGCTGGCGTAACCAGTTGTTCTTTTAAAAACTTGGGCAAGATGGTCACCTGTAAGGTAGGATGACAAAGTTGCCCTACGTAGTTATTGGCTCTAATAGTGCTGCCTTCCCACTGTAGAAATTGCTGCTTGGTGGTAGCGCCCTCCTGCCAAAACAGTGCTTGCTGCCACTGCTGATTGAGATAGTGTTTGAACTGTGCCTGCTGCGCCTCGTCGAAGCCCGTCTCTCTAAAAACATCGTACTCAAATAAAATCATGCCTTCTTTTTTCGCTGCTCACTCTCGATCACAGAGGTAATCATATGCTGTAGAGAGACATCATTAAAAGTAAGGAGTTTCAACCAGTAAATTTCTTTACGCTTCATTTGCCTGATAATTTGCTTAGGCGGATACCCTTTTTGCCAATAGGTAAGTACAGTGCCATAAAAATCTTGAAAGTAATGTAATTTGGCTCTCAAACAATCCTTAGCGCCTTTTCGTTGAGGGGTGTGCCCACAGAAAAGCACATCGAAATCGTATTGTAATACCTTCTCTAAAGAAGCGATTTGCTGTCCTATGTCTTCTCCTTTTCTAAAGTACTTGATTTTGACGCCCACGTACAAATCTCCAGAAAACAGCCAGCCTTGTTGCTTCTCCAAAAAAACGTGGTGGTCGGAAGAATGACCCGGTGTAGCAATCGGCGTAAGCGTGTAACGATCAGTTTCGATCGCTGCTGGAAAGGACTGCATCGCTGCATTGGTAGGTTTTATTTTCCCAAATAGAAAGCGCTCGTAAGGAAGCACGCGAAAGCCTTGTTGTACTTTCTGCTGGGTAAAGGGATGGGCGTAAATCGTGGGCTGGTGCTGTGCCTGTAGCGCCGCAACATTGCCCGTATGGTCTTCGTGCCAGTGGGTAAGCGCTATTTGCTGGAGGGGTTTCTCTGCCAACGTACGTAGGACGGTTCGTTGTGCATTGGCTTGCGCGGTATCGATCAGCAGTCCGTCGAGGTAGTAACAGTATACCGTGAGCAGTGGCTTTCCAATAGGGGCATAGCCAAACTCGTACATCTCTACGCCTTGATGGGTCGAAAATTGAACCTGCTGCATAAAAGGGATAAGGGTTATGCCTGATTAATCGGGATACGCCTCAGTATACTCTCTATAATATGATGGGTGGTAACGCCATCTGCCTCCGCTTCGTAGTTGAGAATAATTCGGTGATTGAGCACATCAGAGGCCACTTCTTTGATATCTTCGGGTAGTACGTAATCGCGCCCACTCAGGTAGGCCATGGCTTTGGCGGCCAAGTTGAGGTTGATACTTGCCCTTGGCGATGCCCCAAACTGAATGTAGTTGGCTTCTTCTCTAAGGCTGTAGTCATTGGGTAGGCGGGTCGCAAACACCAGTTCTATGATGTACTTTTCTAAAGACTCAGAGATAGTTACTTGATTCACATCATTCCGAATAGCAAAAATATCTTCTTTACCTAATACGGGATTGATATTGGAGGTATAGTTGAGATCGGCCATGCGGCGCATTACTTCTAGTTCTTCTTGTCTGTCTAGATAGCCAATGAATACCTTCATCATAAAACGATCTACTTGTGCCTCTGGAAGCGGGTAGGTTCCTTCCTGCTCTACAGGGTTTTGGGTAGCCAATACCAAGAAAGGCATGTCCAACGGGTAGGTCGTTTCGCCAATAGTTACTTGTTTTTCTTGCATAGATTCTAGCAAGGCAGACTGTACCTTGGCGGGTGAGCGGTTTACTTCGTCAGCGAGAATAAGATTCGAAAAAATAGGGCCTTTTTTTACCTCAAAGTCCCCTTCTTTTTGGTTGTAAATCATTGTTCCAATCAAGTCGGCAGGGAGTAGATCGGGGGTAAATTGTATACGTTGAAAGTTAAGACGAAGGGCGCGTGCCAAAGAATTTACGGTAAGGGTTTTGGCCAAACCAGGTACACCTTCTAGTAAAATATGTCCATTAGTAAATAGACCAATCAACAAACGATTAATCATTAAGTCTTGCCCTACTACTGCTTTACTCACTTCCTCCAGTACTTGTCTGATTTTATCTTGTAACTGATCGGTTGTTTCAACTTTTTCTTCTTCCATAGGATTAGGTAGCTTTTCGTACACAAATTTACGTATATCCCTTGCAAAAGCAAGCTAACAGCCTACTTCCCCACTCTGATTTTCCACCCTATTTTGAAACCAACTTGTTTTTTGTAACTTAAAGAGTATTTGAAATTTATTTATTAGTCTCATAAATACTACCAACAAAATCCAAACAGCCGCTTACTTTTTTACTACTGGTCTATCAAAAAATCTTTAGATTAATATGCCTTTATCATACACAACGACAGGCAAAGGCGCTCCTGTAATCTTAATTCACGGCTGTAGTTAGGCGATAGCCATTTGGGAATCCGTTGTGCCAACGTTTGCGGAGAAGAACCGCGTAATCGCCCTCGACTTAGGAGGTTTTGGGAAAAGTGCAGACTTGCTTCCTACGCCTGTTACCATAGAAGCGCTGGCTACACAGGTATACGATTTATTACAATCGCTGGCCATTCAGCAAGCTACCTTTGTGGCGCATTCACTGGGCGGTTATGTAAGTTTGGCTTTAGCCGAAAAGCACCCCTCGCTTTTTGCTGGCTTGTGTCTTTTTCACTCTACTGCCCTTGCCGATACCGAAGAAAAGAAAGCTACTCGCAACAAGGTAATCACTTTTGTGCAAAAGGTAGGCGTAGCCAGGTACATGCAATCGTTTGTAGCCTCTCTCTTTTATACCAAGCAGGCAGTAAAACACCAAGCAGCGATTACGTACATAGAAGCGATTGGTAAAAAAACACCCCTTACCTCGGTAGTACAGGTAATGGCAGCGATGCGCGATCGTCCTGATCGTACCCATGTACTTCGAACCGCTACCTATCCTGTGATGTTCATCATTGGCAAGGAAGATATCACCGCTCCCTTCCCTACTTATGCAGCACAAATACAACTCCCTAAGCGAGTGACGGTGCATGTTTTAGAAGAAGTGGGACATATGGGGATGTTTGAAGCACCTACAAAGACGCTAAAATTCG
>CALEMF010000070.1 GCA_937911505.1 uncultured Cytophagales bacterium
TTGCTTATACCATCTTTAGATTCTTAAATCTATAACTAGCAACTTGGATTAATTACAATATGATCCGTAATAGTGGTGATGTTCAATGTAACCACTGGAAGTGTTTTCGACATAAAGTCTTGAAGATAGTAAAGCGCCTCTTGTACAGTGACACATTGCAAAGAGATTTGATATATAAGCCCTAAAGAACTCAACTTACAAAGATTCCCAACGCGAATACCCAGTAATGTATCCTTCAACTGAGTACGTATCTCTCTTAACACTGTATTAAAACTTCGCTGATCGATGTAAACGTCTGCTCCTTCTATACCCTCAGTTAATTGTCTTTCGTGTAATAGCTGCTTTATGTCTAGCCCTCTGGCAGAGGCATACGAAACGAAAGGATCGAGATGTAAGGTTAGGGCTTTCATTTTGTCGTAAAATATCAGTAAAGATACAAGTTGTCTAGATAATTTTGGTACAAAAGTAAAGAAAAGTGATCTACAAGCCACAGGTAAGTAAGTCACCATTGTATAATCATTCAAACAAAAATAGAGATGAAAACATTAAAAGCAACACTTCTGACGAATGCTACAAGCTCCCTTTTGATGGGCTTACCTTTGGTGCTCCTGCCTATGGATTCGGCTACGCTATTTGGTACAGATACCAGTATGGTATTTACTTTACTGGGCACAGTACTCCTAGGCTTTGGAGGCTTTGTATTCTTCGTTTCAAGTCAAAAACCGATTAGACTGGCCCTCGTAAGGCTTTTTGTTTACCTAGACTTGGGATGGTTGGCTGGAAGCATCCTTGTCGTAAGCGCACAATTCTTTTCGCTTTCTTTTACAGGGTACCTCTTAGTTGGCCTTTCGGGTGTATGGGTGGCAATAATGGCTTTCTTTCAGCACAAAGGGATCAAAGAAACCAACAAGCAAGCAGTTGCTTAGCCAAGTAAGATATGATTAAGACAGAAGAAACCTTTGCAGGAACTTTTCCCTTCAAGGCAAACTACAGCGAAGCGCCAGGATTCAAAATGCATTACGTAGACGAAGGCAAGGGAGAGATAGTGTTGTGCCTACACGGTGAGCCCACTTGGGGGTACCTATATCGCATGGTCATTCCTCTACTTTCCAAAAAGTACCGGGTGATTGTACCCGACCATATGGGTTTTGGCAAAAGTGAAACCCCACCAAACAAAGTGTATCGCTTACAAACACACATCACTAATCTAATCACATTTGTGAAAGATTTAGGCCTTACAGATATTACATTAGTAGTACACGATTGGGGAGGACCAATCGGCGCAGGTTTATTGAAAGATGACCCAAAGTTGATTAAAAGACTGGTCGTTATGAATACATTGCTGCCTCTTGGTACTGAAAAGGGAAATACCATACTGGGAGAAGGTATTGCGTTATCTCCTTGGTTTGCGTTGGTGGCTAAGTTATACGAGCAAGGTACTATTGATGTAGTATTAGAAAATCTCTTTCAGCATTTCATCGTAGGCATGCTCACTACTTACGTAGGTTTTACAAAGGCTGCCAATATCACAGATGCTTGGATCAGGGCTTACAGTGACCCTTTTCAGTCCAAAGAAGAGGTAAAAGCAGCCATTGCCTTCCCTAAAAGTATTGTAGATGGAAAAGGTGACCTGTGGCTTCCTTTCTCTGAGCAGGTCATCCAAATAGCACAAAGTAAGCCAGCCATCATGATCGAGGGTTTGAAAGATAAAGGGCTATCTCCTCAACATTACATACATATTTTTAAAACCTCTTTTCCAAATGGTCAAGTCTATGAACTCCCCCAAGCAGGGCATTATCTGCAAGAGGACGAATCACAAGCCATTGCCTCTTTGATAGATCAGTTTATTCGAAATTCTTAACAATATAGGCGATCGTAAGCGATATTTGCGATCGCCTTTGGTAAGGCGCTATCAAGTCACCTGATCCCCAATAAACCAAATGAGATAGATAATAGCGTTGATCCGTAAATAAACCTTTAGAAGTAGTATGGGAATATCGCTCGCTATAAATGCAGTATTAACTTTTGGTTAATTATGATGACGTACCTTCAAAATCAACATCTATTCTTTATTTTTACTTCTCCAAAAGACTGCACTCCTATGAAACAATTGTTCATTATCTCTTTTTTTCTTGTCTTATCCTTTTTCTTTGAGGCTACAGCCCAGACACCTGCCAAAATTATTGTAGAATCTGTAGAAGGGGCTACCCCTTGGAGCAGCTTGGAGGTCAACAACAAGGCAGAAAACTTTCAGTTTGCGATTGTAACCGACCGAACGGGTGGGCTACGTAAAGGGGTTTTCCCAGAAGCGGTTACAAAACTCAACCTACTTCAACCTGAGTTTGTCATGAGCGTTGGCGACTTGATCTCAGGCTACACCGAAGATGAAGCACAGCTAGATTATGAGTGGAAGGAGTTTAAAGGGTTTATAGATAACTTAAAAATGCCCTTTTTCTATGTACCGGGTAACCACGACATCACCAACAAGGTAATGGAACAAAAGTGGAAAGAAAACTTTGGGCCTACTTACTACCATTTCCTTTACCAAGATGTGCTGTTTCTGTGCCTCAATAGCGAAGACAACATTCGGGGTGCAGGGCGCGGCAGCATAGATGACGAACAGTACGAATACATTAAGAAAACATTAGAAGCAAACAAAGAAGTACGTTGGACGCTCGTTTTTATGCACCAACCGCTTTGGATGCAAACTGCTGACGGGGTGGACACCAAACGCTGGAAAGATGTGGAAGCCCTACTTGCTGAAAGACAGCACTCTGTTTTTGTAGGGCATATTCACCGCTACATCAAGTTTCAACGAAACAATGGGAAGTATTTTACCTTGGCGACTACGGGAGGAGGAAGCAGTTTGAGAGGAGCACGATTAGGGGAGTTTGACCACGTCGTTTGGGTAACTATGACTGACGACGGTCCTATCCTCGCCAATTTGCTTTTAGAAGGTATTTGGGATGAAGATGTAAGCACCGAAGCAATGTCAAATTATGCGCGTCCTTTGGCCAACGGCTTTCCCATCGTTGTTAATCCGCTTTTAGTCAACGATACGCAATTCAATAAGGCTACCACCGAGCTAAAGCTTACCAATGATAGCGATGGCTTGATGGAAGTAAATATGAAGTTTGTACACAACCTGCACCTTACCCCCAACTTGGGAGAACAAACCGTCACCGTTCAACCTAATTCTGTAGAGGTAATTCCATTGGAAATCTCAAGCACCGAAGCGCTTACTTTAGGAAAAATAGACCCTTTGAAGATGGAAGCGAAGATTACTTACAAAAATGATAACCTTCCTGAACTAACCTTTGATAAAAACCTACGCCTGCTTCCTGAAAAGGAGCATAAAGTCACAAAAACTGATAAAAAAATTAAAGTAGATGGTACCTTGAAAGAGTGGGAAGAATTTGACTTTACTGTACAAAATAGCCCTTTTATTGACACCGATCCTTTCTCACACCAAGGAGATAAAGATGGTTCTTTTGAATTTTCCCTCAATTATGACGAGGCGTTTCTCTACATTACCACCAAGGTAAAAGATGACGAAATCAACGTTGATAAAAACCGATGGGCAGACGAACAGGATGCGATTTATATTGTCTTAGATTTCAGACCTGAAAACCTGAGCGCTAGCAATAATGGGAGTTGGGGTGATGCTGCCTTTTTCATCCACATCCCTCCTACTTCTAAGAAAGTAGTCAATAAAGAACTTTTTTTTAGTAGACGTATTAAGGAAAATACACAGGCGAGGACAGTACTAACCGACGAAGGCTACCAGACTGAACTGGCCATCCCGATTGAATACTTGAAAGAAAAGCAAGGCGACAACTGGCAGTCTTTCCGTTTGAATATCTATCAGAGTGATGCCGACCAAGACTTCCAACACCACAGCATGATTTATTGGCGGCCCGGCTGGCGCAATGAGGACAACTATATTGGTTCTGGTATTTTTAGAAGAAAATAGCGGTATAACTGCCTTATTAAATTATAGTAGTAGTTTTGAGTAACCTATTTTAGCTTAAATTAAAGCCTTTGGATAATGGTAGATGGCTTATCTTACTGGATCACAAAAACAAGCGGTAAGTTTCTTTTTAAGCTACTCTTTTTGATAGACAAGTTGTAGCCATAGTGAGTCCTTTGAAGTAAGGTAAACTATACGACTCTTCCCTTAAAAAATGAGACTTAAGCTTAGTTAAATCTAAGCTTGTAGGGCTCCTTTAAGGCGTTCCGCTTATGTTTAATTGGAATCTAAAATGAGTAGTATACTGTTATACCACACATATCAATCCCACTCAAAATACTCCTTTTCAATGATTAAAAAGATTACACAACAACTATTCGAGTCATTCAGCAAGCAGGACATCAGTTTTTTACGTGCAAAACTGACTGAAGACGCAACGCTCACCTCAGATGGAGGAAGGACAGAAATAAAAGGAACAGACGCCATTGTTAGTGCTGTAGCGATGAGCTTTGAACTGGTGCCAGACTTACAAGTCGAAATCAAGCATTTATTCGTAGAAGGTGATTATGCCATCGCAGAGGTAGTACGCACAGGTAACCATGCAGGAACCCTTCGTTTACCCGATGGCGCGGAAATCAAACCTACAGGCAACACCGTATATCTACCAGAGGTAATCATTCTCAAGTTTTCAGATGATAAAATAGTTAAGATGAGCGTTTATACAGATCAACTTGATACTCAAAAACAGTTGGGTATGTTATAGTCTCCCTACCGCTCATCCTCTATTATTTCAACACACTTTCCTAAAGCGGTTATGCTAAAAAGTAGATCATATTTTTTGGTTATACGGTAGATTGTTTCGTACATTTGCATCAATTATGGCGATAGTCTTTATACGATTATTCGCTACTCGCTTGATAAGTACATCAAGTGAGCCTTCCTAATAAATCAAAACTGCGTAAATAATTTTTTAACACAAAATCAAAACTACAATGAGGAAAACTTATATGTTATTTTTCCTAGTGCTACTAGTATGCCCTGCGCAGGCTCAGCAGGTAAAAGAAGGAACCTATTATGTTGATGACGCGTCCGTTGAGAGGAAAGAAATCTCTGAGGTTACGGAAAAAAACCTCACCCTTACCACCTACGCTTATAGTAAAAAAGGAAAACTCAAAAGCTACAGCAGAGTATTTGAGAAAGTTCTTAATGGCTATGAGAGAATACTCGGTAAAGAGTTGGTGTATGAAATATACTACTCTGACAAGGCACCCTTTAAGGCTGGATTTTTTCCAGGTAATGATAACGCTACAGACGATAAGTACCTGATCTTTGGGGAGAATGGACATATTGAGGAAATTACTATGTACAGCCCTAAGACGCAGGGAGGCGGTCTTCTCTCTGCTGGTCCAACCTATATTGTTTCTGGTCGTTACGTAGGGTATAACTTTCACTTGGCAAACAGTAAAGAAAAAGTTGATAGTACCCAGAAGCGCTCTACAATCGACACGGAATTTATTATGGAGAGTGCCTACGCAATTAGTAGTTTCTCAAATGATGCCGAATTACTGTCAGGAGAAGACTTCGAGCAACAAGAAGCCTTTTACCTGAAACATTTTGCTGGTTATCGTGAAGAAGAACTAGGGGCGTTTTCGCTAAAATATATTATAGCCACTAAAAGCTGGCATTACCATAAGAATGAGTTCGATATTCCTTTAAGTAGGATTAAATATGCTTGGTTTATCTCTGTAAAGACAGGCAAAAACGAAGATGAATATTACTACGTAGATAGAAAGAATATCGTTGAAACCTACAGCGGAAATACCTACGAACAGGTACCTGTTGAATCGGAGAGTTTAGGTAAGTACAAGATTGATAAATTCTGGCTAGACGGTATCAAGTAAAGCTAATGAGTTTTATGGAACCTGTTATGTTATAAAAAGGGTTTCAAAGACTAATAGTCTTTGAAGCCCTTTTGTTATTTCGATCCCCTACCGCGCGTAATACGCCACAATAGAAGCCTTTGCGAGCATATTTTGGTTTAAGTTGAAACCTACCAGTGCGGGTCTTGCCTTTTCGTCAAGCCCTAGCTTATCTGTCTTTAAAGCGTATATCGTGATGATATACTGATGGGGTTGATCTCCTTTAGGTGGACAAGGGCCACCATAACCTGGCTTGCCGTAGTCTGTTACGCTTTGGATCATTCCTTCGGGTACTTCACCCGTACTCGGATTGCCAGCGCCTGCGCGCAAGGACTTGATTTCTTTAGGAATATCAAAAGCCACCCAGTGCCACCAGCCACTACCCGTAGGCGCGTCAGGATCGTACATGGTAATGGCAAAGCTTTGTGTACCTTCGGGGGCGTTTTCCCAAGAAAGCTGTGGTGAAACATTTTTACCAGTACAGCCGAAACCATTAAATTCTTGATTGGCTGTCATTTGTCCGCCTAAGTCATTACTTTTTAGTGTAAAGGTTTGGCTAAAGGCCGCCGTGTTGATGAGCAAGCCCAAAAATAAAAAATAGAATTTTATCATGATTGAAACGTGTTTAATTGATATAAAGATAATCCATCAATCGTTATAAAAGTTATAGCTAAACGTCCAAAAGGTATGGCTAGACGTTCAATCTTTGGTTTGGTATTGCTTGGGTGTTACACCGTATTGTAGCTTAAAGGCTTGAATAAAGCTAGAGAGATTTTCGTAGCCCAACGTTTCATAAATATCGCTTACTTTTTTAGAAGAATGGCTTAGCCAATGTGCTGCCATTTTCAGCTTTTGTGTTCTAAACCATTTTTGTGGAGAAGTACCATATAACTGCTGAAAGCGTCGCTTAAAAGTAGATACACTCATATGGCAAATAAAGGCCAACTCTTCTACCGTTAGGTGGTGGTTGATGTGCTCCTCTATAACTCTTTTAAAGTTTATTGCTGGGGAGTGATCTTGTAGCGACCATAGAAAGGCTAAAACTTGTTGCTTATCTTTTGACTGAAGTAGATAGAGTAATAACTCTTCTATCTTCAGGCGATACATGGCATCATTTGGCTGATGCTTTTGAAGCAACGACAGTGTGTCTAAAAGCGTGTGTAAGTAAGGCGTAATTGTAAAAGGGTATACGGCAGAGGGCATTGGCGAGGGTGCTACTTTCTGGAAATAAGCTGCATACTTTTGCATAAAATCGCTAAGTAAGGCACTACTGAATAGTAGGATTTTACTCTGGTAGGCCTGTGCAACGGTGTGTCTTTCTAGCATAATACCCTGCCCACTTCTGATGATGGCTGCCTGACCACTTGTGAAGGTATGGTATTGGTTTTTCCAGAAAAGCTCTTTCTCCCCCTTTTCTATAAATGTAACAATATGCCAATCGGAAAGTACCTTGGCGCGGGTAGGTTGCTGCTGTTGGTAGTGATAAAAAATAACGTCTTGTGCTATATCTTTTTCATTGATGAGGGCTTGTGGTAGGTGAAAAACGTGCATAGACTACTTTCGTAGATGATTATTGCTATAAAGTACTAAAAATAAAAAGAAATAGATAGCAATGCCATCTATTTCTCTCGTGTCCATAATCTACGAGCTTGCGCTCCATTGATTAACTATTCTACATATTTCCTGTGTAATAGGGTACTCTTTTGATTTGATTAGCTAGGTTGTAAACCTATCGTATGTATATATATACGTCTACAAGGCTGAAAGTTGGTTAGGAATGCAGTATTACTGCCTCAGGGTGTACATCGCCTGTATGAAGCTGTACCTGAACAGAATGAAACGGAGGGGGTATTTTCGTTGATTAGCAGAGCGGCAACCGCACCGTATAAGAGGTGTCGGTTTCTTCAAAGGTGGGGAGGTCTTTTCCAAGAAGCTGGTAGCGACGCACAATATTCTGGGTACCTACCTGCGTGGAAGCGACTTCTTGTAGTGTTTTTTGTAAAGTATTACGTACGATGAGGGTTTGCTCAGCTACCTCGATTGAAATCTGTAAGGGCTTTTCTTCGGAGATTTCGTTGTGTTTAATGGCGTTTTCTAGCGTCAGTTGGAGCGCTAAAGGTGGTATTTGCCACGATGCGTCGACCTCATCTACTGCCCAATTCACTTGCAATCCTTCCCCAAAGCGGATCGCTTGGGTAGCGATATACGCCCTACAAAGATGAAACTCTTCTTTTAAGTCTATCAGTAACTCATTATTAAGTTGCAGAACCGATTGGTAAAGCTGTGAAAAGGTTAACGTATATTGCTGCGCTTTTTGTGCATCTTCTTGTATCAAGCTAGCCAAGGTCTGTAAGCTATTGAACAAAAAATGTGGGTTGACTTGGTTTTTGAGGTTTTCAAATTGTGCCACTACCTCTTGCCTTTGTACCTTTGCTTTGGCCAGTTGAATGCGCTGGCGTTGGTAATTGACGCGCCAGCCGATGCCTAGTAATAACAATACCAAACCAATGCCGCCTGCAAGCAACCAGTTACGTTCTTGTAAGGAACGTTGCTCTAAGGTGGCGGCTTTTAGTTGGTTATCTCTTTCGAGCAATTGTCTTTGTTGTTGTGTGGCTTGCAGAAGACGAGTCTGGAGCGCTTTCTCATTTTCAGTTTGCGCAATACGGGCTTCATTTTCGAGTCGCTTTTGGTTGAAGGCAAGCGCTTCTAGGGCTTTTTCCTTTGATGTTAAGGTCAGTTGGGTTTGGTTGTATGCAGCAAGGTTGGCTTGCTCGCTGAGCTGGAGCGCTTGTACTTCCTTCTCTTTACTGAGCAACTGTATTTGACTTTCCTTTTCTTTTGTATCGAAAGCTACTCTGAGACGTTCCACTTCTTTTACTTTTTGCTGGTTTACGATTGAGTCTCTGTAGATGGTGAGCGATTGTTGCATTTTCAAAGCTTCCTCATACTGCTCATTCTCTTCGTACACAATACGCAGTGCTTCCGCTGTCTGTAGCATTTGAAACTGGAGGTTGTTTTCTTGTGCCAGTTGGCGGCTTTTCTGCGCGAAATGAATGGCTTGCGACCAGTTTTCTTGGTATAAATAAATCATTGAGATATCGTAGTAGATAGAACTTACCTTATCAATGACTCCCATCTCTTCAAACCTGGCCAGTGCTTCTTTACAATATTCAATCGCTTGGTCGTAGTCTTCTGTCTCACGTGCTATGACCCCTAAATTATAGTAACAATTCGCCACTTTATCTCTATATCCCGCCGATTGGCTAAGTGCTAAGGCCTCTTCGATGTACTGTTTTGCTTCTTTGTAGTTTTCCTGTTCGTACCAACTAATGGTAGCAAGGTTTTGTAGCGCATTTACTTGTGTAATGGTAACCTGATGTCGCTTACCGATGTCTAGTGCCTTTTGGTAGTAGTAGGTAGCTTTCTCAACGTTCTTCAACTTGTGCTCAACATTCCCTAAGTTATTATAAGGACTTCCCAAGGCTTTTTCATTACCAGTCTCCTTTAGCAAAGCAATTGCTTTATAGTAACAATGGAGCGCCTCCTTATTATGTTGCCTTTGGGAATTTAAGGTGCCCAAGTTGCCGTAAAATCTTGCTAATTCTGCTTTTCTATTTTCCCCTTGTTCTTCTAATTGAATGGCTTCTTTAAAGATACCTTCTGCTTTATCAGGATATCCTAACCTGAGGTTGGCCAACCCTAAATTATTCATTTGCCCCGCTAAATCTTTTCTCTCTTTTCCCAATGGTTTGGCATTCCCCAGTGGTTGGGGTGCAGGCGCTTTCAGCAACTGTACATTGGCCTCAAGGGCTTTCAGCACATTTTTAAAATCACTACGCCTAATATAGACATGTGCCAAGAAATTTCTCGCTGAAGCCTCATACTCCACATTTCGTAGCTGTTGAGCAAGCGCAATACTTTCTTTGGCCCAGTACAAAGTAGAATCTGCATTTTTTTCTTTGTGAAAATGGGCTGCTTTCTCTCTTGTCCACTCCATGCGTTTCACAAGTTTCTTCACATCACTATTCTCTAGTGTTGCCCTTTTTTGTGCCTGTAAGGAAAAGCTATATATACTTAGCAAGCAGATTATTATCCCTATTACTTTTTCATTAATTAGCGTAGTCATGATTTTAGGTGTTGTTATCTAAATATAAGTATAAATCATGTAAAGAAAGGAATTTCTGATGCCTCATTTACTGACAAATTCCGCCTAGCGATTGAGCCAGTCTTTAAAGGTTTGTACCCGTTCTATACTGACAATAATTTCTTTACGTGCGGTAGGCTCTAGCCCTAGCTTTACCCGCCCACGGGTGTGTTTTTTCATTGTTTTGATCGCTTGAAAATGGACAAAGTACTGTCGACTTACCCGGAAAAACAGGTCAGGATCGAGGAGGCTTTCCAAGGCTTCTAGGGTGTGGTCTATAATATATTGTTCGCCTGCTACCGATACCAAGACGACATAGCGCTGATCAGCATAGAAATAGGCGATCTCTTCGGTTAGAATGGACTTAATACGATCTCCAGAAGCTACTAGAAAGCGCTTTTGGTAGTTTTTGGTAGTTTTTTGAAAGCTTTGTAGGAGTTGCTCGAGCGGAAAGGTAGGCAAAGCAGCTTGTTGCTCATAGAGACGTTTATACTTCTCTAGGCTTTGTCGTAGCGCCTCTTCTTGAATAGTCTTAAGCAGGTAATCCACACTGTTTACCTTAAAAGCCTCTACTGCATACTGATCGAAAGCCGTCGTAAAAATAATGGGGGTTTGCAGATCTATGTGTTCAAACAGCTCAAAGGCGGTTCGACTACCAAGATTAACATCCATAAAAATCAAGTGCGCCGTATGCTTTTGCAGCCAGTTGAGCGCTTCTTCAAGCGTATACAAGGTAGCTAACACTTCTATGGTGTCATCTATGCTTTGTAATAATGCCTCGAGGGTTTGTGCAGCAGGTTTTTCATCTTCTACCAATACAACTTTCATCATACAAGTGGTAGTTTGGTAATGTAGTGTTGGTCGGTTTGTACAAAAGTAGGAGTAGCTGTACTGAGTAATTCATACCGCTCCATAATATTTTTTACCCCAATATGGGTAGAGGCTACATTACGATCAGTCACTTTTAAGCTATTTTTTACTACAACTTTGCCTGCCTCTTCATAAACATCTACCTTCAAGGGGTGTGCCGCTGAAATTTCATTGTGTTTGATCGCATTCTCAAGGGTGAGTTGCAGCGCTAGGGGCGGTATTTGTGCCTCAAGTGCGTCAGCAGAGAGTTGCCAATTTACCTGCAAATATTCTTCAAAGCGTATTTGTTGTACGGTAAGGTACGTTTTACAAAAACCAACCTCTTCTTTTAAACTAGTAAGAATATCGTTATTCAGTGTAAGCACCGACTGGTACAATTGTGAGAAGGCGGTTGTAAACTGATGAGCTTTCTGAGCGTCTTGTGGAATAAGGCTCGCTAACGCCTGTAAACTATTGAAGAGAAAATGAGGTTGTACTTGGTTTTTAAGACGATCAAACTGCGCTACAAGTTGTTGTCGTTGGGCTTTTTCTTTGGCTAGCTGGATACGCTGTTGTTGGTTTTTGAGCAACCAACCTCCTACTATGAGTATAAGTAGTATCACAGCGCCTCCTATGAGAATAAAATTACGTCTACGTAATTTGCTGGTAGTAAGGGCTGTTGCTTTCAGTTGGCTTTCCTTCTCCAGAAGCTGTTTTCTTTGTTGCTCAGCTTGGTAGCGTTGCGCCTCTTGCTTCTTTTCGTAGACAGTACGTGCCAGTACCTGCTCGTTTTCTTTTCGTGTTTGTGCAAAAGTACGGGTTTGCAAGAGTTTTTCTTTGAAGAGGAGCGCTAGGCGGGCTTGGTTGTACTTCGCTAAATTGGTCTGCTCGGCTACTTGTAAAGCTTGTAAGCTTTTTTCTTTTTCAAGCAATACGATGGCTTGCTCTTTCTGTTCTGCTTCGTGAGCGATCCGCAGGGTCTCTATCTCTTTTACTTTTTGCTCATCCAGTAAAGCTTCTTTCAGTTTTATAATTTCTTTTTGAGCAGCCAGGGCCTGTTTGTATTGCTTCTGCTGTACATAAATGGTTTTGAGTACTTTTAATGCGTTAATTTGATCACTTTTCAAATCGTGCGCATTTGCCAAAGCCTCTCCTTTTTTAGCAAGCCTACTCGCTACGTCCAATTGCCCTAGTTGTATATATACGCGAGCTAAAGCAATAAAGACACCACAAACTTGCTCCTTAATGTCCATCTTTTTATAAATTGATAATGATTTTTCAAGGTAATGAATGGCCTGCTCGAAATCTTCTTTCTCCTGCATCAATTCTCCTAGACTGAATAAATTCAAAGCTTCCTTATCCATTCTACTCAATTGCCGATTCGTTTCTAGGGCTTGTTTAAGTAATTCTTCAGCTTGCTTATACTTTTGCTGGGCAGTGTATATAACTGCCAAATTATTAAGTGCCTGCGCTTCAATAGCGGGTAGACCATAACGCTGCTTTACAATGTTAGTTTCTGTAGTAGGTTTACTGTGACGCTTGCTAAGCTCTAATATTTCTTGGTAATAAGCGATGGCAGTAGGATAATGCTCTAAAGCTTGCTCTACATAGCCTAAGTTGATGTAGACTCTAGCAATTTCTTTCTTTATATTTAGTTCCTTTGCTAAATCAAGTGCTTGATAACCATACTGTAACGCTATTTTGTAATTATTTTGTGCCGTACTTATGAGGCTTAAATGATTATGAGACCTCAGTAACCCCCGTTTATTCCCTTGATGTTTATCTACTTCAAGTGCTGCTAGAAAATACTTCTTGGCTTCCTCATGAAGACCTAAACGCCAATATACAATACCTAAATTATTGAGAGACTCTCCCAGACTAACAGCCTTACTACTCGGTTTAGCCCCTTCTGAGGAAGAAGGCTTCTCTCTCAACCTGCGTATATTTTTCTTGAATAAAGGTAGCGCTTTCTGATAATTACCCTGGTCCTTATATAGGTATGCTAGAGAATTCCTCGCCGTTGTCTCATACGCAAGATTATCTAACTGTAGTGCCAGAACAATCGTCTTCTCCGCCCAGTGTTTGTAATCGGCTAAGCGCTGTTGCTTACGCGCTTGTCTCATTTGCTCGAAGGCTTGTTCCATCTCCTGTGTAAGCGCCTCTTTTTTATCAGGAAGCATAGCTGCTTGCTGTGCTTGCAGGGTAAGACTCATTGTCCACACCCAGCAAGCTAGTAAATACCATTTTAACTTCAGTCTAAACATTTTTCTGCAGTGTTTTTTGTTCGTTGTTTAGTAAGTGTTTCTTATATCTTCTCTTTTTCTATGGCTTGTGTAGCCATAGCAGCAGCAGCTTTTAGTAGATAAATCAAGGCGGCAAAACGCTCGTCTTGTGTATAGCCCTTTTTGTAGCGATAGTAAATTTGTTGTACAATCACCCCAATTTTGAATAAGCCAAAAGCGTAGTAGAATATGAGTTGACTGGGTGTAAGGCTTACATCCCGTTTCTCTAGGTAGCGTTCTACCAGTGCCTTTCGTGTGAGCATGCCCTTTGTAACAGGTAGACTAAACTGCAACATAGACGCTGGGTCGTGTACTTCTGGATAGTAGGCCAAGGCAAGTCCTAAATCCGACAGTGGATCGCCTACAGTAGCCATCTCCCAGTCCAATACTGCTTTGATGTAGGTAGGATCTTGCTCATCCAATACAAGGTTATCAAACTTGTAATCATTATGAATCATACTAGCGGGCGGGCTATCAGGTAGATTGGCTGCTAGCCAGTCAATAAGTTGATTCATTGCAGCTATTTCATCCGTTTGTGCTTTTTTATAGCGCTTGCTCCAGCCTGTTACCTGTCTTTCCAAGTAACCCGCTGGCTTACCCATCTCTACTAGACCTGTAGCCTCAATATCAATACTGTGGAGGGCTGCTAAACTATCTATAAAGTTGTAACAAAGCTGCTGTACAGTACTTTCTGGTAAATCAATGGGACGACCTGCCCGTAGAATAATGCCTGCTACTCGCTCCATCACATAAAAAGGCGCCCCTATGATGTCTGTTGCGTCGCAGTAGAGCAGTGGCTTTGGTGCCTTGGCATATACGGGATGTAGCTGAGAAAGGACCTTGTATTCACGTTCCATGTCGTGTCCTTTGTTGATCTCCTCAGCCCCAAAAGGCGGACGACGTAGTACTAATTCTTTATCCCCCAACGACAATAAATAGGTGAGATTTGAAAAACCGCTCGGAAATTGCTTTACAGTAAGAGGGCCTTTGATACCTAAGTGAACTTCCAAATAAGGATGGAGTCTTTCTACGGCAAGTTCTTCTCCTTTACGGGTAGGTTGGGCTTGGTCTACTTTCATAGGTGTTCTTGATTATAATGTAAAATACGAAATTTGCTTACACTGGCTAGTTAAAATAGCTGACTTTTACGAAATTTGCAATTGTTTATGTGAACATAAATGATCCTATGACTAACTTTTTAAAACATATCCTTGTAATTGTGTGCCTACTGATGAGTGGCGTGGTGGCAGCGCAAAAGGCTAATCCAGCCGAAATGGAGCGTGACAATAAAGACCTTACCAGCACACAAGCACTAGAGTATGAAATTCTCTACGACGAACCTGATAGCCTCAATAAGCTTTTTGTAACCTTTCATCCTTTGTATGCAGAGCTTTTTGCTACTAATGCTACTTTTGGCTTCAGTGGGCAGCTCCATTATTTTTATGAGAAGAAATGGGATGCTTACCTCAATGGTCGTAAGGCGTATGCTACCAGCTTTGATATTGCACAAGCAGCGGGCGAAAATCGCTCTACGGTTGATAATCGCTTACAAAACTACCGCTTCTTTGAGGGAGGTTTTACCTACCACTATAAAGACGAAACACGTATGGGTACGGCCAAAATAACCCCTAGCAGAGCTGGCTTAAATCCACGGGTTGTACAGTCTACGGTTACTACCAATTTGAAAGTCCCGGCACTTGTCCGTACCATCATAGGTATTAGAGGGGGCGCATATGCTTGGGGAAGTAGTGTCAACCTGGGTACAATTGCCGAAGAACAAGGCGTCAATATCATTGCTACTACAGGTAGTGATACCCTACGTAACGACGACAACCTCTTTACTAATTTTTCTTCAGAAGGCTTTTTTGTGGGTGGGAGTTTTACACAAATTAGGAACATCTTTATTCAGCCTTATGGATACGATCCCGTCAATAACGACCATATTTTCAACCTTTATTTAGATATACTCTTTTCTCCTTTTATGCGCTTAGAAACCATCGAAAAAGATGGCACGCCTTATAATGTAGATGTAATGGCTTTTAACAATGTGGGCGCTAGAATGGGGGTACAAGGCATGTTCAATCGTGGTTTTGGTTGGACGTATAATTTAGAACTAGGCCTCCGCCCTTCTCTACAACAACGTACTTTCTACTCCTTGCTACGGGTAGGTATCACGCTAGGCTCTCGGCTCCGCCTTAAAAGGAGCGGGTATGTAATGCACTAACCGCATGGATATACCAGCCCTAGAAAATGAGCTAAAAAAGCGTTGGCTGTACCCCTACTTATGGAGGCAACCACAGCAAAACCACCTAGACGAGCAAACCAACTTTATCTACGGTACACCTTCCTTAGAAGTAGTGGTTGCCCATCTAAAAAAACTACCCAATCAACAGAAGCTCTTTACCTACGCACTGAACCGATGGTATAATTTCTGGTCGGCTAAAGCCATAGAGTTTATGTTTACACAGCATCCTTCAGTAATCGCTCACCCTAATCAGAAGCACCCTTCCATTGATTTTTATCTTAAGGGCATCGGCTTTGATCATAAATCGACAGTATTTCCACGTGCTTATAAGGGTACCTTGACTCAAGCCAAGCAACAACCCCAAACGCTCATACAGTGGTTATACCGCTCCCAATCAAAAGAAAGAAGAAAACACCAAAGAAATCGTTTATTTATTGTTTTTTATGCCCAATACCAACCTCACTGGCAATTAAAGGCAGAGCTTTCGTGGCTGCAAGCACTTATTGATCAATACCTTCAAGGGTTTACCAAAAGCCAGCTCATTCAGGTGGCGCCTCAAGTATGGAGTGACGTTATTTGGGCTGTTCGATAGGAAGTATTTTATCATTAAAAAACGCATTCTATAAATATTTTACAGAATGCGTTTTGTACCAGGGGCGGGACTTGAACCCGCACGTCCCAAGGGACACAAGATTTTAAGTCTTGCGTGTCTACCAATTCCACCACCCCGGCTTCAACTAGCCGTGTAGTTGTTTTTCTATTCACTAAAAGGAATAAAAAAAGAGCAGAAGACGAGATTCGAACTCGCGACCCCAACCTTGGCAAGGTTGTGCTCTACCAACTGAGCTACTTCTGCTTTTGTTAATTAAGCTATTTTGCTTAATGTGGAGACAAAGGTATAGATTGTAGGCGACTTGTCAAAACATCTTTTGACTTTTTTGAAAAAATGGTAATCATAATTTTAGTAATCAATAAGAAAGGGTGCCCTACTGTTTCAGGGCACCCCACTTGTTACTGATGTAAGACAGCTAGTGTTATACTATTGGGCCGTAAAGCCACCATCTACCACTATCTCTGCACCTGTTACATAGCTTGACTCATCACTTGCCAAGAAAAGTACTGCATTTGCTAGTTCTTCTGGTTCTGCTCCCCTACCCATTGGAGTAGCATTGATTACCACTTCATTGGTATCTTCTGCTTGTTTCTCAGTGAGTGGTGTATTGACAAAACCAGGATGCAGAGAATTAACACGAATTCCCTCTTTAGCATAGGTAATGGCTGCATTCTTTGTCATTAAGGTTACTGCCCCCTTTGTAGCATTATAAGCTACAGTATTTTCTGCCCCTACAATCCCCCAGATAGAAGAGGTATTAATGATAGATCCTTTTTGTTGTTTACGCATTTGAGGTATCACCGCCTTCATACCAAGTAGTACGCCTGTCTGATTCACACCTGTTACTTTGTTCCAAGTATCGAGTGTTATTTCGTGTATGGGTGAATAATCTATAATACCTGCGTTGTTCACCAGAATATCTATACTACTTTGCTCGTCTAGCACTTGCTTTATAGCATTTTGCCAATCCTCTTGTTTTGACACATCACATTTTATAAAGGTTATGTCTTCTCCGTAGTCCGATTCCTCTTTAATATCAAGCGCGTAGACAATAGCGCCTTGTGCTACAAATTTCTGGGTAATGGCACGCCCCATGCCTTGGTTAGCACCTGTTACAAGTGCTACCTTGTTTGCTAATCTGCTCATAAAAAAATAAGTTTAAAAAATGAGTACAATACTTAATAAAGGCTAAACTACTCTTGCTATAAAATGTTCCAAGGATAAAAGCGAAATACCCTTACCTTAATCGTTTACACTTACTGGGTATTCTACCAGCATCTCGTCGATAATTTTCGTGAGTGCCTCTCCTACTTTTTCACGCTTTTTCCCTAGCTTCTTAAAAGCCCAGCCTTGCCATACGGTTTTGTTGTTATTTGTATCTACTACATCAATAACAAAATTCATTTCGTCGTAGATTTGCTCCTGGGTGGTAACCATGGGGAAAGGATCGTATCGCCATCCATACCAGCCCCAGTTATTCATGTTGTTAGTTTGTACAAACTCCTGCCTCGTTTGTACATCTGTGCGGAATTTAACGAGTATATCAGGGTTTTTACTGCTCTCTACACATTGGTAGCCTCTTTGTTCGAATTCGTTGGTAAGCTTATCGCTAATGCGTGCTTTATTGATATCGCTATTCAAGACAGGGTCTACATCTGCTTTGAATTTATAGTAATCTATTACCGAAAAAGTTTTGTATTCTCTAAAGTTAATACCTTGCTTATAATCTGTACTAAAAGTGTAACGACTACTACAAGCAGTACCTAGCAGTATCAATACTAATGAATAAAGCCAAAAAATAGAGCGCTTCATATAGTCTTTATTTGGTAAAGTTCTGTTTTACTTTTAAAACTGGTTCATTTTATACAATGTTTGAAATCTCATTTGGCAAACGAATGAATTCTCCAAATACGGGCTGATCTACCGCAGAATATTTTCCTATCTTATATAAATATAATTATATTTGCCCCACGTAAAACTTCACTCCCATGATCATAGGTGTTCCTAAAGAAATAAAAAATAATGAAAATCGCGTAGCCGTTACGCCAGCAGGCGTAGCAGAGCTGGTAAAGTTTGACCATACCGTTTATGTACAAAAAAGTGCTGGAGAAGGTAGTGGCTTCCTAGATGAAATTTATGAGGCGGCTGGGGCAAAGCTCCTTGATACCATCGAAGAAGTATACGACATCGCAGAAATGATTGTGAAGGTAAAGGAACCTATTGAACCAGAGTATGCGCTCATTAAAGAGGGACAGCTCGTATTTACCTATTTTCATTTTGCTTCTTACGAGCCGCTTACCAAGGCGATGATTGATAGCAAAGCGGTGTGTCTTGCTTACGAAACAGTTGAAAAAACTGATAGAAGCTTGCCATTACTCATTCCCATGTCGGAGGTAGCTGGTAGAATGTCTATTCAAGAGGGGGCAAAGTATCTTGAAAAACCTCTAAAAGGGCGTGGTATTCTCTTAGGAGGTGTACCGGGCGTGATGCCTGCCAACGTGCTGATTTTAGGAGGAGGGATTGTGGGGACGAATGCAGCAAAGATGGCGGCTGGTTTAGGAGCCAATGTTACCATTATGGATATTAGCCTGCCTCGCCTAAGAGAGCTATCAGACATTATGCCTGCTAACGTACGTACGGTGATGTCTAATAATTATAATATTATAGAGGCTATTCAAAATGCTGATCTTATTGTAGGGGCGGTACTTATTCCAGGTGCGAAAGCTCCTCATCTCATTACGCGCGATATGCTTAAGCTAATGCGACCGGGTACTGTACTGGTAGATGTAGCCGTAGACCAGGGCGGGTGTATAGAAACTTGTAAACCTACTACTCACGAAGCGCCTACCTTTATCATCGATGATGTAGTACATTACTGTGTAGCCAATATGCCTGGTGCGGTTCCTTATACTTCCACCTTGGCACTCACCAACGCTACACTTCCCTATGCAGTATCATTGGCTAACCAAGGTTGGCAGCAAGCTTGTAGGACGAGCAAAGAGTTACGATTGGGGCTCAATATTGTACACGGAGAAGTAGTTTATAAAGGCGTGGCAGATGCTTTTGATCTTCCTTACAAAGAAGTAACCCACTTTTTAGAACCTGTAAGCTAATGTAATAGCTGGTACACTGATATTTTAGGCTTTCACTCCCACAATCAGAATATCGTCTCTCTGTAGTGTATCTTGTTGGTGGTCGGTGAGGGCTTTTTCTAAAATCTTTTTCTGGATACGTAATGGCTCGGTAGCTACTTCTTGCAACAACTCTACAAATTGTGTATTCCCAAATTTCTTACGATCCTTGTCACTTTGGTCTATGTAGCCATCGCTAGTGAGGTAGAGGACATCATCTGGTTGTAGAAAGAGCTGCTGATTGGTAAAAGGGGTTTGATCGAGGCGTATCCCACCTATAGATTTTCTGTCTCCTTTTATTTGCTCAATCGTTCTTTGCGCTTTTCTATATATATATAGTGGTCTCTTGGCCCCTACAAAGGTAACTTGCCTGCTATTGGCCACTTCTCGTTTTATCTCTACCAAACAAATATCCATGCCGTCGCGGTTATCACTGTCTTGTTGACGAAGTACTTGCTCTACTTCCTCGTGCAGGTTGTCAAGTAATTTTGCAGGACTAGGCGACTTTTTCAATAGTAGTAACTTATCGAGTAGTGTTTTACCAATCATACTCATAAAGGCGCCAGGCACTCCGTGTCCAGTGCAGTCTATTACAGCAATGAAGGTACTATCACCTGCATCTTCCATCCAGTAAAAATCGCCAGAAACCACATCTTTTGGCTTAAAAAGGACAAAATGCTCTTTAAAAACCTGTGCTAAATTTCTATCGTCCGGTAAGATAGCACGCTGGATGGTCAATCCAGCATTGATACTTTGCTGAATAACACGATTACTTTCAGAAAGCCGTACATTGGCTTCTTCCAAGTACTCTTTCTGTATCTGAATCTCCTCCTGTTTGTGTTGTAACTCTTCATTCTTCTGGAGGATATCATCATTTTGTGCCTCTATCTCTTTCTTCTGGGTTTGGATTTTCCTATTCTTTTTCCTTGTGTAGGCCAAGGCGTATGCCACAATCCCCAGGATGACGATAATAAAACCAATGACAGCATAGCCTAATTTTCGATAAGTAGCTTCTTTTGCTAGCTTCTCTTCTTCTCTGGCAAGCTGCTCTTCTTTTAGCTTTTGATCTTTTTCCAGTAATTCAATTTTACGAAGGCGCTCTTGTTCACGAATCTCGTTTTGCTTAAGCGCAAGGGCTTGTATTTCTTTACTTTTTTGTAAAATTTCGATCTCTTGTCGTTGCTTTTCTGCTTGCGACTGCTGTTTGGTAATGGCCAATAGCTGATTGATACGCTCTTGCTCTAGCTGTTGATTGAGAAGTCTTTCTGCCTGTAGCTCTTGTGTTTTTTTCAGGAGTGCTAATTCTTGTTCTTTTTGCTGTGCTTCCAATGCTAGCTGCTGCATTTCAGAGTTGTGTCGCTCTTGTTGTGCTAGTAACGCTCTAAAATCATTTTCTTCCTTCTCAATCTGGGTTTGTTGTGCTAATAAACTTTGTCTTCTTTGCTCTTGTATATAACGTACTTCATCTTGTAGCGCAGTAAAACGCTCTTTATAGGATTGCTCCTCTTTTGTCTTCTTGGCTTGCTGATGTAGTAAAGAAAGCAGCTTATAGCTCAGCGGTAAAGTTTCTTTTACCCCATTTCGCTCGGCGATCTGTACAGCCGTATTGGCATTTTCAGAGGCCGCTGAATAGTTACCACTTAGATAATGATTGGTAGCGATATAGTTATAAGTATCGGCAAGTTGGCTAGGATTATTTTTAAGCTTTCGTACTTTAAGCGCCTCTTCATAATATGCCTTGGCTTTACTGTATTGTCTTAGGTTGGTATAAGCTACCCCTGTATTGACCAACAGGATAGCCTTGGCTTCGCCTTCGTACTTATCTTTATTTTTCTTGTAAGTGGCAATTACTTTTGTAAAATAGCTATTAGCCATTTGAGGTTCATCAGTACTTTTGCTCAAGAAGCCCAATGTATTGTAAGTTTTAGCAAGCTCTACACCTTTTTGTTCTGTCTGATAAGTTTCTGCAAGAAGCTTGTAATATTCTTTAGCTTGGCTATACTTACCTCCCAGTTGGCTTACCCGTGCCAGTTCGTTAAGTACATTGAGTCGGCCGGCGGCTTTTCCCTGTATTTCGTATTCTGTAAGTAGCGTATTATAATACTTGGTAGCTATTTCATAATTCCCTTCTTCAGTATGACAAAAAGCCATATTTTGTAGTAGACTTAGCATCTTACCATTCTCTAATACACCTTTGTTAAGCTTTAGGGCTTTCTCATAATTATCTAAAGCGAGCTTATAATAGCTTCGGTTTTGGTAGAGCATACCAAGACTCTCGTACCCTCTAGCAGTTTGGGGGTTATCGCCCAAGCGCTCGAAAGTACGTACTGCACTCACATAAAACTTCAAAGCATCTGTATAGTAACCTCTTCCTCTAGCGAGGTCCCCTTGAATAAGGCTACTACTGGCTTTTCCTGCCAAATATTCTATCTTGTCTGCCAAGCGATAAGCTTGTATACTGTAACGAGCCGCGCCAATAGAAGAAGAGCGATTATATTCGAGTTGTGCTAACTGATTAAGAATATCTACTCTCTGCTTCCCATCTTTACTGGCCTCTAGGTTTCTCCTCAGCTCTGCAATCGCCGAAGTTTGGGCAAGTGCTGGAAAGGTGAGGCAAGCTAGTAAGAGTATGCCAATGACTCTAATGTGCATGTGTTTCACCAGGATTTAAACTTTACTTACTACAAAGCTAGAATTTTCTTGATAAGGAAAAAAGTAAATTCCTGAATATCAACTATATTATTGATGCAAATACCTAAATGCAATCACCGTTCCCAAGATAGCACCTATCAGTACAACAATGATCATAGCTACATACAAGGCAATGCGTACCTGTGTAGCATTGCGCATAGAGTCATTGTATAGCTCTTTCCCAATGACAATCTGTCTGTCAGTAATATCGTGTACGGGCTCCATCATTCTTTTAAATTCCTCAAACCCTTCACTAGAAAACATTTTTAGGGCTTGTGTCTTTTGTCCATTTCTGCTTAGTGTGAGAATATCGTTTTCAATTTTTGTATAAGCAAAGACTTCCCGTTGGTAGTTAATGAGGCTTACCTTCTCGTTATCTACCAGCGCAGTTCCTGCATACTTTTCAATGAGAGAGTCAATTACTTGATGATTTCTAAAAATCTCCCTTTCAATTACCTGCATCTTACCTTTATTGAGGGTTACGAGGTGTTCTTCTACATTGAGACGATTCTCATAGAGCTTTTCGGTAATTTTAGCCATCTCAACGGCTGGATAGAGCCGATCGTAGTACATGGCTTTTACATCTCCTGCAATATGGTTGATGCCACCCGTTCCTATTAGTCCTACTACTAGGATAACGACAATAATGATAGCAAAAGCAACCGTAATTTCTGATCTATTCTTAAAATTGGAATTCGAAAATAGAGACATAGGGGTTAATTATTTTCCACGCTTTTTTTGAGTAGGATGAACAATTCATTTCCTGCTCGAGGCGGAATAGAATTATAACATTCCTCAAAGTACTGAAACTCAAAATATGGTTTAAAAATAGGCTGATACTCTTTTTTATTTCCCCCAAAAGGAGGTTGATGTGTATTGAGCGGAATATTAAATAAAACGCCCACTAACTTTCCATTAGGACGGAGCAAATCTACCATTTTTCGGGCATAATCCTCACGTTGCTGCGGTAAAATTGCACAAAAAAAAGTTTGTTCAATAATCAGATCAAAACTACCTTCTAACGTGAAAAAATCTTTATGTAAAAGCTGTTTTTTAGGAAAGTGCGGATATTGCTGTTGAAAAGCTTGTAAAGGTGCTGTAGCCCAATCTAATAAATAAACATGTGGAAAGCCCTTTTCAAACAAGTAGGCCGCTTCATAGCCGTTGCCTCCACCAGGGATCAATATACGTAGGTCTTTTTTAGTTAGCTGATCTACATAAGTTTTAAGGGGTGTACTTATATAGCCAATATCCCAACCAGTTTGTTGATGTTGATAACGAGATTCCCAATAGTTTTCGTTTAATTTCATTTTTAGCCTTATATTTGTTGAATTCAACTGAAAAAATATAACTTTGTACCGATTGCCTAAACTTAAACAAATCTAATGAGTAACGATAAAGCTGCTTCTAAAATAGACAAAAGAATTGCCTTTCTGATTGGTTTTACCGTCGTCTTAGCGATCACCAATGGTATTTTGGTGTATATGATTATGCAAAATAAAAAGAACATTGCTGAAAAGACGGAAGTCATTAAAGAAAAGAGCTTAGAAGTAAACGAAACTTCTGCTAAGCTGGATTCTATCTCGCAACAGTTGGATATTCGCATTGCTGAGGCAAAGCGACTCAACAGAGACTACCAAGAGCTTTTAGAGCTTAAAGAACAACTAGAAAGGGATAAAGAACAACTTCGAGGGGCTAATGACGCCACCATCAAAGAGTACCAAGACAAGATTAGAGCCTACGAACAGCTCCTCATTGAAAAGGATGAAGAACTGGATAAATGGCGTGGTATAGCCGACGAGCTCAACCAAGAAGTAGTAAAAGTAAAAACTGAAAAAAGTGAACTGATAGACTCCATTAGTTCTGTACAAAAAGAGAAGAAAGAATTAGAACAGGTAGTGGCCAAAGCAGCCATCCTAAAAGCAGAAGCGATTAACGTAGATGCTGTCTCGAGTAGGGGGAAAATCCGACAAGGCGGTGATTATAAAGCAAAGCACGTAGATAAGGTGAAGGTATCTTTCCGCCTCGCAGAAAATAGTGCTGCCAAGATCGAAACTAAGCAGGTATTTATGCGTTTAGTAGAGCCCTCAGGTGCGGTGCTGGTTGGGAATAGTGGTGGACGCTTCAAAACGGCTAATGGCAAAGACCTTAACTACACCGTGATGCAACAAATTCTTTTTGATAACAGCCGCCAGCAGCTCTCCTTTAATTTCGATAAGGGAGGCGTGTACCGAGATGGTGTTCATGCGGTAGAGGTATACTGTGAAGGCTATTTGATTGGCCAAGGAAAGTTCAGTATTAGATAACAATCTCTTATAAAGTTTTTTGAGAAGTACAGTATGAAAATACTGTACTTTTTATTTGTAATAATCTGTAACCTCCCCTTACCAAGTGATGTCTAAGTTTATAAAATGATGATAATTATAAACTACAACCCCTTATGGCAGTAGAAATAATAGTTCCGTTAAGCTCCTTTGCTACTATATTTGGTATTATTTACATATACTACTCTACCAGACACAAAGAGAGAATGGCTATGATAGAACGAGGCGTAGAGGCAGATAGTCTTTTTGTAAGAAAAAGGCTCAATATACGTAATAGCTTGAAGCTAGGTATACTAGGCGTAGGCGTCGCTTTAGGTATCTTGATTGGCCATTTGTTGAGCGCGGTTGGTCGCTTGCCTGAGCCAGTTTCCTTCTTCTCCATGATATTTCTGTTTGGAGGGCTTAGCTTAATTGCCTTTTATATGATTGCCCATAAAGAAGGGTTTATGGATAAGGAATGAACACTTTCCTTATGATAAAAAAACATCCGACTTGTACTAAGTCGGATGTAAATTCTGCTAAGGAGCTTCTTCTATCTTGTGAAAAGAATTTCTCTGTACTTGGCTAGTGGCCAAGCCTCATCGTTTACAATGAGCTCCAGTTTATCAACCTTGTAGCGTATCTGCTCAAAGAAAGGCTTCACCTTCTTAGTATAGGCTTCTGCACTTTTCCGTATTTTTTCTTTTTTGTTAGCCACCTTACGCGCCTCTATCATTTCATTAGTAAGGTGTTGAATATCATTGATGTATTCAGCAATCTGTTTGATCGTCTCTTTCACACTTTTTGCTAAATCATCACCCATTCCTACTTCCTTAAGGTTTTTCACGTATTCCACCAACTTATTTTGGTAAGCAATCGCAGTAGGAATAATATGGTTGAAGACCATCTCTCCCATAATACGAGATTCTATCTGAATACTTTTTAGATAATTTTCTAATAGTGTTTCGTGACGCGCTTCAATCTCTCTGTGCGACATAATGCCTTGCTCTTCAAAAAGGCGCACAGCTTTCTCTTCCAGTAGTGCATCTAATGCCTCTACGCACGAGGTAACGTTGCTCAAACCTCTCTTTTTAGCCTCTTTCACCCAAGCGTCCGAATAACCGTCTCCTTCAAAAATCACTTGCTTAGAATCTTCGATGTAGCTTTTCAGCACATTAACAATCGCGACTTCCTTCTTTTCTCCATCGCTAATGCGTTCATCTACTGCTTGCTTGAAAAGCGTAAGTTGGTTAGCTACAATGGCGTTAAGCACTGTCATGTTGGAAGCGCAATTGGCAGAAGAACCTACCGCTCTAAACTCAAACTTATTACCTGTAAAAGCAAAAGGCGAAGTACGATTACGATCGGTATTGTCTAGCAATACAGGCGGTATTTTACTAATGCCTGTTTTTAGATATAGGTTTTCTCCCTTATCCAATTTAATGGTCGATTTCTTCTCGAGCTCTTCTAATACCTCTGTGAGTTGCGTGCCAATAAATACAGAGATGATGGCAGGTGGCGCTTCGTTGGCACCTAAGCGGTGCTCATTACCCGCCGACATAATCGCCGCTCTTAGCAAGTCAGTATTGTCGTGTACCGCTTTAATTGTATTGATGAAAAACGTGAGAAAACGTAAATTTTCTTTGGCCTTGGTGCTGGGTGCTAGCAGATTAATACCTGTGTTCGTCATCAAAGACCAGTTGTTGTGCTTACCACTTCCGTTGATGCCTGCGAAAGGTTTTTCGTGAAAGAGCACCTTAAAATAATGTCTGTCAGCTACTTTTTCCATCACTTCCATTAGTAGCAAGTTATGGTCTACAGCCAAGTTACACTCTTCAAAAGTAGAGGCACATTCAAACTGACTGGGTGCTACCTCGTTGTGTCTTGTACGAATGGGAATACCCAACTTCAAGCATTCTATCTCAAAATCTACCATAAACGTGCGTACCCTTGAGGGAATCGCACCAAAGTAGTGGTCGTCTAGCTGTTGGCCTTTAGGAGGTGTATGCCCAAACATGCTCCTTCCAGTAGCAATAAGATCAGGGCGTGCAAAATATAGTGCCTTGTCTACTAAAAAATATTCTTGCTCTGGCCCTAGCGTAGCCATGGTATGTGATACATCGTTATTAAAGTATTGGCAAACAGCCGTAGCAGCTTTATCTACTGCCTGTAATGCTTTGAGTAAGGGCATCTTATAGTCAAGTGCTTCTCCTGTATAAGAAACAAAAACGGTGGGTATACAAAGCGTCTTTGTACTATTCATCTCCATAATGAAAGCAGGCGAAGAGGCTTCCAAAGCCGTGTGCCCTCTGGCTTCGAAAGTGCTTCGAATACCACCACTTGGAAAAGAAGAAGCGTCTGGTTCTTGCTGGGCTAAGGCACTACCTTTAAATTTTTCCAATACAGAACCATCTGGTTCTATGTCGAAAAAAGCATCGTGTTTTTCTGCGGTAGAGCCCGTCAAAGGTTGGAACCAGTGGGTATAGTGGGTAGCTCCTTTTTCTATGGCCCAAGCTTTCTTGCCAGCGGCCACTGCATCTGCTAAAGGCATATCTACAGATTGACCTAGTTCAATGGTTTGCTTGAGCTGTTTGAAGACGGCTGCGCTCAAGTATTTTTGCATGGTAGACTGATTAAAAACATTGATGCCGAAGTACTCAGAAATCACTTCAGAGGGGGCTTTGGCTTTTACAGGTGTGCGGTTTTGGGCGTACTCAATCGCTTTAAAACGAAAAATAGACATGAATTTGTGGGTTAAGAGTTTTCTGAAAGAAGTCGTTTAGACCTTTTATTTTTCACCGAAAATAGACTAGTATTTGACCAGACAAAGTACTTTTTGAAAGCCATAGCAGCGCTACAGATAAGAAAAGTAACGAGATATGGATGAATGCTAGTCATTTTTTAGAAACGAAACGGAATGTAGCTCAACGTAGTTAAAATAGAGAAAGTTTAAACGACTTCAACACCACAAATCTAAAAAATATAGATGTATTTTCTAAAAGATGGCTTTTATTTCACCCTACTTATTAAAAATATACCTTTTTATAGTAAGATCACCTCAAAGAGAAAGGCTACACCAATTCAATTCTTCTAGAGATAATTTCTTTGACAATCTGGCAAAATCGCTTGGGAGGGAAATTACGCCAGTTAGGTAGCTCTAGCAATCCGCCAAAGTTAATGTAGGTATCGAGGTGGTATTTACGCCATTCTTCGTAGATGAAGTCCCTAAAACTTAAGGCAGCGATCCAACCTTCTTCTACCTCTTCAAACCACTCTTCGTAATAGCAATCATCAGAGCCATGAAAATTGAGGATGTTCTCTCCAAGTAAGATAAACTTATTGACGCCTTTTTTTAAGAAGTGATCAACAATGTTATTCTTAAAGTGCATGATGTCGTTCTCAATCGCATCGTTCCACTCTCCTAGCATTTCTATTACTACGTAGCCTTCTTGGTAATCGGCATACAGTATTTTAATATACAGCGTTTCAGAACCCATGTAGTCCCAAGCAGGGTCGATATAATAACCATAGATGGTAGTAGAATAGAGGTCGTAGTTGTACTCCTTTCCGTGAAAAGGGGAGTTTTCGTCGAAAGAGGAATCATAATAGGGCAACCAATTATAGTGAGGTTCTATCTGATGCATACAAAAGACATTTATGTATGGAATTGTGTGATGATTTTGATGTTTCTTCTAACTTTTCATAGAATAGTGATGTTTCGTAAGGTGTAGTAAATTTAATAATTTTGCGCTACAAAACCTTGTGCACTAGTAAAAGCTTTCGTTGATTAACCTCTAATAGAGGGGAGTTTCCATCGAATTTTACTAGACGCAAGGTTTCTGTCACCTATAATTTGTATCTTACTAAGCGTTTAAATCGTAACTTGTAGCACACCATTGATTGATTTAAAGATTTACCCTATGAGAGTATTGCTTTTGCTATGCCTGCTTCTTTGCACTGTCGCTACCTGTAGCTGGGGACAACAGCAAGAGATTGATAGCCTCACAAGACTATTACAGGAAAGTAAACGTGATACCAATAGAGTAAGACTACTATTGGAGATTGGTAGGAAGTACCGCCAAGTAGACATAGCAGAGGCCAAGAAGTACGCCGATAAAGCTGCTCAACTGGCCAAGCAACTGAATGATCGTGTAGGGTTGGCTTCTGTAATTAGTAGTTATGGGACCATCTCTTTTATCAAAGCAGAATATGACCAAGCCAAACGTTATTATCAGCAAAGCCTTGAGCAGTTTACAGCGCTGAAAATGCTCAAAGACCAAGCTGATCAGTTTAATAATTTAGGCATTATATACGAAATAACGAAAGACTTTGACCAAGCACTGATGTATCACTCTAAAGGATTAGCCATTCGAAAAGAGATCAAAGATATTGAGGGAGTTGCAGAAACTTACCACAACTTAGGAGTACTATACTACTATCAAAGTAACTTTAGAAAAGCGCTTCAATACTACGAAAAAAGCCTTTTTTTTGAAAAGAAAATCAAAAACCTACGCGGTCAAGCACAATCCCTGGTGAATATTTCAAACATCCATAGGCACTATGGCAACTATACACTGGCTTTAGCAGTCCTGCAAGAGGCACTAAGTACTTTCTTAACGATAGGTGATAATCGTGGTCAGGGAGAGATCTATGATAATATAGGAGAGATTTATTTGGACCTCAAGGACTTTCCCAAGGCACAGCTATATTTCCATAAACAGCTAGGTATTTTACAAAAAGTAGGTGATGTAGAGGGCATTACAGGAGCTTTATTTAACTTGGGGAAACTACATTTAAAGCAAAAACGACCTGACTCTACCTTATTCTATTTTCAAAAAAGCATAGCCATAGCCGAAGAAACAAAACATTTGTACTTTCTTGGTAAAAACTACCAAGGATTAGGAGAATACCATGCCGCTTACAATGAGAATGAAAAAGCTTATCAGTATTTCGCTGAGAGCTTAGCCATGAAAGAGCAAATAAAAGATCAGCCTGGCATGATCAACTCTTTGATTAGTATGGGTAATTTAGACGAGAAAAAACAAAATCTCTCAAAGGCGATCAAATGCTATAAAAAAGCCTTAAGTATTGCCCTTACCATTCAATCGGTAGAATCTTTAGCTGACATTTACTATCACCTTTATACAGTTTACAAAAAACAGGGCGCTTACGTCCAAGCCATTGAGCACCTTGAACGACACGAGCAAGTGAAAGATAGCTTGGCTTCTGTAGAAAAACAAAAGCAACTCATTGCGATGGAAATCAAGTTTGAAACCGAGCAAAAAACCCAGGAGATACGCTTACTGCAACAGGAAAAAAAACTACAAACAGCACAGCTTAATGAAGAAACTGCCCAGCGTAACTTACTTATGATTATAGCAGGGGCGCTAACCATTATTGCGCTCGCACTATTCTTTATCTACCGCGCGAGGCTTCGTGCTAAAGAGCAGATCAACCAAAAAAACGCAGAAATGCGGCAAGTACAGTCTCGCTTCTTTGCCAACGTTGCCCACGAATTGCGTACACCCCTCACGTTGATTACAGGCCCTCTTAAAAACAGCTTTACGGAAAGTGAACCGCTCTCTGACGAAGAAGTTGCTATGATGTACCGTAATGCGCATCGCTTACAAGTACTCACCACACAACTACTAGACGTAGCCAAGCTGGAGGCAGGTAAGCTGCCTGTACAAGAACAAGCTACCATACTCCTCCCCTTTTTGAAGCGAGTTACGGGTGTCTTCTCTTCTCTAGCGGAGCAGAAGCAAATCAATTATCAGGTTACTTTCATTGAGGAAACGCCGCTTGAGGTACTTATTGACCAAGACAAGCTAGAGAAAATTTTCAATAACCTACTTTCCAATGCCTTGAAGTTCACCCCAGCAGGGAAAAATGTATCGGTGTACATAAATGTTAGCCAGCCAGCCTCCTCTCCCCTATTTTTGCACTTCTTTATAAAAGATGAAGGCCCAGGCATTGCCCCAGCCGAGCAATCAAAAATATTTGACCGCTTCTACCAAGCAAAAAACCAAACGCCTATAGGAGGAGCAGGTATTGGACTGGCTTTTACGAAGGAGTTGGTGCATCTACTTGGGGGTAAGATTCGGGTAGATAGTACACTAGGGCAAGGCGCTACGTTTCGGGTAAGCCTTCCGCTGAAAGTCCTTGTTACACCCACTACAGCTACGGTGATCGCTACATCTGCTGATAAGCCAACGCTACAAGCTACCCCTGCAAGTGCCGTTGGTAGCAACAACGAGGAAGCACCTCTCCTATTGATTGTGGAAGACGATCCTGATATGAGGCAATACATTAAGCAATGTCTGGGAGAGGCTTATCGCTTTATAGAAGCCACTAATGGGGAAGAGGGCATCCTTGTAGCTACTACTGAGATGCCCGACGTCATCATCAGTGATTTGGTGATGCCTTTCATGGATGGGCTTACCTTCTGCCAAAACATCAAAACAAAGAGTGAAACGGCGCACATTCCTTTTCTGCTCTTAACGGCTAGAGATACACAAGAAAGTAAGCTGGAAGGGCTCAAGAATGGTGCAGACGACTATGTTACCAAGCCTTTCGATCAGCAAGAGCTCTCCCTGCGTGTTAAAAATATGCTTGAAATCAGAGAACGACTCCAAGAAAAGATAAAAGCCTCTCTCCTTGAGCCCACAAAGCCTTCTGTAGCCACCCAAGAAGAACGTTTTCTACTCAAAGTAAAGGACATTATTGAAAGCTATCTAAATGATCCACAGCTATCAGTTGCTTTTTTGAGCCAAGAAGTAGGACTCAGCCGTGTACAACTCTATCGAAAAGTTTTGTCACTTACAGGTATGTCCGTTTCAGACTTCATACGGTCACTACGTTTGAAGAAAGCGAAGCAGTTGCTGGCACAAGACTGGGGTAATATTACAGAAGTTGCCTATGAGACAGGATTTCAAAGTCCTTCCCATTTTGCCAAAGCTTTTAGAAAAGTATACCAGCAATCACCCACCCAATACCTTGCTTCTTTAGAGGGCAATACGTAAAAATAAGGGATACGTAACCTATGTATCATTATTTGAAACATCCGTGACAGGTGTTTGGAGCTTTTGTGTGTAAATTTACAATATATTCAAAAACACATTATGAGCGATTTTTCGAAATACTGTTACTGGAGAGAGGTACGACGAGGGGGGATGCTCCAGCACTTTTGTCTATTATTTGGCTACAACCTGTTACTAATCATATTGAGCACTATGGTGGGCTGTAAGGACAGCCTACCATTTGGTGACTCGCCAGAGCAGGGTCGGCCTATTCGTAGTGAAGAGGAAGCATTAGCAGTATTGACCGCTCTAGATGATCATTTCCGTATGTTTGAGGAACAGCTTCCAATAGGTAACTTACATATGGACTTTCCTGGAAAGGAGGGCTCTGCCTTTATAACAGGCGAAAAAAGTAGCGAAACACGCAACCTAACGCCTGATGCCTACGCCAGAACCACCACTATTAATATTCTTGTCAACTTTGATGCCTTTGCTATTGAGGAGGCACCCATTACCATCTCAGGATTGGTTGGTTTTTTCTCCTCAGAGCGACTTGCAACCAGTTGTCATTCAAAGCGTCACGATTGTAATTCTATATATACCGATGTAAAAACGATCCAAACGCGCTCTGCGTTTGAGGCTCCCACCTTCATCAAGGTGACCTGCCAGCTAGAGACAGGCGAATGGATTAGCGATGCTTTACGCATAAAAGCTACGAGCTTCGCCTCCTCTGGCCAATGGGAGAATGCCGAAATACTTACCCAAGCGGGTAAAACTTTCTTTTTGTAACGAAAAGGTTTGTACAGGTGTAAAAACCCCACCCTCGAAGAGCAGTAATCAAAGGTCACTATTGTGTCTGCTCCCAGAGGTGGGGTTTTATTATTTGAACTCTAGGTATGAATTATAGGCAATTTGTAACAAACAGACCAGCTTTTGTAACCTCAGTAACAGCCCGCTTACCCTCTTTTACATAGCTTTGTCTATTGTTTTATTAACGCAGTCGTAATAATTGATTCATCAGCCCACCCTATCCTAATGAATCTAGACTAAATACAAATATTCTTATGAAACACCCTTTTAAATTTATTAGACTATCCATCAACAGTTTAGAGTCGATCCGGATTGGTTTTAGTATGATAGCGATGCTTTTTCTAGTAATTACTGGATGCGAAAGAGAGGCAGGAATTACCGATGAGAAGCCTCTTACGCTTGAAGCGGAGGCGAGTGAGTTGCTCGATGCCTTGGAAACATTTTTTCCCACTTATATAGAAGACCTTCCAGAAGGTAATATTAGCCAAATGCTTGAAGGTAACAATGGTACGGCCAGGGTGCAAGGAACTACTAACAGTTCAGGAGTAATCAACGTATGGGTTACCTTTGAAGATTTTGAACCTCAAGGGGTAGACATGCGTATTACTGGAACGCTTCGCTTTATCTGGGCCAACGGTGGTGATCCGGACGTCAGGAAAGCAATTATATCGCTTGCAGAGTCCTCTTTCACTAATAGAGTATTCAATGAAATACGTTATCGGCTTGATTCTGGCATTTGGGTCGAAGATGTCATTGATATTTCTGCTACCTCTGATACAAACAACCCTGGTTCGTGGGATCAAGTTCTTATCAGAACAGAAGCTGGGGAGTCTTTTTCACTTTAATTAATTAGTAATCCATCCACTTAGATTCATAACTTTTCAAAAAGAATGTATAGCTAGTATATATTACACCCATTTTACCTTGTTTTTTAGTTTTTAATTTATTTAACCTTGATTCCTCATGAAAATCCGAATAATATGCTTATTGGCTTGCCTGATCACTGCACAAGCCTCTTTTGCACAAGACATCCTCATGCTCAAAAATGGAGAAGAGCTAGAGATCAAAACCCTCGAAGTAGGCGAAAGTACAATTAAGTACAAGAAGTTTACTAATCTGGAGGGGCCTACCTACACCGTTGAGAAGTCAAAAGTATTTAAGATCAAATACGAAAATGGCGGCGAAGACCTCTTTAATGTAGTAGAGGAAAATACTAGCCGTACAACCTCAAATGCACGAAATAACGACGGCACATTTCCTGATCAGTCTATCAATGTCAACCCCCTAGGATTATTACAGTTTGGCCCTATTGTACAGTACGAGCATAGAATTGGCGAGCGAAGTTATATTGTTCCCTACTTTCGCTATGCTTTTGCAGGGGTGCTCACCCACGTAATATGGCTTAGTGGTAGTGCTGTAGACGAAGGCTCTCTTTCGCCCGCTTCGGCTGCCATCGGGTTAGGTTTCAAAACGTTCAGTAATCCAGGCAATACTTGGTACTATGGTGGCTTTTTAGATTTTGCTTGGATTTCTGCCGAATACAATCCAGATACGCCGCGTGCTACGGAAGAAAGCGCTACCGAGCTAGGTTTTTATGGAAATGTAGGTTACCGCTGGAAGGGAAGAAGAAACCCTAGAAGTGCCGTCAATGTGGGGTTGATTATGGGCGTAGGTACTAGCCTCAGCAGTGAAGAAACACGGGTTGATAATGGAGAGTTTGTAGCTGATAATAGCAGTACTCTTCTTGTAGCCATGTTGGAACTATCCTTTAGCTTTGATTTCAGGAAGAAGTAAGAGTCGGAGATAGTTCTCTACCCTTTTCTGTAAGAATACATACCTTAAAAAGACTAACTACATTGAGAAATGAGCTAGTCTTTTTATTTATACAAGTCATAGGTTACAGGCTTTCGTCCCTTAGCTATCGGTATGCCCCATAGTTTCTATCTTCGCTCGCAAAAATAACCAGTAGTCAATCTTACAAAAATATCCTTCCTACCAGCTTATCGCTCTCGTCTTCCTGCCTACTGCAGAGTGTAGCTTCGTGGGCATACTTTTACCTTAATCTGAGAGCACTTACACGAGTCATAGCTGCTTGATACCATAGTAAAAGTATCATTATCCTATTTTTTTGACTGTCAATTTTTTGGGACATCTTCCTCTATCAACGCTTTTATATTCGCCTTCATCATTTAAATAACATAGTTTTTAAAAATCCATTTTAATCATGAAAAGCATTCAACTTTATGTAGGTTCCCTATTGACGGTACTTACGCTTTTTACCGCCTGTGAACAAGAAGAAATCCCACCTGTACAGGAAAAGGACAAAGACGACTTCGCTATTGAATTAAACGACGATCAAGAAGAAGCCCCCTCAAGGCTGTTAGCTAAAATTCAAAAGGATGGCCTAGAGTATACTTTTATGGAAATAGGAGATACAGAGGATAATGAGTACGAGGTATTACTCTTGACGCGTGTGTATGACAATAGGGCGTTGGAAAATACAGAGGCACTTCTTACTTTAGAGGCCTCTTCTCCACTTGAAATTTTTACTGCAAATACAGACGATACCGTCCCTGTGCCAGCGCCCATTGTAAAAATAGCAGGCCAAGAGACTTTAAAGGCTATATCAAGAGACACTTACAGTGAAGAAACGCCCATCACCATTTTAGAGGCAGGTACTGAAAATGGCGCAGCTCATAGAAGTGGTTGCTATGATGTCACTGAGCCCGTTTTCAGAGATGATTACTGTAATGTTCCTTTGGTTTCAAGTCCTAACGACATAGAGTTTTGCGATTCAGGTACTTGGACCAGTCACGTACGAAACTCCACCTATAATGGTTCATGGAGAGAATTGAATGAAGTATTTACTTGGACCAACGTAATCTGCGGTACAACAAAACTTCAATTCTACAGGTATAAGGGCTCGTGGCAAATGAGAAAAGAGGTCATTTTGGATCGAGGTATATGGAGGGCTAATTACTGGACGGTGACCATTACCGAGGAAACACCTTGGCTTCCGTTTAGTCCTGAGATAAGATCAGGAAGCAGATTACAGGTACAGCGATCACAAGAAACGAACGAAAACTACTTTAGAGCGTACACCCGCTTTAAGAAGAACCTCTATCCTGGGTAAGAAGAAATTATATTAGGTGTAGAATAATCAATCTTTTTACTTATTTACTTAACTTACTCAAATCCCTTGGGTGTTACTCAAGGGATTTATTGTTGAAGTTGTTGAAGGCATTTAAAGAATGTTTAAAAAAAGAAATTCTGCATAATTAATATTTTACGAAATTTTTATCACTTATACTTCGATTTATCTTTCGTTCATTTTTTAGCTGCGCTGAACTCCACTTCGTTTCGGTTCTTGATGAACCGAGCCTCTGGCGAGCTCGGCGTAGCCAAAAACGAACCAAAAACCGACCAACGGGAGCTCGGCGCAGCCAAATCAAGAAACCGAGCTTGCGACCTCAGCGCAGCTAAATCCAAAGCTGCTACCCACAATCCAGCCCGCCACCCCGCTGGATTTTCAGGCCTACGCATTTGTAAAAATATTAAAAACAGCAAGTTAGGAAAAATTTAAACATGCTTTTAGGTCTCTTGTTTCGACCAAAGCAGAGTTTATTTCTCTAAGGTATAATTTTTTACACCATCCATAATCGCCATACTCCACAGAGTAACAGGATAAACAGCAAAATCGGGGTAAGTACTTTCCAACACAAATGCATCAATTGGTCTACGCGCAGACGTGGGTATGTCCATCGGATGATCACTTGTAGAGCGAGCAGTAAAATGGTTTTACTGGCGAGCCAGAAAATAGCCATTGTGTTGCCGTACCAAGTCCCTAGCTGACCAGTAGTCCAGTCGGCTAGTTTTACGTTCCCTATGTTAGGCAAAGGTGTGTTCCAAGCTCCTAAAAATAAAATAACACCTAGTAAACATACCAGTACCATCATCGCGTACTCTGCCAGGAAAAAGAGCGCAAAGCGGAAGCCTGAATACTCTGTATGAAAGCCCCCAATGATTTCAGACTCTCCTTCTGGAATGTCAAATGGTGCACGATTACACTCTGCTAGCGAAGCAATGTAAAAGATAATAAAAGTGATAAAAAGAAAGGGCATGCGTACAATGTTCCAACTCAAGATACCGCCTATGTGTGTTACCTCTACTCCTAGCGCTTTTATCCCAACTAAATAGTTGGCTTCTGGCGTGTATAATCCTTGCTGTAGACCAATCAGACGTAAATCCAAGGTTTGAGAGATCATCACCACACACAATACACTAAGCCCTAAAGGTACTTCATAAGAGACAATTTGCGCTACCGCGCGCATAGCGCCGTAAAGGGGAAACTTACTGTTGGAAGCCCATCCTGCCATCAATAACCCTAATACATCAATGGAGACGATCGCTAGTAGAAAAAACACGCCTATACTCGTTCCTGACGCCTGAAAAGTAGGCGTGAGCGGTAGTACTGCTAAACCTGCTAAGATAAAAGGAAAAATAATAAGCGGCGCGAGCAAGAAAAGCTTTCTATCGGCTTGTGTGGGCACAATATCTTCTTTCTGTAGGAGTTTCAGTAAGTCTGCCACGGGTTGGAGGATGCCGTACCAACCTACTTCCATAGGGCCCAGTCGGTCTTGTACAAAGGCAGCTAGCTTTCGCTCTAAGTAGAAAGTGATCACGATGAGTCCTAATGTAAGCGATAGGTAGGCGCCTAAGGTAAAAAAGGGCGTGAGTATCTCCATTATGCTAATTTACCTCGAAAGTTTCTAAAAAAGTCTGTATCACCTGATAAATTTTTTGAAGGGCTGCTTCATTGGTTACATAAGGGGGTATAATGTACAGCACGTTTCCCAAAGGGCGCAATAGCACCTCTCGCTCTAAAAAATAGGTATATAAGCTACTTCTCGCCTCGTTGAAGTAACCTGTTTCTTGGTCGGTTGCTAACTCTATGGCTATGATGGTGCCAAGTGTACGTACCTCTTTTACCGCTTTGTAGGCCCTTATTTCTTGCTCGAAAGTAATATGGCTTTGTTCTATGCGCGCAATATCAGCAATACATTGGGGATGTAGCAACAATGCTAAGCTAGCCAAGGCAGCGCTGCAAGCAAGTGGATTAGCGGTAAAGGAATGTCCGTGAAAAAAGGTTTTCATAAGGTCCGCTTCTCGATACGCCTCCATAATTTTCTCTGTACACGTGGTAGCTCCTAGCGCCATGGTGCCGCCGGTGAGCCCTTTGGAAAGACACATAATATCTGGTAGGTGCTCGCAGTATTCTGAGGCGAAAAGCTTTCCGGTTCTTCCGAAGCCTGTCATTACTTCATCGGCAATGCAGATTACGTCGTATTGTTGGGCGATGGCTAATAGGCGATCTAAAATTTCTTTACTGTACATGCGCATGCCTGACGCACCTTGAACAAGTGGTTCATAGATAAAGGCTGCTACCTCACCGGTAGCAACTAGCTGCTCAAACTGTTGGATGGTCTGCTGGGCTTGTCCACAATGCACGCCTGCATTTCCTTGCCCTGCACAACAGGCTATTTGGGCACAGGCAGGAAAATCTATGAAATCTACCTCGAATAGTAAGGGATTAAAAGGGGCTGAAAAAGGGCTCCTATCTCCTACCGACATCGCGCCAAAGGTATCGCCATGGTAACCTCCGTCTATGGCAATTACCTTCGTTTTGGGCGTTCCTAGGTTGTGCCAATACTGTATAGCCATTTTAAGTGCTACCTCACAGGCTGTACTACCGTTATCAGAATAGAAGACTTTATGCTGATTAGGTGGCAGTATTTGCAGCAAGCGTTCTGCTAGCTCGATAGCAGGCTGATGCGTAAAACCTGCAAAGATAACGTGTTCCAACTGTTGGGCTTGCTGAGCAATGGCTTCGGCAATATCAGGATGAGCGTGGCCGTGTAAATTGACCCACCAAGAACTGATCGCATCTATAATTTCCCTTCCATCGGAGGTATATAGATAAACGCCTTTTGCACGCGTTACAAAATGCTCTTCGTGCCCTTCTACCAAGGGTGTAAATGGATGCCAAATCGCTTTTTTATCTCTTTCTAGCCAGTTCACAACTATGCTGTTTTTAAGTATAGGGTTCTAACGTCTAAGCCCATTAAAAAGATCGTACAAGTAAGCTTTTTCAAGTGCATTGGTTCTATCGCTATAGGTTGGGTAATAATTGAGCCGCATATTTTTTCACTATTGTTGGGTTTACCTCTTTTTCAGGTAAGATGTGTAATAGTTTTTTGTAACGAGATTTTTGTAGAATAATTTGTTCAGAAGCTGGATTAGGTGTACCATTAAATACAATCCCTTTTACAGGTAGCTGTCGGCGTTGTAGTTCTTGTACAGATAGCAGCGTATGATTAATACTTCCTAAGTATAAGCTGGCTACTAGCACTACTTCTGCCTCAAACTGGCTGGCTAAGTCAATCACGACCTCATGATCATTAAGCGGTACAAGTAAACCTCCTGCCCCTTCAATGATAAGCGTTTTCTGTGTAGTAGGTAATTTTATTTGTGTTGTTTGGATGGTTATATCTTCTACCGCTGCGGCTGCGTGAGGCGACGCAGGCATTTGCAGTTCATAAGCAGAGGGATGGTAGTTTACCAGCGTACTTACCAAGGCTTTTACGGTATCGGTATCGCGGGGCAAGCCCGCTTGAATAGGCTTCCAATAGTCTGCTTTTAAAGCCTGTACAAAAATAGCACTGGTAAGGGTTTTACCCGCATCGGTATCAATGGCGGTGATGAATAAGGGTTGATTAGCAGCCACTTCTATCAATTATCGTTTGTTTAAGAGGCTAAAATAACGTTTAGCTTTTATAATTTTCTTACTTTTTAGCTATTTTAGGAAGAAATTTTCTCCTTATCGCTATGAAATCATTCTTATTGATCTTTTTAAGTAGTTTCTATTGTTTTACTGTGTTGGCACAAGAAAACATAACCCTTAACGTCAAGTACACTGATGAAGGGGCAGTTATGTACGCCACTAACGAAGAGCCTTGTGCTGTCTCTGTAAAGCTTGCCTTTAAACTAACTAATTTGAAGACGCTTACTAAAAAAGAGGTCTTTCTGCTTGAACCGGGCATTCAACAACAACCTATCCTATCTTTTAAAGTAGTCAACATTAAGAAAAAGTATGGCATTGCTTACAACTACGTCACCGCTTATGGAGATGCTACCTTGCAATCGTACGATGAGCAATTTGCTTACGATTTACCTTTCGCAACAGGAAAGACTTCTAAGATTGACCAAGGCTATCAAGGACGTTTTTCACATCAAAACGAAAATGCCTTAGACTTTGCTTTACCAGAGGGGAGTACTATCGTGGCTGCCCGTGCAGGGATAGTAATAGAGGTGATAGATGAACATAAGAAGTCTTGCCCACGCCCTGAATGTGCCCAGTATAATAACAATATACTCATCATCCACGAGGACGGTACGCTATCGGCCTACTCCCATATTCAGCATAAAGGTGCATTGGTAAAAAAGGGAAAGCGTGTAAAGCAAGGACAAAAGATTGCCTATAGTGGTAATACAGGCTACTCTAGTGGCCCTCATTTGCATTTTGCTTGTTTTTTACCCCGTTTTGAGCGGTACAAGAGTATCAAAACCCTATTTAAGGTAGACGCTGGTATGCAAAAGATTTATCTAGAGGAAGGAGAAACCTATCGAAAGGATTATTGACTTTACATAGAATCTATGAGATAATTACACAAATAAGCGCACCTATCATACAAAAAAGCATATTGCAATGTCTTATCTAAATTAGACTTTATATAAGTAAAAGTGCGCAAGGGGGGATTTGAACCCCCACGCCCAAAAGAGCACTACCCCCTCAAGATAGCGTGTCTACCAGTTCCACCACATGCGCAGTTGTGAAAGGGCTGTAAATTTACGACAATTTTTATTTTAAACCAGTAAAATGGCTAAAAATCGTAGCCTAATGTAAAGTAAAAAGAAGGTGTATCTGCCACGATATAATCTTCTACCGCCCAAGCCACATCAAACTTTAAGTAATACCCTAAGAATAATGTTCTTGCGCCTACACCATAACTTGCTAGGAAAGGATTTTTAAAATTGTTCGTAATAATGTCAAACGTCTGGTTGCTCTGAGAAGTGGTATTCACTTCATTTTGTCTCTCCCAAGGAGGCGTGTCTGTCCAAGCACTACCAATATCACCAAAGGCTGTAAATTGCAGATTTCTAAAGAAATTAGAAGAAATAGAGTTTTGAAAGATATATTTGATGAGCGGAATACGAAACTCAGCGTTGAATACTAAGAAGTTGGTTCCTGATAAGCGATTGTAATCGTAGCCACGTAAGTTGGTAGCAAAATCTGTAAATAGTAAATCGCTATTATTTTGGTTAGGTGCAGTAATAAAGGGGTCATTTTCGCCACTGCTTCCAATCTGTCCACCTATCCAGTTGTCCATCCCGCCCAAGGCGTACTGTTTGGGAGCTTCTCCACCAAAAGCACCAAAGGAGAATCTGGTAGCGAAGACGATGTCTCGATCGATTGGCTGGTAATTTCGTATGTCTACATATATATTGTCAAAACTGCTACTCCCATCACCAGAGATATCTACGTTGTTATCGTACCGCACTCTGATGCGTGTACCTGATACCATATTGAGCCCCATTACAATGGCATTGTCGTAGATAAACTCTAGTCTTGTGTGGGCATAACGATTGAGTTCGTTAGGCGCAGGTAAATTTCCTATATTAACAAATTTCGTATCCATATACCCTACCGAGGCGGAGAGTCGCGTAGAGTTTGTGAAAGGATAGGCGGCGGTTGCAGCAAACTTATTAAGTGCATACCGGTGGACTAAACTCTCTTGATCCAAGTAAATACTCTTCCGATCGTAGCGGAAACCCCAGTCGATTCGTTTTGGTAAAAAGAGGTATTCCAAGTAGTAGTTACTACTTCTTAGGTCGGTAATGCCCAATATACCTGCTCGCATTCGGTGGTCTTCTCGTAAGTCGCTCAAATCTACTTCAAACAATAACCCAAAGCCTCTCAACGGATCTACAAAGGGTGTTGTAATGGTACTCTCAGCAGTAAAACGTGGCTCGTAGGGGAAAACACCTCTGATCCGTGGATTTTCTCCTGTTCCGCGGTTGCGGACACTTTGTTTTTGTACTTTTTGTACAGTTGTCTGCATCTCCTTCACTACCTCTGGATCAAATTGGTAATCGTCCGTATCTACTACGTTAGGATCATAGGGTTGTTCCACCTGCTCGGTATCCTGTATCAATGAATCTGAAGGAGTTATTGGCTCCTCTTCTTCTTCTACCACTGTTGCACGGAAGCCCCTTGCTTTGAGTAACTGCAGCCGTTCTGTATCTTCTCCTGGCTTGACAGGTTGAAAGTCAAATTGCTCGTTAACGGTTATTTCTTCGCGGCGTTTCCGTTGGAAGAAAGCTCTTGTAGCCAGCAGGTTCTTGTTGTCATCCTTGTAAGCGCCATAAGAACGTACATCTTGTAGATAGTTAGTAAGTACTTCTGGCTGGCGATCTTGCAAGTCAATGCTATAAATGTTATTTACTCCGTTTTCGTCACTAAGGTACAATACAGTTTGGTCATCTAGCATCATAGGCTGTGTTTCTTGTCCCAAGTCAAACGTAAGTTGATCAAAGTAATCTTCTGATAAACTAGGGTTATAGATAAATAGGTTATAGTCACCACCTATGGTTCTGAAATTACCAGGGTCGATTTTAATTGTGTCGTTAGGCCGATTTGATGAAAAGATCACTACATCGTCTGCATCACCTACAAATACAGGATCGGTATCATCATATAAATCGCTCAAGGTAACGCGCTTTAAAAATTGCCTTTCCGTATCGTAAAGCACCAAGTCGTTTTGTCCTACTCTCACGTCAGCAGCACCTGTACGATCACTACTAATGGCAAAGGTCTTTCCGTCAGCAGAAAGGTCGAAACCTGTTACTTGGTTAAAAAACTTAAAACGTTGCTTGTAGGTAGGTTTTTTAGGACGTTTTTTATCTACTTTATTGATACGAATCTCTGTTTCGCCACCCTTTTTGTATACAATACCCACTTGATGGCCATCAGACCAAGCGATGAGGGGGACATCTGGATTAAGGCGTTGCGCATTGAGTTGGAAGCCACCTCTAAAAATTACTTTACGTTTCTTTCGTTTTGTGGTAAGGTCTCTTACCACTACGCAGTACTTTCCTCGTTTTTTTTCTGTGTAAGCAATGTACTTTCCATCAGGGCTAAATTTGAGATCATTGTACTGTCTGCCTTGTTTATTCCATTTTCGTAGTTTGTAATCGTAGGGAATTTCTTGGTACTTTTCATTGGCCGTGAGTGCTGTTTCTTTATAGAAACTACGCCATTCTTTGATAAACTGCTTGTACTCCATCCCAAGTGTAGTACCAATACTAGTTTCTTCATTGCGTATAATGCGCGTTAGGTTAAGAATACTGGAGATATTCTTCTCACCGTATTTCTGGGCTATGAAATTCCAGATAGATTGCCCTACTAAGCGTGCTTGATCGCCTCTTAGCTTCCCTGGGCGGCGTATTTTTCGCGAATCGCCCATCACCCGCATAAAATCGTCCATTTCTTGGGTCCAACCTTCTGCTACATAAGCTGCAGCACCTGCCATAAACCAGTCGGGCAGATTGAGTAGTACAGAGTTTTGGAGCATTTCGCGTATGCTACCGCCGTACATCATTTCGATGACAAAAATTTGGGCAATTCCATAAGAGAGCTCTTGCTTAAACTCGTATAGACTTCCCGTAAAAGGAATCTCTATTTTAGGCTTTACAAATTCTGCCTGCCCGCCTAAGCCTCTATTTTCGCTGTTTAACCCAATATTACTCTGCTGTAGATCGGTAATAGAGTTATAAATGAAAAGCTTGGTACGGTTATAAGGGCTGTGTCCTAGCGCATCAGCAATACGTTGAAACTCGGACTCGGCATAGAGAATGGCGTAGTCGGCGATACCACTACCAAAATCGTAATAATAAATCTCAAAGTTGGGAGAGCTTTTCATGCGCCAATCGAAGTCTTTGAACTGCACCCGATTTTTACCGAATTCTCTTTGGGTCATACCCGCTACATCCTGTGCTTGTGAGGTACTAGGGAATAGTGCCCAAGCTAGTAGTAGTTGGCTACTAATTAAAATAATTTTATGGAGTGGAAGGAACTTCATTCTTTTGGATGCTTGCTATAGTTACTTGAATATCTACTTCTTTATCGAGTGCCTTGTTATTTTCTAAGTACTGGTAGAAACGCTCTGCCCAGTAGGGTGCTAGGGAAACCCCTTTACTCCCTAAGCCATTAAAAATACCTACTTGAGGATACTGCGGGTGCAGGCCAATAAGGGGTCTTCTACTTTTGGTAGCAGGTCTTATGCCTGCCTGTTGTGTGATGACTTCCAAGGGTTGTTTGAGTATTTTCTGTGCTTTGTGTACCAGCTCTTCTCTAGCTGCCTCAGTAGCTTTCCAATTTTGGGGATGCCAAATAGTAGGCTTTACTGATCGCCAATCATAGGTAGAAGCTACCTTCACTTTGTCTTTCACGGCAGGTAAAATAGATACCCCTTGATTCACGATATAGGGTAATTGGTAACCTACAATATTTGTCGAGAGTACTTCTCCCTTTACTGGACGAAAGGGTAAGTGCCGAAAATAAGGATTTTGTAATGCTCCCACCCCTTCACAAAAAATGATTCGGGTTGCTTCGATCCCTTTCCACTTTACTAAGGTATTTTCCAAGTTCAGCGCTTCGTAATTAAAATGTGCCTCTATATAAGCTTCTTTTTGCTGCCAATACGCCTTACTAGCTTTCAAGAGTGTAGGAATTGCTAAATAGCCTGCCTGCCTTGTTTCAAAGCCTCCATAAGGATTGTGAATGTAAGACGCATACGCTTCATCGCTTACTTCTGTCTCCATATAAGGTTGGTAACCTTCCCGATAGCTCTTCGTGAGCCAGTCGTTTTGCTCCTCTGTAGAACGAAAGGGTCGGTAAATTCGTTTCTCGTGCAAAAAATTTGTTTGCAGTAGCTGCTCCATTGCCTTATAAAAAGTACTTAAAAAAGGGAAGAGCTCATCAGCCAGCCAGGTTTTTACAAGTTTCCTGCCTGTCAGTGGGTTGTAAATTCCTGCTGCTACTTGTGAAGAAGTAGGGAGTTGACTATCTGCTACAACAGCGACACGCTTTTGGTACTTTGCCAATGTATGTGCCAGTACTGTACCTGCAATCCCTTGTCCTACAATGAGATAATCCACTTTCATATATCACTTCCTAATTTTACCAGCACGTTTGTACGTCATATATACCTATCTTCACTGGATAAATACTTTCAAGATACTAAAAAGGTTTAAGTTATAAAATGATGTCTTCGTAAAAGCGGAAGACTTTTCTACATTTTACGAGTTGGAGGCTACTTCCTTATTGGTAGAAACTTTCTTAGAAGATTTTTCTTTTCTTGATCGGTTGATCCATACCCCCCAACCTGTAGCTGTAAAAAAAGTAAAAAGCGCATAAATAACTGCTGGAATAGCCATTTCAGCATCATTTAATAGATTGGCGCTGGTCGCTACTGTAATCGCTAGCCCTGTATTTTGTAAGCCTACTTCAAGCGACATGGTAAGGCGATTGCGCCTGCTAATTTTCAATAGCTTAGGGGAATAATAGCCGATTATCATGCCGAGTAAATTTAATGAAAGGGCATAAGGCAACAAGAAGATATGTTCTAGGTAATTGATGGGAGGGTCGCTCTCTTTAAAGTAGACGGTAGCTGCCAATGTGATACCCAGTAAAACTGGCATAATGTACTCAAGAGGTTTCTCTAGATTTTTAGCCAACTGAGGCAGATAACGCCGAATAAGAATGCCTACTATACAGGGAATGACGGTAATTTGTAAGATTTCCAGAAGGGTTTTCCAAAAGGGTAAGTCTAAGCTTTTGGTATCTCCTAAAAAGGCTAGCAATCCCAAATTGACAATCGCTGGTAACGAAAATACCACCAAAAAACTATTAACGGCTGTCAGTGATACTGATAAGGCTAAATTAGCTCTAAGCAAATGACTTAATAAGTTAGAGACAGTTCCTCCAGGGCAAGCTGCAATCAGAATAAATCCTACCTTAAGCGAAGGCGATATGGGCGCGAGCGCAGCAATGGTGAAAGCAATGCCAGGTAGTATGATCATCTGTAAGCCTAGCGCCATAGCGATTGACTTAGGATATAGAATAATGTTTTTGAAGTCTTTAAAGGTAAGTGTCATGCCCATACCCAGCATCAAAAAGGCTAATACAGCCGGAAGTACATATGTAGAGAGGTAGTAACCTATACCCATAAGGTAATTATTAAAAATAAAATGGTACAGTATGAAGCATTCAAGTGACGAATTTGTTTATGATACTAGATATTTATGACACTACGCCTCGTACCTAAATATTAGGTGCTCTGGTTTTACTTTTTCGTCGTTGATGGCCAAGAAGTCTTGCCAGAAGGCATCGTCTGGTAGGCTTGCTACACACAGTATTTTTTCTTTCTTTACGGGATGCTCAAAATAAAGGCGCCGCGCATGTAGGCAAATCGCTTTCCCGTGTCGGTGTGGTTTAGGATACCCATACTTGATGTCACCTTTAATGGGGCAGCCCATCGCCGCAAGTTGAACTCGTATTTGATGGGAACGACCTGTAACTGGCTCTACTTCCAATAGGTAATAATTGTTGAGCTTGCCCACCACACGATATACAAGTACCGCTTTCTGTGCGTGCTCTACTTCATACTCGTAAGCAGTCACCACGTTTTTTTTGGTGTCTTTGTGTAGCCAATGTACCAAGCGTCCTTTTTTCGTGGGTGGTCTTCTAGCTACAATTGCCCAGTATACTTTTTGAATTTCCCTTTTTCTAAAAAGTTCACTCATGCGCTCTGCTCCTTTGGAGGTACGCCCAAATACAACTGCCCCACTTACAGGCCGATCCAAGCGATGGACAGTACCCAACCAAACTTCACCAGGTTTGTTGTATTTTTCTTTAATGTAAGCTTTTACATATTCATTGAGTGGCTTATCACCCGTATGGTCGCCTTGTACCAACATACCGTTAGATTTATTGACAATAATAAGGTGATTATCTTCGTATATAACTTGAAGTGGACGCGCCATAACTCGCTGTATTTTGCACACAATTTACGAGTTTTCTTCACACGGAGGCATTTCTATAGGTAGATTTTCTTTTTTTCTCGTAAGTTGCTACAAATTCTGTTGAGCTATAGTATTTAAACACAAGGATATGACGCAGCAAGACAAACCACCTATTTTAGGGAGTTGGAGAAATATTTACTTTTTTGTAATCGGTGTATTTCTCCTTTTATTAGGTTTATTTTATTGGATTACCATAAGCTATCAGTAAACGCACTTCTATGGAAATTATTGACTGGCTAGTACTTTTAGGTACCGTTACTTTTATTACGCTATACGGCGTTTGGAAAACACGTCGCAATAAAAATGTAGAAAGCTACCTAAAAGGTAAAGACGACCGCTGGGCTACCATTGGACTATCAGTGATGGCGACCCAAGCGAGTGCTATCACCTTTCTTTCTACCCCTGGCCAAGCGTATGCCTCGGGCATTGGGTTTGTACAATTTTACTTCGGAATGCCGCTTGCGCTCATCGTACTGAGCATCTTTTTTATTCCCATTTACTACAAACTCAACGTTTATACTGCTTATGAGTATTTAGAGAAGCGTTTTGACTTGAAGAATCGTCTTCTGGCTGCCTCTATTTTTCTTCTTCAGAGAGGGCTAGCAGCAGGTATTACCATTTATGCACCTTCTATTATTTTGTCTACCATTTTAGGCTGGAACTTGGCGCTTACCAATCTCTTTATCGGTATTTTTGTCATCGTTTATACCGTTTCTGGCGGTACAAAGGCGGTCAGTCTTACCCAAAAGCAACAGATGACGGTCATTATGCTGGGGATGTTCATTGCTTTTTTTATGTTGCTCAACCAAATCACCGAGAAGGTTAGCTTACAGGAAGCCTTTGATATTGCAGGATATATGAACAAGTTGGAGGTGATTGACACCTCCTTTTCATTTGATAACGAACATCGCTATACATTATGGTCGGGTTTGCTAGGTGGCTTTTTTCTTTTTATGTCTTACTTTGGCACGGATCAGTCACAGGTACAACGCTACTTGTCTGGGAAATCAGCTACTGAGAGTCGCTTGGGTTTGATGTTCAATGCGCTGCTTAAAATCCCTATGCAGTTTTTTATTCTTTTTGTGGGGGTGATGGTATTCGTTTTCTATCAGCTCAACGAAGCACCTCTTTTGTTTAATCAAACAGCAGTAGAGGCTGTATATGATTCTAAAAATAAACAAGCCTTTCAAACACTAGAGCAACAACACGAGCAATACACAGCGCAGAAGCAAACCTTGATTCAAACGTTACTGACTACTGAATCTACTACTCCTAACTTTAATGATACTCGCCAGCAATTGAACGACTTGCAGCGCGAAGATGAAGCCTTACAAAAAGAGGCACGTACCCTAGTACGTGAGGTAAAACCTGCGATGGTGAAGGTAAGAGATTCTGATTTTGTATTTTTACAGTTTGTGCTTACCTACTTACCTAATGGTATTATTGGGCTACTGTTGGCTGTTATTTTTAGCGCAGCGATGTCATCTACAGCCAGCGAGCTCAATGCGTTAGCTTCTACTACTGCGGTAGATTTCTATCAGCGTTTTCACAAGAAAGCGCGCTCGGAGCGGCATTATTTTATCGCTTCTAAGTTTTTTACGGCTATGTGGGGAAGTATTGCGATCGTCTTTGCGCTCTTTGCGCATTTGCTCGATAGTCTTATAGAGGCTGTTAATATTCTGGGCTCTATTTTTTACGGTACCGTACTGGGTATTTTTCTGTGTGCTTTTTTTATCAAGATTTTACGAGGTACAGCCGTATTTTGGAGTGGTATCGTCACACAGCTAGTAGTCATTATGCTGTACTGCCTTTCTAATCCTGATATACTGGTTTCGCTTCAAGCAATTGGCTGGCTTGCCCCCTTACTTGAAAGTCCTGTAGTAAAGTTTTTTATTGACCAAGATATTGCTTTTCTCTGGTACAATGCCATCGGCTGCTTATTGGTAGTGGTCCTAGCACTGCTCTTGCAAGCTTTCCTTAAGAGGCGTACTTTATCTCAATAAAAAAGCTAGCCTGCCCAAAAGAGCAAGCTAGCTTTTGTGTAGATCTATCACTACACGCGTACCCCCAATAAAGTAATGTCATCTCTCTGTAGGCTTTCTCCTTGGTGTGCCACTAGCGCATTTTCAAATATCTTCTTTTGCTCTCTAAGCGACTCTTCTGCATACTCCTTGATAAAGTGGATCAATCGTTTTTTTCCGAACTTACGACGCTCCTCATTGTTTTGGTCAGTAAATCCATCAGAGTACAAGTAGAAAATATCTCCTTTGGCTAAAAATATTTCTTTGGTTTCAAAGTTACCTGTTCTGAACTCCTCTAAGCCACCGCCAATCGGTTTACGATCTCCTTTTAGTTGTAGTAGCTCTTGCGTTTCGCTATTCACATAGAGCAGCGGTCTTTTTGCGCCTGCGAATAAAAGTTTTGTAACGTCATTTTTTTCTTCCAGCACGCACAAAGCGATGTCCATACCGTCTCTATTGAAGTTATCTTCTCTGTTCTGCCCTAAGATACTTCTCACTTTATCGTGTAGATGGGTCAAAATTTCAGCAGGATCAGTGAGGTGCTGTTGGTTAATAAGTTCGTTGAGTAGACTGTAGCCAATGATAGACATAAAAGCACCTGGCACGCCGTGTCCTGTACAGTCTAGTACAGCTATGAACTTCTTGTTGTCTCTTTGGATAGCCCAGTAGAAATCACCTGATACGATATCTTTAGGACGATAAACGATGAAGCTGTCTTCAAATAGTTGTTTCATTTCTGCTTCTGAAGGCAGCATAGCCGACTGGATTGTCTTGGCATAATTGATACTGTCAATGATATGCTTATTTTGTGCTTGGATCGTCGCGATGTTCTGGTTTTTTTCCTCATTTTGCCGGTCTAATTCTTCCTTGTTGATGCGTAAGGCTTCCATACTTTGACGTAGCTCCTCTTCGGCAGTCACTAGCTGATCGTTCGCCTTTTGTAAATCTGCCTCTTTCTTCTGTGTACGTTTTAGTGCTTTCAGCAATACTTCTTCGTTTCCTTTCAATTTGATATTGACAGACTCTAGCTCGCGTTGCTTCTGCTCCATTACTTCATTAATGGTATGCAGCTCTTCCATATTTTGGCGTAGCTCTTCTTCGGTAGCGATCAGTTGTGCGTTCTTCTCTTCTAGTTCTTTTTCTCGCTTTTTGGTTCTCATGAGTGCCTTCTTAATCACTTCTTCGTTAGCTTTCATACGAGTATTCATACTCGTAAGCTCATGCTGCTTAATTTCCATCGCCTCGTTAATGGTGTGCAATTCTTCCATATTCTGGCGCAGCTCTTCTTCGGTAGTTATCAGTTGGGAGTTTTTTTCCTCTAGTTCTTTCTCTCGCTTTCTCGTCTTTTCTAGAGATTTTTTGAGGATGTCCTCGTTGGCCTTAAATCGCTCGTTGAGTTGCTCCAGCTCGTGTTGCTTTTGTGACATTGCTTCATTAATGGCGTGCAGTTCTTCCATATTCTGACGCAATTCTTCTTCAGTAGCAGTCAGTTGTGCGTTGCGTTCTTCTAGCTCACTTTCTCTTCTTTTTGTTTTTTCTAGGGCTTTTCTTAGTACGTGTTCGTTGTCTTGAAACCGTTTATTATAATTTTCTAACGCTTGTTGCTTTTCTAAAACGGTCTCGTTGACTGTTTTCAGGGCTTCCATGCTTTGGCGTAACTCTTCTTCGGTAGTAGCAAGCTGTTGATTTTTCTCGTTTAGCTCTTTTTCTCGCTTTTTAGTAGTTGCCAAGGCTTTTTTAAGTACTTCTTCATTGTTTCTCAAACGCTTATTCATACGCTCTAGCTCGTGCTGTCTTTTTTGTGTTTCTTCTTCTCCTTTTAGTAAATCTTGGGTAAGAGCGGCTGTCTGTGTACTCACTGATTCCTCTGATAGATTGATGATATTATTCGACTTCCCGAAGAGCATTTGCTGGTTACTCGTAAGGATTTCGGAGGTAACGTCCCTTATAAAGACAGCCACGTGCGTAACACTATTCTGCAATACATTAATTGGATTCACATGTATTTTATAATAGTTGGATTGATGAGACTGTACAAACATTTGTTTTATATACTCTGCGCTTTTCCCGCTAAAGCCCTCTAATAAAAACGTCTGCCACTCATTTAAAGAGTGCTCACCCACTAGCTCACTCAACAAAATTCCCCTTGATACACATTTAAAGCCAAATACATTGACTAACTTCTTGAGATTATGATTGATGTAGATAATCTTGTAATCGGCATCAAATATAATCAGCGCGTCTTGTATACTTTCTAGAAGCGCTTTGTATCTCACTTCTTTTTCTATAGATTGATGTAACCTATTTTCGAGATAAGTAATGCGCTCTTGTGCTTTCAGGGAAATATTTGATTGATTCATGTAAAGGACGTTTTAGATATGTGGTTACGAAAATAATTATAGTATTTTTTCTACGTTATCTGCCTTGGTAGATAACTGCTTAAACCAAGCTTTGGCTTTATCAATCGTCTCAAAAGTAGCGCTTACCATATGGTCTTCTGCGATTCTGTCGCTTTCTTTCACGTAATTTTTTATCGATAGTTCGCCGAACAAGTTTTCTGGTAATACGAAGGCTACGTGCTTGATTCCTATTGATAGGGCGCGGATGTTCCAGTTATGGGCTACCCAGTCTGTATCTTCTTTGGACTGTATAGAGTGGTTACGTGTGTCGGCTAGCCAATAGATGGGTTTTCCTTTCTGTTTGTGTTTAATACAAAGCTTTAAGCCTTCGTTGAGGAAGTTTCTAAACTCTTTGCTTGTCATGTAGCCTAAAAAATGAGCAATGACACAAGAGGTTTCTTCATCATATTCCAATATACCATTTTTTACTTGAATGGTATGACTATCTTTAGCAGAAACATAGTTTTCCTGATCGCTCGGTACAATGGTTGGGAAAAAGGTTTCGGTAATAGCCAAATACATTTGGTTGTGCTCAAAGAAACTAGAAGTACGAGACCACAGCTTGGTATTTAATAAAGTATCTTTATGAATTTGGTAGTAGTCTCTCAGCAATATTTTATCTATCTCATTTTGATAGAAAGGTAGGCTGGCTACACTCATAGAGCTATATTCAAATTCTGATCTAGTAATACTAGGATTACAGTAAAGCAACGTTTCGCCTATGGGCTGGGTACGAAGGGTATCAAACTTACGCTTATTCTTTACATAAACGGGTAGTGGTACCGCTACACGCGCATACACTTGAGGGATATTATCCCCTAGCAAAAATACCTGCCGTACATAAGCAATGTCTGTACGAAGTATTTGCCGCTCTATGTCAGACAGATGGTCTATTTTTTCGCTAATCACCCTTACAGCAAAAGATGAATAAACTTTTCTAAAAGCTACTGATAGTTTTTTTACTTCTGTGAGCCAGTTGAAGATGTAACTAGGTGCATCCACCTTGTTTTCTAAAAAAAGATTGTTTGAAACTTCCATAGATTTTTTCAGAGATAGTTAAAGTATGTTATGTATGTGTGTTGAAGGTCTATATTTTGGTAGCGATCATTCCTACTCTTTCACGACCATCATGGCGAATCCAAGCGGGGAGCGTTTGCTGCTCATCACCAAAGTAATCGAGATGATCAATACGGAATAAATCACCGAATACGCGTGTTAAGTCGTGCGTATCTGCATGGTAGATCGAGTTGGGGAGCTGGTCGGCAATGGGATTATCTTTGCTATAAGCAGGTAGATCGGCGATATATCCTGCCCAAGGCTCACCATTTTTTACCTTTTCCTCATAAACAGGTATGTAAGAGGCGCAATGCTTCAAATAAGGCGTAAAAGACACTAAGAAAACCTTCCCACCAGGCACGAGCCAATCGTATATTTTTTGTACGGCCAGTTGTATTTCTGCGCTTTGTAAAAAAGGAAGTACCTGCGACATATACACGGCACTCAGGCTGTTTTTCTCGAAGTCTACTGCTGGAAACTGCGCTACAATAGTAGTAAGCTGGCTACTAAGCGCTGTGGGAACACGTGCTTCTAACTCCTGAATATGTTGTTTGTTGATATCGAGTGCTATTACGTTTGCCCCTTGCTCTAAGGCAGGAAGCGTAGCAACACCATAAGCACAACCAATATCAGCAACAGGATGAGAAGCTGTTTTACAGAAGGTAATGAAGGCTTCACCAATATGCGATAGTTCATAGGTGAACCCTCTCTTGTTTTGCGTAGGCACGGTGTGTGTCATAGTTATAGTTGTTTTCTAACCTGTGGTGATAGAAATAACGAATTGTTTAATGATACAGATTTGTCGTTTTACATCTTAAAGTACTTCACGAGTTGAAATACCTTACACAGTATCAAAACTAAAGCTTTTCTTACACAAAAAAAGGTCAAATTAGGGTAAGATGTTACGCATGATACAAATGTATGTACATGGAATATTTATTGGAAAACTGTATTTTTTTCCTTGTATTATCTAGTGATAATAGAGAAGGATAGACTAAAAAGTTAGAAAAACGGTAGATTCCTTAGAAAATATACAATAACGTTACATGAAAGTTTACTTCATTTGTAATTACAGCAAATTATTTGCACCTTTGACATCCAAAATCACAAGTTTTTAACAAAAATATACTATCATTTCATTTTAATTTTAAATTTTCTTCTAATGGAAAAAACTTTATATCAAACTGAGTTTTGTGCTATCTCTCATGATGCTGAAAATTCTTTGCTTTTTTTACGTTGGAATGAGAACAGCGCTCATATTACAGATGAGATGTTCAGAGACACTATCTCGCGTTTGGCAGGCTACGCCAAGGAACATTCAGTAAAAGGACTGTTACCCAATGCCCAAAAATTTAACTTTACAATTGTACCCAAAACGCAGGAATGGCACGACACACAGATTGTTCCTATCTACAATGACATCGGTATGAAAAGGCTCGCTTTTGTGGTGAGTGAAGATCTTTTTTCTCAAGTTTCTATCGAACAAATTTTTGAGGAAGAGCAGGCTGAAACACTTCGCGTAAACTACTTTACGAATGAAGAAAGTGCTATAGAGTGGCTTAATGCCTCGTAGCATAGCAAAATGAAAGCGTAACAGACAACTTCTCTGGTATCCGTTACGCTTTCACTACTTGTAATTTTCAGTGTATTACTTTATTTGGCTTTTTTCCAACTAGTAATATTCTCCTCATTCATTTTTATGTAAGGAGCATATTCTTCTTCTTCTGCCATTTTCTTAGACTTTTCGGCTGCTTTAATAGCATCTTTGTACATTCCATTAGCAGCGTAAGCTTTGGATAAGGTATAAACATTCCAAAACTTTTCTTCCATCCCTACTGATCTTTTGGCATAAGTAAGCGCTAAAGCTGCATCCTTATCATTATTAAGTAAGTAATTGGCAGAGTTATTAAAAACCCTAAAATCACTTTTGGGGTCTTTTGTAGCGGCTTCAATATTCGCCATCGCTCTTGTGTCTGTATCTACTGTTATGGCTAGCGGCACCATTACCTCGTCCCAGTAAAGTACCAAGTCTGCTTGGCTATCCTTTAAATTATCAAAGGCGAAAAGCATCGTTTCTACTTTTGCAGGGCTTTTTTGTGGCTTTGCTGTCACACGTAGTGCATCTTTCTCTTCACTGTATTTACCTGTACCGCTTTGGTCTGTATCTTTATTAAAAATAACTGTCCACTGGTCTTTATCAGGAATGGTAAAAATGGCATATTCTCCTTTTGGAAGCATCTCGCCGTTTACTTTTACATCTTCACTAAAGGTAATGGCCGTCGCTTTATTAGCGCCTGTACGCCATAGTTTCCCATAAGGTACGAGTCCTCCCCATATGACTCTCCCTTTGGCACTGGGCCGTGAATAGACAAGCACTACATCTGTAAGGCCTACCCGTTGCTCTATTTTGGCTAGTGGACTTGGTTGTGGAAGTGCTTGTGCTTGTAAATCAGTGCCTGCGATTATACATAGCAGACTAAAAAAAATGGTGATCTTCTTCATGTTATGATATTGTTTAAGTGTGTAAGTTTATTACTATAACTGTAGTATAAAATACCTACAAGTAGTCATATTGTTTATGTAGTACCTAAAATTCGGCTTAGTCAATCTTTATTACTACATCGTCTGAAGTAGGGTAAGCCACGCAAGTAAGAATAAAACCCTCATTGAGTTCATCATCCGTCAGGCAATCATCTTCTTCCAGTACTACCTTTCCTGAGATACACTGTCCCATACAAGCAGTGCAGAGTCCGCTTTGGCAAGAATAAGGCAAGTCAATGTCCTTGTCCATTGCTGCTTCTAGAATTGTCTGTTGAGGTTGTACGTCGATGTGGTAAGTATCACCAGCATAGTGTACCTCTACTTGATGTATTTTATCTTCTAGCGATGTGGCTGGCACTTCAGTAGCTTCTTTTACTGTAAGTACAAAACTCTCTTTATGTACCTGTTCGCTGAGTGCTTCTTCTACTATACGCATCATCCCGTCAGGGCCACATGTCCAATAAGATTTTTCTTCTTCAGGTGGAAGTGTCGCTAAGAGTTCACGAAGCAATACAGAAGTAAGGCGTCCTTTATGCCCTTGCCAGTTCTCGTTAGGTTGTGTGAGGGTATGAATAACGTTTAAACGGTCGGGAAACTGAGTAACTAACTGGGCTAATTGATCCTTAAAAATGATGTTTTCTTCGTAACGAGAAGCGTAAATAAGTGTCACTTTCGATTGTGGTGCAACATGTAGGGCTGTCTTTAGAATAGACATCAATGGGGTGATACCACTCCCACCAGCAAACAACACAAAGTGTGTCTTTGTATCAGGGGTGATGGTAGGTGTAAAATTACCGGCTGGGCTCAACACTTCTATCTCATCTTGGGGTTGTATACGATCGTTGATGAAATTAGAGATAAGCCCTTCTTCTACACGCTTTACTGTTACAGCCAAGTCTTGATCGGTAGCTAGGGAGCTACAGAGCGAGTAAGACCTTCGTACTTCTTTATCGTCTATTTGAAAAAGAAGGGTAAGAAATTGGCCTGGCTGATAAGTAATACTAGGCTCAGGCTGCTGAAAGACTAGCGTAACCGTATCAGGAGTTTCTTGGACGACCTCTTTTACAGTCAATCTATATTTATCCATGGGGTATATGAGAAAATTTAATGTAAAACTATCCTACGATAGTAAACTAGCACTTTTGTAACGGCTCGTATAAAGAAAGAGTTTACCATAAAGTAGCTTTAGAATGCACCATAGTAAAGATAATGCGTACATCACACAAGACGCTAACACTACAAATTAAGCCAATAGGTCATCTTTACTACCAATGACCGGTTCTTAGGTTGTAGTTGTTCGGGGAAGTAATTATCTGTATACACAATGAAGATATCTGATACTGGCTGAAAGCGCCATTGTAGACGCGTATTGAGGTTGATGTTTTCTATCTGGTTATTATATTGTAAGAAGGTGGTCCAGTAGAGTGTTCTTGTAAAAGATACATCTAGTTGTGGCCCTATCAGTACAAAGTCGGCAGAGTTGTAAGGCGTAGGTAACTCAATGCGATTGTATTCAGCATTGATTGTAATACTTCCATAAGGTTGAAAGCGATACCCCACGCTTGCTTCTAAAGAAGTCCTATCACCATTAAAGTAGCTTTCAAAACCACCTCCAATAGAGTAAGTAAAAAGCTTTCGATTGTCTGACTCATAGAATATATACAATCCCTCGTTATTGTACTCTGTACCTGAAAGTAGTACCTCACCATCTGTATTGGTGGGATCAAAATCAGAAAACAGCTTTGTAAAAGTCGTATTAAACCAAATACCAAAGAAGCTGGTATTCATAAAGTTGATACGATAAGAAGCTTCTAAGAATTGATCTGTCAGGGTTCCTTCTGTATCCCAATAAAGATTACTGTAAAAGCCTATACGATGTCGGTTAATGACCTGATTACTAGGAAAAATGGTATGTGTAATGGAAGGTTCCAACCGCCAGTGATTCCTACGCGGTACAAAGCCTACCTCTGGATCATAGTTTTCTCCTACGTATTCGTGATTCCAAACAATCTCCCAGCGGGGAACACTGTAGCGTAAAAAAGAGGCATGGGCATACTGGTCGGGCTTGGCCTCAGGGCTTAGCATTTGGTGATAGAAAAACTTTCCATTCCATTTATTATCTTCAGAGAGAAGGTTGTAGTCAAGCCCTACGATTCTGTTATAATCATTTGTATTCAATGTAAAGTCATTGAGTGAGTCACTCGTTACCTGTCGGTTCACAAATATACCTGCGATGTTAGAGCGCTTAAAGACTTGTCGCTGCACGGCTGCTACCGTGTAATTACTTCCCAAAATACCTCTCGCTCTATCTGCATCAGTTTGCATGTTGAGAAGTCCTACCCGCCAGTTTCTATTAACTTTACCACTCAGCCTTGCACCATAAATAATAGGATTTTGTACGATTAATCCTGTGACAGTATCGGTACTAATGCCTATACGCCTCGAGAAGAAAGGTCTAATACGAGTAAAACCAAAACGAGAAAATAAGTCTGCATTTTCTAAGAAGAATTGACGCCTTTCAGGAAAGAATATCTCAAAACGGTCTAGGTTGGTTACCTGCTCATCTACTTCTACTTGAGAAAAGTCAGGGTTAAAGGTAAGGTCTAGATTGAGCGAAGAAGTAACTGCAATTTTGGCATCACCTCCTACATTCCAGCCGTACTCGTCTGCAGCGCCTTCTGTTACAAAATCCCTGCTGTAGTTTCCAGTAAGGTAAGGAATAAGTGAAATGTTTGTCTTAGGTTTGGGAAGCGGCTCAGCAAAATTAATGGCCCCTGTAAAACCCAAGCTGGCCACTCCAAAGTTACGTGGAACAGGTACCCAAGTGGAGGTTTCATTGAGATGCCTATCGGCCCTTGCAAAATTGATGTACCATTTTGTAGCGCCTTGTTTGTAGCGTATCGAACTCAAAGGAATGATCATCTCAACTTGCCAGAATTCGTTTGTATTGTATACTTTAGAAAACCATCGGTTATCCCAGTCGGTATCTACGCCCCTATTTCCCCCATCTGCTAGAAGTCCCTCTCGTTTGCCACCAAGTGGATGTACACCAAAGCTAAAGCCATTTGTACCATCCTGAAAAGTATCAATATAGGCAATGAAGAAGTCTGAGATGCCTGCGTCGAAATCTCTTCGTAAGGAGGCCACCACATATTCATCTGGGCTTTGTCCGTAGCAAGTAGCTGCTATGTAAATATTCTGGTCATCGAAAGCCATGCGCACTTCTGTTTGAGCAATTGCCGCTGAAGTATCGAAGGGAAAGTTTTGGAAGAAGTCTTTTGCAACCGCTGCTTCTTGCCAAAAATCTTCGTTTAACTGTCCATCTAAGGTAAGTTTTTGCGAAGTTTTCTTAACAGAAAGCTGATAGTTAGCCCTATCAAATGACTGTGCATAACCATTGTGTAAAACGCCAATGAGCAGGATGACGCAAAGTAGATGTACCTTCAAAATAGGATTTTAGTTTAGTTCTGCATTATATTTATATGAGTAGGGTTGAGAATCTAGTAAAAGTTTGGCTAGACGATCTCCCAGACTGCTCCCTATGGCTATTCCCATCCCATTGAGGCAAGTCCCTATTAGTAGCCGAGAGGTAAGGGCTTTCAACAGCGGCTTCCTTGCTGCATTAAAAGCCATAATACCTGCCCACTGCTGTGCTATTTTGTACTCCTTATTGGGCAAAATAATGTTACTTAAACGATCTTCTAATGCGTTTATTATCTTTTCGGTTACATTAAAATCAGTGGTCGTTTCTGCGGCATAATCTAGATGACGCCCACCCCCAAATAAAACTCTATTTCCTACATTTCTAAAGTAAAAGAAGCCTTCTTCCATATGGAAAGTCCCTTGGAAGGGTAAGTCTTTGACAGGCGTAGTGATAAGTACTTGCCCTCTGCCAGGTTGCAAAGAAATATCAGGTAATAGTTTTTTTGTAAAAGCATTGGTACAAAGGGCGGCACGTTCTGCAGAGAAGCAGATGGTCTCTTGGGTAGCAGAGGAAGTGACGTGTAAGAGAATGGCTTGGTCATTTTCTTCTATGTTTTCTACCTGTGCGCCTGTCAGTAGTGTCGCCCCTTTTTCTTGTACGTAGCGCCAAAGATGGCGCATTAATAAACCTGTATCTACTTGTGCCTCCTTGTCGTTGTAGACAAGTTGTGTGACTATTTCCTTTGAAAAGCCAAAGGCAGTAATTAAGGATTTCTTCAAGGAAAAGATATTTGTACCAAAGAGCGATTTAAGGAGCTGGTTGATAGGTTCGAGCTGCTCAATCGCACTTTCGTTGGCAGTTGTGAGGAGTTCATACCCACCTAGGGCTTGTAGCCCCATGCGTTGTGGGCCGAGTCGCTGCTGTAACTGCTGTAAACCTTGCCAGCGCTGTTCGATCAGTGCGCCTGCAGCATCCTCGCCTATCTTTTTGATATCGGCTAGGATTTCAGTGAGGCTTCCGAAGCAAGCAAATCCCGCATTTTTGGTACTAGCGCCTGTTGGAAAAAGCCCCCGCTCTAATACCAATACCGCTGCATCTGGTCGTAATGACAGCAAAGAAGCGGCGGTAGAAAGTCCTACGATGCCGCCGCCTACAATAATGTAGTCATAATGTATAAAATGCTGTTTCTCCCAGAAACTCAACATAAACGTACTTTTGTGTTAAAACTTTTTATTTAAAAACTATTCAGCCGTCGTACGGTGATAAAGTAAAATCTTCTTCAGCACAATCTTTTCTGCTTGTACAGATGGATCATCTGAGTAAAATAGTTGATCGCCTAACAGTGTTTGTTTGAATACTTCTCTTCCCAGCACGCCCCCAAAACAGGGACAATCTGTGAGAATCTTCCCGTTCATCTCTTTGACGGCAATGGTTCCCCCATAGTCCCATCCAAAACCAAAAAAAGGAATAGGTGTGCCATTCCGTTTACTTATTTCCTGTAGCGTTGCCCCTACTTGTATACCGTTTTCGAAGGTATAGGCGTGTGTACTGTCCCGTATTTCTACAAAATCAATCACCTCTCCTACCTGCGCTTCTCGCCAATTGATAATGAACCGTATATGGCCGCTAGTATCCGTAACAAGTGTTTGCATTTGGCGGGTTATGCGGTTTTCTTGGGTAGTTACGTATTTCTCTCCAAAAGTACGTTTTATTTCCTTTAGATTTGCCTCTAAAGACAGCTTTCCTACGCCTTCACAAGAAATCAAGAAAGGTTGCTCAGTTGAATCGACGAGGGCTCTCTCTACGGAGTCGCTAGGATTTTTTTCCTCATACGTTTGTGGTTGACAAGCGACAAACAGCCCTAAGCTTATGAGATATATGATTTTTTTTATGTACACTGCTTCTTTTGTTTAGCAATCTATTTCTTTTATTTTGTCAGTTCAAGATAACAAAGATATTCATTAAACCCTTATCACTCATATGAAAGCCTTAGTTCTCACCGAAAACGACATTCAACTACAAGATTTTCCTACGCCTACGCCCCAAGCAGGCGAAGTCCTCGTAAAAGTTAAAACGGCTGCGCTGAATCGTCGTGATCAATGGGCAAGAGAAGGGCTGTATCCGGGCATGACGTACAATTGCGTACTCGGTTCTGATGCTTGCGGGGTGGTGACCCAAGTGGGAGAAGGCGTGGAGGAAGCTTGGCTGGCGCAGGAAGTCATTATTAATCCTAATCGCCACTGGGGTGATGACCAAGCCTATCAGTCTAAGGACTATAATATTTTGGGCATGCCTAGTAATGGTACTTTTGCAGAGTATGTAGTAGTGCCATCAGATCGCCTTCATAAAAAACCAGCTTACCTTACCGATGAGGAAGCAGCGGCTGTTCCATTAGCAGCCCTTACAGCTTACAGGGTAGTATTTACAAAAGGGAATCTACAAGCAGGGCAACAATTGCTGGTAACAGGTATAGGCGGTGGCGTTGCGCAATTTGTCGCGCAATTTGGGATGGCAGCAGGAGCGCAAGTATTTGCTACTTCTGGTGATAACGAAAAGCTAGACAAGATGAAGGAGCTGGGCCTTACAGGTGGGGTGAATTACCGTGAAGAAAATTGGCATAAAGCCCTCTTAAAGCAATCGGGTGGTTTTGATCTTATTATTGATAGTGCGGGTGGTAAAGGTTTTAATCTTTTACTTAAAACGATGAAACCTGCGGCAACTTTGGTATTTTATGGTGCTACTTTGGGAGGGCCCCAGCTAGATATGCCGCGTATCTTCTTTGGTCAGTACACGATTAAAGGTTCTACTATGGGAAGCGACGAAGAATTTGCGCAAATGTTATCTTTTATTGCGCAGCATCAAGTAAAACCTATCGTCGATTCTGTACGCCCTTTTGATGAAATCATCGAAGCCTTCAACGATATGCGCGACGGAAAGTTATTTGGAAAGGTAGTCGTACAATTGTAATAGTGAAGTCGTTTAAACTTTTCCTATTTTAGCTTCGCTGAGCTCGCCAGAGGCTCGGTTAACTCCGTTGAGCTACACTTCGTTTCGGTTAAAAACAAGAAGTCTAAATTACTTCAGTTCATTTATTATTTCACTCAAGGCTATTTGCTATGTTTTATGTAAAAGCGCTTCATATTATTTTTGTTATTACCTGGTTTGCTGGGTTATTCTACATCGTTCGGTTGTTCATTTACTTCGCAGAAACAGCCGATAAGCCAGCGATTGAACAGGAAATACTACAAAAACAATATAAATTGATGCAACGCCGCTTGTGGTACATTATTACTTTTCCTTCGGCTATCCTGACGGCTATTTTTGGGCTCAGTATGCTATATTGGTTTTCGCTTTCTACTTGGTTGATCGTTAAGCTAGTGTTAGTATTAGGGCTTTTCATTTATCATTTTATTTGCCATCGCATCTTTTTACAACAGCAAAAAAGCATCATTAAATACAACAGTACACAGCTTCGTATCTGGAACGAAGTAGCCACGTTATTTCTAGTATGTATTGTGTTTTTAGTAGTCTTAAAGAATACCCTAGATATGCTCTGGGGGCTACTGGGGCTTATTCTCTTTGGTGTAGTACTGATGTTGGCCATTAGGTTATATAAGAAAGTACGCCTCCGTAGGCAGCAAGAAATCAGTAAGTAGTACTTCTCTTATTTTAGGTGAATGGTGTGTTCACAGAAGTCGTATTCTTCGGGTTGGTTAGAGCTGACAATGATCAATCGGTCTTTTCTATTTTGTAATACTTCCTTCTTGTACCAAGCCATGTTTTCACTGTCTAGATTAGAGGTGGGTTCATCCAGCAGTAGCACAGGTGCTGTCGAGTAGAAAGCTAAGCCTAGCTTTAGCCGTTGCTTCATACCAGAAGAAAAGTTTTTAATGAACTTGTTACGGGCTTTTTCTAAACGTAGTAGCGTAATGAGTGCCTCATTACTTAAGGTAGTGGGTAGTTTCTTGAATCGACGATGAAAGTTGATGTGTTCCCAAAGTGTAAATTCTTCTATCAGTTCTAGGTAAGGTGCTGCCAAAGAGAGGTAACGGAAAATTTGATCTGCTTCTATGTTTTTTTGATTAGTTGCTTGATAAACAAGCTTCCCTGCTGAAGGTGGTTGTATGCCTGCGATCACTTGTAGTAGCGTAGACTTTCCGCTCCCATTTACTCCTATAATCGCATAGCTCTGGTTCAATTGGAAGCTGTAGGAAAAATCTTTGAAAATCCATTCTTGGTTGAATCGTTTTCCTAGTTGTTCTACTATGATTTTCATAGCAAGCGAACTACAAGTCGTCTCCTGCTTCGCTCATACTACTTTTGGTAGGAGTAATCCCTCTGATGATGCCTCTTTCAGAATCTCTAATAAACTTGAGAATCACTTCTTTTTCTGCTGTAGTACGTATTTCTTGTTCAATGGCGGCAATGGCATCTTTGGTATTGTAGCCTTTCTGAAAAAGAATGCGATAAATATCTTGAATGAGAATAATGGTTTCGTTGCTAAATCCCCTGCGGCGCAGCCCTACAGAATTAACGCCCACATATACGACGGGTTCTCGACCTGCTTTTACGAAGGGGGGAATATCTTTGCGAATCAGCGAACCCCCTGAAACCATAGCGTGGGCACCAATGCGTGAAAATTGATGGATGGCACAAGAGCCACCTATCACAGCGTAGTCTTCTACTAAAACGTGACCAGCCATTTGTACGGAGTTGGAGAGGATGCAATTATTACCTACTATACAGTCGTGTGCGATATGCACGTAGGCCATTAGTAAGCTATTGGCACCTATTCTTGTAGTGCCACTTGCCTTGGTACCACGGTTAAGGGTTACACACTCTCTTATGGTGGTGTTGTCACCAATGACCACTTGGCTCTCTTCCCCTTCAAATTTCAAATCTTGTGGCACAGCACTAATCACTGCTCCTGGAAAAACACGACACCCTTTCCCTATTCTAGCCCCGTTCATAATGGTTACGTTAGGCGCTATCCAGGCGTCATCTCCTATTTCTACATTTTCTTCTATTACTGTAAAAGCACCTACGCTTACGTTTTCACCGATTTTGGCTTTAGGATGTATGTCGGTATGTTTACTAATCATTTGGTTGATTGTCTAACTGTCTTTTTTTACAATACTTGCCGTTAAGTCTGCTTCGCACACTACTTCACCATTTACAAAGGCTTGCCCTTTCATTTTGACAATCCCTCTTTTAATAGGTGCTATCAAGGTAGCTTTATAGACAAGCGTATCGCCTGGTATCACCATTTTTCTAAAACGACAATTATCTATTCTAAGGAAATAAGTCCAATAATTTTCTGGATCAGGTACTGTATTGAGGGCTAAAATACCACCTGTTTGTGCCATCCCTTCTACTTGTAATACGCCTGGCATGACAGGGTTGTTAGGAAAGTGCCCTTGGAAAAAGTAATCGTTGATGGTCACATTTTTCACTCCTGCTACCATTTGTTCATCTAAATGAAAAATCCGATCTATTAATAAGAAAGGATAACGATGCGGTAGCATATTGGCAATTTCTGTGGTATCTAATACGGTAGGTATGCTTGGATGATAGGTGAATACTTCTTTATCACGCATCTTCCTAATAGCAGCCTTGAGTTTTTTAGCAAAAGCTACGTTGGAGGTATGTCCTGGCCGAGCTGCTAAGATTTGTGCCTTAAGTGGACGACCAACAAGGGCTAAATCGCCAATGATATCGAGTAGTTTATGCCGGGCGGGTTCGTTCCTGAACCGAAGCTCTGCATTATTGAGAATCCCTTCTTCCTTTACTTCTACTTTTGGCTTCCCTAGCATTTTGGCAAGGCGTTCTAGCTCGTAGTTATCTACCGGCTTGTCTACCAATACAATCGCGTTGTCTAAGTCTCCTCCTTTAATTAGTCCTGCCTTGAAGAGTGCATCTAGTTCGTGTAAAAAGCAAAAAGTACGGGAAGCCCCAATCTCTTGTTTAAAGTCTGCGATGTGATTAAGGCTAGCATGCTGACTTCCTAGAATACTCGAGTTGTAGTCTACCATCACCGTAACCCGGTAGGTATCAAGGGGTAGTGCTGCTACCTCTATCTTTTCTTTCTCATTTCTGTAGAAAATACTTTCTGGAATTTCGAAGAAATTACGTAGAGCATTTTGTTCTTCGATGCCTGCCTCTTCAAGTGCTTCAATAAATTTAATGGCACTCCCATCCATAATGGGCGGCTCTGGTGCATCTAGTTGGATAAGCACATTGTCAATCTCTAAGCCTACTAGTGCTGCTAGTACGTGCTCTACAGTGTGTACGCGTGCCCCTTCCATTTCTAGGGTAGTACCTCTTGAGGTATCTACAACAAGGTCAGCATCTGCATTAATCACAGGCTGTGTTTCTATATCAGTACGTTGAAACTTATAGCCGTGGTTAATTTTTGCTGGTAAAAAAGTCATAGTTACAGGTTTACCTGTATGCAGGCCTATCCCTGTAAGCGATACAGACTTTTGTATAGTATGTTGTTTAGTATTCATTCAGTTGTATAGTAATACTGAGGTAATTTTAAGGTTTTAAGTTAGTTCTTTTTTATATTATCTAGCAAATTTAACAATTTTTTTTCCAAGTCGTCTACACGTAGCTTTAGCGCAGGTAGCTTCTTGAAGATGACAGAAGCCCTTTGAAAACCACCCATCTCAAAGGCGGGGGTTCCTTGAAAGCGCTTCCCTTCCTCTTTTACATCCTTGGTAACACCGCTTTGTGCCCCAAAAGTAGTACGATTGGTAATACGTAAATGCCCTACAAAACCTACCTGTCCTCCTACTACACAATGATCACCAATTTCTGTAGAGCCTGAAACACCAGTTTGGGCAGCAATGACTGTATTTTTACCTATTATCACATTATGCGCTACCTGAATCAGATTATCTAGCTTAGCGCCTTCCTTAATAATTGTAGCCCCCATCGTGGCGCAGTCTACTACTGTATTAGCGCCTATACTTACGTGATCTTCGATCAATACGTTGCCTACTTGCGGAATGGTGCTATACGTTCCGTCGGGTTGTGGTGCAAAACCGAAACCATCACTTCCAATGACAGCGCCTGAGTGAATGGTACAGTGTTGCCCTATTTGGCAGTCGTCGTATATCTTTACACCTGCGTGGACGGTAGTATGATCTCCGATGGTTACATTATCACCTATATAACTATTGGGGTATATTTTTACGTGGTTGCCTAGAGACACCTGTTTCCCTACATAGGTAAACGCACCAATATAAACGTTTTCACCCATTGTAATATCGTCTGCCACGTGGCTAGGTGCCTCAATTCCTTCTTTACTAAGGTTGCGCAGTCGTTGGTACTCAGCTAGTAGCTTAGAAAAGGCAGAATATGCATCATCTACAAAAATGAGGGTAGTTTGTATTTCCTTTTGAGGAGTAAAGTCTTTATTTACAATAACAGCAGTAGATTGAGTGGTATATAGAAAAGGTTCATATTTTAAATTGGCTAAAAAAGAAATTCCTCCCTCTTTTCCTTCCTGAATTTTATCTAAACGTACTATTTTGGCTTCTTGGTTTCCCTGTACACTACCCTTGAGTAGTTGCGCAATTTGCTGTACCGTAAACTCCATAAGTGATTGCGATTACCAATGAGATTTTTGTAAAATTCCTACAAAGATACAGTCTGCGACCAACAAACATAATATTTTTTTACAATTTTCGTAAGTGCTTTAATATTGGGCAAATCTGAGGCTTCTGCAATGTCTATGATTCCTTTTGTTCTGGTTTTTATTAGGATACGACTTGTTTTTAATTTATAGGCGGCATTCTCAGTGGTGCCTTTCTCAAAAAAGTAAGGAATCTCTTCTGGGGTAAGTTGCCAATGTGTCTCTACTTCTTCACGGAGGTGTTGTAGGGTATCTTTTGGAATTTTATCGTCATGGAGCTTAAGTTTAAAAAGCTTACGATGCAACAACATTTTACAGAGTAAGGTCAAAATGCGGTCTTCTTCGTGTATCCACGCTTTTACACCACCCCATACATCGTAGTCGTCTAAGCTAGCAAAGGCTTCTACATAAGTAGTATCTTGCTCAAAGTCAGCAATACTGACTTCACGCGTCATAAATTTGCCTAAGTTTTTACTGATTGTCAGTGGATAGCCTTGCTGGGCAAGGTAACGTGCTCTTTTAATAATGTTGATGATCATTTTCTCGGCACTCATAGTAGTACGGTGTAAGTAAACTTGCCAGTACATAAGCCGACGGGCGGTTAGGAAGTTTTCTAAGCTATAGATACCTTTTTCTTCTACTACTAGGTAATCATCTTCTAAAGCGAGCATTTTGAGAATGCGCTCTGCGCCGATGGTTCCTTCTAGTACACCGGTAAAGAAGCTATCTCTCTGTAGGTAGTCGAGGCGGTCCATATCGAGCTGGCTGGCAATGAGCTGATGAAAGAAAGGACGCGCATAAGTACCCTTAAACATCTCTATGGCCTTACTCAGTTGCCCATCAAACTCTTTATTGAGGTGTTCCATCAATAGTAAGGAAAGCCGCTCGTGTGGGATATTTTGTAGAATCGTACTTTCTAAAGCATGGGAAAACGGCCCGTGACCTACATCGTGTAGTAAAATAGCGATACGGGCAGCTTCTTTCTCATCTTCTGTAATGTGATAACCTTTACTTTGTAGGGTTTGTAAGGCGATACCCATCAAGTGCATGGCCCCCAAGGCATGATGAAAACGGGTGTGTAAAGCTCCAGGATACACAAATTCTGTTAAACCAAGCTGCTTGATACGACGTAGCCTTTGAAAGAAAGGGTGTTCTATGATATCAAAAATGAGCGGACTCGGAATAGAGATAAAGCCGTGTACAGGATCATTAATGATCTTTTTTTTGTTGGTCATAGGGAGATGCTACTTAAATATAGTCTTCTATAGAATTTTACTGCCTCTAGCAGCAATACCAAAGTTATTTTATTTATTTTTATTCATCTTAGAATACAGAAAGAAAGCCTTTCTTTTTCTATTATGCTCAACTCTTAAACCTGCTTTTAGTTTATGCAAAGATACTCCATCCTTTGGGCTGACGACGAGATCGACCTACTTAAGCCGCATATTTTATTTCTCAACAACAAAGGCTATGATGTAACCCCCGTGAACAATGGGGTAGAAGCCTTAGAACAGTTTCAAGATATTAATTTCGATATCGTTTTCTTAGATGAAAATATGCCAGGAATGACGGGACTTGAAGTACTCGCCCAAATGAAGGCCACCAAGTCGCACATTCCTGTTATTATGATTACCAAAAGTGAAGAGGAATACATTATGGAAGAGGCCATTGGGGCAAATATCACAGACTATCTTATCAAGCCGTTGAACTCTAGTCAAATATTACTCTCTGTAAAAAAGATACTAGACAATAAGCGCATCGTTTCTGAAAAAACCAACTTAGGCTACCAACAAGATTTTCGTAACATTAGCATGGCCTACAACGATGACATTACACACGAAGAGTGGGTCGACATCTATAAAAAACTTACCTTTTGGGAGCTGGCTATAGAGAATACAGAAGATAAAAGTATGGCAGAGGTATTGGAAATGCAGAAAAGTGAAGCCAATACCAACTTTACAAAGTTTATCTTAGCGCACTATGAAGATTGGCTCAATGATCCTAAGGTAGACAAGCCATTGCTTTCACACCAGTTGATGAAGAAGAAAGTGTTTCCTTCTTTAAAAGAGGAACAAAGTACTTTTTTTGTGCTAATTGATAACCTACGACACGACCAATGGAAGGTCATCGAGCCTATTATTACCAATTACTTTGATGTGGAAGAAGAGTTTAGCTACTATGCCATTCTTCCTACTACAACGGCTTACGCGAGAAATGCCATCTTCTCGGGGATGCTCCCTATTGATATGGCCAAGTATCACGCGGATATATGGGTCAATGAAGGCGAAGACGAAGGGAAAAACTTGAACGAGGAGGCTTTCTTACAAAGGCAACTCGATAAGAACGGTTTGGGAAGAACCAAAATAAGTTATCATAAAATCATTACCAATCAGCAAGGGAAAGCACTAGTAGATAACTTCAAACAGCTTGAGAACAACACACTCAATGTCATTGTGTATAATTTTGTGGATATGCTTTCTCACGCACGTACCGACATGCAGATGATTCGTGAGTTGGCGCCCGATGAAGCCGCTTATCGCTCTATTACAAAATCATGGTTTGTACACTCCCCGCTAATCGATCTTATCAAGCGGGTTGCTGAGGCCAAGCAGCCACTCATTATTACCACCGACCACGGTACGATTCGGGTAAAACGCCCCATTAAAATTGTAGGTGATAAAAATGTAAACACAAACCTGCGCTACAAACAAGGTAAAAACCTGAGCTATGAAGATGATAAGGTATTTACGGCCAAAAAACCAGAAGACCTTTTCTTACCCAAAACCAATGTGTCGACTTCTTATGTATTTACCACGGAAGACTACTTCTTTGCTTATCCAAATAATTTCAACTATTATGTTAATTATTATAAAGACACCTTTCAACATGGGGGTATTTCGTTAGAAGAGATGATCGTTCCGTGTATCACCTTACATCCAAAGGGAGGATTGTAACTAAATAGCTCATCTTTAACGTTTTTAGGGCTAATTATTTTCACTTAAAAAATATTATTCTATTAAAAATGTTACTTTTCTAACAAGGTATTAAACTTTTCTATATCAACAAAAAGTTAGTATATTGTGAAATTATAGTTTTCATCGTTAAATTATTGATGCATGGATCAAATCATTCAGTTTTTTGAAACTATTCCTAGTTCATATCGCACGGCTATTTTGGTAGGTGGGTTAGCCTTCTTTATGATGTTCGAGCAGATCGTTCCTTTATTTAGTAAGTCATATAATAAGGTAAGGCATACGGGGATGAATTTGTTCTTTACACTTACTACCGCAGTTATCAATTTTGCCTTTGCTTATATTATTGTAAAAACGAGCCAATGGGCAGTGGCCGAAGGGTTTGGGTTGCTTCATTTGGTAGAACTACCGATTTGGTTATTCCTCCTAGCGGGGTTACTTATCCTTGACCTGGTTGGGGCTTATTTTATTCATTGGTTGGAGCATCGGGTACGATGGATGTGGCGCTTCCACTTGGTACATCATTCTGATACCCATGTAGACGCCACGACAGCCAACAGACATCATCCTGGTGAGAGTGTTTTTAGAGCTGTATTTACCTTGGTAGCCGTAGTAGTTACGGGGGCTCCTATGTGGCTGGTGATGCTTTACCAAACCTTATCGGTGGTGTTGTCGCAATTTAATCACGCTAATATCCGCTTGCCTAAAAAGATAGATAATGTCCTTAGTTGGGTGATCGTATCGCCTGATATGCACAAGGTGCATCATCATTATAAGCTACCGCTTACCGATACCAACTACGGCAATATATTTGCCTTCTGGGACCGTATATTTGGTACTTTTGCTCATGTAAAGCAAACCCAAAAGTTAGTTTATGGCGTAGATACGCACATGGAAGCCAAAGAGAACGATCATTTAGGTAACTTACTGGCTATTCCTTTTCAGCCTTACAGAAAGGCTAGCGAGCCTGAGCAAGCCTCACTAGATGTGCAGCAAGCTACTGTCTCTTCTAGTAAAGTACTGGAAGTAAAGTAGGAAGAAATTATTAGATAAATAGCCTGTCTGTAAGGAACAGTATACCTTATAGACGGGCTATTTTCGTTTTAATACCCTGCGGCTTGCCCGTCTTTGCGCGACTCTGAAGCGCCGTAGTAGACACCCTCTTTTTGCATAATGGCTTGATACCCCCCATAAGGACCTACAGAAAAACTTACCCGATGTCCTTTTTGCATTAAGGCTCTCACAGTTTCGTAAGAGAAACCTGACTCTAAGAATACGGTTCCACCGTTAGTCATTTCTTCGCCAGTAGGCTGTGAAGAACCCATATGATTGATACGAGGTGCATCTCCTGCCTCTTGTACATTCATTCCAAAGTCAATCATATTAACAATGATCTGTACGTGCCCTTGCGGTTGCATCGCGCCACCCATTACTCCAAAGCTCAGAAAAGGATTTCCATCTTTGGTAACGAAAGCAGGAATAATGGTGTGAAAAGGACGCTTTTTAGGTGCATAAGTGTTAAAATGGTCTTCCTCTAAGGTGAAAAGCTCGCCTCGGTTTTGTAAAATGAAACCGAGTTTATCGGGCGTCATGCCAGAACCCATTCCTCTAAAGTTACTTTGTATGAGCGATACCATATTGCCTTGTTCGTCGGCTACGGTAAGGTAAATGGTATCCCCTTCTTTTAAAATACCTGGCTCATAACTACGCGCAGCTCGTTCGGTAATCAGCTTTCTTCGCTCATCTGCGTAAGACTTGGCAATGAGTTGTTGTACAGGAATTTGATTGAAGGCAGGATCGGCATAGTATTTTGCGCGGTCTTCGTAAGCAACTTTCTTCGCTTCGATAAGCAAGTGTAGGTATTCTGGGCTATCCAAACCCATTTCTTTAAGATCGTACTTCTCCAAAATATTTAACATCTGTAGCGCAGCAATCCCTTGTCCGTTGGGGGGTAACTCCCACACATCATAACCACGGTAGTTGGTTGAAACGGGCTCTACCCATTCAGATTGGTGATTTTTGAGGTCTTCGTAGCTAAGAAAGCCACCGTTTTCCTTCATGTAGTCAGCAATGGTACGTGCTATGTCTCCTTCATAAAAGGCTTCTCTCCCACCCTTGGCAATTTTTTCGAGGGTATTGGCGAGGTAGGGATTCTTGAAGATTTCTCCTTTTTGAGGGGTGGCGCCGTTAGGCATATACGTCTCTTTGAAGCCTGGATACTGCGCAAGTCTTCTAGCACTTAAATTCATGTAGTACGCTACTAACTCCGAGACAGGGAAGCCTTCTTTTGCGTAGAAAATGGTAGGCTCGAGGATGTCAGCCATCGAGAGTTTACCAAACTTCTTGTGCAGTGTAAACCAACCATCTACACAGCCAGGTACAGAAACGGGTAGTGCTCCGTAGGCAGGTATTTTGGTATGTTCTTTTTCTTTGAAATAAGCCAAGGTAAGCGCTTCTGGCGAGCGACCACTGCCATTGAGCCCGTGTAGTTTTTTGGTTTTCGCATCCCATACGATGGCAAAAATATCTCCTCCAATGCCATTTCCTGTAGGTTCTACGAGTCCTAGCATAGCGTTGGCAGCGATGGCCGCATCTACAGCAGAGCCACCTTTTTGTAAAATGTCAATAGCTACTTGGGTGGCTAGTGGATGGCTAGTGGCGGCCATACCGTGGGTCGCAATTACCTCAGAGCGCGTGGCAAAAGGCTTACCTGTGATGCGATCTTGGGCGTGTAGGGTAGTATACAGTAAAAGTAGTAGGAAAAAGAGTGAGATTCTCATAAAGATGAAGGTTTAGGTGATGAATAATCGTAGTTATCCGTCTACAAAAATATTTAAAAATCTGGGAAAAGCGAAAGGCGAACGCTGTGAATGAGTGAATGTGCGAATGAGTCAAAAAAGATTGAGGGATTGAAGGATTGAAAGTAGTTGCCTTCATTCCTTATGGTGTGCTATAAGGTTTTAGTGGGAGATTCTTAAAGAGGATTAGTTCCCTGAAGGTAATATTGTATTGAATGGCACATATTACTTTATATTAAAGGCTTTTAACTATTTATAGATTTCTTTAGAAAGGAGAAAAGTGCATACCATAGGACATGCACTCTCTTCGATTGCTAAACTTTTACTCAGGCTTATTAGGCAAGTAGAAATTGTATACTGGCAAGTATTTTTACTTCTTCACCTACCACTACTCCTCCCGCCTCAGTAACGGCATTCCAGGTAAGATCAAAGTCTTTTCTATTGATCTTCCCCTCTACCTCAAAGCCTGCTTTGGTATTACCATAGGCATCCTTTACGGTTCCTCCATAGGTCACTTTAAGTACTACAGGGTTGGTTGCGTTCCGAATGGTCAGGTCGCCCGTAAGTTCGTAGTGATTCCCCTTTGTTTTTTTGAGCGACTTGCTAACAAATACCAACGATGGGAAGCGATCGGCATCAAAGAAATCACCTGACCTTAAATGTTGATCTCTTTGAGAGTTATTAGTAGAGATGCTATTAATATTGGCGTTAAAGTGAATTTGAGCATCTTCAAAGTCTTCATTCTTTGACTCTACCGTACAATCGAACTCACCAAAGCTACCTGTTACGGTTGAAATAACCAGATGCTTCACTTTAAACTGTACTTCTGAATGGGCTTTATCAACCATCCATTTTGTGCTTACTGCTGTTGACATAACAAATAAAAATTTAATTGTGTAAAAAAGTACTTTATATAGGTATCTTCTCGTGATCTAGTGGTGATTAAACTATTTAGTAGATCACTGTGAAGACTTAGTTTGCTTACAAAACTTCCTTGCTGTTGGCAAGAAAGTACCTGGTATTCTTGACCAACTAGACAGATAATTGAGCGCGCTGTATTTATTTTTAAGTCAAATATAGTTTTCTAAAATCGCCGTTGCGATATAAAGGAGACCAATCAGGAGAGACCGCAGGTATGGCTTTGGGAGCAAACTTTTCAAATACCCCATAAGCGTGTACTATCTTCCCGCCCACTGCTGTAAGTTTAGCATGTGTGCGTGGAATGAGTGCATCTGGGATGGTCATATAGTCTTGATTCAAGATGGAGAAATCAGCTAGCTGTCCTGTCTGAATAGCCCCTTTTCGCCCTATGTCTCCTGTAAACCAAGCAGAGCCCGTAGTCCAAAGTTGTAGCGCTTCCTCTCGGGTAAGAATATTGTCATCGCCATACATTTGTCGCCCGCCTCGTGATTTCCCTGTGGCGAGCCAATAAATGGAGTACCAAGGATTGTAGGAACTAACACGGGTGGCATCTGTTCCTCCTCCCACTGGAATGCCCATTTTGAGCATTTTCTTTATGGGAGGTGTCTGGGCAAGCTTTGCAGCACCGTAGCGTTTTACGAAGTCTTCAGCTTGATAACAGATTCTATTCTGTATGGCAATTCCCAACCCAAGTTGCGCAATTCGCTCTAGGGTTTTATCTGAGAAAGTTTCACCGTGATCAATAATAGTCCCCTGTGGGAGCTTACCACCACCCGCTTTGGCTACTTCTTCGTACATATCTAATAGAATTTCCGCGGATTCATCGTAGGTGATATGCTGTCGCCAAGGCCAGTTGTTCTCAGCCAAGAGTTTATAAATAGGGAGTGCCTTCTGGCGGACGTCCACATCTAAACTGGGACGCTCTTGGGCGAAAATCTCATAATCGTAAGCGGCCCAACAGATATTTTCTCCGCCACCAATAAACCGAAGTAGGTCATCGCCCTCCCCTGGCTTCACCATGCCTACCCATCTTTTGTAGTCTTCGTATTCCTTTCCTGCTACTTGTGGAAAAGTATGAATCCCTACTCTCACAGTGGCTAGCCCTTGCTTATGTACATCATAAATGACATCGTAGGCGTCTGGGTATTGCATTCCGCCGCCACCAGCATCGGAAATCGAAGTAAGTCCCAGTACGTTCATTTCGTTCATGAAATGTCGTGTTCCAAGTAACTGTTGCGCTTTGGTTTTAGTGGGAAGCTTGGTCAATGTCTTGTACATAATGAGTCCTGACGGAGCAGATGTGATAATGCCAGTTGCTCTTCCTCTTTTATCTTTCTCTATGCGTCCCTTATGATAAAGATCAATCGGCTCGTTATCATAGTTCAGCACTTCAATGGCCTTTTTGTTAAGCATCCCATACGCATAGAGGTAAAAAATATAAACGGGGTGGTTGGGAGCCACTTTGTTAATCTCTTCTAAGGTAGGCATACGTTTTTCGCGGAATTGTTCCCAAGAGAAGCCTCCTACCACGCGAATCCACTGCCCTTTGGGCGTGTACTTTACTTCCTCAGCAAGCATCGCTAGCGCTTCCTCTACCGAATCTACCCAGTCCCATCGAAGTTCCATAGCATAATGCAGCCCTTCTCGGATACCGTGCGTATGTGAATCGTGAAGACCGGGAATGATTCGATGCCCTTTCGCATCTATCACTTTGGTAGTATCCCCAATCAAATCGGATACGGCCCCGTTAGTACCCACTCGCGAGAACACACCATCTTTAATGGCAAGTGCCTCGGCAGAAGGTAGCTCTGGATTCATTGTGGCTATCTTCGCATTGCGTATGACTACATCTGCCTCACCAGATTGTTGCGCTAGTAGACGTCCTAAGGGGGATGACATCGCAAGAGCCGTAGCGCCTATGGCTATCGAGCCTTTTAAAAAGTCCCGCCGTTTTTTGTCAAAAGAAGATTTATGATTCATATTTTAATTGCTTTAAGAATTTCTACTTTATTCAATCTAAAAAGTGTTCTCTTTATTCACCAACCTTTACAATCGCTCCTTTAAGGCTTTTGTAGCTTAGATTTGACCCAATGAGGTACTTTTCGAAAGCCATAAAAACAATAGAGATAAAAGGAACAAAAAATAGGGGTGAGCTTTGAGCATCTTCTTAGAAAGTGGAAAAAGTTTAAATGGCTTTATTATTAAGTGACCTACCTTGTTGTGAATAAACGAATCGAACTTGTTATCCTAAACTTCGGTAAAACGATGGAACAAATCTTTCATATTCTTGCACTGATAAGACAAAAGTGTTTTTTATTTTAATAAGGAGCTTTATATATGAAAGTAAACGCTCAGCGCCCGTCTTGCGCTAAACTAATTAACTCAAGTTGCTAGTAATAAAAAGGTGCTACCGAATCGAAAAGCGA
>CALEMF010000071.1 GCA_937911505.1 uncultured Cytophagales bacterium
TAAGTAGTGAGTATTAAGTAGTGAGTATTAAGTAGTGAGTATTAAGTAGTGAGTATTAAGTAGTGAGTACCCCTATAATGTAGGCAGAAAAACTTACAGGCTAGACTTTTGGTCTGTTCTTCTATCTAAACTAAAGAAAGCAGTTTGCTTCCAAGATGAAAGTCATCTCTTCTTACTTGTTGTATCTTAGTTAAGAGGTATTTGTGCATATTGATTACATTCAGCCAGAGATCTATAAGATAACGATCGCTTGGCCCTTACCAAGCGATCGTACTATATAGCTGTATTTCAGATTTCTAATACTACTCTACTTCCGTAAGCGCACTTGTCATCATCGCTTTGATGTATTTGACTGGTGCACTGCCATAGCCCAAAAATTGCTCGTGGAAGGCTTTTAAGTTGAAATCATCACCTTGTTGGTCTTTCATTTCTTCTCTAAAATCATAGATTTCTTGGTAACCCGTAAAATAAGAAGTAAGCTGTACGGAGGTAAGACGTACCCTGCGCCACTTGCCTTCTGCTTCAGCTTTTTGCTGAAAAGCTTCATTCATCAGCAAATCAAGCGCTTCTTCTTTGGTCATCTCTTGGGTGTGTACGGCATAGTCGAGAATGGTATTACAGGTACTCCGTAAGTTCCACTTGTAGTACATTAGCCACAGTTCAGGTTCGTTGTTGCCATAACCGTTCTCCAACATCATCAGCTCTGTGTACACCGCCCAACCTTCTATCATAGCGCCATTACCTAAGATAGCTTTGATGATACTCGGTGATTGATTGCTGTATACGAGCTGGGTATAATGCCCCGGAATCGCCTCATGGATATTCAAAATCTGTAAAATATAATGATTATACTCTCGTAAATAACTTTCAGCTCTCTCTGGTGACCAGCCCGCCAAGCTTCCTACATTATAATATGTATTGCCTTCCTTGTCGTAAGGGCCCGGTGCGGAGATAGAAGCGCCTGCTACACCCGCCATATAATCGGGTTCACGTCGTACCTCTAAAGGTTTGGTGGGATCAAGTGTGAGCAGGTCTTTTTCTTTAATGAATTTTTCTAGCTCAGGAATTTGCGCCTCGATGGCAAGTTGGAATGAATCAGGCGCTACGTGTTTCAAAGAGATTTTATCGATGAGTTGACGTACCATCGCCAGCGGCTCTTTGGGCTTGGCTTGTTCAGGAAGGTATTTTCCCCAGAGCGTATCGGCAATGGTAATCATCTTTTGGTGAACAGCCTTTTTGTGCGCTTGCGCTTTCTGATAGATTTCTTCGGCTGAGTAGCCCGATTGAATGTTATAGTTGAACTTTGCCTCGTAGAGCGCCTCTCCTAGTCGAAAACTTCTAGGATTCTCCATAGGCAGTGCTTTCAACCAAGCCACATAATCGTTGATGGCTGCTACAGCAGCTTCCGCGTCTTCTTGAAGCGCTTCCTTTTGGGCTTCAGAAAGGTTGGATTTTGCCAACGCATCAGGCAGGTCTATTTCAAAAACAGAAAGCCCTCCTAAATTCTGCTCGATCGCCAGTTGGGTATGTATTTCTGTAGGATTCTGAATATTTTCTTTGGCTGCTGCGTAGTAAGCAGGCACTTGTTGTAGCCTTTTATGAAAGTTTTCCAGTCTTGTCTCTAGGGCATCGTAATCGTTAATGAGCATCACCGCAAAAGTGCCCGACACATTGTAGTTAGAGGGATTCCATTGGTAGGCCTTGTAGTCGTTAAGCTGCCAAAGCGTTTTCTTGAGTTGATTTTCAATGAGGTAAAAGTCAGTTTGGTTATTGTCAGAAAGCTGTTTAATGTCAAATTCCGCCAACTGTTTCAGGTGTTTCTCAGAGAAAGCAATTTCTTTTTTTTTGGTAGCTTCATCAGGAACACGTAAGACACTATCGTACTTATGAAATCCTTCGTAGCTCGCCCAAGTAGGATAAGTCGCCCAAAGCTCTTCTACAAAAGCTTCTTTATACGTGTTAAAAGTGGTGTCTTGGCTTGCCTTCGCTTGTTCGTCTTGTCCTTTCTCTGACTGACAGGCTGCTAGCAGACCAATACCAATGAATAAGGTAAAAAAGTATTTATACATAGAAGAAATATTTTAGTGTGATTGTTGGGTTAAATTTAACAAAAACTTCGCACACGCTTACTATTAGGATAATATCTATTAGAGAATGTTTAAAAATTAAATTCTGCATAATTAATATTTTACGAAATTTTCACCACTTATACTTCGATTGACCTTTTGTTCATTTTTTAGCTTCGCTGAGCTCCTGCGTCGGTTGACTGCGTCGAGCTCCTTCTTTGGTTAGCTTCGCTGAACTCCACTTCGTTCCGGTTCTTGATGAACCGAGCCTTTGGCGAGCTCGACGAAGTCAAATCCAAAGCTTCAACCCACAAAGTCAGCCCACCACCCCGCTGGATTTTCAGGCCGACGCAATTATAAAAATCTTAAAAACAGGTAGCTGAGAGAAATTTAAACAGGCTCTTACAAAATACTTCTATTTAGTAGGTTGACTTGCTTTTTCTAGCGCAACAATAAACTCTTGATAAGCCGCTGTTTTGTTAGCTATCCAGCGTTGAACAATTGTTGGATTCCCTACTTGGTGTTGTGCCAATAAACATAATATTTCTACATTTAACTCTTCATCTGGCCCGTGTATCCAATACATTAACTCCCTTTCTAAGATTTGGATGCTCTCGGTAGGTAAGTCTACGATAAGTTGCTCAACCAGATTAAAAGTCCAAATTGCATCTTGCATTTTGCGAGCGCTTTTTAATGCCATTAGCAAAGCAGGTGTCAGCGCTGCTTTGAGCAGCCTGAGCGGTTGTACAATCACCTGTGCTACAGGCCAATTGACATCTTGTAGCCAAGTGAGTAGGTTTGGTAAGTAGGGAGCAAGTGTTTTATAAGGTAATTGCATCAGCGCTTCTGCAGCTTCTGTATCTGACTTATTCACTGGAAAAGGTATATCATCTGGTATACTGGGCACCTCCTCCCATTTCTCCCAACGCAATTGTGCCGGCGCTACCATATTACTTTGAGGATTGTACATTTGGGTATAGTTGTTCCAGAGGCGTTCATACAAATTGATCCCTTGTACTAGAAGTAGCTCTGTTTCTCCATCGAGAGAAGGCTTTTGTCTAGTAAGGTCATCGAGCCAAGCTTGTAGGGCTTGTAAAATATATACATAGTCATTGGGTTCCATGGGAAGATGATTATAATTTAGCTTTGCATTTGTATGCAAATAAAGCATTTATTTTTATGCGATGTTGAGTGTTTTAGCTTTATCGATCAAAGTTATTTAATATAAAATATCACTTGTTGAGCGTTGAAGATTTATTATATTTACAGCCAGTATTCATACATACCTAACGAACATGAAACGCTTACTTTTCTTATGTTGCTGGTGGCTCTCTTTGCCCTTAGCGGCACAAACTACTACTTCTCCTGCGAAGCTTACGCTTAAAGGCAAACAAAGTCATCTAGCAGTTTTTGTGGTAGATTTCATCACCAATCGTTTAGAAGGAGGTCACTTACAACACCTACCTAAAGCGCCTACTGACAGCTTACAGTTACTCACAGATTACAAAGCCCCAGCAGACTTTGGTGCGATTACTTTTCAGCATCAGCCTTCGGAGCAGCTTGTATTCAAGGGCACCATTCTTTGGAATGGCACAGGTGAAATACAGCATCCCGTGCGCTTTTTACCACCAGAGCGCTTCAAAACTGCTAGCAGAAAAATAGAAAAGCCGCTTTCTTATCAGTATTATGCTCCTGATGACGTCTTAGAAGGCTTACTAAAGACTCCTGAGCGCTTAGTAGAGCAAGTTACTGCTTCTACTACCAACAAGCATTACATTGCGATTTTTCGGCAAATTAACGCTGTTGATGACTTTTATGGGCGTATTTGGCAGCCGATAAGCCAGTTACAAATTGTTAAGCAACTAGTAAAGAAAAAGTGCCGTGTTGGCTTATATTTATATACGCCTACTGTAGGATTACTTGATTTAGCCAAGGCAAAATGGGTTATTTTTCTATATGTGGACTAAGCCGCTGTTTGAACTTTATTTCTTGGTTTTATGAGAGGTTTTACCTTTCTTCTTGGGTAAAGTAATTGTAGTCTTCTTCTGGTTGTGATGAATAAAAGAGGGCATCATTGATCTTTACCCCAATCATCATAATATCGTCAATTTGCTTGAAGGTTTTTCCGTTAAAGCTCATCCAATCGTTGATGGCTTTTTCCAGCACCTTCCTTTGCTTCTCCATAGGTTCTTGGTGAATGTCGATTAGTAGGCTTTTTAACCGTCTTTTCATAAATTTCCTTCCTTCGGCCCCACCAAATTGATCTTGAAAGCCATCTGAAAAGAGATAAAGGGTGGTATCTTGCCCTAGATTCACAAAGCTTTTCTCAAAGTCTTTGTTCAAAGCGCGCCAAAAGCCACCAATAGGCTTGTTAGTACCTTTTAGCTCTCTTAAATGACCATCTTGAATATAGATCAGCGGATTTTTGGCACCTGCAAACTTCAAGATTCTCAATCGCTTGTCAATAATACACAGGGCCAAATCCATGCCGTCACGTGTCTTATTTTCGTCTTGCTTTAAGGCACGTTGTACTCCTTTGTGTAGCTCTAGAAGGATTTGATCTGCTTCGTAAATTTTACGAAGGTTGATGATCTGGTTGAGAATGGTAGCACCAATGAGGCTCATAAAAGCACCTGGTACTCCGTGACCAGTACAATCGACGGCTGCTATGAAAATCTTTTCGTCTTGTTCGGCAAACCAATAGAAATCGCCACTTACAATATCTCTAGGCTTGTACAATATAAAGCAATGTGGCAAAGCCGTCTGTATATCTTCTACACTGGGTAACATTGCTTTTTGGATACGGCTGGCATAATTGATACTTGCCACGATATTATCATTTTTTTTCTTCAATAATTCGCTCTGGGCATCTATTTGGGTATATACTTGCGCATTCTCGATGGCAATGGCTACATAAGCGGCCAACCCTCGAAGCATATCGAGTTGGTGTGGTGTATAGCTGTCTTTTTCATACGCTTGCACACTTATAATGCCGAGCAAGCCTTGCGACCCCATCAACGGCAGAAAGATCAATGATTGTACCGACAAGTCAGTTGTATCGGTTTCAAACCATAATTCTTTTTCTGCCTTTAGGTCTAGTACTACTACCTCTTTTTCTTCTTGAAGTACGTACTTATAAAACACTGACTTACTGACTTCTATAGGTTTATTTTGTATTTCTCCCTCTTTTAGTAAGGTAGTTATTTGATAAGTATCTGCTTCTGCGGTGGCGATGCTTAGTACGTCCATTGGCAGCAACGTACAAGCTTTCTCGTATAGGGTCGTGGCAATAGCTTCAATCGACAAGGTAGCCGTAAGCACTTTTCCTATTTCGGTGAGTTGATGCAAATCTTCGTGGGCTTGCTCTATCTGCTTTTTTTGGACACTGATTTCCTTGTGTTGTTTTTCAATAGCCAATTTTTGCTTAACAGTTTCTTTTTGCTTTTGGGTAATTTCCTTGTTTTGCTTTTCTATTTTTCCTTTTTGGTGTTGAATGGCTTCATTTTGTGCTGTAATGGCGCGATTCGACTTTCTTAGGGCTTGTTTGGTTTGTATCTCGGAGCAGTATAAAAATACCATCCCTGTCAATGAAGCAAGAATTACGATCAGTACTACGATGGTAAGGTATTCGATGCGTCGCTCATCTTTCAGTAAACTTTTATGGGCTTCATGTAGATAAGCATCTAAGATTTTAATACCCTCCTGATAGGTTTGCTCTTGTTGTTGGTAGCCCGTTCCAAAAATAATGGCCTCGGCTGCTTCTTGCTTGCCTTCTTTCATCAGCGTAAAAGCCTTCATTTCTGCTTCTACCAATTGCTGCTCTGCTAAGTGTATTTTTCTATCAATGTGCCGTGCTACTTTAGGTGGGACAATCTCCAGTGCCTCTTCGATAGCACTATCTAAAGCAAGCGTCAGTTGCTGATGGTCAGGGATGTATTCTAATTGTCCAGTTTCTACAATAAGCTCTGTGAGTAGCGTCATCTGTTTTTCCATTCCTGCAATCTCGCTCTTCAGTTGCATGGCGCGGGCATCACGTTCTACTACCCGATTAATAACCTGATAAAAGTGGTAGATATTCCAAGCTAATAAGCTCATTCCTACCAAAATAAGTGAAAAAGTAATAATAAAATAGTAATGTTGGGTAGCATTGGTCATAACCGTGATATACCGCTTTAGGTGGACGAAAGAGCAGCTTTGAAAAAACAAATAATTCTTCACATTCGCAAACAAAAAAGAGCCAAAACACTGCGGCTGTGCTTTGGCTCCCAAAAGTGTAAAAAATCACTTAGAGATATAATGTGTAGGTCCACACGAGTAGCTTTGTGTGGGTAGCAACATCCTCTGCTATGCTGGCTTTCCGACTTAAAACTCTTGCCAAACCAGTACGACTGTGTGTACCCATCATAATCATGTCCATTTGGTTGTCTTCTGCAAAGTGGAGAATCCCTGTTTCTACATCATCTTCTGAGTAGATGTGCGTGGTGTAGTTTTCTATTTGATACGTTTTAGCTAGCTTTTCCATCCGCGTATGAATTACCCGATGCGGCAATACACTGCCTAAGTGATTGACCCTTACAAGGTGTAGGTGTGCATCGGTAAGTTTTTGAAAATCAGCTACTGCCTTGATAAGGTGTGCTGGTTCATCGCCTACTAAAGTAAGTGGAAGCGCCACCTGCTGAATATCTGCTAGCGATACCGCCTGCTTTACAGAAATCACTGGACACTTTGCAAAGCGGATCACCTTATCAGTATTACTCCCTACATATTCTTCTTCCAAACTACTTGCGCCCTGTGAGCCCATTACGATCAGGTCTACTTCTTTCGAAGTAATGGTTTCAGCAATGTTTTTATAGAAATGCCCTACTTGTATATAGGTATCTACCTCTACTCCTTCTACTTTTTGTGCTGTTTCTTCTAGCTGGCGTGTGGCAATCACTAACATCGCCGCTACATAAGCCTCTTGTTGCTTATCTTGCTCTATAAGCTTGTTACCTGCTATGTTACCTAGGTAAGAATTGTAAACGTGGATAGGACTTTCTACAATATGGAATAGAATGATTTTACTATTGGATTTTTTAGCTAAATCTGTGGCTAAGTTTAAGGCGTGACCAGCTTCTTCGGAGAAGTCTGTAGGTACTAAGATCGTTTGCATATGTTAAGGGTTTTTAATTGGTACATTTAAGGATGAAAAGTGAGTATAGGGATGTGGGTTTTATAAAGCATTTTATTCGTAAGGCTTCCTTTAAAAAGTCTTTCTAGTAGATTATGCTTTTGTGGTATCATCGTCAATACGTCTACTTGGTGCGTTTTCACAAAAGTTTCTAGCGCCTCTTCTACATCTGCTCCATCAGCAAATTCAAAACTATGTGGCGAGGCTTCTAAGTAATGATCCAAGCGAAATACTTGTATGGCCTCCACAATAGGCATCTCCTTCGCCTCTGCATTGACGTTAAAAATGAGAATACGTGCCTGAAATACTTCGGCAAGCATCCGCAGGAAATGAACTGGCGCGATGTCGTCTAGTTTTTTGTAATCACAGGCAAAAGCGATTTTTTGAACACCAGTAAACACTGCCTCTTCGGGCACAGCCAATACAGGTATAGTGGTTTCTCTGATGAGATGCGTAGTAGTTGTCCCTAGCAAGGCAGTGATGCCATGCGCCCCCCTTGTTCCCATGATGATCAACGCAGCACTTTTCTCTTCTGCTACCTTGATAATTTCTTCCTCGGCGCTTTCGTGAAACCTCAGTTCAAAGTCAAAGTCGATCTTATTGGGATGAAAATAATCGCTGCGTAACTGGGCAAGCTTTTCCTCGTAGGCTTCTTGCGCAGGCCGATCATAAGTAGAAGCAGGAAGCGTATATACACGTACCAATACAATACGGGCTTCTATCGTAAGGGCCCAATGTATGGCATACTGCAGCGCATTTTCAGCACAAGCTGAAAAATCGGTGGCTACAAGTATGGTATCAATGGTTTTCGTCATGTATGTTGTTATTTAATTATACACTGGAAAGATAACAACCCTACGCCAAAAGTAGAAGCTTTTGCAGCGCTTATGAATGAACTCGCTCATTGATTTATCTGATTTTTATCATTCCTGCTCGTTTGCGAATAACTAATTTAGCAGTATGCTTCCAGACTTTACCGATATTTCCTATCTAGCACAGGGAACACCTATACAAAGGGAAGTATATCAATCGCTTAAAGCACTCAAGATTAACGAAGTACTTCAAGCGTATCATCCTATTGTGGTAGGTACTTTCCCTATCGATTTGGCAGTGGAAGGCAGCGACATAGACGTCATCTGTTGCTGTAAGCATATTAATACTTTCGAGGCTATCGTGCGGACTACCTTTGCACACCTATCTCATTTTCAGCAGTATCAGATAGTTATCCAAAAGCTACGTACGAGCATATCACAGTTCGAACACCAGGGTTTCACCTATGAGATTTTCGCACAAAATAAACCTACAAAGGCACAGGAGGCTTACCGCCATATGGTTATAGAGGCTCAAATTTTAGCAAGTAAAGGCGAAAAGTTTAAACGAAAAGTGCTAAAACTAAAAGAAAAAGGATACAAAACGGAACCTACTTTTGCTAAGTTGCTAGGGCTCAAAGGGAATCCTTATGAGGCATTGCTGCAAGTAAGTATAGCAGAACTTTAGGAATATTAAGTAAATATAGGATAGATCATAGATGTTTTTTCTGGCGGAAACAATTCCGATTTTTTAAGGTTATACAGTCGGTTAGTGGCTATTAGTACCTGTACATTTGAGAGGACAATAGGTGGTAGAAGCTTTAGAGCTCTACTTCATCGGTAGAAGTATAACTCACTAACTTACAGGTATTTTCACTTAACTGTAACCAAGTAGTGGTTTCTAGTTCTAAAATAGCAATACTCGCCGGCTGAAAGCTCGGCAGATCGGACTTGGTGAGGTAATCGGCAAAATAACTAATACCAGGATTGTGGGCAATGATAAGTAGGTGGTCGATGTTATTATCCATTTCATTCACAAAGGCCAGCAGCGCCCTTACAGAAGCATTATAAAGTTGTTGTTGTGCTTTGACTTTTTCGAGCGGCATTTGTAGTCGTTCTGCCACCAACTGGGCTGTTGTTTGTGTTCTAGTAGCAGTGCTAGCAGCGATGAGATCAATAGGGATTTTTTTATCTTGGAGCATCTGCCCAACTAAAGCAGCTTGCCGCATTCCCTTGGTAGTGAGCACCCTTCCGAAATCGTTAAAGGTGTTGGGCGATTCCGCCTCTGCGTGTCTCATCAAAATTAGCCTTTTTGCCATAGAGTTTTGTATAATTATTTTTCAACCGTCGTAAATTTATTTTATCTTATGATAAAGCTATTCTGTACTAGCAACTTGTTTTTTTTTCTAAAATTTTATCATATTTGAACTACAACAATAGCGGTAAAATATTTCTATTGTACACATTATTCTCAAATATGTCAAAAATATACAAATAATTATGGTAAAAAACCTAGTAATCGTAGAATCACCTGCGAAAGCGAAAACTATTGAAGGCTATTTAGGAAAAGATTATATGGTAAAATCGAGCTATGGGCACGTCAGAGATCTTCCTAGAGGCGATTTTGCCGTAGATGTAGAGAATAACTTTACGCCGACTTATAAAATTTCTCCCGATAAAGAAGATGTAGTAAAACAACTGAAAAAAATTGCCAAGGAAGCAGAAGTTGTGTGGCTGGCTACGGATGATGACCGTGAAGGAGAAGCCATCTCGTGGCACTTGAAAGAATCGCTCGATTTAAAAGACCAGAAAATTAAGCGTATTGTTTTTAGAGAAATTACTAAAAATGCGATCATGAACGCCATCCAAAATCCACGCATTATTGACATGGATTTGGTGAATGCGCAACAAGCACGACGTATTCTGGATCGACTGGTGGGTTTTGAGTTGTCGCCTGTACTTTGGAAAAAAATTAGAGCGGGACTTTCTGCAGGACGTGTACAATCGGTAGCGGTTCGGCTCATTGTGGAGCGTGAAAGAGAAATCGAGAAGTTTAAGCCTGTCTCTTCTTACAAAGTAACCGCACAGTTTGACTTAGAAAATGGTAAAATACTGAACGCCGAGCTGAAAAGTAAAATCCCGAGTGAGAAAGAGGCCAAAGCTTTTCTAGAAAAATGTAAAGGCGCTACCTTTACCATAGAAAACTTAGAAAAGAAGCCTGGTAAAAAAACACCTGCTGCGCCTTTTACCACCTCTACCCTACAGCAAGAGGCCAGTCGTAAGCTGGGTTTTTCTGTGGCACAAACGATGACCATTGCGCAGAAGCTTTACGAAGCTGGGAAAATCACCTATATGCGTACCGACTCTACAAGCCTTTCTGCCGAAGCGATTGTGAAAGCCACCACTGAGATAAAGAAAGCCTATGGAGATGAGTACGTGCAGAACAGAAAGTACAAATCGAAGTCGCAAACTGCCCAAGAAGCGCACGAAGCGATTCGTCCTACTGATTTCTCAGTGCATCAAGCAGGTAAGGATCGCAATGAGCAACGTCTTTACGAGTTGATCTGGAAACGTGCTATCGCTTCTCAAATGAGCGATGCCAAGCTAGAAAAAACCATTGCGACTGTAGGCATCTCTACCACCGAAGAGAAATTGATCGCAGAAGGACAAGTTATTAAGTTTGATGGTTTCTTGAAAGTCTATTTAGAGTCTACCGATGAGGAGGAAGAAAGCGAAGAGAATAAAAAGATGTTGCCCCCACTCAAGATTGGGCAAGTACTTGACCTTACGTGGCTCAAGGCGGTAGAGCGCTTTACCCGCCCTGCTCCGCGTTTTACAGAGGCTAGTCTAGTGAAAAAGCTAGAAGAAATGGGTATTGGGCGACCCTCTACCTATGCGCCTACCATCTCTACGATTGTCAAAAGAAACTACGTGGTAAAAGAAAGCAGAGAAGGCAAAGAGCGAAAGTACAAGGAGTTTATGATGGCGGCTGATGAAATCGTAGAAAAACAGAATACAGAAATCACGGGTACAGAGAAGAGCAAGCTTTTCCCGACAGATGTGGGAATGGTAGTCAATGATTTTCTAGTAGCCCACTTCGAGAACATCATCGATTATTCTTTTACCGCCAGTGTAGAAAAAGCGCTAGATGAGATTGCGCACGGCAAAAAAGAATGGATCAAAATTCTGGACAATTTTTATCATCCCTTTCACAAACAAGTAGAGGTAACAGAGGACATTGACCGAAAAGATGTCAATACAGGCAGAGAGCTAGGCAAAGACCCCGTAAGTGGTGAGAAGATCTACGTAAAGTTAGGGAAATACGGCCCCTATGTGCAACTAGGGGAAGGCTCCGAGGAAGAAAAGCCTAAGTTTGCTTCTTTGCGCAAAGGGCAGCTTATCGAAACCATCACGCTAGAAGAAGCACTCGACCTGTTCAAACTCCCTCGTGAAGTAGGTACTTTTGAAGAGAAGGAGATGGTGGTTGCCATCGGTAAGTTCGGGCCTTATGTACGCCACGATGGTAAGTTTTATTCATTGAGTAGAGAATACGACCCCTTTACCGTTTCGGGTGAAGAAGCCATTGAGGTCATTTTGGCAAAACGCAAGGCCGATGCCGAACGTATTATCCAAACGTGGGATGAAAACCCAGACGTACAAGTACTGAATGGGCGTTGGGGCCCTTACATCAAGGTAGGCAAGCGAAACATTAAGTTTCCCAAAGACAAAGACCCTAAAACCATTACCTTAGCTGAATGCCTAGAACTGGCTGAAAAAGAGCCAGAAAAGAAGACAAAGAAAAAGACCAAGGCAAAAGCTACCAAAAAAACCAAAGGGAGTGGTACGAAAAAGAAGAAGGAGTAGTGCTTGGGAAGTGAATAATTAGTTTGTATTGCTAGTAACTGTTACCCTTTTGGGGGCTCTAAGTGGTTCTAAGTGAGGGGGTACTTACATCAACATTAGTACTGGTATCTATCGCTTTCCTAAAAGAAAGGCAGCAGAAATTGCCATACAAAGTGTGAACGACTTTTCAAAGTTAAACCAGTTTATAGAAAGTGTACTTTTTGTATGCTTTGATAAAGAGAACTACAATATATTTATAGGCCTTCTTCAGTAGCTAATCTAAAAACTGTTTTATACCAGTTTTCATCTCTTCCTCTTTAGAAAACCTTAGTAGCCTATATTTAATTACTTTTTCAGATTCTATATCTACCATCGTGAGATCACAAGTACCGTCTTCTAACAATTCGATAGAAACCATCGTTTCATCTCTATAGGTGATTACAATAGAGAGTTTCTTGTCTTCAAACTTATCTATGGACTCAATATTTATACTTGAGTTAATAGAGGCTTGCTCCTCTAAGTATTTTATCGTAGGATCGAATATCATTAGTTCTCTATTTGGTACTCATATGCTTAATATTATTACCTTTAGGAGGTGATCTTTGAGCTCGTATTGCTTTTTGCCGATCACTCTTTGAGCGTACACCTCTTCCTCAGTTCTAATATCCTCCCACACCGCTATTTCGGCAAAGAAGCCTTCGGCGTTGGTGAGGTAAAAGCATTTATTTCAAAGAACGTATTTGTTACTTGGAAGGCACAAGTCACCACTTCGTTGAAGACTTGCGCCAGTTGGGGGGGCTCGGTGTGAAATATTTCGAATAGTGTGATCACCCCTAAGCTCATAATCTGACCCATTATCATTTATTCGTCATCAAGTTTTACTTTAATAAAAGTACAAGCCTTGAGATCATCCATTGTGTCAAGATAAAAAAAGTTTGACTTTAAATAATAGATGTATCCTTCATAATGAATAATAGGAGGACGAAAATCTTCCCCTGTAATGCAATACTTTTCCTGCTCTCTGTGTATTATGAAGAGATAAGACTGCCAAAAAAACCTATCCTTAATGGTTTCAACTGTGAAATTTGTGCTATCAAGATTATAATAAAGCTCTCTCGATGACCCATAGGAAATACTACTATCTTCACGAACTATAGGCTTTCTATCTTGCCAAAATAAATCTTGTATACTTGCTTCTAGCTGATCATACTTCAGTTCTTCTTTTTCAAGATTTGCGACTTCATATGAACATTCACAAGAGCTTAGTAAAATTACTAATAATGGACAGAAACCGTGTAAGACGTTATGCTTTTTAATCATATTACTCACTCTTATCTGTCTACTGAATAACTTAGACGATCAGCGTATTCACTCGATTTCTTGTGTTCAGGCTGATGTCTTTCTGTGGTCTACCCAAAAGTTGGACACTAATAAAGAGAAAAAGTAGTTCAAATAAAAAAAGAAAGACCCGCGAAAAAGAAAAGATTTAGTGAAATCTCACTGCCGCAAGTCTGAGCACAGTAGAGACTTATGGTTTTTCGTTTTGTAAGTCTTCAAACTTCCCAAGGAAAGTACCAAACTATCAGAAAGCTAACAGCTAGCAATCCTTTTTCACTGGTGTAGTCTCTGACACTGCTATAGAGTGGATATGTATTCCGCATTTGAAAATGCTAATGGAAGATCGTATATAGTCTTGCTGACGCGGAAGAATATGTACAACGAAGTTTTTAAGAAGCTTCCCACTACTCAAGTATTTACGATTTAAAATAAGCTGCTATCCTAACTACCCAAGTCTTCCTAAACGTAGACAAGCAGTACATTATAGAAAGGAGCTGTTTACCAAGGAGGGTATACTATCTTATTTGATCTCTCCACTCATTCATACCATAGTAGCTTGTGTGGAATAAAAATAGGATCTTGTTCAGGGGACATACTGGGTGTAGTATACCTAATGGACAGCCCACCTCGCTGCTCTTTTTGCCTGTAGACTACTTTTAAAGGGTAAAATCCTTTCTTTAAAGGTACTATAAACGAGTTGCTCTCAAAACGGTGTATGCCTTTTTGATAACTTAATAGGCTTTGGCCACTCAAATAAAAATGAACCGCCTCACGCGTACTTAGATAGAATATATAGTAACCTGCCTCTTGTACTTCTAAAAAGCCCTCGAAAACAGCCGTAGATTTTTTGGTCAGGGCAAGTGAACGCGTTTGAAAAGCCTGCTTTTCAGCAAAGTGTTCGTGTGTAGGTGTTACTAAACTACGTTTTAAGGAATCTTCGTCCGTGGTAGGATAAATTTTTACGTGCAAACCATTTCTCTTAAAAATATTAGTTTTATGAAGGGGCTCAGGTGCTTCTCCGTAAGCAAACGTTGCTTTCACTACTTGGTCATCTCCTCTATTAGCAAAAAGCTTCACTACTAACTTCGTAGGGGAAGTAACAGCAATCGTTTGCTGAAATTGTAGAGATTGACGTGTAGGGATGGTTCCATCAGTAGTATAGCGCACCAACGCATGATCACTGTACGTTTTTACGGTAATGGGATTCCCTTTTTGTAAAATCCCTCCCATAGGATGAAACTCTAGTTCATGTTGGTGTTGCCCGAAAAAAGTAAACTTAAGCCCATCGTAAAAGCACTTAAATCGTACAGAGCCGTTGTGTTCATCTTTATAGGTACCGTTTTGCCAGATTACCTTACTGGAAGCCTGCTTTTGGAGCGTACCAACAAAGCGAGTAATCCCCATGTCTTCGTATTGTTGCCCTGCACGCCCTCCTATAAAGAGCGTTTTTCGTGTGGCTGGGGGCTCTTTTAAATGTGTGGCTGCAATAGTTGAAATATAGTGCTGTTGATAGTAACAGCTTGGATCAGAAGCCACAAAAGCATCAAATAAATATGGTTTTACTAAAAAAGTATACAAAGTGAAAAGCCCTCCGTAGGAGTGTCCAATTAAGGTCCTTTTTTGTGTGTTTGGATATTCCACGTCAATATAGGAGATCAACTCTTTTTCTATAAAATATAAAAACTGATCTGCTTCTCCAGAGGTGCTAAGCGAAGGATTCCTAATGGGTGTTAGGTCTCTGTTGCGGGTACTACCTGAAGGTTTATAGCGGTTACGGATCCCCACAATAAGTTGCGGGGTCGCCAATTGATTGATTTGTAAAAACGTCATAATGGGAAGCAAGTGCTTCAAGAGCATTTCTCCATCTACAACATACAGTACATCCAAACGATCAGAAGGCTTATAGACTTCAGGGAAACAAATAGTTATTTTACGATCTTCGCCCAAAATTTCTGAATAAATAGTGCTTTCTGTACAATGGTAGGCTTGGCAAAAAGCACTTTTCCAAGTCATAGCTAATAAAAAAACTACGTAAAATAAGTATTTCATTAAAATAACAACCTTATTTATCTTTTCTTTTCTACCGATTCTAGATAAGTTTTCTGTTGGTATAAGAGCTGTAAGGTTTCTTTAATGACTGCCTCTGCCGCCTCTGGCCCAAAAGGGCTGGAAGACACCTCATAGCCTCGCTCTTTATAAAGTGATTTAGGAGAGAGATAACCCGCTCCTCCATTACAGTGAGTCATAATAAAGGTATGTTTGTAGGGAGAAAATGCCTTGATGTGGTTTCCAATTTCTACCAACACTTCACAGCCTATACCTACAAAAGCCAGCTCTCCTATGCTAGTAACGGTGATGTTGAGGGGGGTTTTAGGAAGGCTATCATTGGTAATAAATTCATCTTCTTTTCGGCTAGGGAGGTAGATGGTTTTAAAAGTACTTTGTAGCGAAAGAGGGGTAATTTTCTCTTTTGTTCTTCGGTACGTTCTCACAATTTCCTGCGCCAACAACTGTCCCATGAGTTCCGTCTCAGGTATCCAGTGAGGTGCTTCTTCAATCTCATTCAATACGTAAATAGGATCAACATCACCAGAAGCACCCGCAAATCCTGCGGCGATCATCCCTTTTCCTTGTATCTCTTCTACCCTTTGCTCTGCAATACCAAAAAAATCGCCTGTAATTACCTTACTGGCAGGCGACTGTGATCGTGCGTGACAACCATATTCAAACATGCAAGCATTAAAATCACCCGCTTCATTGCCTAATTTAAGTACTAATACGCTGTTATTAACTTCGCCCTCAGGATTACGCGCCATTTTTATCAATCCGCCATCCCAAGGCCACATATCTGGGTCGAACTTCAAAGCCCTTCTATTTATACCAATAGGTGAAAACCCTTCTTTTATCTCCAGTGTAACAGGGTATGTTTGAGCAGCAGCACTTTTTACAGCGCTTACAATCTTTTTGATTACGTCTTGTGTGTAGCGATAGTTGGCAGTATTCTTATCCTTCTCTAAGAAGGTATACACTGGCGCACTGTGGGTATGAATGGCTGTGAGGAAAACTTCTTCAGGCTTTAAGTTGAAATTCTTTTGAAGGGCTTCATATACTTCTTCGTAAAAGTAGGAACCAATCAAATCAGTAGAAATAAAAACTACCTTTTTTTCGTTCATTTTTAATACAACTGCTCTGCAAAACAGGCTATCGTGTACCTCGTCTGTGATCCTCTTGGAATACATTCCACCATAGCCTGATAAGTAGACAGGCTCTTTAGGGGTAATATTCACTTTGGTAGCGCCAGCGTAGAGCGTACTATTCTTATTTTGCGCTTGTAGTATTTGAGAAAGTATTAGAAAACAAGTACAGAAAAATACAAAAGGAGATATCTTCATTGCGTTTTTCTCTAAAGACCTCCTTAGTATTATAAGGTTGCATTTCCATTTATATTTTTTTGATATAAGATTGATAAAAAATGTACATTAACCTGCCTAGTAAATTGCGTAAATGCATTATATCTTTTCATTTTTCACCATATATTAAATGATTACTAAAGAAAATCTTCATAGCTTCTGACCATTGTTATACTAAATAGAAAGGCGGACTTCATTAGCCCACCTCTCTTAATTAATAAATAAGTAACTATATATAGTACTTTATTTACTCCTTTACAATACGCGTCTTCTGCTACTGCTAGTCTAGCACCGTCGTTAAAGATAGGATCTTCACAATTGGCTGGACATACTGCATCTTGACAATTGTACTCGGTGGCAGCTACTACCTGACTCCCCTTTTTGGCGTGAAAGCCTGGCTCAAAGATTACCCGATTACAGCGTCTGGCATCTAGTGACTCATCAGCCTCTACCACGCGTCCACGATGAAACTCGGTATCGAATTTTTGAATGGCATAGCCATCATCATTGGTATTGATAGTGGTGGTGCCCCGCACCTCTTCAAAGACGCCCTTGCTATCTACAAAGAACAGGTAATTGTCTTCTTCTAAACAAGCCCTATTAGTAACCTCCGCTAGGGCATCGGTGCCTAAATACAGGGCGCCGTTGCTGCGAAGGGTCATATGATTAGTTTCTGCAATACTAAATTCCAGGCAGTCGCTAAGCGTAGTGACCTGTGCCTGTAGTGCGTAGCTTCCTAATGTTAAGAAGCTAATCAAGAATACTAAGTTGATTTTTCGCTTGAGTTTGTTAAGTTGTTGTTAACGTTGAATAGGTTGATGAAATAGAATAGATGATGAATGACGGTTGAGTTAGTACCTACCTACTAACGCAAAGTGTACGAGGAGTAGAATCCACCATCTTAGTAGCTGTGCCAGTAAGATGGTGAAAACAACCAAGAAGGCTTCTACTCTTTACTTACGCGGTGGTTTACAACGGTACCGTCGGGCTTGATGAGTAAAACGATGTAAAGACCTTGGTTCCAAGTTGAACCGTCTATAGGTAGATGATGAGCACCTTGTGGTTGCTGCACATCAGTTGAAGGCGAGGCTACCAAACGCCCGCTCATGTTATAGACCTGAACCGATACTGTTCCGGCTTCTTCAAGGGTGTAGTCAAGCGTGAACTCATTAGTAAACGGGTTGGGAAAGGTACGTTCGTACTCGCTCGAAGCCTTATCTTCTAGGGCACTTTCCTCTAGGGTATTACTTAAGTCTTCACTACTCCTTAGATTGTCTGGACTAGGAATAGGATCATAATCCAATTGTACACGGGCCGTAAAGTAGTCGTCTGCCCTAGAGAAAGTAGACACGCCTTTAACCTGTTCCAAAGGTACACCCTTCCAAACGCCCAACTCTATAGACGAAGCTGCGGCACTAGGTCCATTCGGAAAAGTGACCTCGGGATTGTACAGATAGATATTTAAACCAGAGGTGATAAAAGGAAGAGAGGGTAACCCAGGCGCATAGGCATTATCCAGAGCACGGTCGTATCGTAGTGCTCCTTCAACACAAGGTAAGATAGCTGCTGGACATCTTTCTATGTAAGTAGGTTGGGAGGGATCACTAATAGAACTTAGGTACCACGGAATGGCCGAACCGTGCAAAAGTTCTGCACCAAAAGGGTACTTTTCAAAGAACCCTTCCCCATCTTGCCACAATGGGTGTAGCCGTACGTAGGTGGTATTCACGATCAACTCGTTATAAAAAGAAACCTCAGCATTGTTTGTTACAAATCCGTAAGTGTAGATATCTGCGTAAGAAAGCGGTATCCCTAATACTGTTTCAAACGTACTTGTTATTCCATCTGCAATTCCTGAAAAAAACTCTAGACTTAGCCTTGCTAATCCCGCTGCTAACGTGGGACTTGAAATGACCCGATCATCGTAGAGTTGATTAGCGATGAACTGAAAGCCTAAATCAAACACTGAAGTCTGGTACCATTCTACGATGGGAGCCTCTGGATGAACTACTGTGAATCTTTCGTGCATTAATAGCGCTTCTACATCCATCGCGGGGTCTAGCCAAGCCATTCTATCTACTTTGTAAGGAGAATTAGCAAGCAACCACTCGCTTGCTCTAGTAATTATAATGTGCCCAAAAGAATGTCCTACAAACCTTAGCTCTTTCCCAGCATCACCTCCCATTTTATCTCTAATTTCCTTGAATCGCTTTCCAGCTAATACACCTATTGGGTCAGTGGTAGCTGCTTCTGTAGTAGGCTCGACATCTGGGTACGTTCTGAACCATCTAGGGTTGGGCTTTGTAGCGTGTACAGAGGCAAAGAAAGGAGATACATCTACTTGATCTGCATTGTTTTTAAGAAGATTCGGATCAATCAGGTCGGAATTGAGAAGATCTGTTTGGGTAGAGGCGTACTGAGTCCAGTAAAAAAGCAACACGTTCCAACCCTCGCTATACCATGCGTCAATCCCTGCTTTGGTTTGTCGATCTCGGGAGGGATTTTGCGTGGGTGCCCAAGAATGATCCATCGTACCCCCTGGCTGCCAGCCGTGCGAGAATAGCATTGTTTTCTTAGAAGGATCGTAGAAGCCTTCGTAGCGACTAGGGTCTTTCTCGTAGATGGCTTCGTGCCAGCGGAGGATATCGCCGTTGGCATTCCGAAAGTAGATACCGGCATCGACTACTTCGATAGTGGTAACATTACTATAAGGTTGTCCATTACAGTAGTAAATCGCAAAGATCTTGACCGGCCCCCATTCATCCGCATTGATCTCGGAACCAAAGTAGTAGGCTTCATCATCTTCGATCTCACGCATTTCGTACTCCCCATTGCCGTCTTTATCGTGAAAACGACTTTGTACATACCAATAAACATCTTCGCTATTAATCACCATACCCTTTTCATCTTTAAGAATGATTTGTTCTTTAAAGTTAAAGGCTTCGTCTGCATTCCATACTTCTAGGTTGGGTGTAAGCGTAATACTTGAAGGACAGAAGCTTGGGCTGCCGCTAGGATCATCGTCTGGAGGTGGATTACCGTTGTTCGGGGTAGCAATCACTGGGATAGGTCGATAAATAGTTGTGCCACCACTAGGATTGGGGTTGGGTTCGGCTACTTCTACCTCCGGGATGCCCTGACCGCAAAAGCTTCCTTGGTTGGTACCGTTGCGATCCCATAGATTCAGTTCATAGCTACTTCCATCCGCATAAGTAATGTAAGAAGCCGCGATAATAGGTGCTTCTGGGTTGTAGCAACCAAAGCTACTTGCTCCAAAAACAAAACGAACCGCTGGATCTCCTTCGCTATTACAGGTAGGCGGCTCAGTGGTACAACGACCTTGTTCGTAAGAAAAGATCTGTATCACTTCTGTTTCCTGAGAATTTCTGCTAACCGCATCAGGAAGGTCATCACAATCGAAATTAGTCTCTGTAATAGACTCGCTACTCTTAGTATTCTCATCGATGTAGTTTCTTATTCCTGCAATGAATTCTTCGCGGGTTTGATCACCACTACCAAACCACCTGACCAAGGAAGGTGCAGCAATATCTCCACTGGAATTTCTTTCTCTTAAAATAACTTCTCCGGACTTATTGAGTAATAGCTTGGTGCTATACACTGCGTTGTTATCGTAGCCAGGTTTTACCTCATCAACTACGTTCATATCCTTACAAAGATAATACGTAATCTCTTGTTTTTTGTCGGTTACTTGCTCGGTAAAAATGACCTCTAGCCCTTCTTCAATAGGGTGAGCGTTTAGCCCTGTCACGGTAAAATTAGTGAAATCCGGCGCCTGTTGAATACCCTGAGCATCTGTAAAACTTTTAGTTCCACTAATACCAGTTACAGCAAAACCAAGATACGCTTCCCCTCCGCCTAGTCTTTCAAACTTAGACTTCGTACCCACAATGGCTATCCAAGGTCCCTTTCCTTCAATACTATCTTCCCAATCCTCCTGGGTTTGGGCATAAGTAGCTTGCCCAGCGAATAGCATTATTAGCCATCCGCTCACTATTAGTAGATATGTTTTCATAGCGGTTAGTTGTTAGTGGGAGTGCTTACTTCGTTTACTTTCTGCTGTAAAGCTTCTAGGGCTTGCAGTGCGTGGCTCCCTATCGTTAAGAAGCTGATCAAGAATACTAAGTTAATTTTTCGCATGAGTTTGTTGGGTTGTTGTGGAAATAGAATAAACTAGGTTGTGAATGATGACTGAATTATTGATAAGGTACTTCCCTACGCAAACGCTATGTAAGCGCACAGAAGTACCTACATCAAACCATTCTATTGTTTAATAAACTTGGTAGATTGTTGCCCCACTTTAAGGTAATATAAGCCTTCGGGTAGTTGGCTAATATCAACTTGTAGTGTCGTTTCTGTATTGAAGGACGAAATATTGACCAATATACCTTGTGTATTGTAGATTCGGATGACTCCATCTTTACTTACCAGATTTCGAACAGTGATAAGGTCATTAGCTGGGTTCGGGAATACGAGTAGTTGCTTCAGTTCGTTGTCTAGCGTTTCTGCTAGGTCTTGGTTGCTTGCTGCGCTGTTCTCCGTTACGGCATTCGCCCTTGCGTTAGCTTGGTTCTTCTGATAGACTCTTACGTAATCAACCTCCATGGTAGCAGGCCAATTGTTGGCATCCGTATTTTGATCTGGGTCGCCTCCCCAACCAGCATCTCCAGTACCGATGCGAAGCAATAGATACTGCGCCATATCCCACTCTGTACCACCATTGCCTACATCCGTTTTCCATAATTTTACGCCATCTCTGTAGAAGGTGATGAAACCGTCTTCGTGCCATTCTGCGCCGTATACGTGCCATTCGTGATTCCAAGTCTCACTAACCGTATGTTCGTTTTTCAAACGCACGCCATTTTCATCTCTCTTGTAATGCCAATCGAGGTGGTATTGGTCGTATCTGTCTTGATTCACGCCGTAACTGATTACCTCTGCAATATCAATTTCTGGTGGCCAATGATGATAGCCTATACTCGCTTGACCATTTACTTTAGAATACCCGTAGGTATAAAAATTAGCGTGACGCCCTTTTCCATCCAAGTTGTATTTTATTCTTGCTTCTACATAACCATATTGAAAGGAAAACAAAGCATCTTTAGCTTCTCCGTGTGCTCTGGTTTTTACCATACCAGCAGCATAATTCTTACCATTGTGTGAGGTTTGCTGGCAATATAAGGTTAGCTTACCACCGCCTACCTCCGCTAATGTCTTTCCATTGACGGAAGGTGCATTAGGAAAGGTACATTTGTGCTGATCCCACTCCTGTCCGTACGTCCACTTGGTAAGATCAAGGGAGTTTCCATCAAATTCGTCAGCCCACACTTGGCTCCAAGCAGTTCCTGTAGGACAAGTTGCGCATACAGGAGCTACATCGCTTTCTGTAACAGTCACAACGCTTGTAGCGGTTTTTTGACCATCGACAGTTGTAGCAGTGATGTTGGCTACCCCTGGCGATTGCGCTTGTACCAAACCACTAGCATTGACAGTAGCAACGTTGGTGTTATCAGACAACCAGTTTATATTTTTGTTGGTGGCATTGGTAGGTGCTATGGTATGGGTGAGTTGGGTAGTCGTCCCTTCTTCAACCGTAATGCTAGCAGGACTTACACTGATGCTTTCAACCGGAATACTGGTAGTCCCATCGTTTACTGTTACAACTACATCATCGAAGTAAAGTGCTTCATTATTACCAGTCGTTTTTGCCTTGATGATTACCTGTAAGTAATCGCCACCAGTAATATTACTTTCGCTGATAGTCATATCGCCTGTAGTGAAGCTACCATCGTGAGAAGCGATCAATACTTCATCGCCTCCGTCTATAGAATAGAAAACATCTAGGTAATCGGCCCAAGCCTCAGGTCTGGACTCAAGCCCTGTAGCATCTCCGCCTACAGAAACCGCTATGCTAGCAGAAGCTCCTTCAATAGGTAGTTGTTCACTGGTCCAAGTCCCAAAAGGCGCATCATTCTCACCACCATTTCCGCTAATGAGAAAATGGCCATCGACTACTTCAAATATACCATCACTGTTGTCTTCAACTGTATAAGCCGTCTGATCAGTGGCTGAGGCAGCACCGTTATCAAATGCTTCGTGCCATACATAATTAGGATCACCCACTGCGCTTGGTACAACTTGTAACGTAGCAAGCGCACTAAAGTCGCCCTCTTGTGTAGTAACGGTAATCGCTACTGACCCAGGAGCAACCCCTGTTACCCTACCTGTATTATCTACCGTAGCAACGCTGAGATCAGCACTATTCCAAGTAACTGCTTTTGAGGTAGCATTAAGCGGTACAACTGAAGCGGTCAGTTGAGTAGCTTCTCCTACCTCTACTGTAGCTGTAGCTGGGCTTACACTTACGCCTGTCACAGGAATGATATTATCTACACCATTGATGGCCCATTCGATGGCATTTTCAAAAAGTACTTTTCCATCGGCTGTGAGGTCAGCAGCGCTCTCATCGAAGAGAAACAAACCTATCCTACGTGCTGGTGCGGCTATTGTACCCATATTATCTCCTTCGTTGTAAGCGAAGATCGTCGCTTCGCTAGCAGAGGGAAGCGTAGCAATAATGGCTGCCTCTGGGCTGGGCACGCCCCAAGACATATCTTCTTCTGAAGTTGAAGTGTTTGTTACTTGAATATTGCCCGATAGTCCTCCTGCTACGGGATGAAATTGATCGGTTATCTGAATATTTGTTTCACTAATAAAGCCAAAATCTGTTTGTTCTACAGTACCTGTCATTCCCATATCGTCGAATAAGTAGTGCTCCCAAAGCAATACAGGTACGTCAACCTCTTTGAAGCGTTTCCCTACATCGCTTGAGTTGAGTGTTGATGAGATGACAATCGCAGCTTTATGGACAGCATCGGAGGCGCTTGAAGCAGCACCTGTTTTCACTTCTACGGTATACCCGAGGTCTTCTATCATATCCAAAGCTGCGGCATCGCCTGCGTTGAGTGTTGTACTTCCAACTAAGAACAATACAGGTAATTTTGGCTCTCCAACAACAATGTTTATCACCTCTGAATATCCTATACCACCTGCTTCAGTTCGAGCAACGGCTTCAAGTTCGTAAATACCTTCTGCAGCGCCTGTCCACTCAAAAGACCAAGGTGCCGATAAATCTTTCCCGATAGATATGTCGTTAGCAAAAAACTCAACTTCCTCCACATCACCTGAAGATACCGTTGCTGTTGCTGTAAGATTGATATTAGCATTGGCTGCAAAAGTGGTATTGTCAGCAGGTGAAGTGAGACTTACTGCAGGTGGCGTAGCGTAGCCCTCTTTATCTAAGTCTCCGTGGGTGGCCGTTGCCCATCCTGTAAAGTGCGTTTCTGATCGATAATCAGAAGGTCTGTTACGTTCTAACACGTATGTTTCTAGATTAGGACAAGGTAAGTTTAACCGGTGTTTAAAGTGGTTATATCCCATTTCCCAACCACCAGCGCCATGGCTGAAGAAGCCGCTACAATTCAAAGCAGTGCTTGTGCCGTTCCAGACTTTTGCGGCAAATTCTAGCCCTAGTAAAAGGCGAGGTGTATTTTGCCCACCTAGTTTGATACCATACAAGTCTATTCCTTGATTCCATGCCATTTCACAAATGGTATTCAAAACGATAATGTTGTATTGCATATGGGTGCAATCACGACCAGTTTCTTCTATGTATCCATCAGCTTTAACGTGCTGTGGTAAGATGTAGTCTTTGTACTGATCGATTCCCATTTGGAATATCTCTTCATCGCCAAGATAAGCACCTAGCGCAACGATCGCATTGCAGCGCGCTGAAGCCCAATTGTTGCCCCCTTGAGGGTTCAAATGTAGATAGGGATAAATCTTCATTAAGAAACCATCAATCGCTTCTATTTGCGATTGAGTGATACCAGAGGCGCCATTATTGTAATAGCGAATAATATCTAGTCCGGGTACCCATACCCCTACTGCCCAGTAGGCTTCGAGGTGTTTTTGATATTGGTAACCCACTGAAACGATGTCCTCAAAAGTATTGGCCCAAGCCATCGCGATTTCGATGGCCTTGTCGGCATGCGCCTGATTGCCACTAACTACAAATTGCAGGGCATGGGCATAAACCGCGTGAGCGTCTTCCCTGAATTTAATTTCGCTCGTACTCTTACCGCTGGCCATGGCTTCTACGGTTTTAAAAGGGGTAGCTGTGAAGCTCAATTTCCCTACATTATCATTTTTGATGATACTGTAGCCTTGTGCCATAGGATGAGACGGCTCGTTGTTACAAATGGTTTTCATTTTGTCCAAGCCTGCTTGTGTTAAATACACCCCAGGATGGACACTTTGTGCGAAACCAGCAAAGTTGATAAGTAGTAAACTGAGGAGTAATAGATATACCCTTCTGCTTACACAGTTTTTGGTAGACTTCATAGGTTAATAAATTAAGTAGTTGATGTTTGTATTGTTAACTGTTTTACCCTACAAACATATATTACAATTCAAATAAAATCAAGTGTAATAACCTGACTATCTGATGTATACATATGAATTTTATCGCATTAGTACCAATACTAAAAAGCCAGTATTGATGAGATAACATTATAGTAATTCATAGTTGGGCACAAGTGGCAAATAGCGGTATAATACCAAGTAATTTTTAGGTTATTTTTTTGTAAGTAATAGATTGATCCAGTTTTTCTCGCTCCGTTTCTTTCTTTTTCTAATAGCTTCTTCAACCTTTTTTGCAAAAGTCCAGCAGGTTTGCTTGCGTAAATCAAGTATCTTTGACAATTCCTCGGAGGTTACGCGCTTACTACTATTCGTGATATAAGTGATGTAAAATGCTTTTACTAATGGAAAACGGGTGCCTTCGAAAATAGTATCTACTGTAGCTGACTCTATTTTGCTGCATCTACTACAGCGCCGCGAATAGGGTGTAGTACCCTCTGTGAAGTGAGTATAGGCACATTTACGGCATATAAAGCCATTTTTCCACTTTAAGTTACTCAAAAACACTAAACAGGCTTCGTCATCTGTATAGATTTTCTTAAACTCTTCAAAGGTAGAAGGTCGTTGTTCTACTCTAGCTTTTGCAATAGAAGACATATCTCCCAGAAGTTGTTTATTTTGCTCAAGTAATAAGGCATTCATCTTTTCTATTCGTAAAGCTTGTATACGCAACACTGCGGTACGCTCTTCTACTTTTTGCTCAAGGTTTCTGTTATGTTCATCTTTAATGCGTTCATTTTCCTGTAACTGTTCGATCACTTTTCTACTCGCTATCTCTCTTTGTAGCTTGAGGGTTTTAAGCCGATCTGCAAGTGCTGTCGATAAAACAACACTTTGCAATACGAGCCCGTATTCCAAAGCGTGAAAACTCCAAGAAGGCAATCTCCAATCGTAAAACAAGGGTGTATAAGCCATAATCATTAGAACATAACTAAGAAAAAGTAAAAAATGGGCTAAAACATAGAATCGTGCTGGTTTATATCCTTTTATATAGGCTACAACACCTATAAATAAAAAGACTATAAATGGAAATAGATCAATATAAAGTAAAGCAGTGGCATCTTTTATTTTGAAGTAATGATAAACTGAAAACATTATCTTATACACCACAACTAAGTATAGTACCTTGATCCATAAGGTGCTTAAGAGTGAAATATTAAGGAATTCTTTAATAAAGAGTACTGCAAGGACAATCATAAGGGTATTGCTAATGATCAAGGTATAATCATTGAGTATGGGTAAGCCAGGCCATAAATACTGAAAGCCCATTCCATGTATTGATAGTAGGTACAACAGCAACATAGCGATGTAGAGGCAGTAAATAATATATTGGTTTTCTCTTACGATGAGAAAAAGTAACAGATTTACCAGAATCGCCATGAGAATTAAGCCGTAAACGAGTCCAGCACGAATATACTTAGGTAGTTCACGATCAACGAAGTCAGGCATAGTCTGTATTTTCGAAGAAAGGTTTATTTTATCTTTTGTAACTACTTTTACATAGTACAATAGGGTGTCAGAAGAAGTTGATAACTCGAACACGAAATCCTGATGGTGTATATCTCTAAAACTAAAAGGTCTATCTCTACCAGCAGTTTGCTTATCAAAAGAACCATCCTTATTGTGTCTATATAGGGTAAGCTGTGAGGCGTTGTGTGAATAAAAATGATATAAAAGTAGACTATGTTGTGATTGATTGGAGAGACGAAACTTGAGCCAATAGGTATTTCCAGACACAGCTTTTGGGCGACCGTTTGACATATCTACAAAAAACGCTACCTCCTTTATTTTGTGTATTTCTTGAATGCTCAATTGATTGGTTGAATCAACATAAAGGTCGAAGTCTTCGGCACAGAAATAAATATCCGTCATCTCATCGGTAAAAACGATAATTTCCGCAGAGGAGGTAAAGCCTGCGGATAGTAAAAGTAGTACAAAAAGCCACTGACGCATAGTACCTATTAAGCTATGAATTATCAGCATAAGAGATTATAACTACATTAAGGATAGCCGAGTTAAATGCATTGCTGAATGATTTACCTAGTTAGACTATCAGATACGCAGTGCATACTATTAGAAGAATTACTCGCCTATTTACAATTATCTATTTGAAAAACGAATAAGCGATCAGTTTAACTTTTCTTTGTACTCCCTTCTTTGTATAGACAGCCTTTGAAGCTACTCACGCCCCCTATCAGGCAATGAATTATCAACATTACCACTTCCTAAGAAAGAGTTTAGGTAGGCTTTTCGCTCTCTGATAATATCGGTAATTTCATCTGCATACGGAAACTCGGCATCCAAGGCCAAGCAGGCCGCCACATAGGCTTCTGCTTCTTTCAACTGGTCGAGAAAAGCATAAGCATAGGCAATTCTGTATTTGGTAGCCGCATTACTTTCTTGCTCTAGTTGATCCACTTCAAGTAAGTACGTCAAGGCCTCTTTGAGCCTACCTAAGTTGTTAAGCGCTCTGCCAACGTAGGTTTTCAATTCAATCTGGTTTTCGGGTGTAATCGTTTGCTCCTTGGCTAAGGTAAGGATTTCTTCGTGTTGATTATTTTCGTGGAGACTTTCAAATTGTGCTCTAAGACTATCAGAAAGAGACATGTGACTATGTTTTAATGAAATCAATAATGATGCATCAGCAATATAGTTATTTTTCATCATACCTTACTTAAGAGGCTGTTTGAACTTTATTTCTCAGTTTTCTTTTTCGCTTATGCTTCTCAGCACTAGCGCTTCCCTCTTTAAAAGTACTTCACCTAAGCAAACAATACTGCTTCATCAATGCTGTAGACAAAATCTAGTCTGTAAGAAAAAACCTTGCAGACAAAATCTGCAAGGTTTATGACAAATTAGGGGAAATAAAAGGTTTAGTATAAGCAAAATACCCTAACTACTTTAGCAAAATAATTTCTGTTCTGCGGTTCATTTGATGGTCTGATTCGTTACAGGGTACGCCATCGGGACAGTTGGTACTTAGTTTTGTTTCGCCATAATAGGCAATAGAAATACGATGTGGAGCAACGCCCCGATTGACCAAAAACTGCCTCGCCGACTGAGAACGTCGTTGTGAAAGCCGTACGTTATACCCATAGCTTGCTCTGGAATCTGTATGAGAAGACAACAGCACACGTAACGATGGATATTGATAGAGGACACCTAATAAGTTATTGAGCTCGACAGACGCATCAGGTCGGATATAATACTTATCAAGATCGTAATAGATATTTTTTACTTGGTATACATCTTCGGGAGAAAGTCCTAGGTTGTTGTAGTTAAGTCTTTGCCAAGAGGGTGGTTGTGGGTTATAAACCACTTGGGGGCTATTAGGATTATTAGGGTCTTGTGGTCTGAGCGTCTTCTCGCCTTTTTTGAGGTAAATTTTGATGGTATCTCTTATACCAGCTTCTACACTTTGGCAGCTCAGTAGTTGTTGCTCACTAATTCTTTTAATACTCTCCTGATAACCCTCTTTATAAGCTTTTAAGACATACCCCGTGCGTAGCTTCGTAATAAAACTATACACGCCTTCTGCTTCTGTTAGGAAAATCACTTCCCGTTGCGTCTTTTTCTCAGTAAAATTCAATTCTGCATCGGGTACGATTTGATTGGTAGTACTATCTATCACCACCACCAGTAACTCGCAGGTTTTGTATAGAAACTTGTAAATGTCATCATCGCCTACTCCTTCTTCCCTGTTTGAGCTAAAATACCCCTCGTAGCCATCTACGTCTATGATCAACCCAAAATCATCTTGGCTACTATTAATCGGCACACCCATATTTTCGGGCTTACCGAAGCGGCCGTTGATATTGGGAGAAAAGAAGACATCCAAACCACCTAAGCCACCGTGTCCGGTAGACGCGAAGTATAGGTTATTATTGGCGTCTACAAAAGGAAACATCTCGTCGCCCTTAGTATTGATCATAGGACCTAAATTCTTGGGTACACTCCACGTATCGCCCTCGTAGGTAGACATAAACAAGTCGGTCCCTCCTACACTACCGGGCATATCCGATACAAAATACAAGGTAGTACCGTCAGAGCTAATAGCTGGGTGCCCTACAGAGTATTCGTCGTCGTTAAAGGGAAACTCTACAATATTTTTCCACTCGCCATCCTCTACTTCGGCAAAGAAGAGTTTGAGTTTGTTGATGTCATCTGAGCTCTTCTTAAACTTTCCTTTATGGTAATTATTTCTAGTAAAGGCAATGTTACGCTCATTATTGTAAAATACACTAGGTCCTTCGTGGTATTTGGAGTTCAATTCCTCTCGAAACTTTTCCCCTTGCGAAAAGCGGTTTTTAGAAAAATACAAATCCAGAAAGTTGGTATTATTCCAGTTATATTTTTTTCTAAAAAGATTTTTCTTCTCTGTTTCTCTATTAGAGCAAAATAGAATACCTTGTCGGTAATAGGTAGGACTGAAATCGGCTTGTTCAGAGTTGAAAGGCGCCAGCTCAATTTGGTAGCGAGCTGCATCTTGATGAAAGTGTGCGGTATCTTGGTATACCCGCGAGAAAGTGGCACCTCGCTGATCACCTCTGGCAAGCTGGGCGTATTTTTTATACCAATCTTGTGATGCCTCATACTTTCCATTCATCGCCAACGCTTGTGCATAATGTAGAATATTATCGGGGTTTGTTCCTGACTGGTTTACTACCTTAGCGTACCAGATTTCAGCATTCTTACTATCATTGATCTTCCGATAACTAATTGCCAACTTCTCTTCTATTACTGCATCAGCTCCCTCCTCTTCAACTACTTGTAAATACGCTTTTATTGCCTCTGTATAATGAAAGTCAAGGTAGGCTTTGTCTGCTTGTTTTCGCAGAGAATTTTGCCCCCAACAGGGTACTTGCACAAAGAGTAATAATGCTGTAAATATGTAGTGTATTAGCTTCATAAGCCTGTATTTTAAGTTTAAAAATACCGAGGTGTTAAAATCCTCGTCTTATCTCCTACCCCAAACTCCAAACGTACCATTACCTCGTGGGTGCTTCCTGCCGCCTGTTGTAAATCACTGATAGTGAAGTCGTAAGCATAACCAAAAGTAAAGTTCTTATTGACGTTAATTTCTGCTAGCAAATCGAAAGAATCATTCCAACGGTAAGAGGCTCCTACCCCAAAACGCTCGTAAAACCACAGATTGGTATTCAAATCGAAAGAAACGGGTGCATTCTCCACATACTTTACTAGGAAAGAAGGCTTCAACTTCATAGTAGGATTGAGGTCAAAGAGATAGCCTCCACTCAAGAAGAAATGCCGTGATTGTTCTGCCTCTGAAATGTCTACTTCTCGCAAACGATTTTTAATCAACTGTGGAGAAGAGATGCCTACATAATAGCGTGTGTTGCTTAGTAAAAAGCCTGCACCCACAATAGGAAAGACTTGATTGATGTCCTGTTCGAAGGCAGGATCAAGAATTCCTTGAAAGTTAGTCGTAAGCCCAGCTAAGTTTTGTCTGTACTGGGTGATTCCTCCCTGCATTCCGAAGGAAAGCGTAGCAAAGTTAAAGTCAATCTTGTAGGCATATACACCCGTTACGGAAAATATCTTAGAAACACCCAGCTCGTCATTGACTACGTTAAGGCCTGCCCCCATTCTATTGTTCGCAATGGGACTATGGATGGCTAACGTTTGGGTTTGTGGGGAGCCTTCTATGCCTGTCCATTGTGCACGTAGTAAACCTGTAAAACTCAATACTTCTCTACTCCCTGCGTAGGCAGGATTGATGGCTAGCCCATTGAACATATACATGGTATATTGGGCGTCTTGTTGGGCTTGTACTGCAGGCAAGTCTATGGCAAGTATCCCTCCTATCAGTAGACAGCAATATAGCGCCCTTCTACTCTTTCCTAGCAATAAAGTTATTTTCATAAGATTTTCATTTTATACATCATTCTACATTTGCTCATTTCTGTTTTAATATTAGCGATGAATTACTAAGAATTTCGCCCTAGGCTTCTCGCCATTACGCAGGTCAACGAGATAATAGTAAGTACCATCTGGCAGTACCTGCGACTGATTAGGCCCTCGGTTAGGAACACCGTTCCAATCGTTTCCGTAGCTATCCGATTCGTACACCACATTTCCCCATCGGTTAAAGACTTGCAGAGAGATATTCAAGTCTTCTGCACCCAAGATCACAAAGGTATCATTGATGCCGTCGCCATTTGGTGAGAAACCTTCAGGGATGAGTACCTCTTCACAGCCAATAACCGTAATGAAGATTTCTCCTTCCGTACATTTTGGAATCAGTCCGTCAAAGCGATCGCATACCTCGTAGCGGATCGTATCCAAACCTACAAAGTTGAAATCAGGTGTGTATTCAATCGTTCCATCTTCTAGGATGCTATACACCCCACGAGAGCTTGTGAAGGTAGCCTCTTGCGCCCTCACGTAAATTTCATTACCATCTGGATCAGAATCATTCTCTAACACATTCCTTAGCAGCGAATTACAATTTTTCACCGTAAAGCGATCTGTCGTAGCTACTGGTGGCTGATTGATACAGTCACCCACTGTGATCATAATCGTACCGGTAGCGCACTCTTGTGGGGTTGCATCATTACACACCTCGTATTCAATCGACTCTACGCCAATAAAACCAAGTCGAGGTTCGTAAGAGAAGATACCTTCTGGGTTCAGATTAATGATACCACCGTTAGGGGTTAGCTCATTCTGTATGACGGTCGTGGCAAAGAGTGACTTATCTTGATTAGCCAGTACGTCCGCTGTAATATTCGTGCAGTTATCTGCCTCCAGCATAATAGTTTCGGCTACTGGAATGTTACAGTTACGGATAATCACTACTGCCTCATCCTCTAGCGCAGTGGGTGGACAGACTGTACTTGCTGTAGCAAAGATGGTATAAGTCGTTGTCGTGGTTGGTGCTGGAATATCTTCAAAAGCAATCGAGCCACCATTACCACTTTGCGTTCCTAGTACACTTGCACCATTTCTGAGTTCGTAATCTACCCCTAGTGCTGTATTGGTAACAGTAATGTCTATGTCTGTTGGAATGGCATCAGAGCAGAAATCAAAGTCGTTTACAGTTAATACGTTAGAAACATTAGGAAGCGCAAAAATACTGATGAATACATCATCTGAAGAAGCGGGACAAGGATCATTACTGATCGTCCAACGGAACTGATACTCTCCTGTAGACAAGTTCTGTACTTCTGTGGAGGCAGCACTTTCATTCACGATGACAGCCGTTGTTGGTCCTGCTATCTGTGTCCATCTACCCAATCCTACTACCGCAGTGTTCCCTGTCAGCACGGCTGTTGTAGCCTCACAAAGTGCCTGGTTATCCCCTGCCTCCGCTACGGTTGGATTCTCCACTCTCGTAATCGCCACACTTCCCTCTGCATCGGTACAAGTACCATTACTGATCGTCCAGCGGAAGATATTTGTTCCTACACTTAAACTAGTCACACTCGTATTCGGTGAGCTAGGACTAGTAATAATTCCTGCCCCTGCTACTACACTCCAACTACCTGTACCTACGGTAGGTGTGTTCGCAGACAGGGTCGCAGTCGTACTACAAACGGTCTGGTCAGGGCCTGCATCAGAGGCAGTTGGTTCTTCCTCTCGGATCACTACCAAGCTAGCTGATGAAGTGCCACAAGCATTAGACACCGTCCACGTAAATATATTGCTGCCATAAGAAAGATTGGTCACGCTCGTATTGATTGAGTTAGGACTCGTAATTACACCCGTACCTGTATTGACCGTCCACGTACCCGTTCCAATGGCTGGTGCAGTAGCCGAAATATTGGTAAAGTCGGTACAAATTGTCTGATCTGCACCTACTACCGCCATAGAAGGACTCTCTTCTAAGGTAATATTTACAGAAGAGGTTGTAGTAGCACACGTACCATTGCCGATTGTCCATCGGAAGGTATTCACCCCAAGCGATAGGCCTGTCACTGTACTACTAGGGCTATTAGGATTCGTGATGGTTCCTGCACCACTTACTAAAGTCCAAGTACCCGTTCCTACAGTAGGTGTATTACCATTCAAGGTAGCATTCGGGGTACAAACACTCTGGTCCATCCCAGCATCAGCTACCGTAGGATTATCCTGTACTAATACATTTACTTCTGCACTACTAGCAGCACACGTACCATTGCTGATCGTCCAGCGGAATACATTGTTACCTATACCCAAACCTGTTACCGTACTATTAGGATCACCTGAGTTAGTCACTACGCCTGTACCACTTACCAACGTCCACGTTCCTGTTCCTACTAATGGCGTATTAGCAGATAACGTAGTATTGGTTGTACAAATCGTCTGATCTGTACCCGCATTGGCTACAGTTGGAAGTTCATCTCGTGTAATGTTGACACTCGCTGCCGATGCAGGGCAAGCACCATTGCTAATCGTCCATCTAAAGGTATTCAAACCCACTGTTAAGTTGGTAACAGTAGTATTCGGATCACTCGGATTAGTGAGCGTCGCTGTACCATTCGTTACCGTCCATATTCCAGTTCCTACTGTTGGCGCATTGGCAGAAAGCGTGTAAGTACCTGTACAGGTGGCATCATCTGTTCCAGCATCTGCTACTGTCGGTGCTTCTAGTCTTGTAACAATCATAGTAGAGGTGATCGCAGGACAAGTGCCGTTCGTTACCGTCCACGTAAAGGTATTATCACCGAAAGCTAAGGCAGATACAGGTGACTTAGGATCGTTAGGATCACTGATCACAGCACCGCTAGTAGTACTCCAGGTACCAGTTCCCACATTAGGGATATCTGCATCTAATTGCGTAGTAGGCGTACAAACACTTTGGTCAGGGCCTGCATCTACATTCGTAGGCGCTTCCTCTCTTACAATGCTTACACTCGCTGCTGAACTGCCACAAGTACCACTTGTGATCGTCCACGTAAAGAGATTGACACCTACCCCAAGGTTCGTAACGGTTGTATTAGGATCAGTAGGACTCAAAATAGTAGCAGTACCTGAAGTTGTCCAAATACCTGTGCCAACAGTGGGTGTATTGGCATCTAAACTTGCACTAGTGGTACACACCGTTTGGTTAGGGCCTGCATTCGCCATAGTAGGAGCTTCCTCTACTACTACTTGTACGTTTGCAGTACTTGGTGTACAGGTACCATTGCTAATTGTCCATGTAAAAGTGTAACTACCAGTTGTTAAACCCGTCACAGCCGTTTGCGGATTCATTGGGTCTACAATTGTAATGCCCGCAGCCGTCGTGC
>CALEMF010000072.1 GCA_937911505.1 uncultured Cytophagales bacterium
CTAACTATCTTAAACATAAAGAAAATTATTTGTTCACCTAAGTGCTTACTAGTAATCAGGTCAAAAACACTGTTCATTAACATCCTCTTAACGTGTCTTCAAAAAAAGAAAACCTCTTGTATATATATACAAGAGGTTTGGCATCTGCAGTGGTGAGGGCGGGATTCGAACCCGCGGTACGGGGTTAACCGTACGACGGTTTAGCAAACCGCTCCTTTCGGCCTCTCAGGCACCTCACCATTTGTGATTCCGCCAGGACTCGAACCTGGAACCTACTGCTTAGAAGGCAGTTGCTCTATCCGGTTGAGCTACGGAACCTTTCTCGTTATATGTCGGGATGGCAGGATTCGAACCTGCGACCTCCACATCCCAAATGTGGCGCGATGACCTGGCTACGCTACATCCCGTCTTTTTCCTGCTGAAAAGTGATGCAAATATAGTAAAACTTCTGTCTATTCTACAAATATAACACCATCTTTTTCTGCTTATTTCACTAGGGTGCCAAGCGACTAATTACCCAATTATTTTTATCACTCTTTTCATAAAAAATACGATCGTGTAATCGACTTGCTCGCCCTTGCCAAAATTCAAAAATGTGTGGTTGTAATCCATAGCCTCCCCAAAAAGCTGGTTTGGGTATTTCTTTTCCTTGGTATTTTTCTTTGAGCGATTCAAAGTTTTGCTCAATTATAGTTCTACTTGCAATTTTACTACTTTGCTGTGAGGCCCAAGCACCTAATTGACTTTCAAAAGGTCTGCTATGAAAATAGTTAGTTGAATACGATTCGTCCATACGTTTTACCTCTCCTACTACCCTCACCTGCCTTTCTAACTCAGCCCAAAAAAATGTCAAGGAAGCTACTGGATTCTCAGCAAGTTCTTTTCCTTTTTGGCTTTCATAATTAGTAAAAAATACCAGTTGATTTTTTTCTATTCCTTTCAATAATACTACCCTTCCAGAAGGAATACCCGCTTTGGAAGCTGTTGCTAAAAATACTGCATTAGGTTCCAATACTTCAGCCGCCAGTACTTCTTTAAACCAACTTTCAAATTGGTCAAATGGGTTGGGTGCTACCATCTCAATAGACAGTTCCTTTAAGGTATACTCCTTTCTAATATCTGCTATTTTTTTCATATATCTTCGGCATATATTTTTATTTCAAAAGTACATATTTCGTCGAATCTTTAAAAAATTACAATAAAAATATCGTTATGAATGTGTTTTAAAAGAGTTTTCTTATCTTTATGTTTGTGATTAGCCTTTTTGTGAACGTTTAAATCCTAAACGTATGAACATCGACGAGAAAGATATTGATAAAGAATCAATGGAAGAACCTACTTCCCAAGAGTCTCATCCTGAAGAAGTATCAACTTCCTCTACAACAGAAAATACCTCTATTGAACAGGAAGAAACGAAGGAAGACTATAGTGACTATAATAAAGACGCCCTTTACCAAGCAGCACAACAATGGCAATCGCAAATTCCAGAACAAGGATTAGCCACCGCATTTGAGCGCGTAATAGCAATCAAAAAGGTCTTTGATGAAATTGTTGAGCAAGAAAAAAATGAAGCCCTAGAAAAATTCTTAGCAGAAGGAGGTGAAGAAAGTGACTTTGCTTATAAGGGAGATGATACTACTGCTGCGTTTTCTCAACTCTATCAAGCCTTAAAAAAACGCAAAGACGAAGAGCAAAAAACAGCAGAAGCTACCTTACAAAAAAACCTTGAGGCCAGACAGGCCTTGATAGAAAAACTAAGGGGCGTTATTAATAGTACCGAAACGGCAAATAGTATACAAGAAATCAAAGCTATTCAAAGCGAGTGGAAAGAGATTGGGAATGTACCAAAAGGGATGCTCAGAAACTTGTGGGCGAGTTATAATGCTTTACTTGACATTTACTATAACAATCAAAGCTTGTATAATGAGCTAAAAGAGCTCGACAGAAAGAAAAACCTTGAGGCAAAAATAGTGCTTTGCGAAAAGGCAGAACACCTTAGCCAAGGTGATGATATTAAGGAAGCAGTGAAGGTGCTCAATGAACTACATCACGAGTTTAAACACATTGGCCCTGTACCTAAAGAGGAACAAGAAAAAATATGGGAGCGTTTTAAGGCCGCCTCAGACGCTATTTATGATAAAAAGCGTGCCCAGTCAGAACGCTTTAAAGAAGAGATGCAAGAGAACTTAGTGCATAAGCAAGCACTTTGTGCAGAGGTGAAGATTTTTGAAGACTTTCAATCGGATAAGATCAAAGCTTGGAACGAAAAAACCCAAGAACTCTTAGCCATCCAAAAGAAATGGGAAGCAATTGGTATGCTCCCTCGTGAAAAAGCCAAAGAAGTAACGAAAGCTTTCTGGGCTTCTTTCAAAACTTTCTTTCGCCATAAAGGCGAATTCTTTAAGCAATTGGATGAACTGCGAGAAGAGAATTTTCAGAAAAAACTAGTGTTGCTTCAGAAAGCACAAGAAGTAGTAGATAATCAGAACGAAGAGGAGACAGAAAAAGCTGCCGAGGAACTTAAGCATTTACAACAACAATGGAAAACCATTGGCCCCGTACCTGAGAAAAAGAAAGAGGAAGTTGTTACCAAGTTTCGAACATTGCTGGATAACTTTTTTGAGGGAAGAAGGCAGAAGTTTGCCGATCGTGACAAAGTATATAAAGAAAACTTTCAGAAGAAGCTCACCCTCTGCGAAGAAATTGAAAGCTCAGCCAAAGAAGCTACGACGACTACACCTAGTAAAGCGATTAAAGGTTTTATTGATACTTGGAAAAGTATTGGTTTCGTGCCAAGAAAACAAAAAGATAAGATTGCCGATCGTTTTCAAGAGGCAATTGCACAATACATACAACACCTTTCTTCTCTGAGTGAAGAAGAAAAAGAAACCTTACAAATTGAAGCAGAACTTTCCCTTACAGCGGGGCGAGGCAAAGGAAATTCCAGAAGTTTTGATAGGAAAGAGGAAAGCATTCGTAGAAAAGTAAAGCAACTAGAAGAAGAATTAACCGTATTGAATAATAACTTAGGTTTTTTTGCGAATAGTAAACAGGCTAATAAACTAAAAGAAGATTTTGAGAAAAAAGCGAGTGATCTTACCAAAGAAATTACTTCGCTCAAAAAGCAACTCAAAACGCTCAGAAACCTCAAAAAAGATACATAGGCATACCTTTTACCTTTAATACACCATGGATTACGTCGATAAAATCATTAATCAATCAATCTCACTCGCTACAGAATATGCCCCTAAGCTGGCACTAGCTATCCTTACCCTCGTTGTAGGTTTGTGGCTTATAAAAGTGCTTAAAAAATATTTTCTTAGTTTCCTAAACAAGTCGAGTATTGATGCCAATGTACATCCCTTCTTAAGCTCATTAGTTAGTATTTTACTTAAAGTAGTACTTTTTATAAGTATTGCAGGACTTGTAGGTATCAAAACTTCCTCTTTCATTGCAGTACTTGGAGCGGCAGGGCTTGCAGTGGGTTTGGCACTCCAAGGTAGTTTATCAAACCTAGCGGGAGGCGTAGTCATTCTCATTCTTCGCCCTTTTCGTATCGGTGACTACATCGAAGCACAAGGTGAAGCAGGATCAGTGAAAAGTATACAAATGTTTCATACCCTTCTCAATACACCCGATAATAAATTAGTAGTAATTCCCAATGGCCCATTAGCCAATGGTAACATTATCAACTATACTATAGAAGGAACCAGAAGAATGGATTTCACTTTTGGTGTGAGCTACGATGATGATATTAAAAAAGTAAAAGAAGTATTAGAAGGACTGATCCAAGCAGAATCTCGGTTTCTGAAAGACCCCGCTCCTTTTGTAGGACTCTCAGAATTTGGGGATAGTGCAATTAATATAGTGGCAAGACCTTGGTGTAAAGTAGAAGACTATTGGAACATATATTTTGAGTTTAAGGAAAAAGTAAACAATGCTTTTGCTGAAAATAACATCAGTTTTCCTTACCCTCAAACTGATGTACATCTGTTTCAGGCCGATGCACAGTCCAACTAATAAGTACTTGGAGAAGTTTTTGATACATAGTAGTGTGAATAAACTTGTAAATCATTGAAGAGAACTATTCTTTCTATTGTAGTTTTTGCACTCCTTACTACACAATGTAGTAAGAAATGTCCTATTGCCTCTTGCGAAATGGTATTGGATCATCAACACTTCTTCGGTGCAGAAAATGACCAAACGGGTGAAGTAATTCGAAAAGATGCTCCCCTTCCCGCTAACTTCAATGCAGATCCTAAAGCTGAAGAAAAAGAGAAAAAAGGCTTGCTAGGAGGTGTATTTAAAAAGAGGAAAAAAAATGAGAGTGATAGCACTATTGTTACAACCTCAGATAACAGTGGGATAGGTGGTGCAGAAAGAATGGACGAAGAACTTACAGAAGATGATAAATTATTCAATGATCCCGACGATCCTGCACAGTCTTCTCTAAACGAAGATGATGAACCCCGTAAGAAAAGTAAAAGAAAACGTAAAAAAGAACAAAACGCCGACCAAGAAACAGGCCCTAAAAGTATTAGCTCTACCCTACCCGTTTACAGAGGCGTACCTTGGTGGAGGCGTATCTTCAAAAAACGCTACCGCACCGAAGAAGGGCTTAAATACAAAGATATGGAGAAACATCGCTATTCAGGTAAGAACAAGCAACAACTTCAAAAAATCATTACCAAATAACACATATTTTTGCTAAATTGCGACACGAAAGATTACAGAAAATCTATTGGGAGATTTCACGTAATCTTTTTTTAGATACCCCTACTCTACTACGTCTGTTTTTAGCGTAGTAAATGACGATATTAATGCTTTATCATTTAACATATTTTATACATGGATAATCATTTGGATCAGCCTAACATTATTCCTATTAACATAGAAGATGAAATGCGTAATGCTTACATCGACTATTCTATGTCAGTAATCGTATCACGCGCCTTACCCGATGTGAGAGATGGCCTTAAACCCGTTCATCGACGCGTACTTTTCGGAATGGCCGAACTAGGATTATATCATAATAAGTCATACAAAAAATCCGCAAGAATCGTAGGAGAAGTATTAGGATAGTACCATCCCCACGGTGATGCTTCTGTATACGACACAATGGTACGTATGGCGCAAGAGTGGTCTTTACGCTATCCGTTGGTAGATGGTCAAGGGAATTTTGGTTCCATTGATGGTGATTCTCCAGCAGCGATGCGTTACACTGAGGCACGCTTGCAGAAGATTGCTGAAGAGCTTCTAATCGATCTCAACAAAGATACCGTTGATTTTCAACCTAATTTTGATGACTCTCTACAAGAGCCTATCGTATTACCTTCTAAAATTCCTCATTTATTGATGAACGGAACTTCTGGTATTGCCGTGGGAATGGCTACCAATATGGCGCCTCACAATATCAATGAGCTTACCACTGGTATTTTGGCCTACATTGATAATCCAGAAATTACGGTGGCTGAGTTGATGGAGTACGTCTTAGCTCCTGACTTTCCAACTGGTGGTATTATTTATGGTTATCAAGGTGTAAGAGCAGGCTTCGAAAAAGGAAGAGGGCGTGTCATTATGAGAGGGCGTGCAGAAATTGAGACAACACGGTCTGGTAAAGAGCAGATTATTGTTACTGAAATTCCTTACCTAGTTAATAAAGCCAACTTAATCGAAAAAACAGCAGACTTGATACGTGATAAGCGAATCGAAGGTATTTCTGATATACGCGATGAATCTGATCGAGATGGCTTGCGTATCGTATACGAGTTAAAAAAAGACGCAATTCCTAATGTTGTCCTTAACAATCTCTATAAATACACACAGCTCCAGTCTACCTTTAGTATCAATAACGTAGCCCTTGTAAAAGGGAGGCCGATGACACTTAACTTGAAAGAGTTAATTCATTATTACATAGAACATCGCCACGAAGTAGTAGTCCGTAGAACGCAATATGAACTAAACGAAGCGGAGAAGAGAGCCCATATTTTAGCAGGCTTATTGGTGGCCTTAGACAACCTAGACGAGATTATAACGCTCATTAGAGCCGCCAAAGATCCTGAAGAAGCAAGATTACAATTAGTTAGCCAGTTTTCACTCACTGAGATACAAGCCAAGGCAATTCTCGATATGCGCCTACAGAAACTTACTGGTCTCGAGCGAAACAAGATTGTTGAAGAGAATAATCAAATTCAAGCAACCATTGCGCAGCTTAAAGAGATTCTTAATGATGAATCCAAGCGGATGACCATCATCAAAGAAGAGCTTAAAGAGATGCAAGAAAAGTATGGAGATGAGCGTAGAAGTGAGATTGTACATGCTGCCGAAGAATTTAGAGATGAGGACATGATTCCAAATGATTCTATGGTGATTACTATCTCGCAGGGAGGGTATATCAAAAGAACTGCACTAAGCGAATACAGGGTACAAAGCAGAGGGGGTGTTGGGTCGAAAGGGGCAAAAACAAAAGAGGATGATTTTACAGAACACCTTTTTGTCGCTACCAATCACAACTACCTACTCATTTTTACTGAGAAAGGAAAAGTATTTTGGTTAAAAGTATATACCATTCCTGAAGGAAGCAAGACCTCTCAAGGAAGAGCCATTCAGAACCTGATCCAGATGGAAACGGATGACAACGTAAGAGCGGTCATCAACGTAGAAACCCTCAATGATCCCGATTATGTCAATAATCACTTTTTAGTGATGTGTACACAAAATGGCACCATTAAAAAAACCAGCTTAGAAGCCTACTCCAGACCACGTCAAAATGGTATCAATGCTATTACCATTAATGAGGGGGATAAACTACTAGAAGTACGTCTTACCAATGGAGACAGTCATATCATTATTGCTGTTAACTCAGGCAGAGCCATCCACTTCCACGAAGAGGGTGTGCGACCTATGGGAAGAATGGCAACGGGTGTAAGAGGGATTCGTTTAGAAGAAAGCCACGAACACGTAATCGGTATGGTATGTGTTTCTCAAGAAGATACCCAGCTCCTAGTTGTCTCAGAAAAGGGCTACGGAAAACGCTCAGAAGTAAGCGATTATCGTATTACCAACCGAGGTGGAAAAGGCGTAAAAACCATGAACATCACTGAGAAGACAGGGAACCTTGTCGCCATCAAGGACGTAGTAGATACTGATGAACTGATGATCATCAATAAATCAGGCATTACCATCCGTATGAAGATAAATGAACTCCGTGTGATGGGAAGAGCTACCCAAGGGGTTAAAATTATCCGTCTTAATAAAAATGATGAAATTTCCTCTATCGCTAAGATAGAACCTGTTGAAGAAATAGAGGCTTTAGAAGATGAAGTAACCGAAACAGAATAAATAAAATCATCCTAACGTTAAAAGTTTGTATAACATAAATCTCTTATCTTAAATTTCAATTTTCTTATGAATCAAAGAATCATATGTACCAGCATAGTATTGGTACTCCTTACCTACACCGCCTGGGCACAAACCAGCAGTGCTGTGATGGAAATGCAGCAAGGTGTACTTGATAAAGCAAAGACGAATATAGATAAGGCGACGAATAATGAGAAGTCTGCCAGAAAAGCCAAAACTTGGTATTATAGAGGAGAAATCTACGCACGTATCGCTGCTTCTGATCCTAATTTACCTTACTTAGCGCTCGACAAAAAAGCGATTGATGTAGCCTATGAAGCCTACCAAAAAGCTAAGACGCTAGAAGAAGATAAAAAAGGGTATTATAAGGATGCGCAACAGGGTATCGAAAATCTACAGCCTATTGCCATCAACCATGCGGTTTCTATGTATAAGGAAAAAGATCTTGATAGGGCAATTGAAGACTTAAAAGTTGCACACGAAATTAACCCAAAAGATACAACAGCCTTAAGCTACGGAAGTGTCATGTCTCTGGAAGCCAAAAAGACAGATGATTACCTCTTCTTCGCCGAAAAACTATTGGATTTAGATATTCCCTATACACAAAAAAGACCACATTACATCAATGTAGCTGTTACCTACAGAGATAAGAAAGAAATAGACAAGGCGGCTAACCTAATACAAGAGGCCATCAAAGAAAATGAAAAAGATAAAGACCTTCATCTTATCTTAGGAGAGCTCTACCTCATTGAAAAACAACACGATAAGGCACTACAGGTCTATGAGAATGCTTATAAATTCTTTCCTGATGATTTTACTTTTGTTGCGAATTTAGGAAGACTTCATTACGATAAAGCAAGTCGTGCCTCAAAGAAGTTAACCAATGCAGAAAAGACGCCTACTCCTGAAGAAACTAAAGCAGTTAACCAAGAAATTGAAGTAGCTTTAAAAGATGCCCTACCCTACTTAGAAAAGGCGCATCAAATGGAACAAAAAGACCTCGATATTTTAGACTTGTTGGCTATCGCTTATGATCAGTTGGGGATGGATGAGAAACGAGAAGTAGTTAAGAAAAAGATTGCAGCGATAGAAAAAAGCTAAATAGTAGCTATTTTCTGATTCATTACACTAAAAAAATAGCACTTTTCCTACAGCAATTAGTAGTTTCTATGTAGAGGAAAGTGCTATTTTACTTGAAAAGGTAAGTGGTAAGACTTACCTCAACTTACTGGGAACAACGCCAAACTGCCGTTTGAAAGCTGCTGTAAAATGCTGTGGATTTTTATAACCCACCAAAGAAGCAACCTCCGCAACACTTTTCTCCCCCTCTAATAGTAAATACTTTGCTTCTTTCATCCTCACTTCGTTCCAAAAGCCAAAAACAGTATTTCCGAATAACGCTTTAAATCCTTTTTTGAGTGTAAACTCATTGGTGCCTACATCCTTAGCTAGCTCTTTGAGGCTTGTTGGCGTACGTAGGTTATGTAAAATAATCTCTTTTGCGGCGTGCATTTTCTCTATATCTACTTTCTTAAGCTTTGGCACGGATGCTTTCTCGTAATGCTGGATTTGCTCAAGTTGTAAGAGCAGTAATTCAATCACTTTTGACTCTAAAAAAATTTTTTTGAAAACCCCAACACGATCACAATGAATAATTTCCTGAATAAGTAGATGCATAGCAGGAGTTATAGGTAGATTCTGTGATTGTAAAGAGGTAGACTCTTCTTTAGCAATTCTTTTTGCAAACTTCCTAAACGGTAATAATAAAGCTGGAAAGTACTTATTAAAAAAGCTGGGAAGCAAGTTGACTTCAAAGATAATGGTTTCAGTATTGGCTTGCCAGTGTGTATTTCCTTCAAATCCTTTTGTGTAAAAGATATTATGTTCATTTGTTCGAAATTGCACTTCCTGATGGAAAGGACTGTCTGACGTTCGTGTGTGGCCATTCAGTGTGAAGTGCATCTCAACCGTTTCAAAGTCGCTCTCAAAGCGAATTTGGGTATCATTGGCAAGCTTTATATCTCCATAGCCAATATGTATTCCCTCAAAAAAAAGCTCTCTGTAAAAGCCCATTCCTAAGAAAACATCTGCAGAAAAAACCCGCTCTACAATGTCATGAGTACTATCGTGAAAACCTTGGGGGTATTCTGCTTCTATAAAGAGTTCTTCTAAATCTATATTATGTAATTTTGTTTTCATATCCCCTGTCTTATTCCCTTTCGCGTAGGTTTTACTCCGTCTTACGTAAGCTAACTTAGGAAGCTTTTTCTAAACTTGCAACATTGTTTTATTTATAATTAGTCTAAACAAGAACAACAACCTATTTTCCTAAAGAGATGAACTTTAATTATATCGTTATTGTATGCCTGTCTTTATTGACGTTCAGGAGTGTTGCCCAAGAAACTAGCCCAGTGACCGGAACAGTCAAAGATGAGCAGGGTATCTCGTTACCAGGTGTTACCGTACAAATCTTGAATACCTCGTGGGGGGCTATCACAAACGGAGAAGGTAATTTCACTATCGCAGAGGTTCCAGCAGGTAAGTACACCCTATCGGCCAGTTTTATTGGATACGGCACACGATTTCAAGAAATCCAACTACAAGGCCAATCCATCACGGTCAATTTCGAGCTTCAAACCTCAGCACAGCAGTTAGGCGAAATAGTGATCTCTGCACAAAAGAGAGAGGAACGTTTACAGAAGGTACCTTTATCGGTAACCGCCATTAATGCAGAAAAGATTGAGCAGCTCCAAATTAGTAACGTCAATGAGTTGGGACGTATTACGCCTAATTTTCAAGTCTATGATGATGGAGGCTCTGCTTTTCCTCTGGTTGCTATGCGTGGTATCACCACGATTGACAATACGCCTATTGTAGGGATGTATGTAGATGATGTCCCTTTATTCAATATAGGCTCATTTCCTACCTATTTCAATGACATTGAGCGGATTGAAATTTTGAAAGGCCCCCAAGGAACGCTTTATGGTAGAAATTCAATTGGCGGGGTTATCAACGTTGTGAGTAAAAAGCCTACCAATTATACCACTGGTTTTGTAACAGCAGGCTATGGTAACTTAAACCAATATGACTTTCAGGCAGGTCTCAGCCTACCCATCGTAAAAGATAAATTATTCGCGAGAATTAACGGAGGAGCCACAGGAAGAGATGGCTACGTCGAAAATACTTTTGATAATACCGAGCTGCTAGGTAGAGAAGTATACGCAGGGAATTTGCGCCTTACGTTTCTACCCAACAACTATTGGTCTTTTACGCTCAATGCGGGTGTAGAAAATAGGGAGAATATAGCCTATGCGCTTATCGGTGGTTTTGGGGCAACCGGGCAAGTCATAGATTCTCTGGTGGCCAACCATCCTTACGAAACCCGTCAGAATACCAATGGAATCTACTCTACTGACACTTACAACAATGCTTTTAAAGCAGGCTACGATGGCAACAACTTCAGTTTCGACGCTATTACCGCCTTTCAGATGACCAACCTTTCAAGAAGTAACGACGACTTTGACTTTTCAGAATTGGCCATTCAAGAGGTACTGCTTCAAGAAGAAGATTTATACACCATCAGCCAAGAGCTGAGAATTGCCTCTAATACTGAACGTAGGTTTAGATGGACAGGTGGTCTTTATTTTTATCATATCGAGCGAATTAGTGATAGCCGAATAGAAAATGGACAGGACAACGCCTTTTTTGCCCCGACACCTGAAATAGCTGCTCAGTACCCTTATACACAAATCGATGATAACACCATTGTCCAGAATGGCTTCTCTGTATTTGGGCAAGCAGAGTACGATCTTACTGAAAGGCTAACCTTTACAGCAGGATTACGCTACGAACTGGAAAACAGTAGCTTAGAAGCAAGTAGAAGATTTGAAAAAGATGGAGAAGCCTTCATTTATCCAGCATTAGGCGCTGTTCCTTCTCAATTTGATAAGCAAACCGAGTTTGACGCGATCTCTCCTAAGGTTAATTTAGCTTACCAATCAACCGACAACCACCTCTACTACGTCAATGTAGCAAGAGGTTATCGTCCTGGTGGGGTAAATCCCTTTGTGGCCGATGAGGGGCTAGCTGCCTTTGATCCTGAGTTTGGTTGGAACTACGAGATAGGTACAAAAAATACGCTCTGGAACAATAGAGCCAGAATCAATGCTTCTGCTTTTTACATTACTTACCAAGGACAGCAACTGTTTACTATACTTGATATAGCTACTGTCGCTTTTGGTAGAGAAAATATCGGTAATTCACGTAGCTATGGGTTAGAGCTAGAGTCTGAGTTAGTCGTAGCCAAAGGATTGAACTTTATGGGTAGCGTAGGGTATTTACAAACTGAATTTACAGATTATGAATACCAATTCACCGCTGATGGCGTTAATATAGCCACTTTTGACAACGAAGGTAATGAGCAGGTGGTATCTCCCAACTGGACAGCTAACCTGATGCTCGATTATACCTTCAATATTTCCGCCAAGTGGAAATCCAATCTCGCTCTAGATTATCAGTACCAGAGCGAGATGTTCTTAGACCCAGAAAATACTGCCGCTGTACCCGCATATGGCCTTTTGGGCGGGCGCCTAGTAGTAGGTAACAAAAACTTTGAACTCGCTCTTTGGGCCAAAAATATTACTGATGTTGTTTATATAAGTTATGGTTACTCTGTTTCGGGCGCTGCGATATTTGGCAACTATGGACTTCCTCGCACCTTCGGAACTTCCTTAACCGCTAAATTTTGATGCTATGAAGTTAGCCATTTGTATTATTCGTTCTCTTGTCTTGCTTCCAGTAAATTCAATTTTTAGCAGATTAAAATATATATATATTAATATTTAATAATTTTAATTTAGATTAGACTAATAATTAAATTAGTGTATCATAAATATATGTATTATCTTTATTTCATAGTAGGCTAAACTGTCTTTATGGGAAGCCTACATAATAAAATCTTTAAAGGATCATAAACCTAAATCATCTCAATGATGGAAGCGTGGATTTTAAAAGTAGTATTTATGCTCTTCTGGGTAGGAACTTGGATTATTCGCTATCCCTTTAACCGTGAACAAAAGAAAAATACCATCACTACCGACCAAAAAACCACTCAAGAGAAGATATTACTGAGTGCTGCCTTTCTAGGAATGGCGCTTATACCAGTGGTCTATGTACTAACGCCGCTGTTTTCTTTTGCCAATTATCAGCTACCTATTGGTATTCACATTCTAGGGTTTTCATTAATATTACCTACCCTGTGGCTTTTTTATCGTTCACACAAAGACTTAGGAAAGAACTGGTCTCCTTCCTTAGAAATTCGCCAAGGACATCACATCGTAGACGGCGGCGTTTACAAATATATTCGCCACCCGATGTATAGCGCTATTTGGCTGTGGGTGATTCTACAAGCCTGTTTGTTACCCAATTGGGTAGCTGGCTTTTCAGGTATGTTTGGTTTCGGCTTGCTCTATTTTATAAGAGTAGGACAAGAAGAAGCGATGATGAAGAAGCAGTTTGGTGAGCAGTACGCTGCTTACCAACAAAAAACAAAACGTTTAATACCCTTTATTTTATAGTTTAAAGATGCAATTAGAAATAAAAAATTTATCAAAAAAATATAGCAATGGTGTTCAGGCACTTGATAATGTTAGCCTTACCATTGAAAGAGGAATGTTCGGCTTATTAGGTCAGAACGGAGCGGGAAAATCCACTCTAATGCGTACGATCGCTACCCTACAAGATCCTGATAGTGGAAGCGTTCATTTTAACGGTATTGATGTACTGAAGCAACCTGAGGTACTTCGGAAAACGCTTGGTTATCTACCACAAGAATTTGGCGTGTATCCTAACGTTACTGCAGAAGAGTTACTCTTCCATATTGCCGATATGAAAGGCATCGTACAGAAAGGAGAACGAAAAGATACCGTAGAGGCACTACTCCAAAAAGTCAATCTCTATGAGGTCAGGAACAAAAGGTTAGATGGTTATTCTGGTGGCATGAAACAGCGCTTTGGTATTGCCCAAGCCCTGATCGGCAGCCCTGAACTAATTATCGTAGATGAACCAACGGCGGGCCTGGATCCTATGGAACGTAACCGCTTTTATAACCTCTTGTCCGAATTAGGAGAAAACGCAGTGGTGATTCTCTCTACACATATCGTAGAAGACGTTAGTACCCTCTGTACCGATATGGCCATTATTGGAAAAGGAAAAGTAGTCTTAACAGGGAAACCAAGCGAAATAGAAGAAGCCTTACGAGGAAAGCTTTATGAAGTACCTATAGATAAGAAAATGCTTGCTGAATACCAAGAAAAGTACAAAGTCATCTCACATCGTTTTTTTGCAGGGAGGATGATGATTACAGTATTGGCAGACGACGCCCCAGCAGGCGAATTTGACGCTAAAGCACCTTCTCTGGAAGATGCCTATTTTAAAATTTTAAGCGAGAATTAACGATGAGAATTATACTTTCTATTATACAAAGCGAACTCAAACAACGCCTTTTTTCTTGGGTTTCGCTCATTTTCTTTCTGATGCTTGTCTTTCAAGCGATTTGGTATGCAAAAGGTAGTTTTGATTACTTTGCCAACGAACAGGTATTGATGAACGCCCCCAGCATTATTTACAGGAATTATGCCTCTATGGGAATGCTCATGATTATCATTATTGCTATTTCGACGGGTGCTGTTCTTTACAAAGATATACAATACAAATCTGCACAATGGACGTATGCCATGCCCATCAACGATAAGCACTTCTTTATCGGGCGATTTTCGGCTGCCTTTTTATATCTGGTTATCATTAGTACCGGTTTGGTTATTGGTCATCTACTTTTACCTTATTCAGGTATTGGCGAAGCAGTCCGCTTTGGGTCTACCCCTTTCGGACAAATCATTCACGGATGGCTTTTGTTTACTGTTCCCAATTTACTTTTTTATGTGGCGATCGTATTCTTTGCTGTAGTATTTACAAGGCGAATAGCCACCAGTTACCTCGCTGTTTTTGTAGTAGTGATTATTTTCTTGATTGCACAAACCTCTTATGAAACTGGCGGAGGAAATAACCTCTTGGCTTATCTAATTGTCGATCCAGGTGGTTACGTTGCTGCCCAAAACTACACCGACTTACAAACACCTTTAGAAAAGAATACCGCCTATTTTGAGCTTTCAGGATATATACTGACTAATCGACTACTTTGGTTAGGAGTGGCTATACTCTTGTCGTTTTTAGCTTATTTTAAATTTTCCTTCAAGTATTTTATTCAAGTAGGAACCAATCAATCTAAAAAAATTAGCGAAGAAAATAGAAATCTTTCCGTACTACCTTCAGTAAAACTACCTCGAGTGGCGAAGCAATTCCAATTGACTAACTTCCTGACCAAGCTTTGGTCGCTATCTAAGCTAGAGTTTTTGAATATTGTACGGCCTACTTCTTTCAAGATTATTTTAGGAATCATTTTATTGATGATTTTCTTACAAAATGTCACTTGGAATGCGACCTACTACATCGGAAAAGAAGTTCCGATCAGTAGCAATATGACTTTCTTTCGCTTGCAGTGGGGTGTTTTTGTTACTATGCTTGTTATGATTTGGGCTGGCGAGCTCTTTTTTAAAGATAAAACGGTCAATATTTGGCAAATTACAGATACGTTACCTGTTCCTATTTGGGTCACGCAGCTTTCTCGTTTCGTAGCTATTATTGGGCTTGCTTTCGTATTGAGCCTCAGCTTTATTGCTATCTCCATTTTCACTCAAATATTACTTGGAGGGGCTGCTTACATTGATTTAGGACGTTTTGCCGAAGATCTACTGCTTCATCGCTGGGCATTTCTCAATTTTATTTTGTGGGCTTCCTGGGTATTTTTTGTGGCTGCCTTAAGCGGAAAGCGAATTCTTACTCATATTTTAGGTGTAGGTACATTTCTATTTCTTATCGTTTCGTTTGACTTGGGTATTTTGGAAGACTTACGGGTAGGTTTTGGTTTTACGCCAGGTATAGAAGATTATTCTGAAATGAGTGGATATGGTATTTTTCAGCAGGGTGCTACTTGGTTTTTCTTCTTATGGCTTTCTCTTGGGGCAGTCTTTACAATGGCTGGCATATGGCTATGGAAAAGAGGTTCAGAGAAAAAATGGCGCAATCGTATTTCCTTTACTAACAAACAGCTCCACCCCCTCTCCAAGGTAGTACTAGCAATGAGTTTTAGTGTTTTTATCGTATTGATGTCCTTTGTAAGTAAAAATGTTTATCAAAACGGAAACTTTACACCAGAAGCTGAAGAAGAGCGTTTAGATGCACTGTACGAAAAAAAATACAAGTATATAGAGGCAAAGCCTCAACCCAAATACAGCAAGGTTGATTTAAAGATTGATTTATTTCCTTCAATTAGAAAAGCTACATTTGAGGCAAATCTGATTTTAGAAAATCGTCTAGGGATAGATACACTATACCTCAATTGGAAAGATTTTGTAGCAGTAAAGAGTCTGACAATGGATGGAAAAGCCCTTCAACTTGTTAAAGAAGACAACGTGCAGAACCTTACCGCCTATTTAGTACCTTCTAAAAACCGAAAGGATCGTTTACTCAACCTCAACTTGAAAGCGGAAAAACAGTACGTGGGTTTTACACAAAATGAATTTCAAGCCGATATTACCTACCAGGGTAGCTTCGGTAGCGTACAAGATTTCCTACCAGTCATTGGTTACGATAGTAACAAAGAATTATTAGAAAACCGAAAACGAGAAGAGCAAGGTATAAAAAAACTTACCTCTAGAAAAGCTGGTATTGACAATGCTATGGGTTTATCGCAGAATACTTTTACAACCGATGCAGATTTGGTAACAGGTAGCATTACCATCAGTACAAAAAAGGGACAAATCCCTTTCGCAGCCGGTCAGCTTCTCAAAATGGAAGAGCAAGCGAAGCGAACAGTAGCTTATTACGCAATCAAAACACCGCAGGTTTTCAATTGGCACTTAGGTTCGTCTGACTATCAGAGGCTAACGGGTAAAGCCAATAAAACGGCGTATACTATTTTACATAAACCCTCGCATACGTTAAATGTAGAAAAGTACAAAGACGACTTATAAAAGGTAGTTGCTTTAATTGAATAACAGTTTGGGAAAGGTGCTGTTGCAAAGCAATTACAACTCGTAGAAGTCCACCGTTGGCAAGAACCAAAGTATACGTTTGCCAATACGATTGTTTTGTCAGAGAAAGAAGGCTGGGTAGCTGATACGAAAGGGTTGCAAGAGAAAGCTTATATTTATCAAACGATTGGAAGTGGCTTGGCAAGCTTGTGGATTCAAAAGAAACTCAGTATCGCTAATGTACAAGGAGCTGATATGTTTGTCAAAGCCTTACCAGAAGCCATCGGGTTACAGTTTGTAAAAACGATCTTTGGTCAAGAAGCCGTCCAACTACTCACTAAAAAGAAAATGGATAAATACGGTAAAGACCGTAACAATGAGCCAAATACAGAACCTAGCTTGCTGTACGCAGATGATACCGATTATCTCGAAGTAAACAAAGGTGCTGTAAGCTTGTACAAGGTGGGAGAAGAAATAGGATGGGCGCTGTTCTACGAAGAATTACAAACCTTTGCCTCAAAACAAGAAAAACCCAGCCGATTTATCGACTTCTTTACACTGCTTAAAAAGCATTTGGACAAAGAGACGATCAAACAGTTTGAAGAAGTCAAGTAGCGTTTCTTGATATTATTTACTAAGAGGTACTAGCTGGTTTTTCATCTATTTTGCCTAACGAAGTAAACAAATTTAGTGTATTAGATATCAGTAAAAAGAGGAGAAACAATTCTCCTCTTTTTTTATGATTGATCTAGTGAAATCCTTATGCAATATTTTCTATGATGAGTGCTGTAGCACCACCCCCACCATTACAAATAGCTACCATACCGTACTTTCCTTGGTTTTTCTGTAATACATTGGTAAGCGTAGTGGTAATACGTGCTCCAGAGCAGCCTAGTGGGTGACCTAGCGATACAGAACCACCGAATACATTGACTTTCTCTGGGTCGATATCTAATACTTTGTTAAAAGCCATAGGAACTACTGCAAAAGCTTCGTTCACTTCTAAATAATCAATATCATTCTTGGTTAAGTTCGCTCTTTCTAGTGCTATAGGTGCTGCTTTGGTAGGTGCCGTTGTAAACCACTCTGGTTCGTGAGAGGCATCGGCAAAGCTTACAATTCTAGCAAGTGGCGTAAGGTTTAACTCTTTTAGTTTCTCTTCACTTACCAATACCAAGGCAGAAGCACCATCATTAATAGTAGAGGCATTGGCTGCTGTTACTGTACCGTCAGGTGTAAAGGCGGGCTTTAATGCAGGTATTTTCTCAAATTTTACACGCTTGTACTCCTCGTCTTCGTCTATCAAAAGTGGATCGCCCTTACGTTGCGGAATAGACACAGGTACAATCTCATCTTTGAAGTTACCATTCTCAGTATTTTCTGCAGAAAGCTTGTAAGAGCGAATTGTGAATTCGTCTTGTTGTTCTCTACTGATCTCGTATTTCTTAGCGGTGGCATCTGCAAATACTCCCATCGCTACTTTGTCGTACTCGTCCTCTAATCCATCTCTTACCAAGCCATCTACAAAAGGAGCGTTTCCATACTTATAGCCGAAGCGTGCTTTAGGCACATAAAAAGGTACACTAGACATACTCTCCATACCACCCGCTACTACTACATCGTTGAGGCCTAACATAATGCTTTGTGCTGCTAACGTAACGGCCTTAACACCAGAAGCACATACTTTATTAATAATGGTCGAAGGGATGGTATTACTCAATCCTGCCAAAAGAGCGGCTTGCTTCGCAGGTGCTTGTCCTAGATTAGCGGATACCACATTTCCCATAAATACCTCGTTCACTAACGAACCTTCTACCTTGGCTTTTTCTAACGCGCCTTTGATGGCAGTTCCTCCTAATTGTGTAGCACTTAGGCTAGACAAAACACCTCCAAAACTACCAATGGGTGTTCTTACGGCGGATACAATATATACTGCTTTCATGAATCTTATTTGTTTATAGTTAAAAATTTATTTTAAATAAAAATCTTCCTGATGGATGTTACCTTGAAAAGTACCTACCAGTCAGGTCGATCGTCTTCTTGTTTAGATGTTTTCTTTCTACGTAGGTTCTGAATATACTGTGCTTCATTTTCTTTCATCGCCTCTAGCAACATTTTCGCCTTCTCTTCGCTCATCTTCAAATCTTTAATGCGTTTCGGCTTCCCGAGCTGAGGGCTTTCCTCTTTTTGCTGTGTTGGCTTGGGTTTCGATTCCTTTCGTTGCTTAGGCGTTTGTTTTTTAGGTGTTTTTTGATCTTGTTGTGGCTTGGGTTGCTTTCCTTTTTGGGTGGCTTCCTTTGCCAGTTTCTTTTTTAGTAACTCATAGTTATAACGCGCTTTTCTGTTATAAGGATTTTTTAGCAATGCCTCTTTGTATAATTGAAGAGCTTCTTGCAGTTCTTTGTATCGGTAGGCGATGTTTCCGAGTTGTAGTTGCGCCAATGATTGTACTTGTATACTTGCCTGAGGGTGTACTAATACTTTCTTGTAGTAAGAGCGGGCATCTTTGTAGGCGCCTAATCGAAAATAACAATTCCCTACATTAAGTGGAAGATGGGCGTGTGCCAGTGATAAATCATTCATTAAATAAAGATAGGTGCTAGCAGCTTTCTTGTATGCCTGTTGTTGGTAGAGTCGCTGCGCTTGGAGCATCGATTCATTCATACGCGCAATACGCGTCACAGGATTACCTGTAAATAAAAAAAGCGTCGTTATTAAAACCAAAAAGAAAGCTTTCATAACTTAATCACTCTCGCCATAATCAATATATCTAAAACTACTAAAAATAACACGATCCACAAAAAATAGCGATACTTGTTTGCGTTGGTATCCAGTACACGAGTATCCTGTACTTGCCCTCTCATATTTTGTATTTGGGCAATCAGTTGAGGAACTTCATTGGTTGTATTATTCAATAAAAAATACTTTCCACCAGTCTGTGCTGCAATTTCTCTGAGATCTTCATCCACTAATTGGGTTATGATCTCCTCACCTTCTCTATCGCGTTTTACTCCTCTTCGTGTAGGAATAGCACTACCAGCTACAGTCCCTACGCCTACCGTGTAGACTTTAATATTAAGGTCTGCCAGCTCTCTTGTTACTTTTGCGTAAGCATTCCCAAAATGCTCTCCATCACTCAGTAAAATCAGTACTTTTCCTCTGTTCTCTGCTTCAAGCTGGTCATTCTGGTATTTCTCTAACACAAGAGAAAGTGCCTGCTCGAAATCCGTACCCCCACCAGCCATTAAGTCTGTACTAAGGGATTGTAAGAAAATATCTTTAATGATGGCGTGATCATAGGTAAGTGGACATTGCAATGCCGCTTCCGAAGAAAATACGATCAGGCCTATCCTACTCTCTTTAAACGCTTCTATGAGGTGTTTTAGTTCAAACTTAATTTTCTCCAGACGCGTAGGTTGTATGTCCACCGCGTTCATAGAAGTAGATACATCTACGGCCAACATAATATCTTTTCCTACTACTTTTACCTTCTTTTTTTCTAGTCCTACCATCGGCCCAAGTAAGACAATACACAATAAGCCAACATAGGTAAAGCGCAATGTTGGTTTGAGTAATTGATAACGTAAGGAGGTATTTAGTTGTCGTGCTTTCCTTTTTAGTAAAAAGAAATAGAGAAGATAAGTAAGCACGAAGAGTGAAAGCAAGCCGTACTCTATCCAAGATAAGTTGAGATAGAAAGTCATTTCGAACTTATTGGTCAAAAGTTTTGAAATCAAAGAGGCTTTGTACTCCTAAAGCCCTTCGCTTGACGAATCCTTCTCCATACGCTACACCAATAGCGTGTCCCATCTCTTTTGCCCTTGCTTCTAAAGCTTCTAAAAAAGTAGGGCTAGAAATGTACGTATCCGCCTCTTTACTATCAGGATCATAGAACTGAGAGCGGAATGCCTTAATCGCCGCCATTTTATGTGTCCAAAAGGCAGAGATATCTACAATAAAGTCAGGCGTCATGTACAAGTCTTGTATATAATGAAACAAGGCTTTGGGACGCCAAGCCTTCTGGGGTTCTTCTTGAGCGGATTGGGTTTTGATCTTCTCGAGCCCAGCTAGAAAGCAAGCCTCATAAGCTAGTTTTGCTCCTCTCCCGTGATCTGGGTGGCGATCTTCAAGCGCGTTTGCCAATACAATTTCGGGTTGGTAGGTTCTAATTGCTTTGATAACGGCCAGTTGTGCTTCTGCATTATTCTCAAAAAAGCCGTCTTTAAGCTGCAAGTTGTCTCGTACACTTAATCCCAAGGCTTCGCTAGCTGCTTTGGCCTCTGCTTGTCTGATGGCTACAGAGCCTCTTGTTCCTAGCTCTCCTGCGGTAAAATCAACGATCCCTACTTTTTTTCCTTGTGCAATATGCGCAGCAATTGTACCCGAACAAGACAGCTCGGCGTCGTCTGGGTGAGCGGCAAATACCAATATATCTAACTTCATAGCGCTGTTTATTTCACCCTCAGCCTTTGTCCTACACGCAGCAGAGAGTTGATGGAAATTCGGTTGATGTTGGCCAAATAAGAAATAGAGACCCCGTACTTTCTAGCGATCCGTGATAGCGTATCACCTGACTTTACAACATAGGTAAACTCTTTTCTCGTTCGGTTTCCTAAATGCCTAAAATGATGAGGGGTAAGGTTAAAATATTCTTCTCGAATGAGATTTTCTTTGTCGTAGAAGTCACAAATCTCTGCAGGATTAATCGTATGTCCTGCATAGCGTATTTCCAAATGTAAATGAGGCCCTGTACTGATTCCAGTAGAACCACCTAGCCCAATGATCTGCCCAGCTTTTACAACTTGTCCTACGTTACACTTTAAGGCACTGAAATGACCGTATAAGGTTTCTAGACCATTGTAATGCCGTAGTACTACGTGATACCCATACCCACGATCATAATGAGCGATACGCACAATTCCGTCAAATAAAGCGTACACGGGTTCTTTTTGCTTTAAGTTGAGGTCTGTTCCTGGATGAAAACGCCCCCAACGAGGGCCGAAATGAGAAGTAAGAAGCAGCTCGTGTAAAGGACTCGCCCAAAGCTGCCCTTTTGTTTCATCATAAAGCCGCAAAGAAAGAGTATCTTTAAAATTAGCAGCATCAACACCATAAGGATTAATGCGTTTAGAGTTCCAAATTGAGTAATATTCTGCTGCCTTTACCCAAACACAGTCAATCTTTAAGAAGTCAGATACTTGAATAATGGAAGTAATGTCTTCATCCAAGGTACTGGTATCTTCTGCGACAATCGACAGTTCTTTTTTTGGATCAAAAACGCGTACTCTTGCTTCTTGCTCTACCCCACCACGGTACGTAGTACCAGGAGAAGTAGTGACACGTAGGCTATCTTTACCTTTACCTACGCTTACACGCATGGAATCCTTATCTAATCTATTTTCGATTTGGGCTTGTGCAGTAGTTATCCAGAAAGTATATAAACCAACAATGCTAAAAAAGCGGATGAGCCAGATCATTCCTATAAAATTAGAAAAATAGAATGTATGAAAGCGTTCTTTAAAACACGATGCCAAAGATAGAAAAAATAACGGCTAGTTATCAAATAAAAAACCTGTAAAGTACCTACATACCTTACAGGTTGGTCTCTTTAAAGAGAGGTTTTATGTGTGTTATGAAACGACAGATACTTCTTTTTCTACCAAGAAGCGCTCTGCGTCTAAGGCAGCCATACAGCCTGTACCTGCAGCAGTAACCGCTTGTCTATAAACACTATCCTGCGCATCACCACAAGCAAATACTCCCTCTATATTCGTTTTTGTAGAGCTTTTTTCTGTGATAATATAGCCATATTTGTCCATATCGAGTTGCCCTTTGAAGATGTCTGTATTGGGTTTATGCCCAATGGCCACAAAGAAACCTTGTGCTTCAATCTCTGTTATCTCACCCGTCTGATTATTTTTTACCCGTACACCAGTCATATGGTCTTCTCCGTGAATTTCTTCAGTTTCTGTATTCCACAATACCTCAATATTCGCGGTTTTCTCTACCCGATTTTGCATGATCTGTGAGGCACGCATATGATCTTTACGAACAAGCATATATACCTTTCTACAGAGTTTAGAGAGATAAGTAGCTTCTTCACAAGCAGTATCTCCTCCTCCCACTACTACTACATCTTTTCCTTTGAAAAAGAATCCATCACAAACAGCACAAGCAGAAACCCCTTTACCATTAAACTTCTCCTCAGAAGGTATTCCTAACCACTTGGCAGAAGCTCCTGTAGAGATAATAACTGTTTCTGTTTCAATCACATCTCCGTTATCAATAAATACACGTTTGAAGTCACCTGCTAGCTCTACTCTTTCTACAATTCCGTGACGAACATCTGTCCCAAAGCGCTCTGCTTGCTTTTTAAAGTCAGTCATCATTTGAGGACCCATCACGCCATCAGGATAACCAGGGTAGTTTTCAACATCGTTGGTAATGGTCAATTGACCACCAGGCTGCAAGCCTGTATACATCACTGGATCCAGTCCAGCTCTGGCAGCATAAATAGCTGCGGTATACCCTGCAGGACCAGAACCTATAATTAACACTTTTAAGCGCTCTTTAATCTCTAACATAATTTTTATGTTTTAGTAATTTCACGAATTATATAACAAATATAACAGATGAATCATTCCTAGGTTGTCAGCCAGCCTACATTTTTGCGTTTTCTGTAGATAATTGCGGTAAAAGGGTTGTACCTAGCCACGTACCTACCGACTTAAAAGGCTGAAAACGTGCGTATAGATCTTCTTTAAACCACTGAATGGTATGGGTTTTCTTCATAGCATCTCTGTGTGCCTGAGTACGAAAGGCAAAAGCTTTCATAGCATCTGTATTTTGCCAAATACTAAAGGTGGCAATCTGTGTAATGGGAACCTCAGCAATACCTTTGGAGTAAATGAGCCCCTCGCTTTGATGTAAAACTTGCTGGGTCACCGCTGCTTGTTTCCAAAAGGCATACAGCTTACTAGTCTTCATTGTTCCTCTAGTAAGTACTGCTAAGAGAGAGTTATCAGCAGAAAACGCTTCATTTTCTAGAAAAGGCTGCTCACCTTCCCAAGTACCTTTGGCCCGTAAGCTTCTCATATAGAGCGACCATACCTCTTCACAATGCGCACGGTAAGCCGCAATAAGAGAAGATTGCTGTAGAAAAGTATCAGCCGCCTGTAGGTCTTGCCACGTTTGCAAGAGACAATACACCGACCAGTCTGGTAACGGATTGAAGCCTTTGTTTTTACCACTCCCCATAAGCTTGAAAAAAGTCTGTCCTTTTATCTTTTGAAGCACTCTAGGAGCATCTCTCATCATTTTAAAGGCCCACATCTTATTTTTTAACGAAGTAAATTTGAAAAAAGTAATGGTGGTTACAGGATTCATAGGCATAAAGGAAAACAAAGTGTGATCACTTAATTTATAATAAACCATCTGAAGCACTTTTCGTTTGCAGTTTTACAGTTTTTAACTTTTGTATGACTTGCTTCATGAGGCGCTTGGTCTCATAGTTAAACTTACCTGCCGACCACAAGCTCTTGTTGGTAAGGACACAGTAGCTGAATTCCTCAGGGCCTCTTACCAATAAGGCATTAGTACCTGCATACGTTCCTGTTCTGATCCACGTTTTTGCGGTACTGTCTACTGATTTCCATCCAATAACGGTATGGCGATGGGTAGGATCACTAGGAGTGATCATTTTTTGTAGTGTTTCAGCACTGAAGTAGTCTTTAACAGCGGAATGACCGTCAGCAATTGTAAGTAATTTGAGTAAATCTACGGGAGAGGCAATCCAGCCACCCGCTCCTCCCAGCAGTTCTATGTCGTTTCCGCCGTACATTCTGGGTAAAGAGTCTTGCTCAGGATAAAGAGAAGCTGCTAAAGGAGCCTCATCTTGGTCGTAATAGCGGGTTTCATGTCGAAATTTATCTTTATAAAGGTTTTTACCCAAGCGCATATAGTGAATGTCTAGGGGCAAGAGAAAGTACTTCTGAAGGTAGCCTTCATAAGTCATCTTTGTTTTTGCTTCTATTACCTTTTCTAATACTTTATATCCAAAGTTAGAGTAATTAAATACTGTACCAGGTTCAAAGAGTAGACGCTGTTGAGTAAGTACGTATTTCACGGTCGTTTCCCAATCAGTGGGTAATTCAGTTTGCATAATGCGGGCAATATCAGGTCCTCTAAACATAGGATCGCCCTCACAACCTCTGCAAAAACCTCCTTGATGACGTAGTAAATCTTCAACCGTAATCTGAAAAATACGAGGGTCGATCACTTCACAATATGATTTTTCTTTCAAAATACCCTTAGGGCCAAACACCTGCTCATCGAGTGAAAGCTTCTTTTTTTCAACCAGATGCATAATACCCAGCGCCGTTTCCCACTTCGAAGCACTGGCGATACGCATCTGGTGATAAGGCTGTAGGCGGATATTTTTTTCTCTATCAGCCCATCCAAAACCCTTAGCGTAGAGAAGTTTTCCTGCTTTTGTAACGGCTACAGAAACCCCTTCAAACCCCCAATTTTGCCTAAACTGGCTGATAAGTGTATCTATTTCAGCAAAATGGGCTTGGTTGTACGCCTCATTTTTGAGGAGAGGTACTTCAGGGGCAGGTACGGATTGTGGAAACGCAATTTTAGAGGTGTTGGGGGCAGGTAAGAACCATAAACACGTAAAAATGATGGCAGCAGTGATTATCCTTCCGTATTTTCGCGTAAAATGCGTAAGTCTAGTAGTGGTTTTCATTGGCTAAAAATAAGAAACTCTCCCTAATAAAATAGAGAGAGTTTGAATAAGATAACCGTACGTAAAATTTTTAGCCTAAATAAGGCTTTAACGCTTTACTTCTAGAAGTATGACGTAAACGTCTAATGGCTTTCTCTTTGATTTGTCTCACACGCTCCCTTGTCAGGTTAAATTTTTCTCCAATCTCTTCCAAGGTCATGGCGTGTTCTCCGTTTAAGCCAAAATACAAGGCGATTACGTCTGCCTCTCTCTGGGTAAGCGTCGATAGGGCGCGCTGTACTTCTTTGCGAAGCGAATCGTTGATTAACTCAGAATCTGGTTTCTCTTCGCTGTCATTTTCTAGCACGTCCAGCAAGCTGTTCTCTTCCCCTTGCACGAAAGGAGCATCCATAGAGACGTGTCTTCCTGAAATCTTCAGGGTGTCAATCACCTCAGAAGTAGGGAGCTCTAGCTCCTCTGCTAATTCTTCTGGAGAAGGCTCACGCTCAAACTTTTGCTCTAATTCAGAAAAGGTTTTAGAAATTTTGTTTAATGAACCCACACGATTAAGCGGCAATCTCACGATTCTTGATTGCTCTGCCAAGGCTTGCAGAATAGATTGACGAATCAACCAAACCGCATACGAGATGAACTTAAATCCGCGTGTTTCATCGAAACGATGAGCAGCTTTAATTAAGCCAAAATTACAATCATTGATTAAGTCACACAAAGAC
>CALEMF010000073.1 GCA_937911505.1 uncultured Cytophagales bacterium
GGTTTCTTTAATAAGCATTCTCAGACCCGTATTGCTTGAAGCAGGTTCTAGCTGTACGTAACCTTCGGTGGCGCCTACCCGATAGTAGTTTTGCAAGGAGTAGTTCCAACTGGCAGAGCCTGTTGCCAAAAGACCATCGGCAAACCGCATCATAAAAGAAACATTTTCTTCAACTTCTTTGAAGCGTTCGTCATTAGGTGTACTAAAACTAAAAGCACTTACTTCTACGGGATCAGCTTTGGCTACCATACGGCAGGCTTGTACGCTGTAAATGCCAATATCTACCAAAGCGCCCCCACCTGCTAAGTCTTTCTTTATACGCCACTGGTTTTTCCCTAGTTTGTCACCAATTACAAAGCCCTTATGGGCAGCTATAGTCGTCACCTGTCCGTACTTTTTTTCTTGAGCAAATTCAAAAACCTTCTGGTTGTATGGCTCATAGAGCGACCGGTAGCCCACCATGAGTTTTCTATTGGCTTTTTTAGCTGCCTCAATCATTTGCTGCGCTTGCGCTACATTGCCTGCCATCGTTTTCTCAGTAAGTACGTGCTTGCCCGCATCGAAAGCTTTCAAGGCAAATGAGGCGTGTGTGCCCACTGGGGTAGTAATGTATACAGCGTCAATGTCTTTGTTTTTACTAATTTTATCAAACGCTTCGTAGCTATATATTTTTACATTGCCTAAGTGGTACTTGGTGCGCCAGGCTTGTGCTTTTGCTTGGTCGCTACTTACGAGCGCTACAATAGTAGATTTTTCGCACTTTATAATACGGGGAATAACATAGCCTGCAAACCATCCTAAGCCTACTACTGCATAGCCAATTTTACGAGGATTATCAGCGGCGTTTTCTGGCTGGGCAGCTAAAGGAGATAAAACACTGGTAGCAAGAAGGGCTTTTCCAGATTGTTGAATGAATTTTCGTCGTGTTGGCATATTACTTTTTCTTCCAAAAAAGCGCTTCTCGACGAAGTTTTCTTTAAAAATCACGATTCTTAAAGAAAAAAACTGATTAAGAAGTAGTTTTTGAGAGATTTTTATACTGAGAAGGAGTTAGATTGGTTGCGGCTTTAAAGGCAATGTTGAAAGAAGTGACGTTGCCAAAACCACTATCATAAGCAATAGTGGCAATCTTCTCTTTTACATAATCAGGGTGAACGAGCAACTCTTTGGCTTTTTCAATTCTATAGTGATTCACAAATTCCGAAAAGTTCTTTTTCTCTTGTTCATTGATTACTTGAGAGAGCTGGCGAGGCGAAAGAGCAAGCCGCTGAGCCATTGCTTGGAGAGATAAATGGCTTTCTAGGTAGAGTTTTTCTTCTTCAAGGAGGCGCTTAAGCTGTTGTAAAATGACACGCGATTGTGACTGATCCATAGAAGAACGTGCATACTTTTCTAACGCAAAGATGTGTCTTTTGAGAAAGAGAAAAGAAAAAGCATAAATAAGAAAAGAGTAAAAAATGGCACCACCAATATAAAAGGGGATAAAGTCGGCGAATATCCCTACATAGAAGAACCAAATTAGCCCAACACCAATAAGGATTTGTCCAAACCACTTTATCAGCTCAGGTTTGGCGATAAGGCGATTTTTATAAAATGTATAAACACTCAAAACTAAATAAATGGCCAAATGAAATACAACAATGCCATAACTTAGGTAAGAAGCTATGTTTTGGGTATTGGGTATAAGAGCACTCAAAGACATAAAAGCTAAACAAGGTAAATAATGCCAATAATCCTTCGGCTGAAATTGCTTCTCTTTTTCTAAAAGTACTCTACCATATAGCCATAGGCTAGGACCTACGATCAAAATACCGGCAATCCCGATGTTTTTTTGCCAAGGAAGAATTTCTAAGTAGTTGTGCAAAACCGATTTGCCAATACGAATGGTAAAGCCCAAGAGCATCCAAGCAAGCAGCCGATTAGCAAGTATGTTTCCTTTTTTGAGAGTAAAAAGATACAAGCTCAGAAACAAGGCTTGTGCTAAGCCTAAGCAACTTAAAACTAATGTAATGCCTTCTTGAAACATGAGTAAAAATAACCTTGACGATGCCTACTTAATTTAGAAGTTTCCTTGCAAAATTTCCAAAATTTAAAGGTGAAAAATTGAATTAGTGTGTGGTAAGCGACTATCTTTAGTGTGACACAATCCTTAAAGTCAATACGTTGGTTATGGATGCAGCCCTCACCCTAAAAAAACAAGTTGATAGTGGCGCAATACGCCATTACGAAGAAGCACAGCCTTATCTTGAGAAATCTTCTTTAGTACAACAGCTACTAAGCCCGTTGGATACAAGCGTTCCCTACTTACTTAATAGACTCATTCAATTAGCAGAAATTCCCTTTAGTCGAGAGATGCCTATCGTAAAAGAATGGGTTCATTTACTTTTTGAAAAATCCTTTACAGGAGCAGGGTTTTCATTTACAGGAAAAAGCAATGACTTGTTGGCCTGCTACAATGCAATGATTACCCGTGTGCTTCTTTTGCTGCAACATCCCAATACTGAAGGCATTTACAAAGGTATTGACTGGATTTTACAATACCAAGTTGTCGAAAGGGGGCAAGTATGTACTTGGGAGGGAAAAGGCATCCTGAAGTATGGTGGGTGTATGAAAGCTACACCTTGTTACATTGGCTTAGTAAAATCTATGCAAGCGCTTTCTACTTATATACGTGAGTACCCACAAGCTGATGAGAAAATAAAGCAGAAACTGGATAAAGGGCTACAGTACATCCTCGAGCAACGTGTATATCTAAGAAGATCGAACGAGGCGCCCATTACTAAAGATATTTTGAAGCTTACTTATCCATTTACTTATAAAATAAATGTTATCGAAGTACTTCTGTTACTCAAAGAAAATAGATTACTTAAAGATCAAAGGTGTGAAGAGACAAAACAGTACTTACTTTCGAAAAAGAATAAACAAGGGCGCTGGCGAATACACAAGGTAGCTTATCCAAAATATTGGATTCCATTTGATTCATCAGAAAATGAATACTCATGGCTCAATTACTTATTGATTAAACTGTTAGATTAATGATTTACAAAATACTTTGAAAAAATAAGCTAATGTTTTAGCTTCACAAGCCCATATACTGCAATACTGCAACTGAAAATATCTTGGCTTCTCATCTAAAAAAATACGAAACTAGAAAAGGAACTATAAGATTTGGTTAAAATAGAGGATAAAAATGCCTATAAATTTCCTAAACTATCAAACTAGCTGTCAATAAAAAGTGTATATTTATAATATTATAGTACATAGTAAGGTTTCTGGCGAAAAATACTGATAACCTCCTACTGAAGTATATTTGAACAAATATATAGCATGATGACGGAACAACTATCTCAAGTGAAATCACTTTTTATGCAATTTCTTCATAAAAAGCTACATACTTACCCCCACGACTATTATTATAATGTACTTACAGAAAGATACAATGATGGTCTTTTTTACCTAGAATTGAAGAAGGAAATAAAAGCAAGAAAACCTATTTATACTAAAAAAAAGATATCGCTGTTGAGTGGCATCGATATATGTAAAGTCAATGTAAAAAAAGTGAGAGAGAAGTTTGGTCATCATTTCTACAGAGTGAAAAGTAGCTTCTTGCCAGAAATTAGCGTTATGCTTTATAGAGTACTACTAGGAAGCTATAAGGCCAAGCTGACGCTACACTTTTACAAACAATCTCTTTTCTGTTATACCTACTCCTTTGCACGTGTTGGTAAGAAAGATAGCCAACGTATTATAAAAATTCTTTACGACAAGTACCTCAATAATGATTCTTTAAACCACAAAGAATCCTTCATTCTGGATGAAACAGGGAATGCCATTTGTATTATAGAAGGTGTAGAGCTTTCCTTTAACTATATTTGTAAGGGTCAAAATGATATCTTTGATATGATTACCAATGACTTAGAAGAAAAAAAATATGAGAAAGAATGCCAACATATAAGAGAGACTAAGGAAATTTATAATAGGCTATAAATGGAGACGATCCTCTACTTTACAACTCTACAATGATCCCTATGCTAGGCAATACAGTACCGTTAGTATTACTCAAAAACTGAGGTAGATAAGCCTCTGGATTGTTGGGGTCAGTAACAGGCATCCCACTTTCATCTCTTACAACATCTACATTGTCTTGTAGTTGTGTCTCAAAACCATAGATATTTTGAATGTCTAAGAAAAGGTTTAAACTCCATCGCTCAAAGAACCACTTCTTATCAACACGTACATCCAACTGGTGAAATACACTGGTGCGCTCCTGATTTAGGCGATTGAAGTCAGGGATACCCTGCCCAAGGATGTCCCAGTTTTCTTGTCGTACCGTCCTGTCTATGTCAAAGGGTGTAAAAGGCGCACCCCCAGAGAACAAAAAGCGACCTGATAACTCCCAATTCTTTCCCCACCGTTTTCCTGCAGTAAGGCTCACAATGTGTCGATTATCCCAAGAAGAGGGTACAAAACTTCCGTTTCTATCCTGAAATTCGCTTCTTACAAAGGTGTAGGCCAATAATCCATAAACTCCCTCAAATAATTTTTGCTGATACAAAAATTCCACCCCATAAGCGCGCCCTTGGGAAGTAGAAACGACCTCTTCGTTACCAATTACCCCAAAGTCAGAACCTAGGTTGGCCAGAGAAATAGAGTCACCCACGGCAAAGGGATAGTTATCATACCATTTGTAAAATCCTTCCACAGTAATGCGCGCATTGCGTTGAGGAAGGCGGTATTCGAAGCCTGTTACCAAGTGATCCGATTGAATGTAAGTGACACCATTGACCCTGTTGATAAATTGCCCTTCGTTGTTTTTATAGCCTAGTACTGTATAAGGAGGGAGCTGGTAAAACCTTCCTACATTGAAATTCCAGCTAAATACTGGTGTAAAGCTATAGGAGGCAGAGAAGCGTGGTGAAAACTGATCGAGTAGGTTGTCCATTGCTTCAGAATAGTCATTCGCATCTGTACGTATTCCTAACGATAAACCCAAGCGATCTTCTACAAAGCGTTTACTGACTTGTCCGAAGGCTCCCCATCTATTGAGGGTAAACGCAGACTCAAAGTTATTGATAAGTTGTCCTTCAGGTAAAGAGACTGTATTGAAGGTGCGATTGTAGTATTCGGCAAACTCATAGTTGATACCGTAATTAATAATCCAACCGTTTTTCTCAAATACTTGATTTTCAATTCTTATCTTGTTCTCAATCTCTTGAGATAGGTAATCTAAGTTTCTAGGTTGAGACTCATCATTATTGGGGTATTTAAAAGCCTCGTTATTGAGCATATTTCTACTTACTACAAAGGTATAAAAGCCATTATCCCTAAAATGCTCAAACTTAGCCCCAACGGCGTAATTCCATTGCGCATTGCCGGGTAAGTTGTTTAAAAGGTAGCGTTGGTCGGGTGTATCATTGGCATCTAGATTAAGAGAAAACTGATCCAAAGCCCCTAAGCTAATGATGCTAAGTTGATTCTTATCATTAAACTTGTATTTATATTTTAACTGATAATCGTTGTAGGTGGGCAAAAAAGGAAGCTCAAGCACATCGAAGAGAAATTGTAAATAGGAGCGCCTTACTGATAAAATAAGAGAAGACTTCTCTGTAATAGGACTGTCGAAAGTAGCCCCAATGTCTGTAGCACTTACAATAAAGTTAAGGGCTGTCTTATCTGTTCTGCCATCTTTCTGCGTAAACTCTAGTATAGAGCTAAGGGCATTGCCCCTATTTGCAGGAAAAGCGCCTGAGTAAAACTCCACCTCTTCAATAAGATCTACATTGATAAGCCCTACAGGACCACCAGAAGCTCCTTGTGTAGCAAAATGATTAATATTAGGCACTTCAATACCATCTAAGTAATAGCGATTTTCATTAGGGGCTCCACCTCTTATAATGAGGTCGTTACGGAAGGAAGGTACAGTAGCCACGCCAGGCAAAGCCCGCAACACCCTAGAGATATCTCTGTTGGCGCCTGGAAAACGCTTGATTTCGTTCTGCCCAATAGTACGTAATGATACTGGACTCTCTTCGGGCTTATAAAAGCTCTCATCTGCGCTGATTTCTACGGTTTCTAAGTTTCTGGTTTCTTCTTCCAGCCCTATATTGACAATAGCAGGGCGGGCGTTGGTTACTTCAATTTCGTAAATGGTTTTCGTTTTGTAGCCTAAAAAAGTAGCAGTCAGGTTATAAACACCTGGTGACAAGCCACTTAATTGATAGTTGCCAGCGTTATCGGTAGTAGCGCCCATCCCTAGCTCTTGAATACCAACCGTTACAAAAGGGAGCGAGGTATTATTGGTGACATCTGTAATTTTACCTTTGATAACACCTTTGTCCTGAGCAAGAAGAGAAATAGAGAGAAGAAATAGTCCAATAAAAAAAGCAGCGCGCTTCATCACAAAAAGGTTAATTGAGAAAAGTCATTTACAAAAGGAACTGCCTATCAGCCTTTTAGGTAGCTAGTTTATGAGTAGATAGAATAAATCAGAGGGTGAGTAGCATAAACCCATTCCTCAATAACCTCATTTTCAAAGCAAAGCCTGCATTACTATAATAGATCTACTTAAAAAGTAGCATCAGGTCATGAGCGCATCTTACAGTATTAAGCAACTATTCTTGTTCGATGTAGGTAGGGATTATTTTACTACTGAAGCGTGGCGTAATCGCTGTTCTGGCATAGAGAATAAACCAAATATTCAATAAATACAGGGTGACGATTTTTCCAGAAAGTGGCTGCCAATTGAATATCTGTATCATAATAGCCACCATTTGGAAGACTACTAGTAGCCAAATGAAGTAATCTTTAATAGTCGCTCCGTACAATAACGATAGGTTTATAACCAGCACACCTGCCAGAATGAAAATCAGCCTATCATAAAAGCTGGATTGTGTAATAAACAACCATATGACAAAGAGTAGACTAATAACAACGTTGAAAAATAAGAACTGATTACTGAACTGTTTCTGATGAATAGCAGCGCTTTCTCGATAACTGATAGGCGCATCTCTTAAACCGTCTTTAGAAAGTAGATAACAAGGAATAAGGTTAATAATAGGTGACAATAGGAAGACATATCCCCACCCCAATGGCTTACGAATGGTTACATAACGGCGTATAGCTAAGTGTTTGAGAAACAGAATAAGCACAAAGGAACAACTACCAAAGATGAAAATATGAAAGGTTTGAAAAACAAGAAGGAGACTTTTTTGCAGTGTGTAGGCCCTTCCTACAAGTAAGCCTGCAAACATTACCAATAGGAGAAAATAACCTGCACCAAATAACCCTAAAAACTGATATTTACTAATGGGTGTGAAAGCATAAAGCCACTCCTTAATGCTGAACGAGGTTTTGTGTTGACGAAAAAACAATAAGGTCTGCGCCATTAAAAATGCGCATAATGTAGTCGTGAAAATGGGTAATGCTTTTTCCCATACCCAATAATAACCATACTCGAAAGGAATCTCACTGACTAGAAAGCTTTCCATATAAGTACTGGTGAAATTCAGTCCCAAACCAACAAAAATTATTAGAACAGCATTTTTCCAATGTGTAGGAGATAAAAAACTGATAAAGCCAAATAAAGCAAAACCACTGAAAAGATTGACCAACAAGTGGTTGACGTACGCATAAAGTACTTCTGCTGTCAATGAGTTGGTCATACTCAAGAACTTGCTGAGTTGCCAAACAAGTACCTCGATAAGGAATTCGTTCACCAGAAAAAAAAGGACACCGACTAGTAAGAGTGCCTTCAGGGCCGTCAGATAACGTTTTCTGTAGATGAACTCAAAAAGGTAGAGCATTGTCCAAGAACTATAAAGCACGACTTTTCTGGCTAAAAGTGAATGCGAGAAGAGGTCGAATGCGAAAACATTGAGAACACCTACAAGTAAACCTATGCCTGAAAAAAGGAATATAAAGTTTCGGTGTTGTGGTGATAGACCGTTCATTTGGAAGAGATGTGTTTAAGGGCTTCACGTTTACTCAAAGGCGTTAATGGATGCTGTAATACAAACTGCTTTACCCAGTCTTGATCCGTTTTAGCGTACTCTCTCAAAGCCCAACCAATGGCTTTTTGAATAAAAAATGCTTGTGAAGTCATGACCCGCTCTATACAAAAAGCCAAGAGCTTTACATCAGTTTTTTCCTTGTACTTGAGTTGAAACAAAAGGGCAGTTCGTTGCAGCCAAAGGCTATCACTGGCTATCCATTGATGAATATAGGCTTCTCTTGAAGTAGGAAAGTTACTAAAATAAGCGCCAATAAGTTTGCTAGCGATCATATCTACTGTGTCCCACCAAGATTTTTGTATTACCATTTCTTCCAGTAAACTGATGAGGTCTTCTTTCCATTGCTTTCTTATCTGCCAAACCAAGTCCAAAGCGTAATAATGCAACTCCCTTTGTGGTTGCTTATAAAGGCTTTGGACGATAGCTGCTAGGTTTTGATAATCGGGTGTTCCGTACTGTTGGGTGATTTCTTTGGTGATCGTAGTGCGCAGAGGAGTTTTAATACCAAAAAATGAAAAATTGTTTTTCATGTAGCGAGCCATCTTATTTGCCTGTTCGGCATTGGCTGCCTGAGAAAAACGATCTACCACAGCTTGTACGTAGTCTAGCATTACGTCAATAGTTTAGAAGTAAATTACCTGTAAGATGACGACTCATAAAATTTGCTAAGCTGATAAAAAGCAAAATAAACTTTATTTTAAAAAATAAGGTTAAAATTACATAATAACCTATTCAAAAATACCCTAATAAGATATGCTTGGTTATCGATTTACAGACTATCAACCCGAAGAACAATCACAACAAGGTGCTAACTTTGAAAGCCTTCTCAAAGTATTTCTAGAGCTGATCAATATGACAGGAGGAGACGTGGGGGAAGCACTAGCTTGGTTGAATAATCTAGATAGAAAATATAACCTCACGGATGACAGCTATGGCATTGGTGATTTTATTGAAGACTTGAAGCGAAAAGGCTATATAGAAGAGAAAGAAGGCGAAGGCACAGGGCTAGAGATTACAGCCAAAAGCGAGAGAACTATTCGCCGTAATGCCCTTGAGGATATATTTGGAAAGCTTAAGCGGAGTCGCTCAGGAAATCATAAAACGAATTTCTCTGGCTTAGGCGATGAACGAGGTACAGACCGGAGAGACTTCCAATTTGGTGATGAACTCGATAAAATATCTATCACCGACTCCCTGCGAAACGCTCAAATCAATCACGGCTTTGAAGACTTCATCATGACACAAGATGATCTAGAAGTAATAGAAACCGAATACAAGGCACAAACCTCTACAGTGTTGATGATCGATATTTCGCATTCCATGATTCTCTACGGTGAAGATAGGATAACGCCTGCTAAAAAAGTAGCAATGGCACTAGCCGAACTAATTATGACAAAGTACCCCAAAGATACTTTAGATATTATTGTCTTCGGCAACGATGCTTGGCAGATCAAATTGAAAGACTTACCTTATCTACAAGTAGGTCCTTACCATACTAATACAGTAGCAGGCGTCGAGCTAGCTATGGATATTCTGCGTCGTCGTAAAAATCAGAATAAACAAATCTTTATGATTACCGATGGAAAACCTACTTGTATCAAACAAGGGATTCGGTACTACAAAAACAGTTTTGGGCTAGACAAGAAAATTCTCAATAAAACGCTTAATTTAGCCCGCCAGTGCCGCCGCTTAAAGATTCCTATCACCACCTTTATGATTGCTACAGACCCTTACTTACAGGAGTTTGTAAGAGAGTTTACGCAAGTAAATAATGGAAGAGCCTACTATAGTTCCCTAAAAGGATTAGGAAACTATATCTTTGAGGACTATCAACGAAACAGAAAGAAAAATATATAACTAGCGGGAGGCTACTTTGGCATTAAAGTATATACCTATTCCATAAAAATATGCTTTATGAAATATATTTGCCAAGCCATCCCAATACTATTATTAATAAGTAGTATCAATTTAGCAGCACAACCGCAGCATAAGATTAACTTTACTAATAAGCCTTACTACAAACATCATGTAGGAGTGAAGCTAGGCTATAGCTTTTCACAAGCCTTTGAAGTAGGCATAGGCTATGGTTTAGAAAAAAGAAAAGACCGCTATCCTGTACCTTGGATGCCCGAATGGGTAGCAGGTGCCACGCTTGGAGGAGAGATTTACAGATATGCTAATACAACACGCGTAGCGCCAAAACTAAGTGTAGAGTTTCATAAAGGTTTTTTAGGTGGACGGCTGAGCGTGGTAAATTATCATCTAGGCACGCAGCAAAACGACACGCGTCTCATCCCAGAAGTAGGTCTTTCTTTTTCAGGATTTGCGCAGGTATTCTATGGTAGGAGTATTCCAGTGACCAGTCTAGATGAATCTTTACAATACCTCCCTAAAAACCGAATTTCTTTGGCGATTAATCTCGCATTAGTAAAAATAAAAACCTCTAAAATACACGATAATCACAAGTAAAGCTGTAGATTTAAGGCCCTAAAGGTATTTTTACCAAGTAAGTTTACCTATAATCCATTTACCTAATATAACAGTACACCTTTGTGAGAGGAAATAGCATTTTAACTATGAAAACGATAGGTACAAAGTTAAAAAATAGCTTGGTGATACTGCTCATTTTGGGAGGTATTTGTGCCTGCCAACCACAAGAAGAGCTTTTTACAACAGACCCCAACGCTGTATTGAACTTTTCAGAAGAGGCAGTCATTTTTGATACGGTTTTTACCGACATCCCTACCGTTACAAAAAGACTACGTGTGTACAATCGTAATAGTAACGCACTTCGTATTAGTGAGGTATACGTAGGTGGTCAAGAAAGCTCCCCTTATCGTGTGTGGATCAATGGAGATGAAGGCATTAATTTTAATGATGTGACGCTGCTTGGCGGTGATAGCTTACTTGTACTCGTCTCTGCACGGCTCCCTATTAGTGTACCAGAAGACATCGAAGTAGCGTTCGATTCGATCGTATTTAATACAAACAACCAACTACAAGACGTAAAGCTGGTTTCTTGGGGGCAAAATGTCAACGTAGTAAGGGATGATATAGCCTGCGAAACCACTTGGACCAACGAACGCCCCTACCTACTTTACGATTCTGTATTGGTAAGGCAAGGTTGTACATTACAAATAGAGGAAGGTACGCAAATATTTGCCTTCAACGACGCAATTCTACACGTAGAAGGACAAATACAAGCCATTGGTGAGCCAGAAAATCGGATTACCTTTCAAGGGTTTCGGCAAGAGCCCGAATACGATAATATACCGGGGCAGTGGCAAGGACTCATCTTTTATGACCAAAGTCACGCTAACCAGCTCTACTATGTAGACATCAGAAATGCTAACTTTGGTGTAGTGGCCGAACAAGCAAGTGTTATTCTAGAAGGAGCTATCATACAAAATATGTCTATTGGAGGGATACTCGCTTTTGGAGCCAATATTTTTATGCAAAATACAGTTATCAATAATTGTATAGAAGGGTTATTCCAAGCTTCTGAGGGAGGAGACTATCAAATGAACCACTGTACATTAGCCAATTACGAGTTTACAATAAGCAGAGAGCGGGGGGCTTTTGGAACGGTCTTCGCCAATGAAGAGGAAGGTGACGAGATGAGTATTAATATACAAAACAGCATTTTCTGGGGAAACCTACCAGATGAGATTGCCCTGTCAGGTACTTTTATAATAAATCTACAGAATAATATTTTTAGATCAACAAACTTAGAAGAAAGCTTCTTTAATGACTTCGGAAGTCAAAATAGGATAAATGTTGCGGCAGATTCACTTTTTACTAGCCCTTTTGAGGCAGATTTTACACTTCCTGCTATTTCGCCTGCTATAAATACTGGCATTACCTCAAGCGCTTTGCAAGACTTACTAGGAAACGAACGAGACGGATTACCCGACCTAGGCGCTTATGAAAGGCAGTAATACGCCCTAGAAGCAAGTTTTGTATTTAGAAAATAATACGTAATTTTATTGTTGTTATTTTTTATCCAATGATTATATTAAGTATAATAGGCAAATAGCTATTTATCATTGAGTGTTTCAGAATATATCGCTAAAAATTAGCCAAAGATGAAAAAAAGAGGCTTTACCATTCGGCAAAAAGTGATTCTAGGTTTTGCAGCCATTATCCTTATATTTACCGCTTACGGAGGCTACAGTACTTATACAATCAACAAAAACGCACAAAGCATTAAGGCAGCCAAAGAGATAGTAGACCCCTCTTTAGAAGCCATTAAAGACCTAAAGTTACTGGTAATCAACTCACAGAAGCTTACTTTCGTATGGATTTACTCACCCCCTAAGGGGCCTACAATCGAACAAGACAAACAAACCCTAAGAGAAATTCACAATACACGCTATCCCAAACTAAAAGAACGCCTACAAGGCTTGAAAAAATCTTGGATTGATAGTACACAAAGCTTGGCAGTAGACAGCATCTTCGTAAGAGTAGAGGATTTTCTGGAAGATCAGAAATTTGTGATGAATACGCTCAATACGATCGACGATTACAATGCTTCTTTTATTACCATGAATGAGCTGGTAGAAGCCAAGCTTTCGCCTAAAGCCAATAGCTTGACAGATCGCCTAGAAAAGCTCGAGCAAGAGAAAAACCAAGAAAAAGATACCTTACAAGCAAGCCTTATCACCTCCTTTGATGCACTTAAACAAAGAACTTATGTTATCTTAGTTGTGCTGATATTGATTGGTATTTCTATTTCCTTTGTCATTACGGGTAACATTGTTAAACCGATTAATTACGTCAATAAGCTGATCTCTACGCTAGGAAAAGGAGAACTCCCTGAGGCACGTGTCAAGAAATTCAGAAAAGACGAAGTAGGAGAAATCGCCTCTTCTGTAGATAAACTCATTATAGGATTACGCTCTACCTCACTTTTTGCTGAAAATATTGGTAAAGGAAATTACAATGCTGAGTTTACGCCCCTTTCGGAAAGTGACGTACTAGGGAACGCCCTCATAGACATGCGCAATAACCTAGCAAAAGTGGCAGAAGAAGACAGGCGTCGTAACTGGGCTACAGAAGGTTTGGCACAGTTTGGAGAAGTTTTACGAAAAAACAGTGACGATATCGAGCGTTTGTCTGATATCATCGTCTCCAGCTTAGTGAAATATGTAAATGCCAACCAAGGAGGCCTTTATATTGAGAGACATGATGAAGAACAAGACGAAGAATCCTACTTGGAGTTGAGTGCTTGCTATGCTTGGGATAAAAAGAAATACCTAGAGCAAAAAGTATACTTAGGAGATGGACTTACTGGGCAGGCTTGGCAAGAGCAAGCCACTATTTATCTGACCGAAGTACCAGATGATTACGTGACAATCACTTCGGGCTTAGGAAAAGCTAATCCTGATAGTGTGCTCATTGTACCTTTAAAAGTAAACGAAGAAGTATTTGGAGTAGTAGAAATCGCTTCTTTTAACAAGTTTGAACCTTACGAGATCGAGTTTGTAGAAAAAATAGCAGAGTCCATTGCATCTACCATTGCCACCGTGAAGAACGCAGAACAGACCCAGAAGCTGCTCGAAGACTCGAAAATGCTTACAGAGCAAATGCGTACCCAAGAAGAAGAGATGCGTCAGAATATGGAAGAGCTACAAGCCACCCAAGAAGAAATGGAACGTGCCCAAGCGCTGGCGCTAGAAAAAGAAAATATTTTTGATGCGAGCACAGTTATTCTAAATGTAAACCGTAAGTTTTTCATTACGGAAGGCAATGCCAAAGCTTCTGAACTGCTTTATTATAGTCCTTCTGAGCTAGATGGACTGGCTTTAAATAAACTTTTTTACTCAGAAGCTAAATTCGAAGAAATCAAACTGAAACTCTCACGCGGTGAATATTGGAGTGGCATCGTAACGATCAAGAATAGAGGAGGAGAGGAGATTTTGGTAAAGTTATCGGCAGGAATGTTGAGAGAAAACAACGATAATAGTAGCAGCTACATGATCATCCTAGATGATATCAACGAGATTAAATTATTACACGCATAAGTACAACGAACAGTGAGAAAAACTATTTTAGCGGGTATAATAGTAAGCATTCTAGGGAGTTGTGGTACCAATATCAAAGAGGCAGGCTACGATACAGAAGCGATCAAACAAGAGATACAAGACAGAAAGATTAAGCGAGTAACTGAAAGTGAGCTACGTGACTGGATTTACCTGAAAAGCCCAGAGATAGCGAGTGCCTTAAATAAAGACCTCGTACAAAATATACTAGCCGAAATTGATAACAAAGATTTCAATTTGGAAAAGTACATTCAAAACTACCAAAGTGAAGTAAAAGACTCACTGGCCAAAACGTATATGGTAGATATACAGCTACTTCCGCTTATTGAAGAGGAAGCAACTCAATGGAAAGGCAAGCAAAAAGAAGTAATAGAGGCTTACCTGTATAACAAGGCTGAGAAAATTCCTCTCGAGCAAAACATTCAAAAAATTGAGAATGGGGCTTTCTTCTTTACAGCTCCTGTAAAAGTACTTACAGCAATACCCTCTGATAAAAGTACCGATTTTACAGAAATCAAGGAAAAACTACAAAGTGAAGTGATTTGGGCGATTGTATTTACGAAAGAGAATACCATTCGCACACTAAACGTGAAAGAATTGAGAAAGTAACGAGCCTCTACTCATTACTCACTACGGCAATTTTCCCTACAGTTGCCTCTTCTCCTGACTGGTTCGTAGCAAATACTAAATACACACCCGTAGCAGCTCTATTACCGTTATAGTCTCTTATGTTCCAAGTAGCTGTTCCGCCATTAGCAGTTGTCCGAAAAATCAGTTTCCCAGAAATATCAGTGATTCTTATGTCCGCATTTTGTGCCAAGCCTTCTATAGCTACCATACCATCAAAATCAGGACGAACTGGATTAGGAAAAATACGAACGTCACCAAAGCTATCGCTGGCTTCTGTTGCGTCAGCTCGGTAAGAGATAATCCCTTGATCTGTACAAAAGAACACTTCTCCTGTACCACCTTGTATAACAATGTCCAGTAGGTTATTAGAAAGTAAGGGACTGTTGTCTGTAGTAAAATGTGCGATGAGTTGTGTAGCCTCTTCGTCAAATAAAAAAACGCCATTTTCAGTACCCATCCATTTTCTATTGCCCCCATCAACAGCGATACACTTTACCGCTTCATTTCTTAGTAGCGGTCTCCCTTCAAAAGTAGGTATTGTTACTTGGAAACCTTCATTAAATACATTAAAGGAATCAAAAACGACCATTACACCGTCTTCAGTACCTAGCCAAATAGTACCTTCTTTATCTTGCACCATACTTAAAACACGCTCATTATTTAAATTACCTATCGTACTATTCAAATATTTATTACGTGTATTAGTCTCGTCTATTACCCAAAGTCCTCCTGCAGTAAAAGAGGGCTCTAGGCGTATCCATTTATAAGCATTGAGGTCAATAAGCAGTTCAAGCGGGCGATTAGTAGCACTGTTAATACTTGGAAATGATTGCCAACCTTGTGCTGTAAAAAGATGTAAGGGTGCCCCACCGCTACTTGGTTCATACTGGGTAAACCAAGCATTCCCGGCCAAATCTACCACTACATCTGTAAGCGCTACGGTTATATTACCGAAGAAAGGCGTTTGCATAGAAGTATTATTAATAAGACTAAAAGCCCCTTCACTATCTCTCAATAAAATGCCTTCACCAAATGAAACCAGATAGGTGGTACCTGTCAGTGGATCGTAAGCCGCACTTGTTAAATCTCTAATAGCAGGGGTAGTAATGGCGTCCGATGTCCCAGCACTGTTATAATTAGTCCAGAGACCCTGCTGAAATTGGTAGAAGCCGCTTTCTCTCTGTAGCGGTTGGTAAGTATCATCATACCCTCCCGAAACCATCAAAATGGTTTCATCGAAGAATATACCTTCCCAAGTATCCTCACTGAAAACACCGTTGTGTAAAATAAATTAAAGTTGATTACCTCAAAACCGCCAAAATACCTGAGGCTTGAAGCCTATCCAAATTGTTCCTTGGTTATCAATAGCGATCTGTCGGGGTTCTTCAAGATTGGCCAACGTCTGAAAACTTCCATCAAAGCGATACACTCGACCAGGCACACAAACATAAAGCTGGTCATCAATACTTTGAAGTTGATAAAAAGTAGTATCACTAATTGCTGGTACGAGACTCCACGTATTGTTTTCTAATTGGTACAAGCCAGCTTCCTCCACACCAGCATATAAGACGTCTTCTGTAACAGCGATCGCACTGGTTGGCTGTTGAGGGATACCATCTGTTTCGTCAAAAAAGGTATAGTTGCCAAAAAACTGTAAGTTGCTAGTAAGTGGCGCAAATAAAATACCCTCTTGAGAAGCTAAAAAAAGTTGATTCTGGTAGATCGTAGCTGCGTGAATAGGTAAGCGTGTACCTGTTGCTCCTAGGTTTAAGTAAGTCGCGCTTACCTCTTGCCGTATGAGATCTATTACTACTACGCCGAAGTTAGTAGAAAGATAAGCTAATCTGTCTGATAAAAAGATATGATTGATTTGTCTATCTTCTCCTATGTTTTCGGCTTCTAGAAGACTAGTGATATTAACGATGAGGTTGTCTTCAGTGAGCAGATCAATATTACCAGAAGTATAAGCAATAAGTAATATATTGTAGGTACTACTATAGGCTAACTCGCTTACTTGTGTTTCACTCAGGCCATCGACTGTAGAAAGGGTAGTAATACTGTTATCGTTAAGATCATAAAAAAAGAGACCAGCACTTGTAGCACAATAAATTCGGTCTTGTGTAGCAACTACTGTATGAGCGCTATTATAAGGGAAGTGGGTGCGCCAAGTACCCAAAGGAATATCTCCTTGGCTATACGAGCCATATGGAGCTATGAAAAAGATGGATAATAGATACAAAAAATATTTCATAGAAACTTTAATAGTAGGTAGCCTGTTTTTAAGGAACACAAGTGTATTAATCTCAGATACAATTTACACCAACTTAACTATGAGAAAAAGCTTATTTGTACTGGCCATATTAATAGCTGCAGTCATTGTTGTTTCCTGGAAAGTATTCAAGATGGTTACTTTTACCTTCTTCTGGATACTCTTCAATAACATTTTTTATATACTGCTTATATTATTGATAGGTTACCTCATCTATAAAGCATTCTTTACGTCCAGAAAAAGAAGGTGATGCTAAGACTGCTTAACCACACGTTTTTTCTTATAAACAGGTACAGTACTACAGGGCTCGCCATACATCAAACTCGCTACAATAGGCTTTAGCAAACGCGTAAGTGTTACATAAGCACTTGTAGGAACAGGTATTTTTGAGCATCCTTTTATTACTACTCGCTTATCAATAAAGCTATCTATATCAAGCTTCTCTATTGTTTGTGAGAATAACTCTCTATTCAAATCCTCTAACGTCCCAAATGTAATATGATGTGCATACGCTGATAGAGCAGCGGTAAGAAGCATATAAGCCCAAGTAGGGATAATCGCGTCTGTACTACAAGTGATGGCCACATCCTTGTCTTGGTATTGCGACCAATCGTGTGCCTTGATAAAATCTCTAAAGTCTTTCTCTTTTAAAACAATTCCTTGAAATAAGTTATCCTTTATGTCGTACACTAACTGAGGTCTTACTGTATGAAGCTCCTCCAAATCTATTGTAATCAGCCCACTTTTGGCTACTTTATTTACAATCTCTTCCATAAGTCTACTTTTTAGCTTTGGTACCTACAAAATCTTTTAGATAATAAGGTTCGAAGTAAGCGAGCTCTTCGAACTGCTTTTCTTCGTATTTAACAACCGCCCGTTGTCCAATAGTTCGAGCTTGTGGACTTACCTCTTCTAAAAAAAAGGCATTGGGATGATGAGATAATATTGCTTTACACTTTTGAGCACCATTTCCAAAAAAAAGAATAGGGTGTTGATCCAATGTTTCACGAAACGCTTCTTCATCTATTACTTTGGCCTGTGTAGCCACTTGTACTTGTAGCTGCTGATCCCAAATGCCGCAATATACTTCCATCCTACGGGCGTCCAGCATAGGGCACAAAAGCGCACCATTGATATTATAGGGCTGTACCTGTAAAGCCATTGCTTCCAACGTATTTACACTAATAAAAGGGATGTCTAACGCATAGCATAACCCTTTGGCCGTAGAAACACCAATACGTAAGCCTGTGTAAGAGCCGGGCCCTTTCGATACCGCCACTGCATCGATCTGCTGTATGGGTAGTGCACAGTGTGCTGTTAAGTGTTGAATGAGTAAAGTAAGCTGAGAAGCGTGTGATTTGTCAATAAAAAGAGAAAAACTACCTAATAGCTGATCATTTTGATGTAAAGCTACCGAACAAGCAGGAGTAGCCGTCTCAATACTTAAAATATACGCCATAGAAATATTGGTAATGAAGTGATGCTATTTCCAAGCCTTGACGAGTATTCCAGTACCCTCTTTATGATGTGTATATAAGTCTATCAGATTAAGAATATAGCAGATAGGGTAAATAAAGAGATAATAAAAAGGTAAAATACTAAATAAATACTTAGAGGTTCCCACTGCCAAAATAGGATACTTCATAGAAAGCTCCCAAGATACACTTCCTGATTTACCGTAAGTATACTTGGTCTCTACTCTATTAAAACCTGCCTGTTTTAATTTATGGCGAATCTCTTCCACGCTATATCCAGCTCTTATTTGCTCATCGCAAAAGGAATCCTTTGCATTTTCTTCTTGCTTACAGGAAGGAACAAACATTAGAAGCATGCCTTCTTCTTTAAGTGACTTATAAAAATTACCAATTACTTGGTCATCTTCTTTGATCTGCTCAATCACATCTACTGATAAGATCAGATCAAAGTTATTTTTCGGAGCAAAATCTAGCAGATTTTCTGTCTTGTAAAGAATATTCTGCTTGTGATGTTTATGAAAGAAGCGATTACAGCTACAAACATATTCACTTTGATTGTCTATTGCTAGTATATTCCAATGCGTGCTCATATTACTCAGGTAGTAAGCATACTGACCAAATCCAGCACCTGCATCCAATATGTGTAATGTTTTGTCTCGCTTATCTTCTGCCCATTGCTTAAGCTCTTTATGGATGTGCCAAGCTCTTAGCAGCAGCAAGTCTAGTAGTTTGTAGAAGAACACCCTCAAGAAGGAATACTTACTGAAGAAAGTGCTCAGTCGTTTTTTAATAGGGTTGTATTGCATAGTAATTATTTACCCTTCTTTATCGTCCGAGTCTATTTTATAATCCTTATCAGCGGGAGGAATTTCTATCTTAGAGAAAAGATCATCCATTTTTTCTGCATAGTCCGCTGAATCATCTAAATGAAACTGTAATTCCGGAATAATACGCAGTTGCTTCCCCATGCGAAGCGCCAAATGGTGGCGTATGAGTTTTCCTTTATTACGAATGTCTTCTAGAAGAGCCTGTTTATTCTTGCTATTGATAAAACTAAGATAAACACGTGCTATAGATAGGTCTGGGGTAATCTTTAGAGAAGTAACAGTAATGAACGAACCATTAAAATGCCCTTTAGTATCAGCTTGAAAAATATATCCCAACTCTTTCTGCACCAATCTTGCCACTTGCTTTTGTCGTTTCGTTTCCATGGTTTTGTATAATCTAAATTAGATTGATAAGTAACACCACATTTTTAATAACAGTGCAAATTTAAAATAAATTTCTTTTCAATTACTAATTTTGGAGTAATTTCACATCTTCCACAAAGCGTTTAACCAAGCTGAAACAGATCGTAAAGTGTTAAACTTCTTCAAAAAAATAGCCCTAGGGCAGTATATAATGTTAGCGATTGTTCTTCTAGCGATTCGCTTACCATTATTAATAAAAGGAGTACCTCTCACTATTCCTGAGGTAAAATGGCTAGCTTTAGCACATTCTCTACAACTAGGTAACATACTTTATGTAGACGTTTGGGACGAAACAAGTCCTCTATCAGCGCTTGTATACTGGTTGCTGTTCTTAGTTTTTGGTAAAAATATTTTAGCGCATCATATTTTGAGCACTATAATGATTTACATACAAGCATTGCTATGGAACGATATCTTAACCAAAAGAAAACTTTACGAAGAGCGTACGGTTCTTCCAGCACTACTGTACATCACTTTTAGTACTGTGTTCTTTGATTTTATAGCGCTTTCACCTATACTACTAGCGAATACCTTTATCATACTTGCCTTAAGACATATATTTTTACATATCAACGAAAATATCAATAGAAGTCAAGTGTTTGATGTAGGCTTATATTTGGGTATTGCTACACTATTCTTTTTACCCTCCTTTGTGCTATTACTCATTCCTCTTGTAGGTTTTTTGTTATTTACAGGAACAAAACCCTTGGGCTATTTCCTACTGCTTTTCTCTTTTTTTCTACCTATCATTGTAGTAGCAGTTGCTTTTTTTCTAATAGATGGAGAATATGCATTTCTAATAAATGCTATGGGTTATCTATTTTACGGTCGTACATTGAGCTATTTTGATGTACAAGCAGGTGCAACACTACTGGTAGTACCGACACTACTATTACTAACTAGCCTTGTAGTCCTTTTTCAATCAAATCGGTATATCAACTATCAAGTCAGATGCCAACAAGCAATGCTACTTACGTTAGTAGTGAGTACACTAATATTCCTATTTAACGCCAGCTTTTCCGCACATAGCTTTGTCATCTTCTTACCCGTCTTTAGCTTCTTTACAGCACATTACTTCTTAATCATAAAAAGACTATTGGCCGAAGCACTCTTTATTCTTTTTACCTCATTATCACTGACAATACTTTATGCAACACTTTGGTTAGAAGTACCTAAAGCATATGAACACTATAACACTATAACATATGATAAATTAATAGTGACTGTCTATAATGAAGAGACGAAACAATTAATACAAGGAAAGAAAATATTAGTTTTAGGAAATAACGTCTCCGCATATTACTATGGTAAACCCGCTACCACATACTTAAACTGGCAGCTAGCACAACGCCATTTCAACGCGCTAAACAAGTTCGATATACAAGTGAATATCCTTGATAACTTTAAAGAAGATCTCCCTCAGATCATCGTAGACAAGAAAGATTTCGTCCCCATACTATTCGAGGCTATCCCTGCACTAGCACAATATTATAATAAAGTTGAAGGAAAAAAGATGTACCAGCTTAACTATATGTCTATCACAGAAAAATAGTTTTTAAGTACGTTTGGTTATTTTAAAATAAATTCCTACCTTTGTGATCCGTTTTGCACAAAAGCGTGCGGAATCAAAATCTTCAGGGGATGTTGTTCTCAACTTCTTTCGAGAGTTCTCAAGCTTAGAATAAAAAAAATACTTCTTAGTA
>CALEMF010000074.1 GCA_937911505.1 uncultured Cytophagales bacterium
ATTTAATCCCATCTTTAATACTTTATGTGGTCCTATTTGAGGGGATACGTACACCTGCTCTGTGGGCTGTGCCTTTTTTTCCGTTGTTATCATAGGTTCAATAAGTTTACTGTAAATAATACCTGTAAGGTACAGTATTTTTACCGAAAAATAGCTTCAGTAGGGAAGACGCAATGTAACATACAAGAGAGAAAGTTACTGCGTAACATATAACTTGTTATTACTGCCTCAACTTCACTACTTCCGAACACTTATTGAATCCTGTTTTTAGTACTTTTAAAGAGGAAATGTATTTATGGTGTGGTGCTTTCCTGTTGCATCAAATATTCTTCTCCATTTATCACAGGCGTAAGGTTCTGTTGTTCTTCTGTGAATAACCTGGATTTTACCAAAAAGCGTAAACCCAGTGGAATTTCAAGAGAAAAACTGGAGCCCCTGCCTTCTGTAATATCAATGGTAAGTTGGGTATGTTGCCAATATTCAAACTGAGCTTGGCTCATAAAAAAGTCACAACCATGAATGGTTCCTATCCAAACATCACTGCTACCCACTTTAAATTCTCCTTTGGCAAAACACATGGGTTGCGAGCCATCACAACACCCACCACTCTGGTGGAACATCAGTGCGCCGTGTATTTCTTGTAATTGATCGATCACTTTTTTGGCTTCGTCGGTTACTAATACTCTTGCTGTCATCTCTTTTTGCGTTACGTTTATAAAAAAGCTATCAAATAATAAAGCAGAAAAGCTCCAGAAGTGTTCAAGGACTCTGGAGCAATTTCTTAAGAAATAGGTACTTCTATCGTCGCTTAAAAGAAGCCCATACGCTTCTTATCATAAGAAACAAGCATATTTTTGTTTTGACGGTAATGATTGAGCATCATTTTATGATTTTCTCTTCCAAAACCTGATTGCTTATAACCACCAAACGGTGCGTGGGCAGGATAGAGGTGATAACAATTGACCCATACGCGCCCTGCCTCTATGGCTCTAGGCACTTGGTAGATTTCGTGCGCATCGCGCGTCCAAACGCCTGCTCCTAAGCCATAAAGCGTTTCATTGGCGATGGCAATAGCCTCTTTTGTGTCTTTGAAGGTAGTAACACACGCTACTGGACCAAAGATTTCTTCTTGGAACACACGCATCTTGTTATTTCCCTTAAGTAGGGTAGGCGTGATGTAGTAGCCATCTTGAAGGCCCTCTACGTATTCTGCTTGGCCACCTGTCAGTACTTCAGCACCTTCCTCTTTACCGATATTGATGTAAGAGAGAATTTTCTCAAACTGATCTTTAGAAGCCTGTGCCCCCATCATCGTATTCATATCCAGCGGATGACCCATGTGTATTTTCTCTACCCGCTCTACTACTCGCTTGATGAAAGCATCATAGATTTTCTCGTGAATTAAAATACGAGAAGGGCAAGTACAAACCTCTCCTTGATTCAGCGCAAACATGGCAGCACCTTCTAAGCACTTGTCAAAAAACTCGTCGTCAGCGTCCATAATACTTGGGAAGAATATATTAGGTGATTTACCCCCTAGCTCCATGGTTACAGGAATCAAGTTTTCTGAGGCATACTGCATAATCAGGCGTCCAGTGGTGGTCTCACCCGTAAAGGCTACCTTGGCTACACGAGGAGAGTTGGCCAAAGGCTTTCCTGCCTCTGGGCCAAATCCTGTAACTACGTTGAGTACTCCCTTTGGTAAGATATCCTTCACGAGCTCCATCAAAACAAGAATGCCTACAGGTGTTTGCTCTGCTGGTTTTAATACGATGGTACAACCGGCTGCTAAAGCAGGGGCTATTTTCCACGTAGCCATCAGGATAGGGAAGTTCCAAGGGATAATTTGCCCTACTACACCAATCGGCTCTTTTACGTTGACAGAGACGGTTTGAGCATCTAACTCAGAGATGCTTCCCTCTTCTGCACGAATGACACCCGCAAAGTAGCGGAAATGATCGATGGCGAGTGGTAGGTCAGCCATGGTTGTTTCACGAATAGCCTTCCCATTATCTACGGTTTCTACCGCAGCGAGGTAGTCTAGGTTTTGCTCCATTATATCAGCTATTTTGAGCAGAATATTACTACGCTCGGTAGCAGAGGTTTTCGACCACGTCTTGAAAGCCTCGTGTGCGGCGTCGAGTGCTAGCTCTATGTCTTCTTTAGTGGAGCGGGCTATCTTTGTAAAAGAAGCACCGTTTACAGGCGATACATTATCGAAGTATTGTCCTTTTACAGGTGAAGTCCATTCGTTGTTGATAAAGTTTTCGTAGCGTTCTTTAAACTCGGGTTGTTTTACTAGTTTTTCGGTTGATGCTAATGTCTCCATGATTTAATTGGGTTTACTTAATAAGCTTAAAAACAATTATTTAAAACAAATGTACTTTTAATAAATAATAGTTATATTTACTATCCTATCAATTATTTTTACTATTCTATCGTAGAATAATACTATTTGTAAAGAAAGCAGCTTATGTGGAAGAAGACAGGTATTATACCTCAGCAGCAGATGCTCACCCCTGGTAAAAACTTAAAGACCCTTGTTGAGCATCGCTCTGTATATACGTTGGAGCAGTGTGAACTCAATATCTTCGAAACCCATCAAACCTCGAAAAGCGTAGCGTTGTGTTTTCAGGATCTTACTTTCACTTCTATGCTGAGGGGAAAAAAGATAATGCATTTGTTTGATAAAGCGCACTTCGACTATCTTCCTGGTGAATCGGTCATTGTACCTGCCAACGAGCGTATGCTGATTGATTTTCCAGAAGCTTGCGCAGCGAGCCCTACACAATGTTTAGCGCTGGCTATTAACAGTGAGAAGATTCACCAGATCATAGACATCTTAAATGAGAAGTACAAGCGAGTAGAAAGCTTTGATACTTGGCAGATCAATGAAGAGCAGTATCACTTAAAAAATACCCAAGAAATGGCCAATACGATTAATCGTTTGGTGAAAGTAAGTATGGGCGATAATCGGGCAAAAGATATTTTTGCAGAACTTACCTTACAAGAACTACTCATTAGGCTGATGCAGTCGCAAGCTAGAAAGGTGATCTTTGAAGATTATCAGCAAAATATGAATCGCTTCCGCTTTGCTTATGTGGTAAAGTATATTAAAGAAAATATATCAAAAAACTTGAGCGTGAAAGAGTTAAGCAACGCAGCGTGTATGAGTGAATCCCACTTTTTTAAAAGCTTTAAGCGAGAGTTGGGCATTTCACCGATTGAGTTTGTGTTGCAAGAGCGCTTAGCTTTAGCTAAAAAATACTTAGCAGACCCTCGTAAAACCATTACCAACGTTTGTTTTGATGTAGGCTTCAACTCTACAAGTTATTTCTCGAGGGTTTTTAAGAAATACGAAGGCGTTTCGCCTAAGCAGTACAAGTCAAAAATGTTACAAACATAATACATTTAAACGGTGAGTGTGGTATGGAAAATGTAAGATCATAAACCAAATCCAAACTTTAATATTCTATGAAACACCTCATTATGCTCATTAGCTGTAGTATTTTCATCTACAGTGCCATCGCCCAAGACGATAATGCCTCACTTCATTTGAAAACACCTTATTTTGAAGGAGTGATCTTAGAAGCCAAATGTGCTGCTTATACCGTTAAAGAGCCACTGAAGCGGTTCACGCCCACTAAAGAAGAAGTGATGCTTCTTGAGAAATCGCTTCGCGAACAAATTCGTGAAATTAACAAACAACACCCTCGTCAAAATGCTAGATCAGGTTTTATTGAAGATAGACTGCCTGAGTATAAGAGACAATACATTGGCTATGTTAATGCAGAAGGAGAGAAGGTGATCTACGTAAACTGCTTTACAGATGAGATCAAGGAAAAGGATTTTTGTGAAGAACTTATTGTAATGGACGGAGGAAGTGCCTACTGGCAGATTCATTTCAACGTGAAGAAAAACGAGTTTTTCAAAATTAGTGTAAACGGAGAAGCTTAGGCAGGAAATTTACTCCCTATAGCAAACGCCAGTAGTTTCCTGATGAAACTGCTGGCGTTTTATGGTAAGTATTTTTAACTATTCTTTTTCTTGTGCTTCTTTATCTTGTAATAACTCATAGAATTCATCCAACTTAGGTGTAAGAATAATCTCTGTACGTCTGTTGACAGAGCGACCTTGCGCCGAGTCATTTTTGGCTTTAGGTACATATTCGGAGCGTCCACCGGCCGTCATTCTAGCAGGTACTACAGAAAACTCTTTCTGGAAATAGCGTACTACCTCTGTTGCACGAAGTACACTCAAGTCCCAGTTGTCTTCAATACAATTAGTAGAAATAGGTTGGTTATCTGTATGACCCTCTACAAGCACTTCTAAATCAGGGTTATCTTTAATGATTTTAGAGACCTTCGCCAAGATACGACGTGCATCAGGTAGTAATTCGGTCTGCCCAGATCTGAACAATAAGTTATCAGACAGTGAAATAAAAACCACTCCTTTAATCACCTTCACGTTGATATCTTTATCGTTTACATCGTCTAAAGATTTCTTGATATTATTCACTAACACCATGGCAACAGAGTCTTTCTGCTGTATTTTTTGGGTAAGACTTTGTATAAAGGTATTTTGTGACTTAAGAGTTTCCATCCCTGCTTTACTTACATCAGATAAGTCGGAAACACGATCTAATAAGCTTTTATTAGTGTTTCTTAAATCTTCGATTTGTTCTTTGTAAAGCTCATTTTGACTTCTGAGCGTACTTACTTCTGTCCCTAGTTGGTTGATAGTAGCACGGTTTTCTTTCAATTGGTTTTCCTGTGCATAGTTTTTACTTTTTACCGCTTGGTATTCCTTCTTACTCACACAAGAAGCCATGTAAACTAAAGAAAAAATAAATATAAAAATTTTTTTCATGGGGTATAGCTAATTTAATTACAGTTGCAATTTAGGATATTTCATTACAAAATACCTATGGAAAGCTAGTAAAACTATCACTACTGACCTCTGAAATCACCCCAGCACGTGATAATAATTTTTTTGTGCTTGAGATATAACCAAAAAGCTGTATCGTTTTGGATGATATGATTTTGAAAAGTAATATTTTGTTTTTAGTTTACATACCAACCGTTTAGTACTTAAAAAATAATAACATGAAGTTACAATTAATTAGAAATGCAACAGTCAAGCTAAATTATGCAGGGAAAAACATTTTAATAGACCCAATGCTATGTGAGAAAGATACTTTCCCTCCATTTGTGAAGGGGCTTTTGCCTAATCCAACTGTTGATCTAACGATGCCCATTGAAGAAGTATTAAAGGGGGTAGATAGTGTCTTAGTTACTCACTCACATCCAGATCATTTCGATGATGTGAGTCAAAAAATATTACCTGAAAACATTCCTCTTTTTTGCAGTATTGAAGATAAGGAGTTTGAAAAGTTTACTCGTTTTACGAATGTTCAGGCCATAGAGGAATCAATTGAATGGGAAGAAATCAGTATTACAAGAGTAGCAGCGCAACACGGAAGTGGTCCTGTATTACCTTACATGGGGAAGGTGTCTGGATTTGTAATTGAAAGCCAGCAGTCACCAACGGTTTATATAGTAAGTGACTGCATATGGTACAAGGAAGTAGAAAATACAATAAAAAAATTTAATCCTGCTGTGATTATTGCTAATTCAGGTGGTGGTATTATTCCAGGTTTTGAGAAATATCCAGTAATGCTGGATGAAGTACAAACAATTTCCTTAGCTAAGTTTGCAAAAACCTCTAAAATAGTTGCCGTACATTTAGAGTCTATAGACTTTTGTAAAGTAACTAGACGTTCATTAAGAGAAGAAGCTAATAAAAATAATATTTTAAGTAACCGCCTAGTCATTCCAGAAGATGGTGAAACCATCCTCCTGTAGAAAACTTTCAAAGAAAAAATGCCAATTCAGAAATTAACAAAAAAGGAAATCATCCTGAAAAGTATAACCGTTTTTAGAGAGAAGGGATACTATAGAACAAGTATGAGTGATCTGGCAAAATTTTGCGGTTTAACTAAAGGAGCTTTTTACCATCATTTCAAAAGTAAGGAAGAGGTGATGATGAAATCTCTTGAAATGACCTCAGATTGGTTTAAGGAAAATATTTTCTCAATTGGCTACGACGATGGTATTCCTGATGATGAAAAGCTAGAAAACATGCTTGACTTCTATCAAAAAGTATTTCTTCACAAGAAAGGAGGTTGTATATTTGGGAATACCGTATTAGAAACTATCTTGGTAGAAGATACTTTTAAGGAGGCCTCTCTCAATTTCTTCCAATCTTGGGAGAAATCCTTAGTAAAAATTTTTGCAACCAAACATGCTGAAAAAATCGCAAAAGAGAAGAGTACGCAAGTGATCGGCAATCTTCAAGGAGCTATCATACTAATGATCTTGAATGACGAACCTCAATATTTAAAAGACGCGATTGTTAAAAGTAAAGAGTTGTATTAATTAAACTGTAACAGAAAGCAGCTAAAACGTACCATATGATCACGTTCTTTATATAGAACTCGTTTCGTGTGCAGCGTACAACGCTACACACACAAGGCCACTGACCCTACAGTTTTTGTACCTTATAAATCTTATCAGTTGCTTTGAAAAGATAAGTGTCTGCACTGAGGAGAGAAAGGTCAAACTCATATCGTTTGTCGGTGCTTTGTATCAACCGTACCGATCCTGTAACGTTTTGCCCAAGACTAGTATACACCTGCCAGTTATTAGGTAGATTACCTTTTCCCTCAATAATAAGATGATGGGCAGTTGGATTGGGATAAACACGTACCGTATAAGGTACTTCTTCTTGCTCAAGGCGAACATCACTGATAGAAGAGTAAGAGAAAGTCCCATCAAAGTCAGTTTGTTTAAGACGATAATAAGAAATTCCTTGGTAAGGCGCTTGGTCTACATAAAGATAGCTCAATAGCGAAGCAGAGTTGCCTGCTCCTGGTACTTCACCAATGGCTTCCCAAGTGGTAGCATCTGTAGAGCGTTCTATTGTAAAATAGGCATTGTTAAGTTCAGTAAGCGTCTGCCAAGTAAGGTGTACCTCTTCTGAAGAGACTGCTTTGGCATTGAAAGAGAGCAGCTCAATGGGGAGGGGAGTGATAGACCTCCTAGCAGTCGCTAGTGTAAAGCGGGTATTGTTACTAATCGCTGTAACACCTGCAAAAGCATAGCGGTCGCCACCCATCGCTGTAGCACCTGCAATCGGCGTTTCATCTATAAAAAAGCCATCGTTGTCGGTATCAACCAGTAATCTAAGGTCGGCCACATCTATCGTACCTAGTCCTGCAAGGTTCCATTCCAAATCAATGGCTCCGACATCTACAGGACTTCCTGCGTTATTTACTTCATTAGGTCGCCATACTCTGCTAAACCTTGCTTCGATCCCTGCAGGTAAATCTGTGAAGTTATCTGCTTCTTGTCTCAGATTGTTGTGTCCCCAGAGTAAAAACTCATTGTTGTTAAGGTCACTTGGGTTATTAATACGTAAAATGGCCGAGCCTTGGGCATCATTATGAAAGTCACTAGCACTATTTCTTCCTATACCTGCTACCTCAAAGTCAAAGTTTCCATTAGCGACATTATCTTGTACGTAGAGGTCTTGCGTAGTGAGCCCAATACCATATTTAGCTGCTAAATAGTTATTGATAATTGTGCGCTGGGTAGTATTTACAGCATAGTTAAAGTGGATAATCTCCGCATAGTCTGCACCAAGATAAGTATTATAGCCCACATTAAGCGCCCCCAAAGCAACAGGTTGGTTACTATTATTTAAGGTAGTGGCATCTTCTCGTGCTTGGGCAATGAGCTGCCCATTGCTGTACATACGGCTACGTTGATTTAAGGGGCGTGTACCATCAAAGTCAAAGCTTAATACATAGTTGGTAGCGTTGTTAAATGTATTACCACCACTATCATAACGATTATTTTGGGTTTCTATATCATTATTGAGTCGGTTACCATTCCAGAAAAACCAAGTATAAGCGTAGTTAGTAGTGTTCGTAAAAGTAATTCGTTTTCCTAAAATACCTCGAGGTGCACCGTTTAAATTATTAGGTCTTACAACGGCAAAATAAGTAATACCAGGTGTCCCATCTAGTATGTCAGCATCTGCAATCGCCATCTCATCATCATTCCCATCAAAGCGGATAACAGGTTGATTGTTGAGCGCACTGGTAGCTCGGTAGGTAGGTTGTATGCCTAAAGTAGGTTGTTGTGCAGCATTGCTATTACCAGAGAAGTCATTCCAAGAGGTGATAGGGTCGCCATCCACAGCGATTACATCTTGTGCTCTCAGCCATATACCGTTGTTTGTTGTATTTCCGACACCTCCAGGCCCAGTTTGTGCGTAAGTATTAGTGGATAGTAAAAGCACACTGATGACCCAAGGCATTACTTTTTCGTATACCTTTTTCATTTTTCTAAAAAATTGAAGCTAAGTACGAGGACCCAACTTATATTATAATTAAAAGACTGCATCTACACTTGAGATAGATGCGAATAGTGATCAATAGATGATTCACGTTAAATTCAATATAAATATAACATGCGATTTAATAAATAGTTGAGCAGACTCGCTCAACTGGTGATTTTCCTCTGTAAAAAATGGATAAAACCCTGTAAAGTGTTTTGTTTGAGGTCTGAATCAAATTATATCATAGTCTAATTCAGCTAAAATACCAATAGGTGAATATATTCTCGTAAGTCTATAAACCCCTTAGTATTGTATAGGTTGTATTAAAGAAAATAGTATCTTTTCAAGATCAAATAGTCTCTTTTTTTGTTTAAGTTACTATACAATTAAAATTTTAGGAAGATGGGATTACTTTTTGATGACTTCAAAAGTTGGAAAAACTACTGTACCACACATAAATACTCACTTTTCGAACCCGTATTGGCTTATGAAATAGAGCAAAAAGGCAGAACCGAAGAAGCCATCTGGAACCACCTTGCCAACGCTTACAAAGTAATGACCGACGCCATCGAAACAGGCTTATCCGAAGAGATGGTTTCTCGCTCAGGGATGATTAACAATGGTGCTAAAAAAGTATACCATAGTCCTATTACTGTACTCTCTCCCGAGTTTACGAAGCTGATTTCAAGAACATTAGCTGCCAAAGAGGTCAACTCGTGTATGGGACGTGTGGTGGCTGCTCCCACTGCAGGGGCTTCTGGCATTTTACCAGGTATTTTATTTACTTTGCAAGAGTTACACCAGTTACCCGAAGAGACAATACTAGAAGCACTTTTGGTAGCAGCAGGAATTGCCTTAATTATTGAAAAAAATGCAGGCATTGCGGGGGCAGTGGGTGGTTGCCAAGCAGAAACAGGCTCAGCCGCCGCGATGGGCGCAGGTGCTATTGTGTATAGTTTAGGAGGTAATATCGATCAAGTTTTTAATGGGGTAGCGATTACCATCCAATGTATGCTAGGCTTGGTTTGCGACCCAGTGGCAGGGTTGGTAGAAGTACCCTGTGTAGTGCGTAATGCTAGTGGGGCTGCCATTGCTTACTCTTCTTCACAGATTGCCTTGGCACAAGTAGACGCTGTGATTCCCGTAGACGAGTGTGTACAAGCGATGGGCGAGATTGGGCAAAGTATGGAGGCAAGGTATAAAGAAACAGCTATGGGTGGGCTAGCTGCTACGCTTACTGGACAACAAATTGCTAAAAGAGTATTAATACAAGACATAGATGTTTTACCTGATGAAGAGTAAAACTAAATTTTTTATTTTTTTTACATGATTGAATACTTAACTAACCCACAACTCCCTTCCATCAATGAAGATTTTAGAGGGAATATCTTTATGAATGGGCAATTTGAGATGGAAGCAGTCAATACTCGTCCAGTCCCCTTTTTTACGATTTTACAGTGGCAGTTCAATAAAAAAGAAGTCAAAAAGGCTAAAAAAGCACAGCCTTACCAAGTCCCCTTACAAAAAGAAGAACACCTCCTCGATACATCTGGTAATTGGCTAGCTTGGCTAGGGCATTCCTCGTTTTTAATTCGCTTGGGTGGTAAAACAATTATTACCGATCCCTGCCTTACTGATCTACCTTTTATCAAGCGTTTGGTAGGTTTACCATTCTCTTTTGAAAAGCTCCAAAATATAGACTATCTGCTGATTTCACACGGCCATCGGGATCACTACGATCAAGCCTGTATACATAAGCTTATCGAGCAAAATCCTGCTATCCAATTGCTAATGCCTTTAAAAATTAGCAGCTTATTAGGGAAGTATCGTTCACGTACTTCCTTTCAAGAAGCGGGATGGTATCAGCAGTTCAACACCGAGAGTAGTGACTTATCGATTTATTTTTTGCCTGCCAAACACTGGAACCGTAGAGGCCTTCTCGATTATAACCGTACACTGTGGGGGAGCTTTTGGATTCAGTACAAAGATTTTAAACTTTACTTTGCAGGTGACACCGCTTATTATAGCCATTTTACAGAGATCAAAAAAGTATTGGGCGCTCCTGATGTATGTTTGATGCCTGTAGGGGCTTACCGGCCCGCTCACATTATGAATGAGGCACATACTTCTCCCATCGAGGCAGTAAGGGGTTTTCACGATTTGGGTGGAAAAACGTTTATTCCTATGCACTACGGCACTTATGATCTCGCCGATGAACCTCTTGGTGAGCCAATTGCTTTGCTAACACACTTACAAACGCAAGGGCAATTGAATGGGAGTTTACAGATGCCTGCTGTAGGAGAAGTGTTTCCTTTGGCGTAGAGAATAGGGTGTTATTAGCACGTCTGTGCCAAGTTTTTTATGGTGTTCAATTGCTTTTTTTAAGATTCTTTCAGTATTTTTCAGAACCGAAACGAAGTGTAGCTCAGCGTAGCTAAAATGTCAATAGGTTACACCCATTAAACAGGAGGCCCTTATGTTGAAGTATTTGCTTTTCCCATTACTTTTCTTTTATCAGACTACTTCAGTACCGCCGCTTCGTTCCTCCCAGCCCTCTCTCTTAGCCGCTTACTTTCAAGAGTTGAAAGTGCAACGTACGTTCGACCAACTAACAGAAGAAGAACGCGTAGCGCAGATGGTAGTAGTGGCAGCGGGGCAGTATGGAAAGAAAAAATGGCAAGTGGCGTCTCTCATTAGAAATCAAAAGATAGGAGGGGTGCTCTTACTTAATGGTACAAAGAATGAGTTTAAAGGGTATGTCAAAGAATTTAACACGCTTACTAAAGAAACAGGACAACTGCCTTTGCTGTACAGTGCAGATGCAGAACCTAGCCTTATCCACTACAAGATAAAAGGCACCCCCGTTTTTAAAAGTACAAATGCCATTACTGACGAGGCAGAATGTAAAGAAATAGCTACCCGCATTTCTGATGAGCTTTTAGACATAGGTATTCAACATAACTATGCGCCTGTATGCGACTTAACTACCAGTAATGCAGCTATCCGTAAGAGAAGTTTTGGAAGCGATACAGCCCACGTATATGCTATGTGTAAAGCTTTTATAGAGGCTTCTCATCAAAAAAATATCCTCACGACTGCCAAACACTTTCCTGGGCACGGCTACGTGAAAGGAGACACACACAAAAACTTAGTGTACATAGATGGGACTTTGCAAGAACTTGACGTTTATAAAAAACTGCTGGCCGATCAAGTGCTTTCCAGTATTATGGTGGGGCATATTGCCATTAAGAACCATCCCAAATACGATACAAAGGGTTTACCCGCTACCTGCTCACGGGTAGTGGTCACAGACCTTCTTAAGGAACAGCTAGGTTTTGAGGGACTCATCGTTACAGATGCTATGAATATGGGTGCGGTAAAAGACATTCCAAAAGCTTCCTTTTTGGCCGCAAAAGCAGGCTGTGATTTGATTCTAATGCCTACAGATGAGATAGCGTTTATCAAGGCGGTAGTAGCAGAAATGCAAAAGGATGAAAACTTTAGAGCGCAAATACACGCCTCAGTAAAGAAAATTATCCGTTATAAAGTGGCATTTGGACTATTATAGCTACAAAGTTGGCTCATTTTGGTAAAAGCTGTGTTCCAGAAATACTACACGGCTAGATCTTCCTCTTCTGCAGTAGTTTCTTCTTTTTCATTCTCTTCCTTATCTCTGGCAAGCAGCGCAAAACCAAATGTGAGCACTCCCACACGCCCTATAAACATCAATAAGATGACCAATATCTTGCTAAGGATGGTTAAATCACCTGTGATGCCTGTACTAAGCCCAACCGTACCCAAGGCAGAAGCTACTTCAAATAGAATTTGATGGAAACCAGCCCCTGGTTCTGAAAAAGAAAGTAAAAAAGTGAATAGAAAGATTAAGCTAGTGAAGAGAATAAAAGTAGAAAGTGCCACGTACAGTCG
>CALEMF010000075.1 GCA_937911505.1 uncultured Cytophagales bacterium
CCACGAAAGTTTAGGTCATAAAACACCTGCAATGGTGGCGTAAATATGGTCCTATATCAGGGGATACTTACAACGGTTCTCGCATTTGAAAATGCTAATGTAAAATCACGCTTATGCTAAAAACTACTCACAACAAGGGGCTTTATTCGACTTAGGAACTAGGATATGCATAATCTAATATTTCCAATGAACTGACATTGTAAGTCTACACAGTTCCCGCATTTGAAAATGCTAATACAAAAAAGTAAGTAGTCGCGCTTACGCTAAAAACTACTCACAACGAGGGTCAAAGAACTTATTTGTTACTTGGAAGGCACAAGTCACCACTTCGTTGAAGACTTGCGCCAGTTGGTGGGTTAAGGACAAATGGGCTAGTGCTATTCTTTATCAAGTTGAGTCTCCAACCATAACATCGTATTCATGAGTGCAGACATAGTAAATTTACTACATATCCAAACCTTTTCATCACCTATTTTTACAAACCTATATATAGCTATATTTCCTTTTCTGAGTCCTTCAGCATGTAAAATATCTAAAAAAGTGCTTATTGGTAATTCTCCCTTGTTTCCAGAAGCAGTTAAATAATAAACAACCTCTTCACCAAGAATAGTATAGATTCCGTCTTTTTTTTGTATACCTAATAAAGCTTTCTTCCCTTCCTCGTTCAAAGATTTTACAATTTGCGAAGTTTCATCTCTATAATGACGACCTGCGTATTTTTCTAAGTTGTTACGCTTAACTCTCGCTTTTAAAATATTTAATTTCATTCAAGTTCTTTTGTTAATTTGAAATCATGTAAGATGCTACGAGACTTTTCAATCTTATAGCCTTTATATGGTTCGTTTGCCTTGACTCTTCTATTGAAGAATGCTTTAATATCTGATCTAGCAAAAGACTAATGCAGAAATGGATTAAACATAAGCACTTTATTAGAGTCTTGCCTACATTCCTTAGCTAGTTTTATTATATCCATAACGTGGTCGTGATGTTCTGATGGTATTTTTGTTATCAGATGCTTTAAGTCTCTTATTAGTTCTTCCATTTGATCGTGCCCAAAAACATCTATATCAAATGGCGCTACTTCTGATAACAAGGGGAACTCTTGCTCATTATCAGGACAAAGATATTTTTCATTATATTTTTTACCTAAAATAGATACAGTATCCTTATTTTCCTTTAAGATAATGCAGATCATAACTTAATATTTTAGCTTTCCAGGGAAAGTATTGACGAGATTACCTTTTACATCAGTTATGACAGTAATGTTTTTTGTCGCAGCACCACCATACTTTTGAGGGAGATTACCAACTTTCCTTCCAATGTTAACTTCTCTAATATAAAAGCTCGATGTAGGTGATTTTCTGATAGGCGAGTTAATTACCTTCTTAGAAGACAAAATACTTTTCAGCTCAGAAATTTTACTCGTGATAAAACATAGTGATTTTATCTGTGTACTCTTCTAAGTCTGAATCAAGAGGTACTTCTAATCTTAGTAGAATTTGCTTGCTCTTTTCTTGCAAAGCAATCCAATCAACCCCTTCGTTAAAAATACTTTGCTCCCAATCTCCACTGAGTAATGTATTCACCAGGCTCTTAATCTCTATTATATCCTTTCTAACTACTTTAAATTTATCAAATACTTTTACAAGATAATCTACTATATTCTCAGATAAATAGCTCATATTTTCCTCAACCTCTTCTAAATAATCGAATATACCTTCATAGTCATTTTGCTTATAATCTTTGGATAAGATCAAAAGGATGTATAATATTTTTAGTCTGATAAAATTTCCAACCTCTTTTTCTGATTTTTTCTTCTCAGTGCAAAGGGTTATTTCGCCAACCGAATATTCATATTCTGACATATTACTATTTTATAGTTTCGAGTTTATCATTATTCTAAAGGTATTTCTTTACCCCTTTTATAAGCTTTACCATACTCAAAGTTAGAGCGGATAATTTGACCCACTACCCTACACTTTATCAATAATATATAACTCATCAATAACACGATAGCGACCATTTTCTACAACTATTAAGCCATCTTCAGTTAGACCTTCTAAAATACTTGCTAGCTCTTTTTGAGTTAGCTTTACCTTCCTATTAAACTCTCTAAGTATTTTTTCGTCTATTACATTATAGCGCATTAAGATATCTTCAAATTCAATTGAGGGATTTCTAAGAATCAACTTCATCACGGTACCTGCCTCTTCCACTCTGAACTTCGTATGAAGGATTATAATCTCATCTTCTTCGTCTGTTTCTTCCAAGACTTTAAGAAAGTTCTTTAACAAAATAATACGCTTCCCATAGGGATTACCTTTAGCATCAATGGGTATTCTCCTACCCAAAATAGTATATAATACTGCTCTATCTGACTGTTGAGATATAAAGTCTTCTGCTATTAAGTGGCGCAAAAGATTTTCTACTTGTTCTTTTATCTTGATCTTATTCTCGATACTTATCTTTGCAAACTGGTCTATCTGACTGATATCTATGAATGAAGATATGATATCAGGTATATCTTTAGAAGAGTTAGCCTTTGTCATAGCTATTACACTTATAGAACTAGAATTTGAACCTATTATAAACATATTACCTACCTCCTGAATTCCACTTCTACTACATCAGCTTCAGCCGTACCAACATCTATTTTACTGAACCCTTTTTTATCTAATATTTGTCCAAGCCTAGTGTTACGAGCTGAGTATTCAAGTAACTCATCTCCAAACATGTTGCCTTCCATAAGGTCGTAATTCTGCCAAAACTGTTTTAACCCCAAAGACATGTTACCTGGATAGTCTGAACGCATTGTCCAGTCAGCAACAATACCCTGCACATCATCTCCAAAATGTCCTAATGCATCATCCAAAATATATTGACCAGCACCTTTTACACCTTCTGTATTTAAGTCTAACGACAATAGACCTTTTGAATCTAGTTTAGCTACCTGAGTTTTTTCAACACCTGTTATTGAATAATGAATTTCGTTACCACTTACTGACTTTGAAATAAGAGAGCCTAAACCATCATCAGTTGCTACTCGCGAACTCTTCTTACCTCCTTTCCAAATATTCTTAACCCCTTTCCAGTTTTTGGTTACAAAACCACCTACCCCCGCAAAGGCTCTTCCTATCCCTGCAAAAGCTCTTCCTAAAAAGCCTCTACCCTTAATTTTTGCTGCTTGTAGTAGGAAAATATCTGCAGCAATATCCTCAGGTCCTGCCAAAGCCATTAATGGTACTGAGTAAGCTTCTACTAAATGCCAAGGAAGCATCATCGCTACTCTATTTCTTTCTTCTCGAGTGGTTTGATGCTGGAATTCTCGCATAGAACGATCGCCTAATGCAGGTAATGGCGTATCAAAGGCATTTGTATGCTGGTCTAAAATCTGCATTTGAGGAGTACGAGAACCAAATATTCTAGACCATTCCAACCCTTCCAACTCAACGCCATCTATGACTCTGTTCTCTGCAAAAGCGTAGGTACTGTTCCAAGGATAATCACTATGTAAAGGATCAACCGAAAAGAAGCGTGCTAAAGCTGGGCTGTGGATACGGTATTTATAGTTGATAAGCTGACCACCACCCCATTCTTCATCGGTTTCCTGCCCTTGATAGCCAAAGAGTATTCCATCTGCGTCACTTTTCTCTTCACACTTGCCCGTAGCTTTCTAAACTATTTTGTGCCAATAAGTCTCTCAAAGAACCATCTTTTCTATTCCTAAAGGTAGTTTTTCTACTGAAAATAAAAAAGGGAAGGTTTTGCTTTTTAGTTTTTGTGCGGTGGCATTCTCTTGGGCTGAGGACAAAGCTGTGGGTAAGCTGCCCGAAGGGCGAAAGTGCGTTACCCGAAGGGTAGCAGAGCTTTCCGCAAGACCAAGAACTACTCTTGTCGTAGAACAACTGTTATTTTTTATTTCTGCGAGCCTGTCCTGCGAGTGGAGCAAGGGTGGCAGACCGAAAGGGTGAGGAACGAACCCGAGGGCTGGCTAGGTAGAAGGCAAAGTGCTGATGATCAGTGCGTAAGCGCCGACTACCCGAAGGCGTGCGCTGGCTTGTGTGTTGCATGCCTGAGCCCGCAGCGACCCGCAGGCGAGCCTAACAATGGGGAGAGGTTGGATTTTTTTACCATTCTGCCGAAGGCTTCATAATCATCTAAAAAAATACAAAGGAACGACCACGATGAGCAGCGCAGACCCGCCAGCCGAGCCCAAAAGCAAGGCCGCGAAGCGCTTGTATAGCCTTGTCTTTTGGGTGAGGCAAGGACGGGGCGAGCAGCGCAGGAGTACCTTATAACCTGTGTGAGTGAGGAACGAACGATGGGTGACGAGTACAGCGAGGAACAGAAGGGCGGGTTATACCAAGTTCCTTACAGCTCGTGCATTTCATTTACTGAGATAGATAGCTATTAAAGATTATCTAAAGGATGGTATTTCAAGACTTGATTTTTGAGTGCTTCCAGATGGCTTTGTTTGTATTTTTCTGTGCTAGAAGGGTATTTATGTCCTGCAAAGGCTTGTACTAAGCGCAAGTCTTTTCCTGACTTTAGTAAATTAGTAATTACTGATTGTCTGATCGTTTTAGCATTGAGCTTTCGGTTGGGAAAGAACCCTTTACAAGTCTCTACTAAATAACTAATGCCTTCGCCTGTTTCGGCGTGTCCTCGGGAAGAGATGATAAGTTGTGAGGTCTGTTCCTTGAGTAATTGAGGTCTATCCGTTTGGAGGTAATTCATCAGTAAATAGACTTGTTTGGGCTGTAAAAGTAGCGTTCGGGCATTGGTTTTTCTGGCTGCTTTAATGTGGATTTTCCCTTCTGCAAGATCAAGGTCATCAAGGGTCAAGTTGATAATATCGCCGTTGGTAAGGGCTTGGTAAATAAGTAAACTCAGTATGAGTTGATTACGGTTTTTGAGCAGCGGGTAACGCTCTTTTCTTTCTAAGAGTAGGGCAAGTTCCTGAGGGGTAAATAAGTCTTGGAGTTGGATGTCTCTATTGCGGTGATCTCTAAGTTTGATGGCTTGCGCAGGATTGTCTTTACGGATGCCTTGGGCTACTAAGTAACTATAATATTTCTTAATGGCACATAAGCAAGGAGTGATATTGCTTTGGGTGTGGCGAAGTTCGCCGAGGTACACCATAATTTGATTATAGTTAGCAGTGACTGGATTTTGTAGTAATGTTTCTAGTGAAGATATAAAAAGTTCGATCTCTCGCAAGTAGCGTTTTACCGTGCTGGGCGCATGTTTTTCTTTAAGATATTGGGTAAGAGCCTCTTTTAAGGATGATTTAAGTGTTATTGATTGCTCAAGTGCCATAGTTGTTTACTTTGTATTCTGGTATAGACTTGTGTACTTTCTAAGTGTTTATGTCCTAAGAAGTCTCTGACCTGTTCTAAGGATAAGCCACTGGCTAGCAAGTGGGTAGCGATAGAGTGGCGCAAGCCGTGAAGCGTGATTTCCTTTGAGATGCTCGCTCTTTGTAAGAGTACTTTTAGGAGTCGGTTGTAACTAGCGCCCCGCATAGGTTTTCCTCTTTGGTTAAGCATAAAAGCCATTTGATCTTCAAGAGAGGCATTTCTTTTGGAGATTCTTTGGAAAGGTCTTTCCTTATAAGCATAGTTTTGTAAGTCTATTTTTACTTTCTCTGAGAGGGGTATCACTCTTCGTCTTCCGCCTTTACCTAATCTTACGTAGAGTAAACTACTTCTAAAATGGATATCTTTGAGGTGAAGGGCTTCGCCTTCTGATTTTCTGAGTCCGCAACCATAGAAGAGTCCTAAAAGGGCTTTTTCTTGATAATTCTCACAAGCTTCATACAAGCGTTTCACTTCAGATAGGCTTAGTATTGCTCTAGGTTTACTGATCGGTCTTTTAAAAGCAAGTGTACTCATCGGGTTTTGGCTCATCGTACCTTTTTGTTCTTGCCAAGCAAAGAAGACTTTCAGCGCATAGACGTGATGATGGATGTAACTTTCACTAAGCCCGCCGGGCTTGATCTGATTGGGGCGTTCGTGTAGATAGGTGTAAAAAGTGGTAATGTCTTCGGCGGTGATCTCACTTATTTTTTTGGCAGTGTAAGTAAAAAAGGACTTCATCAAGCGAGGCAACATCTCTTGGGTACTCTTTGTGTAGCCTAAGCGCTCCAAGTGAACTTTAAAGTGTGCTATCTCATGGGCTGTTATCTCATTCAAGTACGTTTGCATCATTAGGGGATATTCATAAAGGGTTTACTAACTGAAGGGCTACTTGTCTTTTTTGAAAACGCCGAACACTAGCCCTATATTGGGGGTTAAGTCCCTCATTATAAGTAAAGACTGGCGTTCGGCTGGTGTTTTGGGGCGTTCACTCCTCATTTTTGTTATGGTATATCATAAGGTTTTAAGTTGCTCGTGTAAGTACTGGCTGATTTGGGCTTTAACTTTCTCATTATCATCCCAATGGTAGATTTTATAAAGATAACCCCGATTGGCGTAGCCACCTACTTGCTGGATATATTCTAAGTCTAAGAGTTGTTGGAAGTAATGATGCTGTTGGCTTTTGCTCACCTTCAAGGCTTGCCTAACCTCCAAGCGGGAGAAGGCGTAGCCTTTGCCGATTTCCTTTACGTAGGCTTTGAGTTTTTCGTAGAAGTGCCGTAAGCTACCGTCTAGCTCATCTACTTTCAGTACAATACTTTCAAACATAATTTGGATCGCTGCCGCCACATCTTCTTTTTGGGTAATGAGCCTTCCTTGCTCGTCTTTGGTACGTTGGTATTGATGTAGCAAGGTGATTTGCTGTACATAGCTCTGAAAGAGTGCATTGAGACGCCTGATCTTATGGGCTTCGGGGGGAAGCTTTATTAAGTGCGCATACGGATTAATCACTTGATAGGGTCTCAGCATCCGCACGCAGTGCGCTAAAAAAGTCTTGATCTCTTTTTGCGCTTGGGTATCAATAAGACCCGCCGCTACTTTATTTTGGTGTTCGATGATGCGAAGGGTTTGTTCTTGGCTCTCATCGACGGCTACTAAAAAACATCGGCTCATATTGTCTTCGTACACTTCGCCTTGGGTAGTGGCCGAGAGCGAAGCGATCGGGCCTTCTACGATTCTGATCTTGGCTTGCGGGTCGCTGTGGGCTTCGGCTTTGGCACTGGTGCTACTACTAATCGTACCTTTGCTTTGGAGTTCTCGCCAAGCGAGTTGTGCGCCTTCTTCGAGGCCATCATAGTCTTCTAGTCCAATGAGTTTATGGGTCAGCTCGTTCTTTTGGTAATTGTAAAAGCTGCTTTCGGTGACTCTGGTAAGGCTGATGACATCCTCTGCGGGCATCAGCGCTAAGATGCTGGCTAGCAGGTGGGTTTTACCACTACCGCTACTACCTTGGATCAAGGCGTGAAGTGTCTGGGGCATTTTATAGCTGCTGGCAATGCCAAAGAGAAAGAGGCGGTTGTTTTCTTCGCCCACAATGCCACTTTCTCCAATGAGCTGGTTAATGCGTTCGAGTAATTTGGGCGCTTTGAGGAACTGCAAGCACTTTTCTTGCTGGCTGCCAGCAACCACTACCTTTTGGGTCGCTTCTTCTGGAGTGGCAAGTTGTTGACTGCGGTAGTCGTCGAGTAAGTCAGTGAGTGCGTAAAGATCGCTTTCTAGTAAATCCGCTCGAAGCGAGAGCTTTTGGCTCGCTTCTCTGGCTACTTTCTCAGTTTGCTTGTCTTCGTACAAGTCTAGTTTGGTACGGCTCTTTTTACCACTCTCCAAGTTTTCAATGACCAGCGTTATTTTTAAGCTCTCTAAGTCTTTTCTGATCCCACCTTTGATGGCATAACAAGCATTTGCCGTACAGTAGCGTAAGTGATGAGGGTTACTCGTGTCGAGCTAATGAGTGTCGAGGGTAAAGTTATCTGAGTGAGTAGTTACCACTTTTTCTTTTTCAGTAGAAGTAGTTTCAGTGGAAGGTTCTTTTGAAGATAAAAAAGGGGTTCTTTCATCAAGTAAGTGGCTAAAAATACTTGCTTCGTGGCTTTGCGCCAAGCTGTTCAGGTCTTCGTTTTCGGGTAATTGTACGGTAGTGATTTTACAATGAGGCAGTAACTTACTCAGTTCTTTGCCTATTTTTTGGGTGGCTGCTTTTCCTGATGCGTCGCCATCAAGCCACAAGATCACTTCTGCTAAGTCCGCTACGTTTTCAAGCGCTTTTTGATGCTCTTTTGTAAAACCGTTCGTGCCATAAAGGGCAAGCACATCGTAAGTTTCTGTAATATCTGGTAAGCTCAGTAGCGTAGCCGCATCTATTACACTTTCAGTTAAGATCACTTTTTGCGTTGCTGCCTTTGGGTAAAAGGGATAAAGTCCTTTTCTACCAGCAGTGTAAAAGTGTTTACTCTCTTTATTATCCTGACGATTGTTTTCTTGAACACTTCTTCCGTAAAGGCTCACTACCTTTCCTTGCTCATCTCTCAACCCAAACACCACACAGCCCCGCAGATACGTAAACTTTCCCCCTTTAAAAGCATTATAGCCGATACTTCCACCGAAGGTATTGAGCGTTTTCCAGTTGAGCATCCGACTCGTAGCGTACTTTCTAGCCGTGCTACTGCTGATAAAGCTGCTTTGCATTATTTTAAAGTCACCTGCGTAGTCTCGTTTTTCTACTGTCTTTGTTTGTTCTGCAGTTTTTACTTCTCCTGCGGTAATTTCTCCTGCTAACTTACTTAGATACTTCAAAGCCTCGTGCGTGGAAAGGGATAGCTTCTTTTCGGTAAGGCTAATCACATCCATTGTTCCCGCTTGACACCGGCTACTAAAGCAAGTACAGATCTGCTTTTCTCTGCTGAACTGTAAACTAGGCTTGCCGTCATCGTGGAAAGGGCAAACCGCCTTTAAGTGCTTATTTACTTCTATGCCTAAATGGCGGGCAACGGCTACAATATCTAAGCGACTTTTAAGCTCGGCGATCTCCATAAGAAAAAAAGTTTGAAAAAATTTTACTTAGTTTTTTTGATGGCAAACATAGCTTTTTTGCTAGTGCATTATAGGTCTGCATTTCTTTACTGAACTGTAAGCTAGACTTGCCATCGTCGTGGAAAGGGCAAACCGCCTTGAGGTGCTTACCCACTTTGATGCCCAAATGATCTGCGACCGCTACAATACCTAAGCGGCGCTTGAGTTCTGCGATTTCCATTGGCTGAGTTTTTTGAGTTGTGATTTTACTTCGGCTAAAGCTTCTTTATAGTTGGCGGCTTCTTTGGCTTCTCCTTCTAGCAGTTCTATAATCAGGAGTTTATCACGCATCGTGATCTGTACCCGCTCCCCAATCGCAAAACCTAAACGCTCTAACCATAAACCCATCAAACGTAGCTCAGGAACGGGGCGGTCTGCTCGATGGGAACGATGGATTTTTAAGTACTTATCGCCTTGTGTTGCCATATGAATCATATTTTGCTTAATTAATCAACAATACAATATTATATATAATTGACTTATTAAGCAAATAATGAATCTCACTTATTTGCTATTATTGCTTTCAAAGACACTAAATGCTACCTTTGTTATCATAAATAAGCAAGTAATGGACGTTGGTAAGAACATTAAACGTATTCGAGAAGCTAAAAAACTCTCTCAAAAAGAGGTCATTGCTGCCATCAATATGGGAGCTGCTCAGTACTCTAGAATTGAGAATGGAAAAACTGAACCTTCTATTAGTACACTCGAAAGGATCGCCAGAGCTTTAGGAGTAAAACTCTCTCAGCTCTTTGCCACTGAGGAGGATAGCGAAGATATAAACTCTCAGGATGCTACCATTATGGAGAAAGTAAAACTTATTGAAAGTCTTCCTGAACAAGAAAAACAAACGATCTTCAATATGCTTGATGCCTTTGTAGGAAAGCAAAAGTTAAAAGACACCCTTAAAAATGTCCTCAATGATTTATAAGGTAATTTAGTAGGTTTTCTTACTAGTGATAATTTGTATTATTAGGGAGCGGTAGGCGTATAAATACGTAATGGTAGCTTTTTATATTTATAAAATTTATAAGAAGAGGATAAAAACTTACATCACTTCAACAAGCTACTCTAAATAAGACAAATGTGTCTGATATAAGTCATTTGTGTCAGGTGTTTTACTGGCTGGATTGTAAGTAGTCACACTTACGCTAAAGACTACTCACAGCGGAGGACTATTTCCAGAAAGAAGCTATTCTACTCAATATATTTTTCTTTTTGGAGACCAGCTTAGGTCTTGGTTTAATACCCTCACTAATCAGTTTTTCTGTAACTACCTCAAAAGAAGATAAGTCAATATTAGACTCTTTAATTACTCTCATATCCACAGATGTTTTGTGTAGAATACCAGACCAGTTTCCACCACCGTCAAAAATATAATCTCTTGCGGACTCATCTTTCTCGTTTAAATCTATACTTTTATAGAAGTCTATTGAGTCTAACTTTAGGTATTTACTAACGAAAGATAACATCCCTACTAATCCTTCATACTTCTCTTGTTTAGTTAGCTCTACAAAAATATCGCTTAGATTACTCCTGTTTATTCTTTCCCATAGATACGGAGTTTGGATAAATAAATCATTAACGTATGAGGAAGAATAAGTCAAAAAGTTATACAAAATAAATTCCTTAGCATCTACCGAAGATAACCTTTCTTTAAAGCCTTCTTTTAGATGAAAGGTTAATTTTATTTTTTCTCTTTCTGAGTCCACAATACCATAGATTTCCTCAGAGAGTTCCACAGTCTCTTTATTCATGCTAAATCAGTTATTGTTGAACAAATCCGTAGGACCTTTTAGTGATTTATGTACTACACCTTTTTTCTTAAAGTACTTATAAATTCCTTGTGACTCTTGTATAGTCGTTCTAAAGTGACCAGTATTAGGATCTAAATCTACTATTTTCCCATCGCCCAGTACTATACTTCCTGCCCCTCTACTAAACTCAGCATTATCAGATAAGAAGTCATGTCCTTTACCTATTTTAAGTTCTATTGACTCTGTTATTACAAAGTCGTATCTGCCAGATAGAGGCTTACCATTTTGCGTTATTAAACCGTCTTTAATCTCAACTCCACTCAAGCTTCTGAACATTTGTTTGGCAGGTCTTTTTGGGTTGATCTGTCTATCTTTTCTTAATTTATTGGTTACAAAAGGAAGATGTTTTTCAGGATTTCTGTTCAAAAATACAGTCATCTTATCCCACATCCTACCAAAAAAGCCTTTTTTACCTACAACCTCTACCTCTCTTAACGTTCTAATCGTTTGATTACCACTTCCTGTTCTACCAGCAATAAAACCATTTGCGCCTGTTTGTCCTGCTCCTGCTACTGTGGCTGCATCTAAGACTCCATTGAGGAAGTCTTTCATAAAACTATCTTGGGAGGCATCATAAAATTCTGTCTCAAGCGTCTCATTGCCATCAGCATCTTTTTTATACCTCGCCCGCATATCGCTATTGAAGCTACGGAAAGTTAAATTGTAAGTAGCGTGCTTGACATCCATTGCCGAAGTCACGATTAGCTTAGCAATAAAGAACTCATCTTTTGAAGGATCGTATTCCTCCAACCCATCTAGGTCAATAAATTTTATAGGCTTGTTTCCTGCGAACTGATAAGGTGTGTACCAAGGATAAAGCGACGCTAACGGATCAATCGATAAAAATCTTCCTGTTCCTTTGTCATAACCCCTCATTCCATAGTCCTGTATTCTGCTACTCCACTCGCTATCATTCTCCTTACCATTGAACCCGAAACGAGTATTGGCAGTAGCTTCTTGATAAGTTCTTGCTTTGATTTGCCACCCAAAAGGATAGTAGTTATAGTACGCCAAAACCTTCGCCTGCTGCTCATACGTACTCGCAGCCTCGTCTACGTTTACCACTTCCTTCTGATCACTCAACACCACTCTTACATTACTGAGGTGATCTTTGAGTTCATACTGCTTTTTACCAATCACTCTTTGAGCGTAAACCTCTTCCTCCGTTCTAATATCTTCCCACTGTGCTATTTCGGCAAAGAAGCCTTCGGCATTGGTGAGGTCTGCCTCAAAGCCTTCGGTCAAATCGAGGGAAGCGCCTGGGGTAGTCGTAGCATCACTGAGCACCCAATAAGAACGATCTTCATAAGTATCTTTGCTCGTTGGCTCCACTATTACTTCATCACCATTAGGAAGCAAGCCATTGTTGGTTGGTGGGGTATCACTGTTTAGGTTGAGTGTTTCAGGGGCAGTAATCTCTGCACCCACCGCTTCTGCTGCATTGGCACTTTGGGTGATGCCTACTACTTTTTCTTGTCTCTCTACACCCAATCGGTCTGAGCCGTAGAGGTAGGTCTCTTTTTGGGTGAGTACACTTTCGTAACTGCCATCGTCTTTTTGTCGATGCGTCTTCTCATAAATGCTCATCACATTGCCTTGTGCATCTCTGACGTAGTAGGTAGTCACTACTTTGGTTGGATCAGCGTAGCTTCGGCTGCCATCTGCAAGCAGTGGATTGCGATTCACTTCCTTCTCGATGCGATTGCCGGTGGCATCATAACGGAAGGTGATATGCGCCTTGTCTGCTTCTTCCTGCCGTACCTGATGCACCTTGTTCTGGTTGTTCCAGTCAATATTGGTTTGTTCCTTCTCATCTCGGCTCAAATTCCCTTGTTGGTCATAGGTAAAGCCGTGCTTGCCTTCTATGTCACTTGGATCAGCGGTCACGGTCGGATCATTCACTTCTTGTAAGCGATTGATTGGGTTGCCGTTATCGTCGGTTTCGTAGGTATAGGTGATGTTATCGAGCAGGTTACCCGCTGCATCTCTGCGTTGGAGCTGGGTAATGTTGCCATTTTGATCGTAGCTGTAATCGGTGGCGTGTACATTGCTTGGGCTGGCCCAACTGGTACTGGTGCCGTTCCACTGTCTTTCTCTGCTGCTTTTAATGCGGTTAAGCTGGTCGTAGCGGTAGGTGTTCGTGATCGCCTCACTTTGCCAAGTCGCTGGCTGTCCACCACTGCCCGGCTGATACCGCTGCATATGATGGCTCCAAGCCGCTATGTTGCCATTAAAAAGTTCTTTTTCCTCGTCCTCAGCGTTACTGATCTGGTAAGCTAAATTGCTACTTTGGTCAAAGGGGTTGTTTGCATCCTTGTTTTTATAATCGCCGCGGTAGTAATGCAATGCCATCCCAAATAAGTCAGCAGCGAAGCGGCTGGCAGCCCCATCGGTAACACTTTGTCCGTCTTTACCTACATCTTGGTTGTCATTCCCACCCGTCGGACTGTTAATGCCCTTTAACCAGCCGTGCAGCGTGTAGACATAATCAAGTCCTTGCAGATGATCCTCGCCTAGTTCGAGTCTTTTGAGTGGGCCGTGCTTGTAGTAGTCATAGAGTGCTTCTTTGTCCCAAAGCAAGCCGTCTCTACTGGTGCGTACTTCTACCAAGCGGTTGTCTTCATCGTAGCGGTAGCGATGGAAGAATTGGTCTTGGCTACCCTCATTATACCGTACTTGGGTCACCTTCCCACTAATTAGGTCATAATCATAGGCGACGTACATCTTTGGAATGCCTGGCAAGTCTTGGATCATCCATGCCACATTGCCGTGAATGTCGTAGCTGTAGTAGGTGTACACCGCTTGGGTGGTATCGCTATCACCCTTATTAATCGTATAGGTATAACTGACGCGATTCTCTAAGTAACGTTGGGGTTGGTCTTCGCTGTAATAATACACGCCTTCTTTGGGGGTGTTGTATACCGTGAAGGTCTGCTCACTATTGCCTGTGGCTCCACTGGGGAAAGTGGCTTGCGCGGGATCGTTTAAGAGTGCTTCGTTGGTAGCACTAATCGAGTTTGGATTACTCGGGGTATAATCAAAGTTGGGGAGTGCACTTCCTTCGGTCTTGGTCTGCTGTCCTACTTCTACCACCCTGCCTAGTTCGTCGTAGGCACTGTAACTGTACTGGTTGTTGTCTCGTTGTCTTTCGTTCTCTGAGAAGCGAAGTTGTCCTTTGCGATCATAAAGCAACTTGGTTTCTCCGCCATCTGGGGTGTTTTGATACACCAACTGCTGTAAGCTGTTGTAGTCGTAGGTGGTAGCCATTGTGTGAGCAGGACGGTTGGCTCGACTTACTACACTGAGCGGTCTGACCCCTGCTGGTGGTACCGTTTTAGTCAGCCTGCCTGCTCTGTCGTAGTAATACAGTGTATAATGATACGTGGCTTGCTGGTAAGCAAAAGAAAGCGTGCCTTGGGTGTTGCTACAAGCGGCCTCTACCGCCAACGCAATCCCTTCTACTTGGGCGGTGACACATTGGTTTACTTTCTCAAGCAAGGTACCTTTGGCATCGCTGGCTGCAATGGTGGGCAGTTCGGTGACCTCCTCTTCTTCCTCAGCAGGGGGAAGTGTAGGGGTGCCCCAAGTCAGGCAAAGCACGTATTCTCTCTCCACCCCAGGTTTTTCAATTAACTGAGGAGGCGTCATGGTAAAGATACAACCGGTCTCATCGGTTACCACTAAGTAATACTGTCCTGCTTTAAAGTGCTTTTCTGGTAAATAGCTAGCAATGGTATACACGCCTGCTTCTTCTACCGAAATCACTTCTTCGGTAAAGATTTGTAGGTCTTGGGTGATGGGTTCTCCTGTGGTTTCATCAAGCAGTGGTTGCCCATTTTCGTCTAGCTGTACTTCCAAATAGTGCCACGCCACTTGGTAAGTACCCGAAGTAGGGGTATTACCCTGAAAGTTGATCTCGGCACTGCCTCTGAGTGTACAAGTCAAGCTGCCTGCCTCATCGCTGTTGCTGAGTAGGAAGTTTTCAACAATCGGACGCCCTTCAATGGCAAAGGCTTCGGTCACTTCACAGGTGGCGGTGTTGCCAGGAATGGCAAACTGAACGATGACTTGGTAATTACCTGCTTCTAGGTCGCTTACACTAGAGCCGACCAATGGATTACTATTCTCATCTACCAGCGTCACCCAGCTACCACCTTCTTCTTTTTGCCATCTGTAGGTGATGGCTTGGCTATCGCCACTGTACCCTTCTATCACCACCAAGGCTTCGCCACCATCATCACAGGTAAGTGGATTGAGCAGTACGTCAAGGGTAACGTTTTCTAGGCTCTTGATTGCAAAAGCTTGCTGTATCATGCAGCCGTAAGCGTCTAAGTGACCTTCCAGTAAGTACTGCCCCGCAGCAAGCGTAAAGTCGTGGCTAGGGCTAGTAATAGTCTCTACCACTACCCGACTAGCAGGATTGCTATTGTCGTAGAGTACTAAACGTAAATCGCTCGTTACATCACAGGTGCCAAGGTTGTCAGTCAAAGCAACAGGTAAAGTGTAGGTATCGTCTTCAATACAAGTGTAGTAAACAGGATTATCGCTACTTTCACTACTTGGCGGTAAAGTAAGTGTGAGTTGCGGGTTTTCTACCCGTACGTACTGACTCACCGCACAGTAAGGCGTGTATTGGCTACAGTTGCCATCGCTACAATCCAGCGTGGCGGCTACTTCTAGGCGGAGCAGTTCGCCCGCTACTAAATCAGCAGGATCAAGGGATATGTTGGCATTGGCGTTGGTTAATCCTGAGACAAGCGGCGTGCTTTCGCCTTCTCTAAAGAGTTGGTATTGGTACTGGTTGCCTGCCTCACTTGGTGCATTGGGATAAGCCACCTCAAAACGTAAACTAGGAGCACTTACGCCTGTGCCGTTGCTACAAGGAATTTTGCTCAAGCATACCTCGCTGAGTGCAGGGCCTTGCCCGGTAAGCGCCACGGGGTCACTCAAAAGGCTACACTGGCTATTGCTGACCTCTAGGGTGTAAACACCTGCTGGCAGGTCATTATAGGTATAGCTGCCTGTAAAGCCACCCACTACGGCTGTTGCCTCGTAGGGTTGATCGTTGCGGTAGAGTTGATAGTCAAATCCTGAGGGATCAAAAATACTAAAAACAATTTGTCCATCGCTGGCATCTCCACAGCTAGGATTCTGCTGAGATTGTAGGGTAATGCTAGGTGATACGCTCAGTGTGGGCAGACTTATGGGAATCACCAAGCTACAACCTTGATAACGAAGGGTGAGTTGAGCGGTGGCATCAATGAATTGAAAGGTATGAGTGATGTCCATTCCAAAGTAGGTTTGTCCTTCAATCAGCCACTCGTAAGTGTAGGCTGCATTGCCTGTAGCGACTAAGTTGACAGGCTGGCCCGTACAGAGATTACCCGAAGGGTTGATCGTCACGGTGGCAGCAGAAAGCGGTGCTTTGATGGTAATGGGGAGTAAGTCAGAGGTCACGCCTTCTGAGGAGACTACTCTTAAGTAATAGGTACCTGGTTCGGTAGGCAAGTTACTCACCGCAATCGGCGAAGCCTCGCCGCTGCCTAGTACAGGAGCGTTCTCTGCAAAGGTAGCGCTGTTCAAGTTGGAGAGTTGTACTTCATAATCACTACCTTCCAACGGGCAGCCGACCTCAAAAGAGAGGTTGCCTGCACTAGCGCTACAGCTTTCAGTACCGTTTGTAGTGTTATTGCCTGTATCACCACTGTAGCCTGCAAGGGTGATTTGTGGTGTACCGCCTACGATGGTATGCGTTTGGTTGTTGGAGTAGAGACCGTTGGAAGAAGCGACTCGTACGTAGTAAGTGCCGGCTACCAGATCAGTAGGTAAGGTAAATTCTCCTGAAGGGGCTGCATCCGTAGCAATCACTTGAGGAGGCGTACCAAAAAGTTCTTGGTCAGGTAGAGAGAGTTCTAGTTGGTAGCTGAGAGATGGATTAGGACAACTTTCGGTAAAGCTGTAAGGCACCACTTGACTAGCGCAATAGTCTACCTCCTCTAAGGGTGCTAGCGCCAAGGTACTAGCGGAGATATTGACGGTGAGGTAGTTGGAGGAGCCGATAAACTCATCTCCCAGTTCGATGTCTTCTACCACACGAATGATGTAATCTCCCCCTGTAAGCGCTAATGGAATAGTGAGCGCAATAGGGCTGCTGGTACCTACTCCTGTCGCCACTACCGTATTGTTGTTATTGGTATCAATCAGCTCTGCCCGCCAACGATTGCTACTGGCACAAACGAGCTCGAAGGGTACAGCAATCGTTTGACCTGTGCAGAGGTTGCTTTCTTCAAGGGGTGTTACAAGTAAATCGTCGGTGAGACGGGTGAAACTACAGCCAGCAGATGAATTTTGATCATGCAATACATAGACATCCGTATCGTATAGATCAAAAGCTAAATTTCTTATAGAATTTGGTATTTGCTTTTGCCAGAGCGTCAAACCAAAATCAGTCGTTCTTCTCAAATGCTTGTTATACATAGAAAGAACGTATTTCCCTCCTTCAACAAGTGATAAGTCTTCTGTGGCAATTCCCGCATTGCGATCGGTCTGATAGGCACTTACCCACTTTAGCTGTTCATTTATGTCAAGTTTACCTAATAAGTGAGTAGACTGACTGTTATTGATCGTTAAAGGAACATCTGTAAGCGGTTTACCCATAAAAAGAACACCAGCTTGATTGGCTAGATACTGGGTAGTGAGGAAAATTTCATTCGCGGGAGTGAGGCTGATTTTTGTAGAGAGGTTGACTTGTTCACTAGCCGAATAGCTTGTTTTATCTTCTAGTAAATAACGATAACCGAGTATACTACCATCACTACCAAACTTGATTAATACTACATAAGAGCCTTCAGACGCTACCTGCGGTATTACATAACCATCTCCTAAAGCTACGCGTCTGCCCCTTACCTCTGAAAACGTAACATAGCCAAAAGTATCGTCTGTACTAAGAGTAATATCGCCATCAGTAGCGGTATTATTGCCTGATACTTCTATATCGAATCGCTTGAGCCAAGCGACTTGCCCATTACTATTTATTTTTAAAAGGTAGCGATTGGTACCATTGTCCTTTCCTGTAGAAACGCCGCCAAACACCATCTCTGTAGTATATTCCGCATAAACATAGAGATTGCCCAGCCCGTCAACCTCCATAGAGGCTTGAGGATTATCACTATATAGAGGTTCTTCCTCCTCTCCTCTAAGTTTCCAAACCAACTGACCCTCCTTTGAATACTTCATAACGAGCGTGCCTGTACTTCTTTTTCTCGATCCGATCACTTGTTCATTGCCATCATCTAAAAAGGAGACATCTCTTCCTTGGAAAAAACTCCCCATAATGAAAACGTGATCTCCTGTCCGATCTAGGGCAATTACATAGTCATTGTAAAACGTGTATAAGTTCTGTATCCTCTTAGACCACAGCAAAGCACCTTCTGCAGCTACTATGGCAAGAAAAGACCCTTCTCCAGCGCTCACAAGGGGGATTCCATTAAGAATAAGTTCGGATTGGTATCTTCCATAAATGTAGCTGTTGCCCTCATCATCGGTGATAAGCTTACTAGGGGTGTTATCATTCAAGCAACTCCCTTCTATGTAAGAGGTTTTCTGCCAATTGTTACACACAGACTGCCCCCAAGAAGGCGTAGTGCATAGCAAGCAGGCTATACAAAATAGTAAGTTTTGAAAGTAAAAGCGTTTCATGTTGTTTCGTAAGTGTTTCAATTCATTTAGCCAGCAAGTATAGCCAAATGCAGCTTGTTAAGGATAATAAATGAGAACAGTTTTTCGAATAATATTAGGTAATAAGACTTTCCTCGGCACGGTCGTTTTCACACGTGCAACTTACAAGATAAACGATACTTTTACAAGAGGAAACTAGCCTTTTTTATCTGAGTCTAAGTAAGGTGCCATTCGTTACTTTTATAACACAATAAAAAGTAAGCAATAAAATCAATAGCTAAAACTGCTTCAAAAACGTCACTTTCCCAATGACTTGCTGCTCATCGAAGGGTTCTAATTCGGAGTTAATTTGTGTATCGTTGAATACAAAGTAAACAAATGAGAGCGGGCGGTATTCCCAACTGGCCCTCATATTCCACCGGCCCTGTTCATCAAAGGTATTATACTGATAAAAAACAGAGAACTGTATACGTGGATTAATCGCTAGGCGTGTTCCCAATGTGGTCAGTTGTGTTACTAGGTCTTCATTGTTTTCTCCTAAACGTTTTATATCATTTCGTTCATAGTCGAGGGTAGCCGCTACTTGAGGGAAGGGAGCAACACGCAAGCCTCCTGTAAAAGTGGTTCTTCTACCATTATAGAAGCCTCCCCAATTCGCACTACCAGAAAGCGATACTTTTGCTGAGCGATCGGTATTAAATTGTACTTGATGGCGAGTATAGTAGTAATTATCTCTTTCGATAGCAACGCCCAAGGGAGCAAAGTCAAAATCAATGTTTTGCCAAGTGGGAAAGATGGCATACTCAAGAAAGCTCCCATTGGTGAAAATCAGGTAAATAGGAAATAGATAGATGTTGGCTTGTTGGAAATTACGCGGATTATTAGCATCGTGGTAGTAGTTAAAGAAAGCACCTGGATCAAAGCGCCGTATCCAAGGGAGCTTCTTGGGGCGTAAGATAAAGTACCCGCCCGGATTGTGCCAGATGACATTGCGTTGAAAGACAAACCCCATCTCTGAATTATACTCTTCTGAGACAAAATTAGTGAGCCACCCTAAGTAGCTTTTATTGGTGCTATTGCCCATAAAAAAACGTCCTGCGAGCCCTAGCGTATCGTTTGAGTTATCCCGAGAGGCTGACACCATATAAGAAATAGTAAGCTCATCTTTCGGTCTTATAAGCCCATCTATGGTAAGGGTTGAATTGTGTCGCTGTGCGGTGCCTAATTCGGAAGAGGCTTCGTCCATACGATGGGTAAGCATCACTCCTACATTGTTTTCTTTACCATAGTTTTGTAAGTAGCGCCCTACGGCAAAGCTCGCGGCTGGCGAGTTATCTGTTGCTGCTTGGTGGATGTACAAACCTGCAATGGCACGTTTCTCATTGCGCATCGTGTAGCGTGTTCCTGCGTTGATACGCGCTGGTTCAGCGTCGAAGTTGCCTTCTAAGCCTATTCTTCTACTAAAAAAGGGTACTACACTACTGTTATTTGTACCCGCCCAAATACCAGAATTTTCTAGAAAGAATTGCCTTCGCTCTGGAAAGAATATATTAAAGCGTTCTAGGTTATTCACAGCTTGGTCTACATCTGCTTGTGCAAAATCGGTGTTGAAGGTGAGGTCGAGTACTGAGCGCGGGGTAATGGCCCACTTCACATCTCCGCCTAGCTTCAATTGGCCATCGGTAGTAGTACGCTCCTCTTCGTTGATTTGATCAAATTGGTAAAGCGCGTAAGGCTCTATACGAATGTTGGCACTAGGTTCGGGTAGTTCTAACCCTATTAGTTCTGCCGCATACGTCATGCGATAGGGTGAAAGGGATTGTGGGATGGGTGGAAAAACGGTCTGCTCATAATCTCTTCTCGCCAAACGGCTGAAAGTAATCCCCCATTTCACCATATCTCCTGCTTCGGGACGTTCATAACGAATGGTTTTGAAAGGAATGGCAAATTCAACTACATACCCTGAATCGCTTCTGGTAGTCCTTACCGACCAGAGCGCGTTCCAATCGTTATCTGTAAAAGCATCATTAAAACTTTGTAAATCACGCTGATTCCCATAAGGGGTGGTTTGGAAAGAAACACAGTACTGTTTGAGGTTTTGTGGATCGAGCTGTACGAAAAAGATGTCGTTCTCTCCCCAACGGAAATCTCTTCTTAGATCTTGTACTCGTATCCCTTTCTTACCAAGTGAATCTTCGCAAAAAGCACCTATGTATAAGTTTTTATCATCAAAGAGTACTTTTACGTGGGTTTTGTAGAGTGGCGTGCCGCCTTGCCTTGGCTCAATGCGGAAAAAATTGGAAGTCTCTTCGGCATTTTGCCAAGCAGGTTCATTGAGTTTTCCATCCACTACAATGGTTTGGAGGGCTCTTTCTGCTTTTATTTGGGGGGCTTGGGCAGGTGGAGGAAAATTCCCCGATAGGTCTTGTCCTGCAAGATAGGTCAAGGAAAGACATAACAGTACCAACGTCCCATAAAGCCGCTTCATCAGTGTTCTAGTTCTACTTTTAGTTGTTCTAAATCCCGTACAGTGAACTGTTCATTTGCATAAATTTTTGGATAATAAATTGTCTTGAGTCGTTGGTGAAAAGCGGTTACTTCTTCAAGAAAACGAAGATAACTCTCACGGTCTGTTTTGGCTACGCCCGATAGATACTCGTGCATCAATGCTGCTGGTGCGAGCCACAGATAGCGATCAAGCACCTTGTTTCGTCTGGCAACTTGCGCTTCGAACTGCCCGTTCATGTCAGCAGCTTCTTCGTCTAACAGCACAAAACTAGCATAGTACCATTGGTTGAAGTTGGTAGTGTCACTCACGGTGTATTGGGGATACTTCGCATTAAATGCATTGATAACTGTACTCTTGGGCGATTCCCAGAAATGATCGTTCGTTGTTCTCATCGTGTGAATCACCTTTGCTCTCATCGGAAGTGGTTCTGCAGCCTTCAAAGAGATATTAATAAAGGCTGGGGTGATTAAAACGAAGAAAAGCCAGAGGCTTAAACCCAACATGGCACTGAGTGTACTGCCCCGCTTGAGCGCTACGATAAGGCTTACCATCACTATCCATAAAAAATTATACAAGGTAATACTCCAAAACCACTGCCCAAACTGGGTTGCATGTGTAGTAAGCGATATACCTTGCAATACAAAGCCCAATAACAAAACAACTCCTGTAACGCCTATAAGGAATAAAAACCTCGCAAGCCCTTTACTAAAGAGTACTGTTGACAGGCTGGTAGCCTGTGCACGCAAAAGCGGTAGTGTACCCCCTTCCTGCTCATTGGCATAAAGATTATAAAATAAGGCGATTACTAGCAAGGGGAATAGAAAGACAAATACGTAGGCCAGATCAAAATTACCTGTAAGTAACTTCATAGGGTTGGCCAACTCGCTTATATAAATCTGTTTTTGAAGCGAAGTAACATTAAAGCCGTAATACACGGGAAACAGGTCGCGCTGCCCAATGCATAAGCCTGCCAACACTGGCGGATCGTTTTTTACATAGTAAGTAAAGTGCTTGTCCCACCCTACCCCTACTGGCGAGACAGCCCGTTGAAACTTATCTTTATTTTCAGCGATGGTTGTGTCGAGTGATACCCAATGCAGTAAGCTATCGAACTGTTGACGCTCAAAGGCTTGTACTTGTTGTATGCGTGCTGCTTGTTTGCTTACCTCATTTTGTCCAAAGTAGATACCATATAAGCTTACGCCCAGAATAGTGAGCACCAGCAGCTTTAGGATGTTATTTCTCAGCAGTGCTTTGTATTCAAAATAAATAATATGTCCTATCTTTTTCATAACGATCACAGGCTATAGTTTGGAAATAGTTGGTAGCGAGCTATGCGCTAGTAGTGCTAACAGTAATACCCAGCAGGTAAGGGCAGCGAGGGCTTCCCAATGTTGGGATAAAATGGCGGAGACGGTTGGGGCACGATAAGAAAAAGGCTTAATTTCTGCCCAAAAATCAGTGGCTACTTTATAGTCATCATAGGCTACATTATATTGATGATTCACTTCCATGTCTTTGTTCAAGTACTTTACAAAGTAGCGTCTGTATGACTCGGCAGCTTTGGCAAAGGCTACGTGGTGATGATAGTCCGTACCTGCTAGCCCCATAGAGAGATGTCGAATCGCTAGATAAGGGTCTAAAAAGCTCATCCATTCCGACAGTCGGTTTTGTTTTCGGAAGATAGCCTCCACTTTAGAAAACTCCTGATCGTATACTTGGTCGGTATACTCCTCACCCGCTTGCATAGCAATTCCACCCCAATTGACGGGTAGTTCCTCTACGGTAGCTACTTGGTAACGATCGAGTACTTCTTGTTTGAGGGCTGCGAAACGTTCATCAGAAGGATTATGTCCATCTATTCCATTTTTTACTTTATCGCTAATCACTTGTTTGAATTCGAACTGAGAAGGAGCGGGATAAAGCTTGTCCGCGAGATTTGCCGTTGCTTTTGGTAAAATAATTCCTGCTGTAATCCATACGGCTAACAGCGAGAGTAAGGAGGTGGTTGAGTTTTTACTAAACGCTGAGATAAGTACCGCCAGCATTATAAATACTAAGAAGTAAGCCGCATAAGTGGCTAAAAGTAAAAGGAACTTGAGGGTCAGTTGTGGATCAAAGCTACTCAGTTGATTGTCTAAAAAAAAGTAAGCCAGTAAAGTAACTGGAACAAATAGGAACAAAACCATGCCGTAAGTACTGAGTACTTTCCCCCAATACAAGGTACGTAAAGAGACGCCTTGTGCCATTATGAGCGTTAGCAAACCTTCCTCTCGCTCCTTCGTAAAGGTGCTAAACGTAAGAAATATAATGAGTAGTGGAAAGAGCAATTGAAAAATCATTGCACTGCTCAATACGCCAAAGCGATTGATGCTCCCTCCTTCTTGCGCTCCACTAAAAAGCACTTCGTTTTGCTTATGTGCCTCTAGAAAAATCGAAACCCCAGTAAAGTTATCAAGCCCCGCATCCAAAAAGCTTAAGACAGGCTTGGGCTTGAAAGCAAAATGACCATAATGCGCAGCACTATGGGGATGCTTGTTCCCTTGGTTCAACCAGCTTTCGTACATTTCTTTTTGCGCAGCTTCCCTTTCCTGCTGTATACGTTGTTGTGCTTGTTTCCCCATCACAATGGACGCAATCATAAGCCCTACCAGCAGGATACCACTCACTTGAAACCTTACGTCTCGTAAAGCATTCAGTAATTCTTTTTTAATAATAGCACTAAGCATGGGCAGTAGTTTTCATGGTGGCGATGTATAACTTTTCGAGTTCGTTGAGGGAGATGTCTTCACTCTTGAGGACGTGTACCAGTTCTCCCGCCCGCATAATACCGATGTGGGTGCCTACTTCTCTGGCACGAAAAAGATCGTGCGTGGCCATTAGAGTGGCTACTCCTTTCGCTTGCATTTGCTGTAATAAAACAGCAAAATCGTTACTGGCTTGCGGGTCTAAGCCAGAGGTGGGCTCGTCTAGCAATAAGTTATCTGCTTCTTTTGCCTTGGCAATGGCAATACCTACTTTTTGTCGCATCCCTTTTGAGTAGTGAGCAACGCGCTTACGAACGGCTTCTTGTGGTAGCCCTGTTGCTACCAATAGGCTTTCTAGTGTATTTTTATCCAGTTGTTTTTCACCTAAATTTACAAAAAACTGGAGGTTTTCCAGCCCTGTTAAATGGGGATAGAGGTTTAAGCTTTCTGGAATATATGCGAGGTACTTTTTTGTTTCACGCGCTTGTGTTACTACATTCAAACCATTTACTTTTACCTCTCCAGAAGTAGGCTGTATGAAGTTCATAAATAGATTGATGGTAGTCGTTTTACCCGCTCCATTAGCGCCTAACAAACAAAATATTTCTCCAGCGTTTATGGTTAAATTGAGTCCTTTGAGGGCAGGGTGTTGTTGGTATGATTTGGTGAGTTGAATAGCTTCTAGCATCAGACGTGGTGTTTAGCATGCAAATACTATTACAACTATAAAGATAAACTTTTAAATATGCAACATTGTTGCATATTTTCTCTTCCCTGTTAAAGCAGGTATAACACCTGTAAAATACTTATTCCCAAGAATGTTTTACAGGTGTTGAATACCTTAATATTTTTCCTGTAGTGCCCAGAAAATAGAAAGGTAATTTTTAATTGACTTCTTACGCTTTACCTATCTCTTCGATTATCAAGTTATGATTCGTATAAATACAAATGTCAGCAGCAATGTGTAATGCTTCCTCCACCATTTCTCTAGCGGTAAGATTTTTAGCATGTTTCTTTAGCGCCGTAGCCGCTGCCTGCGCAAACATACTTCCAGAGCCAATGGCGGCAATACCGTTATCAGGGCGAATCACATCTCCTGTACCAGAAATAACCAGCATCTCTTCTTTTGAGCAGGCAATCATCATGGCTTCCAGACGTCGTAGGTAGCGGTCTGTACGCCAATCTTTGGCTAGTTCAATGGCAGCTCGCTCGAAAGCGCCACTGTAGGCATTAAGTTTTTCTTCAAAACGTTCTAATAAGGTGAAAGCATCTGCTGTAGAACCTGCAAACCCAATAATCACGCTTCCATCGCGTAATTTTCTTATTTTCTTTACTTGGCTTTTCGCTACTGTGTTGCCCATGGTCGCTTGACCATCAGCGCCTATCGCTATATTTCCCTCGTGTTGTACGGCCAATACCGTTGTTGCGTGTATCTTTTCCATGAATGCTAGATGTGGTCTTTTATTTATTAAAGTATTATCATTATACTATTCAAAAAGCTAACTTTAAACCCAAATATTGCATTTCTTGTTTATAAAACAAACCGTCGGTAATAAGAATGTAGGCGGTTGACTGTTAGAACCTAATTTTTAGAACCTATTTCATGAGCAACGACAAAATTCCCTTAGATACCATCGAAGAAGCCATCGAAGCCGTAAAGCGTGGAGAGATTATTATTGTAGTAGATGATGAAAACCGTGAAAATGAGGGTGATTTTATTTGTGCAGCAGAAGCGATCACTCCCGAGCTAGTCAACTTTATGGTGAAAGAAGCCAGAGGTTACCTCTGTGGGGCCATTACCGAGCTACGCAGTGAAGAACTAAAGCTCGACTTGATGGTAGGACGTAAAACAGATCCTAATAAGACCGCTTTTACGGTTACGGTAGATTTACTAGGCCACGGCTGTACAACGGGTATCTCTGCCCACGATCGTGCCAAGACCATTCAAGCCTTGGCAGACCCTGATACAAAGCCCGATGACTTGGGACGCCCCGGTCACATCAATCCGCTCAAAGCCCGTGAAGGTGGCGTACTACGTAGAGCAGGCCATACAGAGGCTGCGGTAGATTTTGCGCGTTTGGCAGGTTTTAAATCTGTGGGTGTCTTGATAGAGATTATGAACGAAGATGGTACGATGGCGCGCCTTCCTGACTTACGTAAGATTGCCAACAAGTTCAATATGAAGCTCGTGTCTATTGAAGACCTGATCGCTTATCGTCTAAAACACGAAAGCCTCATTAAAAGAGAAATTGGCGTAGCCATGCCTACCGACTGGGGCAACTTCGATTTAATTGCCTATCGCCAACTCAATACGGGTGATTTGCATTTGGCACTGATCAAAGGAAGTTGGGAAAAAGACGAACCACTTTTGGTGCGAGTCCACTCTTCTTGCGTAACAGGCGATATTTTTGGCTCTTGTCGCTGTGATTGTGGGCCACAACTACATCGAGCCATGCAAATTATAGAAGAAGAAGGGAAAGGGGTGATTATTTACATGAACCAAGAAGGAAGAGGCATTGGTTTAATCAACAAGTTAAAGGCTTACAAGTTACAAGAGCAAGGGCTAGATACGGTCGAGGCCAACCTAAAGTTAGGTTTTAAAATGGATGAGCGCGACTACGGCGTTGGAGCGCAAATTTTGAGAGACCTAGGTATTACCAAGCTCCGCTTGATGTCTAACAACCCTAAGAAGAGAACAGGCTTGATTGGCTATGGCTTAGAAATCGTAGAGAACGTACCCATCGAGATTCAGCCCAATCAATACAATGAAAAATACCTCTTTACAAAGAGAGATAAAATGGGACATAACATCCTGAAAGACCAGTAAAACCATTCCTATGACCTTAGAAGAAAAAATGCAACAAGCGGAAACCACCATCTATAAGGTGGTTTTTCCAAACACCACCAACCACTACGATACCCTCTTTGGCGGTACTGCCATGCAACTGATGGACGAAGTAGCTTTCATCACTGCGACGCGCTTCAGTCGTAAGCGCGTGGTGACTGTCTCTTCCAGCAAAATAGACTTTGAAAAGTCGATTCCTGCCGATACCATTATTCAAATTACAGGACGGGTGGTGCGCGTGGGGAATACCAGCTTGGATATTGAAGTAGAGGTAACTAAAGAAGAAATGTATCTGGATCAACGAGAAAGTGCCATTAAAGGTACTTTTACCTTTGTAGCCATTGATGAGCAGAAGAATCCTATTGCAGTGATGGGGTAGTTAGGGAATCTATCGCGTAGTAATAAGTCTCTAACGTATATGATGTTAATTCATATCAAAAGAGCCATACAGAAGTTTTCTGTATGGCTTTCAAGTTATATTTTATACTTTCCAGTTTACGTAAGCATTCCGCCATCTACTTGTATCACTTGCCCTGTAATGTACTGACTGAGGTCTGAGGCCAAGAATACACAGGCTTGGGCTACTTCTTCGGGTCGTCCGCCTCTTTTAAGCGGAATACCCTGTAACCATTCTTCTTTATTGGCGAGCTCTTCTGTCATTTCTGTTTCTATAAAGCCCGGTGCTACGGCATTGGAGCGAATGTTTCTTGAACCTAGCTCTAGCGCGATAGATTTTGTAAAGCCGATGATCCCTGCTTTAGAAGCAGCGTAGTTAGCCTGCCCAGCATTGCCGCGAATCCCAACGACAGAGGTAATATTGATAATCGTACCCGCTTTGGCGCGCATCATCGGGCGCGTGATGGCCTTCGTAAGATTAAAGACAGACTTCAAATTGATACCAATAACAGCATCCCATTGTTCCTCAGACATCCGCATCAGTAAGCCATCTTTGGTAATCCCCGCATTGTTTACCAGTATGTCTACACGACCAAAATCTTCTAAAACGTTTTCTACTAGTTTTTCTGCCTGCTGAAAATCGGCCGCATCTGATTGGTAGCCTTTTACTTGTACGTCAGTAGCACTTAATTCTTTTTCAAGGGCTTGCCCTTTCTCTACACTAGATAAATAGGTGAACGCTACCTGTGCACCTTGCTCAACAAAGGTTTGTGCAATGGCTTTCCCAATACCCTTGGAAGCCCCTGTAATGAGCGCTACTTTACCTTCGAGTAACTTCATGTTGAATTATTTTTAGTAAAAATGAGTCGTCAAATATAGAGGATTTCGAAAAGGCTACAAAGGCTACAGCAACTATTTGCCATTTTCAATCACTGATTTTATAGCTGGAAGTCATATAGGCTTTTCTACTTTAACTACGCTGAACTATACTTCGTTTCGGTTAACTATGTTGAGCCACACTTCATTTCGGTTCTAAAAAGTGACTAAAATTCACTCATACTTGGTTACTTTTCTTATTTACAACGCTGTTGTAGCGTTCAAAAAGTACCTTATTTGGTCAATTTTCCGTTCATTTTTGGTCAAAAACAAAAAATATTTCATATTCAAATTTAGTCCATAACTTTGTATAGTTGGTAGAAAAGCGCTAAGCTTACACGAGTGAAGAATATTAATCATTTTAATTGATGAACCTATGTGCTTGATCGTCATAGCCAATGAAGTTCACCCACAATACAAAACAATCCTTGTAGCGAACAGGGACGAGTTTTACGAAAGAGATACCCAAGCGATACACTTTTGGGAAGAGTCGCCCAACTTACTAGCAGGAAAAGACTTGGTAGCAGGAGGCACTTGGATAGGCGTTACAAAAGAAGGCAAGCTAGCTGCGATTACCAACTATCGTGATCCCAAACGTATCTTAGACGATGCTCCTTCAAGAGGACATCTCACTAAGAATTATTTACAAAATGATTGGGAGCCACTCAAGTATTTAATGCGTATGCAGTTCAGGGCGGCCGAATACAATGGTTTTAATCTTATTCTAGGTGATAAGGAAGATTTATTTTATTACTCTAACTATGAGCGTATTATCAAAAAAATGGACGCGGGTATTTTTGGCTTGAGCAATCACCTCTTAGACACTCCTTGGCCTAAGGTAGAACGCGCAAAGCAAAAAATAAAAGATTACTTACTCACCCACCAGTCTTTAGTAATCAGCGACTTATTTGCTTTAATGAAAGACACCCACCAACCTGAAGATGAGGCGCTTCCCCATACAGGTGTACCACTAGAATGGGAAAGAATACTCTCTTCTATGTTTATTAAGAGTCCAAAGTATGGCACACGCTCTTCTACGGTGATACTGTGGGACTATAGTGATCATATAACCATGGCTGACCGCGTCTATGATACCAATGAAGATACTTATAAAGATCAAGTGTTTGAACTGGGTATTAAATAGCACTATTAGTAATATTTTTTGGTAGTTTTTTACACCTCATGGCCCATTAGGAAATAGACCAAGCCATTCACACCTGTTACTTCGAGCTTCTTACAGATATTGGAACGATGTTTTTCTATAGTATGTACGCTTCTACACATTTTTTCTGAAATTTCTTTTGAGGTCAATCCTTGGGCAATATTCCCAAGGATTTCTCGCTCCGTTTTAGTAAGCCTTTGTAGTTTATCTGTAGTTTTAAAGGAAGCGTTCGCTGATAAGTGTTCAAAACGTTGTGCTATGCTATGACTCAAGTAAATTTTTCCTTCCAAAATCGTCTCTAAAGCTTTTACTATTTCAGCGCTTGTGCTTTCTTTTAATAAAACCCCTTTGATAGGAAGCAGTTGTATTTCAGTCCATTGCGCTTGAGAAAGATGGTTGGTGAAGAATATAACGAACGTGGATGGGGAGTGTTCCAAGATGAGACGTGCTACTTCTAAACCACTTTTTTGCGGCATGGCAATGTCTAGAAGTACTACATCTGGCGTCCACTCTTGAAACAACTGCCAAGCTTGCTCTCCGTCTGCTGCCAACCCAACTACTTTATAAGTCTGTTGCGCGTTGAGCAGATGCATAAGTCCCATACTAGTGACTGGGTGATCGTCTGCAATCAGGATGGTAAAAATGGCATGCGTAGTGGTCATTTTTATTGGAAGTTAGTAGTAAGTATATGGTTGTAAAAGTACAGCTACTTTCCTTTACGGAAGAATTGAAATGACAGTTTCAGCCCTACCCAACAAGCTACTTATTTCTAAGTAGAAAAGCCGCCCAAATCCTATAAAAATACTGATTTCTCCTAATTTACTTTGGCTAAGAATCCGCCTACTTTTACAACAATTGAAAAAGTGTTGCAATACCTATTAGCGTGTAACTAAAACGGGTATTCAAAGAGAGAAGCCCTTCTCAATTTTGTGGTGTAGTTGCTTCTCCAACCTCTTAATAAGCCTTAATAACTGTTTTACTTAAACCTATATTATTATGAGCAAAATGTGCTTTCTCTTCAGTTTTTTATTGAGCCTTGGGCTTGCCAGGCAAACAGCGGCGCAGACCATTCAGGCAGAAAATACCAGTAAGCTTAGTGGCGTAAAAGTACAGTCTACCCACGCTAATGCAGATGGGAGCTATCTCGACTATGGTGGGGAGGGTACTTACGCAGAATGGCAGTTTGCCTCGAGTACTGATCAAACTGTAGAACTTAAAATTAAGTACTCCACTGGAAACTCTAGTAGAGGACTAAAGTTGACCGTCAACGGGAATAGCTTTGGAACAAAATCTCCCTTGACTAACACTGACGACTGGGAAGACTGGGAGATCACTGGCTGGACAAATGTAGCTTTGCAAGCAGGGAATAACACCATTCGCCTTACAGCGGTGGGAGCTGGGCCCAATCTTGACAGGCTTAACATTGTACCTAACGACGACAGTGGTGATAATGGAGGAGAGAACAGTGGCGCCCAGGGAAGTTTCAATACGTTAAGGGTAAATGCCAATAGCCTTCCTTCAGCCTATAAGGTAGCAGTGAATGGTGGAATTATCACCGATGAGGTACGCATTCAATTAAACGAGTACTGGCCCGACTACGTATTTACTCCCACGTATTCTTTATTAGATTTAACAGAGTTGGCGCAATTTATCCAACAAAACAAGCACCTTCCGGGTCGCAAATCCGCTACAGAAGTAGAAAAAGAAGGGCACTTCGACTTGGGGCAACTTAATGTAAAACTTCTTGAAAAGATAGAAGAACTCACACGCTATGCTATTGAGCAAGATAAAGAGAACACCCAACTACAAAAAAAGTTAAAAGCCCAAGAAACACGCCTCAAAGTACTTGAGAAAGCTTTAGAAACATCTTCAAATCCTAAAAAATAATCTCCACTTCTACTAAAAATTACAGTAATGAAGAAAAATAGCCTATTTATTTTATTCGCCTGCTGTGGACTTTTCCTTATGAGTACGCAAAGTCTGCAAGCACAAGGACAGCCCGAAACCGACCTTTGGGAGATCCAGTTGATTCACGATTGTGATAAAATCGAAATTCTTACTGATCGTACTTCTAGCTTAAGGCTTTGTCCTGCTAGGGTGCCGAGCCCTACAGCCACAAAAGTGCAAGGAAAGATTTTTGAGGTGCCCGATGAGCCGAACTTTCCTGATAAAGACTGTCGCTGGGCTACCTGCAACGCCTCAAGTTGCTTGCCAGCAGTACGGTCTTTTTCGTTTACGTTAAGTGGTCCGGTAACGGGTATGCGTCAATATGTTGATTATATTGAGAACTACTCTTGGTGTAATCGTGCCGTAATACAGAAAAAACTAGAATTTACAAGCTTACGTGATAATTGTGGCGTCAAAACAAATGTTGCCTCTAGCCGTGCGGGATGGCCAGGCGATGTAAATGTATCAGCCGCTGAGTTTACCTATGAGTTTGTAGATGATAATGGGAATAATGCTGAAATAGATGGAGCGTTACTAAAAATCGTAGAAGACGGCAATGAGGAACTGTTCTCCGCACCGCGTAATCAAGTTGCGAGACTCTGGAAAAACGGCGTAGAGCTTGACATTGAGGATAATGCCAGTGGTAATTGAACTGAAGAGGGCGGATGTGAATGTTACCTTGTTACTAAAAATGATGGAAGTACTTATCCTTATTGTCGTGATATTGATGATTACAAATTGGAAGCGGGTATTTTTAAAGTTCTTTTACCTGGATTTAATGATTTTATACAAGTTGATGTGGCGGTAACTTCCGTAGCACCAATGGATTGTAGCAATCACGGAGGTTTTGCTAGTTGTAGCAGTGATCCTGACTGCGAAATGCTTTGTATTAGCTATCAAGTAAATGGGCAAATCAGAAACTTCTGCTACCCTCATGCCATGAACCCCGAGCAAGGAATATGTGCGCCCAATCGTTATATTACACGCTTCCAATACCAGCCTGATACCGATGAGTATTGCTTACAAGTAAAGGAGTGTGGCGCTAGTGAGTGGACTACTATTGAATGTGCCCCTAGCGAAGCCTTCAATCCAGCAGATGTACGTGTTCCCTACATTGGGAGAGATGGAGAACCTACTTCCGTACCACTGGTAGCCAACCCAAGAGTAGTGAGGGTTAGACCGAATATGAACAATGATAGCGGAACAAGCTCGCTCAGCCCTGACTATGTAATTGGACCGAGTCTTTACCATCCCAGTGATGCCCTTCGCATCATCAATGATGATTTAGTAGGTTCTGAAGTGGTTATTTTACAACAAGGCGTCGAATTGGATCGGCGCGTTAATAGTCCTGGTACCTTTACAGACATTGCCTACGGTAGAAACGGTGCTGCCAATAGTGGAGAGATGCTTGGTTTTCCTCCTCTCGTACCTGCACAAGTACCTGATGGTGGCGGAGAGAGTATTATTCATTGTTACGTAGATGAAGTCTATGATGCACGACTAGATAAGACTGTATTTGAATATAAATGCTATACCTGTGGCCAACAAGGGATGGTCTACTCTACTGTTATAGAGGAGGGTTACACATTCGGTGTTACTTTCATTAGAAATATTCCAGCGACAGCCACGTTTAAATATGTATTAAATAAAGTTACTAGACCGATCTTCGATATGTGTCAGGCATATGGTAGTCGCCTTGCGCAAAGTAATCCCTCTTCACAAGATACGACGTTACAAAGCGATCGCGCCGCCATAATGAATGAAACCGCTTCTCCTGTCAAAGCCTTTCCCAATCCTTTTACTACCTCTCTTCAAGTAGACTATACACTTGAAAGCGACGATGTAGTAAGCATCCAGGTGTTTGACTTACTAGGTAATGAGGTGATGGAGGTCAAAGCTAATGAGGCACAAACTGCAGGCTTTCATACCTTATTAATCACAGGAGCCGATTGGCCACAAGGGATCTATCTTGTGAAGATGCAATTCAAAAACCACCCACTTGTTACCAAACGTGTTTACAAAACCAAATAATTAACCTCTCAAATTTTAAATCTTTTCTCATGAAAAAAATATCGTTTATAATAGGAATTGTAATGAGTATTTTGCTTTCCATTCCCTCTTTTGCCCAAGAAGGTAACTTCTCTACCCTCAAAGTAAATGCTGGTAAACTGCCAAATGACTACAAAATGGCAGTAAACGGAGGAATCATCACCGATGAAGTACATATTCAGCTAGAAGAGTATTGGCCTGATTACGTATTTGACCAACAGTACGCTCTGCTCCCGTTGGAAGAGCTAGCTGCCTTTATTGCAGAAAACCGTCATCTACCTGGCCTCGCACCTGCTAGCGAGGTAGAAGCTGAAGGGCATTACAATGTGGGTAAGTTGAGTATCAAACTGTTGGAAAAGGTAGAAGAACTCACGTTGTATACCATTGCGCAACACAATCAGAAAAAGCTACTTGAAACACAAATCGCTGCCCAAGAAAAGCGCTTAAAGGCTTTGGAAAATACCCTTAAGGTAAAAGAATAGTAAGTAGTAGTAACGATGGTTGCATCCATCATTTAAAACTAGAAAAAGACGGGGATTCTTCTCCGTCTTTTTGTATATTGGACTGGTTTCAAGAACCTTCTACCAAATGAAAAAAGCGGCTTTCATCACTTTGGTACTTTATTGTTATCTTATAGACATAACGACTGCTCAAGCGCAAAAAGAGGTAGTATACAGAAATTTTACTACTGAACAAGAGCGTACATTTATGTCTACATTTTCCTTGCAATATGCAAGTAAGCTCGCTGCAAGTCATTATGTTGCACAGCTTCTACGCTGGGAAGACAGCCTACAGACACACCACAAGTATACAACAGGGCTACAGCTTAACTCTACACTGTTACAATTTTCTAAGAAACAAAAGTTAACGCAGTTCTTTGCTATTATTCACTGGCGGATGAGCCGCAATCTAAGTGGGCTCAATCAACTAGAGCAAGCTGCCGCTGCTTGTTATCAAGCCTTGCAGCATGCACCAACACTGCTTCTAAAAAGTAAAATTTATAATTCTTTGGGGGTTATTCAATATAAACTAGGAGACCTAGAGAAAGCTAAAAGGTATTATTTACAGTCTTACAGACTTAAAAAACGCCTAAAGGTAGCTCCTAAAACCCTCGTCGTTTCGCTCAATAATACAGGCACAAGCTATCTTGAGCTAAATCGGTTTGATTCTGCCGTTTACTACTTTAAGGAAGCGGTTGCCATAAGTAAAAAACACACGCTAGGTCCTGGGGTGGAAATTCCTCTATACAACAACTTGGCGCAAAGTTACAACCAACAAGGGCAGTATGAAGAAGCCTACCTTTACTTAACGGCTTGTTTGGCCTATTTTCCACCAGAAGAATCGCAGATACCTCCTAATGAATGGAAAGTATACACCTAAAACAATTTAGGCGTGAATCGTGCCCTAACCAAACAACTTGACAAGGCCATAGCACATTTGGAAGAGGCCTTACACCTTGCTATTACTTTACGAAACATACACTTGCAGCAACTGGTATTGGAAAACCTTCAGGATGCTTATAAAGACAACCAAAACTATCTCAAAGCGTACGAATCTTTCAAGCAGTTCCACTTGTTACAAGACAGCCTTGCTAAAAAAGAAAAGGTAAAAGCTATTGCTGAACTAGAGACGCAATACGAGACCCAACTAAAACAGAAACAAATCACATCCTTGCGTAAAACGAATCAGCACAAAGACAGTCAACTTCATCAAAAAAATCTACTAAACGGAATATTACTCGTTGCTTTGGGACTATTTAGTATACTAGTAGTGATTATTTTTCTGGGTAGAAATAAACTCAAGAAAGCCAGTGAAGCCATTGCGCTTAGCCATCAAGAGATCGATAAACGGAACCAACAACTCCTAAAGGCCAACCAACAGCTTGAAGTACTTCACAAGGAAAAAGACCACCTAATGGAAATCGTAGCACACGACCTTAAGGCGCCGCTTAATAATATTGGTCATCTCGCAGATTTAGTCTCAAGCGCTGCAGCCGATCATCATCGTAGGCAGCAGTATCTACAAATGATACAATCTGAGAAACAACGTGGTAATGTCCTCATCAACGATATGCTTACCTCGCCTCTTTTAGAAAAAGAACACGCATCCTTCAATCTAGCGCCTGTAAAGCTCAATTTGCTGTTTGCTCATCGCATCAGCCACTTTGAAGCCTACGCCTTAAAAAAACAAATTTCACTTTCTTTTGAGCGCACCAACTTACCTATTATCTACTCAGATCCAGAAGCCTTAACGAGGATTTTGGATAACCTCTTGTCGAATGCTATCAAGTTCTCGTCGCCTCAACAGTTTGTCATCCTCAAGCTTTGGCAGCAAGGGGAGCAAGCTTTTTTCTCAGTAGCCGATCAAGGGCCCGGATTTTCTCATCAAGATAAGAAGCATCTGTTTGAAAAGTTTAAAAGGCTCAGTGCAGTGCCTACGGGTAGTGAGGCTTCTTCAGGCTTGGGTCTTTCAATCGTCAAAGATTTAGTAGACTCACTTGGAGGAACTATACGGCTAGAAAGTGAGGTAGGGCAAGGCGCAAAATTCACAGTTAGTATTCCTATAAACCATGGAGAAGCGGAGAGTACCTAAAAAGTGTCATCTGCTTACCAGATAACACTTTTTAGCCTGCCAATAATGGTTATTTTTTCTTACGCTTTCGGTACTGTCTATATTGACTGATACCTAAGATCGCAGCAATGGTAAGCAGCCCAAATGCCCATAGTCGTGCCATCCCTACGATAAACGCCTTCATCATTTCCCAGCCTTCTACAAAAGCTTCTTTTAGCTTCGTTCCCAAGCTTGGCTCATAGGCTTCGATATCTTTCAAGTCTTTGATCAGCTCACGGTATACACTTTCTTTCTGGTAAATATGAAGCTGAATGGTGCTATACATAATTTGGTCTTCAAGGCGCAGCCGAGCAATTTCTGCGTAATCAGCCGCAAGCTCTCTTTGTAGTAGCCGATCATCGGCTGAGGTAGCTTTTTGTACATCGCCATCGCGTTGGTTGATGCTGTTGTTTACTCTATTGGCTGAGGTAGCATAACGCTTTTTATTCAGTTCATTAGACAATACATCAAGTGTAACGTCGTTTACTTCTAACCGTTGGTGGTCGAGGTACTGAATCATCGGGTTTAGTGCACGCATAAAGCTGTCTACACTTGCGCTTGGTACACGCACGATCAAATTATTGTGCACCCTGTAAAACCGACTATGTAGTGAGGAGTCCTTACTAATGGGCAGGGTATTTTGGTAGAGCGCTTCACTTTCGATAGCATTTCTGGCTACGAAGCCTTCATACTTGGCTACTAGGTTTTCTATTTTTAAAGTAGTCTTTCTTACGTTTGCTACCTTAAATTTAATCTCGGCAGTTTTAATAAACTTTTTGTTAAATTTTTCTAGGTTGAAGTTCGTAAAGCCAGAAGCCAGCGCTTGTGGCTCATTTTCTTCTGTTAAGGGCGCCTCTGCTCCCTGTTCTTCGGCCATCATGGGTTCAGCCTCAACTTCATCATACGCTTCGGTTTTTGTCTCTGAGGGACCATAGTCTTCATAATGTTCTCCTGCGCAGCTTGCCAGTAAGAGTAGAATACATACAAAGGATTTTGCTTTCATAGTTAAAATAGGGTTTGTTTCAACCATAATAGCCAAATGCCTTAAAGGTAACCTTCTATTCAGGAAAGTTTTATCATATGCAAAAAGCCTCTTCCGAAAAAGAGGCCCATTTTAATTAACGCATTTATTCAGCAAACCTATATCGTTGCGTAAGTAGTATGAAGTTGCTTACGAATATAGGTAAGAAAGGTTATAAAGAAAGCCTATAAATTACTGAGAAACATACAAATGTGATAAATAAGTTTTTTTTAACATTATCTTGTCAACGCCTTTTTAAGCTGATCACTATTGGTGTGGAATAGCGATAATAATGGGGATGACTGTTCCCTCTGTGGTAGGTGCTGTAAAGCGAATGGTATCAGTAACGAGCTGCTGCTCCTGCGTTTTGACCAGCTTCATGCCGATTACTTTTTGTAGCCGCTCCTTGAAGTTGCCTTCAGTAAAGGTAAGCGCCTCCAGAATAGAAGGAAGATGAAGTTTTTCCTTGGCGTAGAGAATGCAGTAATAGTCAAGTCCTTTCGTTTCGTCCATTTCTATGTAATGCTGTTCGCTTGGTAAGGCCAGCCGATTCCTACGGTAGCCTAGGTAAGGACTTATGTGGTCGCTGTAAGGGAAAATAGCAAAATTCTTTCGCGTAAGATCTGTAGAGAATATATAAACATAAGCGGGTTGAAAATTAGCCACATACAAACGGAAAAGTGTTCCCGAACGGTAGGCTTGAGTAGCTTCATACATACCACTTTTTAACTGTAGCGGCATGGTATGCCCTGCAGAAAGCTTCAACTGTACTTCTCCGGCGAGTTTGTTAGAAAAATCATCTTTTTCTACCATTTCGTAGGCTTCAAAGCAAAAATCATTAAAATCCTTATAGCGTACCCAAAGAAATCCCTCATTTCCCCAGGCTGTTCCCCAACTATTCATAATCTCAAATGCCCCTCCGTATTTCTCATCATCATACCCAACGACTGTCACGGCGTGACCACCCGTAGCACTTAACGCGCTGAAATCGTCTTCGGGCGAAATATTCCACACCGCTCCTTCAACATTCAAAAATGAATTCACACAGCACTTTACCCCAATGACTACCGGCTTATCTTCTGCAATACTTTTTTTTACGTAGCTCACCTTATCTTTGGTACTGGTAGGGAATAAACGTTTGTAGTCTTGTATACGATAGGCTTGTGCTTTCTCTCGCAGCGTAGAAGTAACAGCTTGGTTGCAGGATTTAGCAAATTGCGCATACTGTACGGTTCCTGTATTTTTCAATGACTCCAAGGCTGCGTAAAGCGTAGCGCCTTGCAAGCAGGTACGGTCGTCATAAGCTTTAATATTCTCGTAAACAAAAAAAGGAGAAAGTGCCTTTTCGGTAATGTAGGAAGCGCCTTGCCAATGCTCTTTTTGTGCCAACATAATGGTACGTGCCATGTAAGCGGTGGTCCAACCTACACAGGTTCCTAAATCACCTTGGTCTTTAGGGGTAGCAGCAAATTTTTTAAGTGAATGACTTGTAGGTAAATTTTGGTAATCGCCGCGCATTAGAGGAGCCGCCAACGGTACTTGATTATATACCGCAGTATCTAAAAGGCAGCTATCAAAGCGCTGTGCCCAAGTGGCCGTTGTCGATAGTATCGTGTATAAAAGAAGGAATAAACGCTTTCTCATCATTCACTTTTTCTTCAATTTCTTTAAAAGAGAATCAACGCACAACAAATATAAAATCACTACCTGGTTCATTACTTCCAAACTCACCTGCGTGGGGTTCTGGGCTGATCATTTCTATATGGCTGATGGTTTCGGAGAGGGTCAGGATATTGTCCTTTCCACCATAACTTCTGAGTGCCTCAAGGAAGCGCCTTGCAAAGGGGGAGTGATTGCCTGGTGTACCATCTGGCACATACTCTTTTCCTCCAGAAGTGATGTACTTACGGGTTTTGGCTGCCAGCTTACGCCTGATGAACTCCTCTGTGGGGACATCCTCCTTTTTCTCCTCATTGCCTCGTACCCCTAGGATGGCAAGTAATGGATCAAAAGTGCCCCCAAAGCATACATCCATCATCAATAAGATATGCTTACAAGCAATGTTATCCACGTAAGTACGCAGCACCGAATGGGGCAAATAAGATACCTTGGTGGCATCATCAAGCTGAGAGTCTTTGGCTACTACATAGCCTTCTTTAAAGGTTTCATCGAATTGCCCGTGGCCAGCAAAAAGAATAAAAAGCTGGTCGTTTGGCCGGTATTGTTTTTTTAAATATTCTTTAAGCTTTAGGATAATCTGTTGTTGGGTAGGATTAAGCACCAAGTCCGTTTGGAAACCGTAGATATTTTCTAGGTCTTTGGCGATGGTTTGCGCGTCTTTAATAGGATTGACCAGATCGTTCCAATACTCGTACGTATCGGTGGCAAAAATAAGCGCATAGCACTTCCCAAGTGAGGTATATTTTTTTTGTTTGGCAGCCGTTACCTTTGTTTCTCTTAAAAGCTTAAAGGTAGCTTGGGTCATATTCCCTTTGGTATCGGTCGCTTCTATCGTAAAATCCTGCATTTTATCTTTGATGAGTAAGTTACCTTCAAAGTCGCCATTGGCTAGTAGTTTGGCAGGGTTTCCATTGACTAGCACTTCTTTTACACCACTTTCATCGCTGGCTTTCCCAATAACGTGTACCTCGTTTTCGTTACCTACTACAACCCCACCTCTCACTACGGCTGGCGAAGCAAGTGTAATTACTGGGGGTATATCGTCTACGGTAGATTGGCTAACCGCCAGTAGAATTTTTTGAGTCGCCTCGTAGCTATGCGCTTCTTTTTTAGCCAAGCTGATCGCCTTATTGGCTACCTCTAAGCTACTCAGGTTCTTCCCTAGTTTGTACAGAATACTTGCATATAAGTGATTATGCACATAGATATCTTCCTTTTGAATCGCTTTAAAGGCCCACTGTTCTGCTTTTTCGAGAAAGTTTCTATCAGTAATGTGATCGTGAATTTGCCGCGCAATAAAATAGTAATCGCGCCCGCTCACTGCTGTACGCAGATAGGTATAGAAATCTTCATTACCATCTTGTACACGTCCTGTTTGTAACTTAGCCACCCCTCGAATCACAAAAGGCTCTTGAAAGTAGGGATTGATCGCCAAAGCCTCTTCACAAAGGGCTAAGGCTTTTTCATACTGATTGAGGCGAAGATAGATTTGGGCCTTCTCGGTAAAGAGATAGGCTTGATTGGGAGAAACTTGTAAGAGTTGGTCGTACTCTTTGAGCGCTTGCTCGTAGTCGTTAATTTGCTTATAGAGGCTTGCCCGCTCATCATAGTAGTTAGAAGCGTGTGGATTTAGTTGAATGGCTTTATCTAAATCTTTTAAAGCGACCAAAATATCCCCTTGCAAGGCAGCAGTTTGTCCCTTATGATAATAAGCAGGCGCGTGTTGGCTATCTAAATTAATTGCTTGCATGTAATTATCCACTGCTTGTGAATACAAGCCTTTTTGTTGCAAAATACGACCTTTTAATACTTGGTAATCAGGCACTTTATTTTGTAGGAGCAACGCCTGTTCTATTGTCTCAAGTGCTAATTCCCTGTTTTGCAGTAAAAATTGTAGGCTCGCCTTTCGATACAGCGCCTGATGGTCGCTAGGATAAAGGCGAAGTGCTTTCTGGCAATCTTCTAGTGCTTTGGCGTACTGCTCTGTTATTTGATAAAGATACGACCGCGATACGTAAAAAGTGCGTTCGTCGGGTTGTAAGGCGATGGCTTGGTTGTAATGGTTTAAGGCTTCGTTGTACTCTTTTTTCAACTGGGCAATATGGGCGAGTTGCGCGTGGCTTTTCGCTGACTTAGGCTGTATGGTAAGTACACTGCTAAAATCTTGGGTAGCTTTGTCGTACTGCTTTAATGCCTTGTAAGCCTTGCCTCTGTGATAATACGCCTCTTCGTCGTTATTTTTCAGGCGGATTACTTCGTTAAAGTCTTGAATGGCTTCTTCGTAGTTTTCTTTCTGTAATTGTGCTTTACCACTTCTCAGATAGTCTTCTACTTGTCCAAATGAAGTGTAAGCCCCTCCTATCATTACGAGTAATAAAACAAAGAAGAGAGAATGGTTCATACGCTTTTTAAAAGATTCGTGTGTGCAATGCGCCTAATTTATGCCTTTTAGCCAGATTTTCAAATTTTACGTAATAGGATTCGTGTGTGCTTCTAAGGTTTTGATGATAGCGCTTGCTTTTAGTAGGCATTCCTCATACTCTTGTGTGGGTAGTGCATCGTAGGTAATGGCGCTCCCCACTTGAAAAGACAAGTATTGGGCTTGCGCATTATATAAAATACTTCGAATCACTACGTTAAAATCAAAATCGCCGGTTGGCGTAATGTATCCTACAGCTCCTGAATATAACCCTCTTTTGGTTCGCTCATACTGCTCTATAAGCTGCATGGCTTTTATTTTAGGAGCGCCTGTCATGCTACCCATCGGGAAAGCATTTTTAAGTGCCTCTGCCCAAGTAGCGCCGTCTCTTAACGTAGCCTGTACGGTAGAGATCATTTGATGAACTTGTGGGAAGCTATAAACACCAAAAAGCTCGGCTACCTTTACACTACCAATTGCGGCACTTCTGGCTAGATCATTCCGTACTAAATCTACAATCATTAAGTTTTCTGCTCTTTCTTTTTCGCTTTGGTAAAGCTGTTGGCGTATTTGCTGATCTTCAGTGGGCTGTTTGCTTCTTTTGGCAGTGCCCTTTATAGGCTGAGAAATAAGTTGCTTCCCTTGCTTTTTAAGAAATCGCTCTGGTGAGGCGCCCAATAAATATTGATGCTGGAGCTTTAGAAAAGTAGAAAAAGGCATCGGAGAATGAGCATTTAATTGCTGAAACGTCGCTAATGGATCAATGACCGCCTTCTCTGCAAAAAACTCCATGCAGAAGTTCATTTCGTAAATATCTCCCTCAAGAATATGTTGCTTTATGGCCTCAATGGTTTGTAAGTAGGTTTGTCGGTCAAAACGTTGTTGTATTTGTATAGATGATGTAACAGTTGGCTCTTTTTCTTTTGTATGCATTACCTCTTCCCAAAAACCCTTGGGTAAGTCTCCTTTGATCTGTAGTTGCGCTTCTTCCCACATAAAGAGCCACTGAGGTTCAAAAAAGTACATCTCTGGTAAACCTATCGCGTCAGGATGCTGGCTACTTAGCGCTTCGAGTTGGTTTTTAAGGTCATACCCTAGGTAACCAAACAACCAGCTTTGCTGCTGTTGATGAAAGTCATAAAGACGTTTAAAGTCCTCTTGCTGCTTGGCTTTGATCCATCGCTTCGCTCCTACTGCTAGTAGTTTTTTGAAAGGACGCTGCGGGTAGTACTCATAGCCATTGGGTTGTAGCCACACAGCAGTAGCCTGTGTAGCGGCCCATCGCAACAGATATTCCTCAATGTTTTTAGGAAGTTGTGCCCAAGGAAGGATCGTCACGATTTTGCTTGTATTTGTACAGAAGAGGGAGAAGCCTTTTTGAGACCATTAGGAAGCGTTACAAAGAAGCTTGTACCCTTTCCCAATTGTGATTGCACGTATATGTCGCCCGCGAGTTTATCAATGGTTTCTTTGACAATATAAAGCCCCAACCCTGACCCTTTGCTGTTTTGGGAGGCGCGGTAAAACATTTCAAATATTTTTTTAAGATGTTCCTCAGAAATGCCTTGCCCATTATCGTGAAAAGCCACCTTTGCTTGTTGCTCATCAATTTCCACCAGTATTTTGATGTAAGGGCTTTTTCTTTGAGGGCTTGAGTAGATAATAGCGTTGGCAATCAAGTTGTTTAATACCACCGACAAGCGCTTACTATCATTATAAAATGGTACGGTTGCTTCTACTTGAACGAATCTTTCTATCTTGTCTGCATTGTCTAGGTATTGTAAGTTACTAAAGGACTGTTCGATGAGTTCCTCAAAATTAACTTCCTCGTTGCTAAGTACTAACCGCGCATTGCGTGAGTAGGCCACAATATCTTTTATAAAATTGTCTAGCTTGTTAATACTCTGCGCCATCATGTCGAGATAGGTGTGGATTAAGCTGACGTCTTCTTCTGCGCGTGCAATGTTGATAAGCCCCAGTACAGAAGCCAAAGGCGCTTTTAAATCGTGTGAGGCGCTATATACAAAGCTATCTAACTCACTGTTAATCTTCTTCAATTCTGTATTTTGCGCTTCGAGTTGTTTTCTTACTTCTTTGGTATCGGTAATATCTCGAATGGCCCCATCAAATACTATCTCTCCCTCCTCAGTTGTTTTAGCAATACTACTCATTAGTCCCCAAAAAGAGGTACCATCTTGTTTTTTAAAAAGTACCTCCCGGTTGGTGTAAGATTTTTGGTCTAGTAATATCTCTACAAAGTCCTGTCGTTGCTCTGGGTAATAATATAAATCTATTACACTTTTCTTGAGCAATGCTTCGGCAGACTCATAGCCAAATAAACGTGCAAAAGCCTCGTTGACATAGATGAGCCCACTTTCGGGCGTACTTCTGTAAATACCTTCCTGAATATTTTTATTGATAGAAGCCAGTAATTGTTCACTGGTTTTGATCTGTTTTTCTACCATCTTTCGCTCCGTTACATCTCTCGCAAAAATAGCCACTCCTGTTACTTTATCTTCGTGATCTCGAATAGGGTTATAGGAAGTCTCAAAGTAAATACGATGTCTTTTTCGCTTAAAAACATACTCTTTTGTAAATTGCTGACCACCTAGTGCATCATCAATGTCTTGCCTAAAATCTTGCAACTCCTTGCTTGGCTCTGGAATTTTCATAATGCCATCGCCATTCTCTATATCTATACGATACATTACCTGCATAAAGTCAAAATGGCTCTGATTAAAAGTGATATAACAATAGTTTTCGTCTAAAGCGAAGATCATATCTTGTGTGCTCTCTATGACTGCTTTAAAACGAATATTACTCGTAGCCAGTTGTGAAGCGGCGGCCTTTTGCTCGGTAGTATCTTTAGAAAAAACGGAAGCACCAATAATTTCATTATGCGCGTAAATGGGGTAAACAGTCGTTTCTATATAAAGAAGCTCTGGTCCTTTACGGTAGCAATCTTCTTCTTTTACAATCTCTCCTTGCAAGGCACGGTCGTAACGTTGTTTCCAAACATCGCTCAGTGAGGCAAATCCTTGAAGCGCTAAGATGGATTTATTTTTTTCTAGGGTAACGCCAAACATGTCATAACTAGACGACTTGAAGAGTTCATTGAACTCGATGAGCTCGTAAGACCTATTAATAAGCCAAATGGCAATATCATTATTTTCTAGAATGGCGCGTAAATTACTTTCGCTCTCCAGAATTTGCCTGTTTTGCTTCGTGATCTCTCGCTGTTGTTGATAAAGTTTTTTATTAGAACGATTGATCATAACGCGGACTGTAAGCTCTCTTCTAGCCAAATCATAGCGCATCTTGGCGAGTATGGTGGTTACTAAGCTCATCGTAATAAACAGCAACCCACCGTATACGGCAAAGTCTTCCAAGGAGTGAGGGTTGTACATGCTAAATATGATCCCAATGGATCCTAACGCCAGTATAAACTGGGCTAAACTATGCACAGGCTTCCAAATAATAATCAACCCTACTACTAAATAAATGATGGCATAGGCCCAGAAATAATAAGCTTGTAGCGCTTGATTAAGAAAAGCAAGAAAGAGAGAGTTATGAATGGTAAGTGTAGCAAGACAAGTATGTGCCACCCACTCGTAACTTACTTGCTGATAAATAAACAAGAGGTAAATACATAAACAAATCCCAATAAAGCCTACTTTTACCCAGAGAAAATCTAACCAATAACTCTGCGTATGTACATAACTTGATACAGACCAGCCCAGAAAAACAAGTACAGTCACCCAAAAAAGTTGCGCGACACGTACCTGCGCCATACCTTGTAACTCGTTCAAGATCAGTCTATCAAAGTCTTTTTCAGGATCGTTATTTTCTAATGGCTGCTCCAAATAGGTATAATTGGTACAATATTATGGGGGTAGAGGAATAAATTTCTCCTTTTTATGAAATCTATTTGAGTTGAAATCTACAAAACTTTACTTTTGCATACAAAAGTAATAAATCTAATTCTATTGAGAGCCTTTATTTTCTTTCTAATCCTTACTTGTATAGGAATTAACCAGTTTTTAACCGCCCAAATCCTCGATGACTCTACCAGGAATGTTTATGGTGTCAATACAACCCGTTTCGTATTAGAAGAAGATATTTTCCAAAACGACACCCTCTTCAGGTCTATTGATACCTCGTTAGTCAAGTTTCATCTTTTTAGCCCAATACGCCAGTCAGGGTTTACCTACCAAGACCTTGGGCATAATTTGGGCACGGCTATTCAGCCATTGTTTTATGCACCTCCCGAACAAATCGGTGTACAATGGGGCTTCGATGCCTACCGCCCCTATCACCTTGAAGCAGAAGATATCAAGTTTTACGATACAAAATCGCCTTATACGAGTCTCTACTTTGTACAAGGGGGTAGAGGTCAGCAAGATATCTCGCTAGAGTTCAGCCGTAACATTACCCCTTTATGGAACTTTGG
>CALEMF010000076.1 GCA_937911505.1 uncultured Cytophagales bacterium
ATAAAACACCTGCAATGGTGGCGTAAATATGGTCCTATTTAATGGGATACGTACAGCTCGGTTCTTGACACAAAACGAACCAAAAAGTCAAGCTGTCCAATGCTGCTTGCGCACAGGCTACCGCACCCTCGCTGGACAGCCAGCCAACACGCATAGAATTGAAGGTAGGTAGTATATATTTTGGAATAATATAATGATGTTTTAATACTTACTACTCTACCCTTTCCCGTTTCTTACTCTCTAAAGCGATTTCTTGGATAAATTTACCCTCGTTAGTGAATCAACGCGCAAAAAATTGAGAGTAAGTAGTTAATAGGACTAAAGCATTCAAGGGTATATTCTGAACAGCACCTTATCAATACTCATTACTAACTACTCAGTACTTACTACTCCACCCTACTCTTACCTCCAATATCGCTTTATCAACACATTCACTCATTCACCCACTCACTCATTCATTCCCTACCTCATCACTACAAAGAATTTCTTCACCTCGCCCATTTGGAAAATATAGGTGCCTTCGGCTAATCGAGAGGCGTCTATGTCTACCTTCCAAGTGTTGAGTGGCCAAGTGCCACGTATCAGTGGGGTACCTAGTACGTCGTATACGGTCCAATCTTGGGCTTGGGTAAGCGCTGCGGGCAAGGCGACTCTAAAACGTTGCTCGGTAGGATTCGGATACAGTTGTACTTCTTCTGCGCGGGCAGCGCGTCCTTCTACTAAGCGACCGCCTGTTAGGGCACCAATGTCTTGATAAGCAGATTGGTAAATCTCTTTGGTGACCTCATTGGCCACAAAGACAATCACTGCAAAATCTCCAGCGCGATCTGGTTGCCAGGTTTGGGTAACCGTCACTTGCTGGCCTTCTTCCCAAGCTTGGTCGAAGCGAGTACCGGCTGCGTGCGGAAGCATTTTGGCAACTACGTTACGTAATGTCGCTCCTTGGTATTCTACTTCTTTCTCTACAATGGCGATATGTACCAAAATGGCTTCTTCTATTTCGGCTATATCAGAGGCATTGTTGCGGGTAACCGTTGCTTCGATGGTGAGCGAACCACCCGCATCAGGGGTGGCAATAGCAATGTCGAAGGGAGAACCGAAGAGTGTTCTTCGGTTGTAGGCAGCTTCTGCAGATGCCCCCCAAGTTGTGAAAGGTGCTCCTGTAACATCCAACTGACTACCGTCGATGACTGCCTGTGGTGGATTGGCTACTTTGTAATGCAATTGTCGCCCGCTGTTATCGGGTTGGTTTTGCATAGAAATAGCATCGCGCGCTGGCAAAGTAGTATGGTAGCGAATCTCGTTGTAGACTTTATCTTCCTCAGGGGTTCCTGATAGGAAGGTCTCTATATCAGGGTCTTGGTAGACAGGATCGTTTAGGTTACTGAAATGCTCGATAAGTACAGTGCGGTTTTTATTCCCTACCTCTACGGCATCAAAGGTAACGCCTTCGCCTTGATCGTCTGAAATATCGGCGTTACTAGCAAAGTAGAGCCTAAAGCGGATGTGTTCATTGGGTTGGTGGCCTTCCGTGTTGAGCGTTGACAAGTCGTAGCGGGCGGTAAACCAGCCTTCGCTCTCTCCTGACCAACCTTTACGACGATCGTCGATATCGGTAGGGATACCGGCAATTCCATCACTGTTGTACCAGTTGATCCCTGCCTCCAACTCACCGACGGGTTCCCAAGAAATGACTCTTTGGTCATCTACATCAGGATCTATCTGTCGGGTTACATATCTGCTATAATGAAGCGTAATACCATCGTCTTCAAGGTCGGTAGTATGACGTAACCGAAGCGAGATGAATGGCTGCTCGAGTTGATCGAGACGAAAGCTAGGACTTTCTACCCAAGAGCGTTCTTCTACGTTGTAGGTACCGCTTCCATTATTGGTTACCCAAGCCTGTACCGCTACTTCTGCCTGCTCCTCGGGGTCGGTGTAGGTGTAAGCGCCTAACGCCCAGCTACCTTTATTACCGTAAATCCCATAAATATCTTCTGCATCTGGCTCATCGGGTGTAGGGTTATTACCATTATCGGTTTGCACACTAGAGACCCAGCCGCCTGCATCCGCCTCAAAGCCTTCTTGGTAGCGGTTACCATTGGCATCGTTAAATTCAATGAGTGGGTGTACCACCATTTTTTTGGTAATGGGCGTTGGGCAGCCTGAGACATTAATGGCATTAAGGGTTACATCATAAATACCCGCTGCCAAACCGGCTACATTGACGATGTCCACCGCATCCTCTACATAACTAGTAGTAGTAGTAAACGCTGGTGGATCCGCAGGGTTAGCAACATCTACAATTTGCCACTCAAATGTTTGTAAATCTGAAATAGGATTGGGATCACCAGGTTTGGTGAGATTAACCAACTGTAAGGTTTGCTCTTCACTTACTTCTAAGAAGTAAAAGTCGGGGACAGGTGGGCTACTAACGCGGATAATTACAGTGGTTGGCTCTCCTAGACAGCCCTGTGCTGAAAGTTGCCGTACGATAAAGTTGTAAGTACCCGCTACGTCTCTCGATACAATATCAGGCAGAAAGGCACTATCTCGGGCAATGGTAGCGATGGGAATACCAGTCTCAGTAAACCATACTAGAGAATCTTGAGAAACATTTATGTTATTATCTATGATACTCTCTGCATCGAAATTGATGAGAGTAAACGCTTCACCCAGGCAGTAGCTTCGTTCAAAAGTAGCTGCCGAAATGGCTGGAGGGTTAGGGTTTACATAGATAAGAGTCCCACCTGGTTCTGGAAAACTACAACTTGCTTCAGTAATAAATCGGTAATCAATCCGATAACCGTAAGGGTTGGGACCAATGACTACCCCTTCATCAGTAGGCGTAGGGGTAGTTGCAGTATTGGAAAAAATAACTCGGTTACTAGTTGAAGTAAAAAATGTAGGCGACCCGTTGCCATTTTCATCTAACTGTACAACACTAAACTCCTTCGTTCCATCTACAAAAGAGGGAGACACACTGCCTATTAACTCAATAGGAGGATCGTCCGCACAGAAATTAGTGCCTGGTTCAAGGGTGGTGCCATCCAGTAGAGTAGTAGATATACTTATGTCCCTTTGTCGCCTTACTGATTGCTCAACCGTACCGAACACAGGTGTAAGGGTATTAAATGGTGGAACTGGAATAAAGATAGGATCTCCATCTTCATCATATACCTGAAACGTAATGGTTATCGTAAAAAAGTCTACATTGTTGGTGTTCAAATAAGAACGGTTAATAAAATAGGTACCGTCATCATTGATTCCTATGGCGTCTGCGTGTGTTCCAATAACTTCCATACGCTCCAAGTCTCCAACGATGCCATCGCTCACCCAACCTATATTGATATTACTAGTACCTTCGCAGAAAGTAGAATTAAGGATACCTGTAAGCTGGCTTGGGGCATTGTCTTGTACATTTACCGTAATGTTGATGGGACTGGTACAGCCAGCAAAGTTCAGATCGAAGAAGTAAAAGCCTTCTCGGTCAATTTCGAAACTGTAGCTACCAGGACTACCAGAGACAGGATCAATGGGCGTATCACCATCTTGGGTAATGGTATAGAGATCAGAATCCAGATTGGTTATGCTTAGGATCGCTGACTCGGAGGCGGGGGAAGTAGTAAAAGAATGGGAAGAAAAAGATAAAGGGTTGGTACTAGAAGCCCCAGCATCAGGTATAAAGTTCATAGTGGCTGCTGCATCCAACCAAGAAAAGATCGTTTGGCGAGCACTTTCCGTCTCGCAGCCGTCTTCATTTCTGATAATTACATAAATTTGGTCTCCTTGTCGCCAAGTACGGCTCACCGATACACTTACACTGGTGGCATTAGTCCCTACCGGATTGCCAGGTGTATAAGTTGCAAACACACCAAAAGGTGATCCTGAACTCGATTCTCCTCTGATTTCCATACTAGTGACAGTGGTAAAATCACCACTGCTCAAGCTGATATCAAAGTTGACTACATCGCCTCGACAAAGTCTATTGTCTTCATCAAGAGTAGGGAAATTACTGATCACCGCCGCTGGGGAGGCATTGACAGTGGCAAAAACCACATTACCATCTACGCCTCGTAAAGCTTGGTCAGGAGGATTTAGCAAACTGAGCGTAGCGTTGACAGGTGCTTGCCCATCTCTAAGCCCAAACTCTATGCCTGAGAGGACAACGGTATTGGGTACGGCATCATCTTCCACGTTGTAGGTAACCTCTAAATTCCCAGCATCAGTTATAGTAGCATTAGAACCAATATTTAATCCTGCTCCTGTTACTGTACCTGCATTTGTAATCTTATAGGCAGAACCAAACGTTAAAACAAACCTTCTATTATTCGGGAGAAAATTATTATTTGGCGCAGCTCCTTCAGTGATTACAATATCACCTCCCAAGGGAATATCACCACTACAATAGTCTACTGTAGGGCTACTGACAGTAATATTTTGTGCTTGAGTAAGCGCTACCCCTAAGAGCAGCGCTAATGTTATGCATATAGTTCTCATGTCGATTAGTTGGGTTAACTTTTATTAGTCTTCCTTTATTAGTCTTATGCTCAATCCATTACTCTTGGCTACAGAAGGTTTACCAAAATTGAAATCTGTACTTATTGACTCGTTACGACTTTCATAAGCTCCACCAGTACTTCCTAAATCTCCATCTGAACGCCAATATCTACTTCGTTCTCCTTCAAATTCATATTCTATATTGAGATACCCTGCAAACTGATCATCCCATCCACTGCTACCATCAGGCTGAACTGCTACATTGGCTTCTTGCGCACCGCCCAGTTCCTCAATCAAGTCATCAATATCTTGCTCGCTTGGAAGACTCCACCCATCAGGTGCGGCATCTTGAGCCGCGTCCCACGTGTACAGGCGACCATCTTCGGTACAGTTGGTAGGATCATCGTCGTAGCAGAAGCTATTGTCATCGGTTTCATAGTTTAAATTTTCGCCCAACCAGATTTGGTCGCCGATGCGAATCACCTCGTAGGTTTGGCTATCACGGGTGTCGGTAAAGGTGCTTACTTGGTCGGCGCTTACGGTGGCGGTTTGCTCACAACCTTCGGCATCGCGAATCACTACGTCGTAGTCACGGGCTTCGGTAACGTTAAAACTACTTGTCTGTGCAAAGGTAGCACCACCATCAATCGAATACTCGTAAGGTGCTACGCCTCCACTGGCGGTGGCCGTAATGGTAAAGGCTTCGCCTGTAGCTGCAGCTACTAGTTCACAAGCGGGGGCATCGTCGTCGTCATTGTCGCAGGCGATAAAAGATAGAGAGACTACTAAAGCGAGTACATAGAAAGTCGCACGAGTCGGGGTAAAAAGCTTTCTCATAGATGTGGGGTTGTTAAGAAATGAATGTAAGTATGATCTATAATGTATTACTTTATTAAGGTAAACATATGATAACAAATATATAAAGACATTTTGTAATGTATACGATTTTAATAGAAAAGGTAGCTCATTTTTTTTGATAAAAACAGCCAGTTTAGTAATTAATGGGCGATTTTATAGGTAAAAAGGAGATGATTTTAGCCCTTGAGGCGGGTAGATTGTTGATATCAAATTACAAGTTTAATTTTGTTGTTTTGTTGTAATTTATTTTAGTTCTTGATGTAAGTGAATAGGTGATTGTATATTCATTTAGTAGTTGCGCTGCACTACACTGCATTTCGGTTCTTGATGTAACCGAGCCTCTGGCGAACTCAACAAAGCCAAATCAAGACGTTCAATGCTGCTTGCCCACAGGCTTACGCACCCTCGCTGAACGTCGGGCCAGCGCGTAGTAGGGAGTAATAGCTCATTTTTGAGATTACTCTATTTTCTCACCGTTTTTGTATGCTTCAACGGATAAAGTGTCTCCGTACTCATTAAACCTGTATTGCTTCCCGTGTTTTTCGTTGTTTAAGTATCGAACAAGTCTTTGCGTTTTACCATTCTCGAAGTATGCTCTCCTATACCCTCTTTTCTCTCCCAGTCGCTTGGCTTCTGCCAAGTGACTGTTATTGTACAGGCATCTTGCCTGAAACCCTACTTCCTCAGTCCAGAAGCGTACTCATTAACAGACACTTAGCAGGAGTCAAGCGCTATGGTGAATTATTTTACTAAAAACTGAGCAACAACAGGTAGGTGGTCACTCATTGCCCGCATTTGCGTGGGCGAAAAGACGGTGGCCATCTTCACCGAATTAGGAATTAGCTCTTTTGCCATATTTTTATCAATCAAAATATGGTCTATTCGTCTTTCGGGTTGGTCTGCTGGATGAGACATAACCGCCGTATCTGCCAGCGGGTCTATGAAACGAACCCCTTTACGGTCTTTTAGGAGTTTTTGAAATTCTTTACTCTCTGGGGTACAGTTCAGATCGCCCAAAATGAGTTGGTTGGTCTGTCGATCTTCTTTGTAAAAACGAGCGCACTGTCCCAAAAGAAAGTCAATTTGTCCTTCACGCATGGCCTCATTGCGCGCGCCGCGCCCTGCTTTTAAGTGTACCCCGTGCAGTATAAAAGAATAACGGGCGTTGACAAGCACTTCGACTGAGAGCATACGGGTATTAATGCGATTTTGGGTTTCAGGAAGACCATTTTCTCCCAAGCTACCTTTTACGGGCGTAGTGACGCTTCCATATCCGTGTATAGCTCCAATGGATACGCGACTCATCACTACTACATTCATATACCAAGTAGGAGAAGGTACCGAAGCGAAGAAACGGTATTTTTGTTCAGGCAGTTTTTCCTCGGCAATTTTTTGAAGAAAGGCTTGACTCTCAAACTCTTGCAAAACTACTACATCCGCATCAATTTTTTTAAGCGCGGCCACCAGTTGGTCTATCCGTTGATTTACCTTAGAGGGGGTAGCTTCATTTTCGCGGTCGCTATTGATATAAGGGCTGTTATGGGCATCTACGAAGTGTTCTACATTCCAAGTAAGGATTTTGAGGGTATCTCCCACTGGATTGGTATAATCGGCGGGTGTAACGATACCTTCATGTTTTTGGGCAAAAATACTTAGAGAAATACTCGATAAGAAAATGACAGTAAAAATGTGTTTCATAAAATGAATGGGCAGTTTACATTAAAATTACTGCAATTTAGCAGGAAGTTGCCTTAGCAGTATTGATACCATGTTTTTAATTTATTAAGTTTTGTTTAGGGAACTTACGCTTCTTTGTTGGATGAGGTAGTGTTTGACTTGCTCTTACGGATATGTTATGCGAGCACGCTAAGCTGCGTTTCACTTATTGATGCAACCGAGCTGGCGAGCGAAGCGAAGTTAAAATGAACCAAAAAACCGCCGAAGGAGCTCGGCGCAGCCAACCGAGCCTGCGAGCTCATTGTAACTAAATCAAGCTGTCAATGCTGCTTACGCACAGACTACCGCACCCTCGCTGGACAGCCAGCCAACGCACATAGAATTGAAGGTAGGTAGCTGATATATCGTTTGGAACGATATGATGATGTCTCAATACTCATTACTTAATACTAACTACTCAGTACTAGCTACTCCCGCTCGGGTACAATTGCATTATGGTCGCATTTTCAATGCAAACTTCGTGAGATGGTACACTTCTCGCATTGAAAATGCTACAGTGAAGAAACGATCGCAACGGAGTTGCGACCGAGCTACGAGTCTTGCTAAAGTGATTTCTTGGATAAATTCGCTCTCATTAGTAGGCCAGCGCGCATAGGATTGAAGGTAAGTAGCTGATAGAACTAGAGTATTCAAGAGTATATTCTAAACAGCATCTTATCAATACTTCATACTAACTACTCGATACTCATTACTTACTACTCAATACTAACTACTTACTACTCAATACTAATCACTACTCCTTCAAATGCTTGGCGAAAAAGCCCATCATGGTTTGGTAGAGTTCTATTCTATTTTCCTCGTGCCCAAAGCCGTGTCCTTCGTTGTATTTTACCATATAAGGCACTTCAAAGCCTCTGTCTCTTAGGTTTTTTACAATTTGGTCAGACTCGTTAATGTTTACCCTTGGGTCGTTAGCACCTTGCACCACAAATAAAGGTTTGGTGATTTTATCTACATTCAAGGCAGGCGAAACCTGCTTCATGATCTCTACATCCTTGGCGTCATTTTCATCGTACCACTGTTCGTATACTTGTCCTAGATAGGGCTTCCAGTAAGGTGGAAACGACTTGAAGAAGGTAAATAAGTTAGAAACGCCTACATAGTCTACCCCACAAACATATAAATCAGGGGTTTTTACTAAGCTGCCTAAGGTGGCTAGTCCGCCGTAGCTTCCCCCATAAATGGCGATTCTGTCCTCATCTATCATATTAAGGGTTTTTACGTAAGCAACGCCATCTTCCAAATCATCGAGCATTTTTCTACCAATTTGCTTGCTACCTGCTAGGTAAAACTCCTTCCCATAGCCTCCTGAACCTCTGTAATTGACTTGCAAAGTAGCGTACCCTCTACTAGCAAATAGCTGCGTTTCTGGATTAAAACCCCAGTAATCCCTAGGCCCGTAGGGACCTCCGTGTGGATTTACAATTAAGGGTACTTTTTTTCCTGCTTTTACTTCATTGGGAACGGTCAAATACCCATACATGGTCAGTCCGTCTCTTGTCTTAAATTTGATCGGTCTCATTTCTGCCATCGCTTCAGGCTTTAGGTCAGGCATGAGATTAAAAATCTCTTTAAAACTATCTTTAGCCACATCATACAAGTAATAGACCCCATATAACTTATCGCTGTTAATGTAGAGTAGGTACTTGTCTTCTTCATCGGTTTTGCTTACGATATTGAATGTTTGCTCACCAAATTTCTCCTGAAACTTTTTATGTAGTTTTTTATAGGTGGCACTTACTGGAATGATGACCGACTTTTCGCCCGTGTTATAGTAATAGTCATTTTCATAGGCTCTTTTACGTGATCTGCTTATTCCCCCCATGTCATAGGTTTCGTTGGCATATACTTTTTTGAGCACCTTCTTTTCTTTCAAATCATACAAGATGATTTCATCTGTATTGCTCTCTGTGTTGGAGATCACAAAGGCATCGTGCGGATTTTCACTACGATAGTTGAACCCAACAATGTAAAAATTATCTTTCCAAGTAGTTCTTACCACTTCTTCAAAGGGTTTCTCCTTCTCTGTTTGGTAATAAAGCACATATTCGGTAAAGTTTTGTTGCTGTGTGTAAGCCCTTAGGTTTCCTTCTTTATCAAAATCGTAACCGCTAACTGGATTTTGTGGGTCTTTATTTTCAAATATTTTTTTTAATTCTCCATTTTTGATATTGATTTTATAGGGCTCAAAGATTTGAGGGTTGTCCTTATTCATTGAAACAATCATATAGTCTTTTTGCTCTTTTAGATTGTTCAATATCTGTACACGAACGCCCTCATAAGGGGTCAATGCCTTTTGATTTTGCCCATCAATATCTACAGCAAATAGATGATAATTTTCATTACCTCCTTTGTCTTGTATGTAGATTAATCTGTTATCGTTGGCCCATCCGTAACCTCTGATGAGGTCCTCTCCTTCTTCGATAACACGGGTAACTTTATCATTTTCGGTATTTTTAACGTACACATGATTCTTCCCTTTTTCATCTTTTTCTTTGTAAGACAGGTACAAACCGTTGGGAGAGAACTGAAAAGAGCTTTGCAGTGGTTTTTTAAAGTAATCTTCTACAGAAAACTTGTAATTCCCTGTTTCAGAGGCTGCCAGTTTACTTAATTCTTCTTCAGAAGAAACAAGGGCAGGATTTCCGGGTAAACTATCTTTTTTCATTTGTGCGATAAGGCTAGAACTACTCCATAACAAGAGTATAATAGCGAAAGTTATACGTTGCATAAGTGGGTTTAGTTTATTTAAAATTTAAGGTCAAAATAATAAGAATATAGATCATTTATGATTTTATATTCTAGTAGAATTAAGTTTCATCTTTTTCTAAGAGCCACTCCTCATAAAACACTCTTTATACAGAAATAAGTGAAACTATTTGGTAATTTACTCGCTAAGGATCACTTTAGTACGACAAGCTTCGTAGTACGAAAGAATACAATGATTTTCATAAATCCAAATATTCATATGATTTTTTTGTGAACACTTTCTCCTGCCTTAACGAAGGTAATTGTACTTTTCTGCTCTATAAACGCCATAGTGTATGTACTACACGTTTAATAGCAAGGTAAAATCCAGTGCAAAAATAGAGAATTTTTAAGGGGACTTCAGAGTTTTGGTAAGAAGCAGACTTGCCGACTGTTCTGGTATAGAATCTTTTGTTGTATTAACGTATAAAAGCGCGCCCAAGGGCGCGCTTTTAGTAATTTTGCGTCTATTTGCTAGCGACTAAAGTACATCATCTTCTTCTTCATTATAAGTGAAACTAATCACATTAGAAGGTGTATTGTTAGTTGCATAAAAAATAGCTTGCTGTGTATTGATATCTTGGTAAGAATCTACATTTCCTGTTCGGCCATAGGCAACTATGTAAACGGTAGTACCGTCTTCAAAGTATTGCGCTAAATCAGATCCATTAATAAAAAAAGTAGTTTCTGCAACCCCAAAGGAAATAGGACCATCAAACGACCACTGATAGTTCTCTCTACTTACTGAGTCAGAGGTAGAAAGAAAGAGCGTGTAAAATCTATCTTCCTCATTAGGTGATAGGTTTAGATCAAAACGATAATTAGTTGAGAACTGCTCCCGAAAATTCATGTTAGAAACCTCTGTAGTAGAAGTGGCTTTGATAGATGCCCTTTCTAGGAGCACTGGAGCAGGTCCTTCGATTTCTAGTAATTTTGAAGTCAGTCGATAGGTATTATACCCTTCTTTGTCGAAGGTAACCTCATAAGTACCAAAAGCTACGTCAGGAAACTCATAACGACCATTGGCATCCGTTACGGTACTGGCAATAGCATTGCATTCTCTATCAATCAAATTCACCGTGAAGCCTTCATCGTCGGCTAAGACATCGAATTCATCTCGTGCTTCCACAAAACCGAAAAGAGTATTAGTACGGATATCGGGGGTAAGATCGTCTCCACAACCAGTAAAAGTGGATGTAGCTATCAAGGCTACTAAGTAAAATACTATATTTCTCATTTCTTATAAGTTCTTTGTTATTAATTTTTTTGTCTTAGGGGTTCTGATGTTACTTCTTCTTCGGCTAAATCTACGGTAAGTACTTGTGACGCCTGTCCGTTAAGCGCATAGTAAAAATTTACCCCAGTAGTAGTATCAAGGTAAGAATTATCTACAGCGGCAAAACTAGAAGCTGCATAAGCGACTAAGTAAATTGTAGCCTCATCTCCAAATTCTTCACGTAAGTCAACAAGTCTAATAATATTACTATCAAAATCGTCAAAATCATCGATATCACCATCATTATCAGTATCAAAAGAAAGGATGTAGTCTTGGTAGTTAGTAGCACTTACATCACTTGAAGTACTGACAAAAATAGCTATTCTTGGATTGGAGTCAGGAAAAGTTCCTGAAAGATCAGAAGTTACTGAAAGATCAGCTTCAATCTGTAAAGTAAAATCACTCCGACTTATTTCAAACCTAGTTACGGTAACAGTAGAAGGCGCTACAAAATCGTAATTGTTTTCGTCAAGAGAGAGAGAGGCAGGTCCTCCTTCTGTCACTTCGATGTCAGCGAAATAGTCATTGTAACCTTCTTTCTGAAACCGCGCTCGGTAGTTACCTCTAAGGACATCAACGATTTCAAATACACCATTTTCATTAGTTGTACCAGAAAAGTCAGTACCTTCTAGGGTAACGGTTACGCCTGATTGGTCAGGAATGCGTATACCAAACTCGTTAAGTACAGTTACTCTTCCGATAACATTGTTTCTTAGCTCAGGATAAACAGCATCATCACTGCAAGCATTCAGTAATAAAATTGCCAAGAGGCTGTAGATTATTTTTTTCATGGAAAATTGTAGTTTATTACTAAAAAAAACTTGTGTAAAGATAGGGAATTAGCAGAAGGGTAAAAATGTTCTTACATGATTAGTTTGAAGGTCTTATATTAAGTTTACACACTATAGTATCATATTTTCACTAAAATATATACATTGCATCATTGATAAATACTTCTCATTATTTTTCAGAAAGGGCTAGATATAATTATTTATCTCTAATTTAACGTAATATATATTTCTATACTTTCTCATACCAAATTTTGCAACTATCAAGGCTAAAATAGAATAATTTAAAACTGACGGCTTATTTAACTGTTTTTCTCCTTTTGCAGTGTTATCTGCTTATCACTTCTCTCTTAATCAAGAAAAGCGCGCCCAAGGGCGCGCTTTCAGTAATTTTGTGTCTATTTGCTAGTGTGACTAAAATATGTCCTCCACTTCTGCATCAAAGGTAAAGCTTACTACGTTAGAAGGGGTATCATTCACAGTGTAGTAAACCTCTCGTAATGTATTGGGATCCTCATAGGTTCTTGAAAAGTCAGTCTCCCCATGCGCTACCGCATAAATAATTTGACCATCTTCAAAGTATTGTGCTAACGTATTCTTAGTTACAGAAAATGAATTTACTGCATAATCATATTTATCTTTACTTACGTCATCAGAAGTAGAGAAGAAAACGACAAACTCTCTATCTACTTCATCTTCTGGTGATAAAGTTATACTGAAACTATAAGATGAAAAGTTTTCATTTATGTCGAAGTCATCATCAACTACTGTACTCGAAGCGGCCTTAATATTACTCGTTCCAAGTAATTTAGGTGCTGGACCTTCAATATCTAACACCTCTGAAATGATTCGATAAGTGTTGTATCCTTCTTTATCGAAAGTAATTTCATAGGTACCAAAAGCTACATTAGGAAATTCATAACGACCATTGACATCAGTTACTGTATTGGCAATAGAGTTCCCTTCTCTGTCAACCAGATTTACAGTAAATCCTTCATCGTCAGTCACGTTTCCAAATTCATCATCTGCCTCCACAAATCCAAAGAGCGTATTGGTACGGACATCTGGTGTAAGATCATCGCCACAGCTTGTAAAAGCCAACATAGTGACTGCTGCAATAAAGTAAAATGCTATATTCTTCATTTTTTATAAGTTCTTTATATAATAAATATTAATAATTTGTAAAACTATTGTCTGATAATATCACTATCATCCTCTGTCAAGTCCAACGTAAATACCTCTGAAGGCTGGTTGTTTAGCGGGTAGTAAATATTTAACCCAGTTGTAGTATCAATGTAACTGTGACTAGTAGGACTAGTAGAAGCTGGATAAGCTACCAAGTATACAGTAGCTTCGTCACCAAATGCACTGCGCAGATTGCTAAGAAAAAGCCTATTGCCGTCGCTATTATCAATATCACCATCGTTATCGAAATCTCGGTAGGAGTAAGATCTTTCATAACTGGTGTTGCTTACGTCCTCTGAAGAGCTGACAAAAACAACCATTCCTGGATCAGTCTCGGTTATAACTTCTGAGAACTCTACATCGAAGTCAATACTAGATGTATTTTCTACAAAATCAAAAGTATCGAACCCAAGGGTTGAAGGAGCTACAAAATTAAAATCACTTCCTTGATCAGTTGCATTAAAATTCGTAGGTCCTGTCTCTCTTACTTCGATGTCAACAAAGTAGTCATTGTAACCTTCTTTCTGGAATCGTACTCGGTAATTACCTCTAAGTACATCGGTAATTTCGAATACGCCGTTTTCGTCGGTCATAGCGGAAAAGTCAGTACCTTCTAGGGTAACGGTTACGCCTGTTTGGTCGGGAATACGTGTACCGAACTCATTTCGTACAATTACTTCTCCGATAACTGTATTGCGTAGCTCGGGATAGACAGCGTCTCTGCTGCAAGCGTTCAATAATAAAATTGCCAGGAGGCTGTAGATTATTTTTTTCATGGAAAATTGTAGTTTGTTAAATTAGAAATCTGGCGCAAACATAGGGAATTGGCAGAGATATAAAAATGCTTTCATAAGACTAGCAAATAAGCTTCGTGTAAGTTTGTACTATCAATTCAATTTTTTATCTTCTTAGTAGAGTAGTTATTATTTATATATCACTATTTATTATTACTATAGTTAAATTTTCATGTCAAAAGAAGTACTTTTCCCGTATTTTTAACTACTTATCTAAGGGTTACATTTATGTAAGCTTTGCTTTTATTTATTTCGTAAATATTTCTACATTCCGTAATGTTAAAACACATAGTGCTTTAAAATAAAAATAAGATAAATCTATATTATTCTTTTAATTAACTATTTAATTCATTCGTTTTTTCTATTTTTTCTATAAAAATCACTTGAACAATTCCTTTTTTACCAAATTTTACTTGGTAAGTTTGCGCTGAGTGCCGTAGCTGTCGTATTATTTCAGCCAATTGTTTCGAAGTTTGAGGTGTCAAGCGATAGGTAGTGTTTTTACTAGAAAGGGTGTAGTGGTGTAAATTGGTGGTTGCTTGTCGAATTTTCCCATAAGAGATGGTAAGCCCCAAGGAGGTGACGAGTAAAGGTACTTCGGCAGTAGGTTGCTCAGGGAGCAAAGCTAAGCCACGCGCTATTTCTTGTAGGTGCTTGGCGCCATGTAGTTGAAGCCACTGCTTATCGCCAAACCTATAAAAGAGGAAGCTCCCTATTACTACCCCCCAAAGCCCTAACGTAATCCAGAGATGCGCCGCATAATAGGGTAAAGTACCGTAGTGCGCAAGTAGGCTACTGAGGCTTAACAGCCCTAGTGTAATCCACTGAGCCTCTGAAAAGTGCCATAAGTAAGGTCTTGCATCACCCCGTAGGTATTCAAAACCAAAGCGCATGACACCATAAGTAGTTGTATACCAAATTGTGAAAGTACCCTCTAGGTAATGCCTTAGTAACAGAATAACCCCAATGCTAATGTTTATGAACAGTACTATAGACTCCCAAAGCGGTACGGGCCATAGTTTTACCCCTACATAATTAACTGGAAAGCCTCTCTGTGCATGTGTTTTTTGATAGCAAATGCCTACTTTAGCGCTACAGGGCTTACCGTAACAGCAACCTGCAGAAAGGCAACCCCAACGGCCTATACAAACCAATATACCTACACCAAGTAGCGTGAGATCTAAGTAGGGTAAAATTGGTTGTTGCAGACTATATAATACAAGCAAGGTAGTACAGACGATAGCGATCTCTTGCCGATAATAGATAATATTTTCTTGTCCAGTAAATAGTTTTGAAAGCCAAGCAAAAGTAAAAAAAGTAAGCGCTGCTACTACACTTATTAAAATAGCTATTCCTACATCCAGTCCTGTCAAGTAAGCGAGCATTACGCCTAGTGTGCTTCCTAAAAGAAAGCCTACGATTCCCAATAGTAAAAAAATATTATAGGTACGACCGAATATATGCCAATGGGGAGAGAGTGGTATAGAGAAACGCGTTTTCAAGAGATACAATCGTAAATTTTACAATTTTTATATTTTTTTGATTTTTTATTAATCTCATTACTTACCCACACGCTTTTTATTATGAAGTGTAGTACTCCTCTCCTCAACTCCATGCTGCGCTCATAAGTCTCAAATGCTTCCCATCTTCATAGGCTAGTTGCAATACTACCCTCCTACCCTGAAGACGGCTAAACAGTGGTCCCGCACCAGTGGGATTAGCGATTTTGAAAATCTCTTCCAAATAGGCCAACCACTCAAAATCCTGATAGCCAGTGGGGGTTTTGGCTTGCCAGAACCACTCTAAGGAAATAGCTTGGTCTAGTATAGAAGAGTGGGCAGGAATATCTCCCACAATCGCTTTTCGCGCTTCACTTTTGAGGTATGTATGAAGCTTATGAATGGCTGCCAAATAATGGGCAAGCGTCTCAAAACTTTGTTCTTTTAACTTAGGTAATACTTGATCAATTTTCTCAGGTCGTAATAAACCCTCTTGCGCCAAAGTGAGGTGCAATATTCGGCGCTTAGCGGTGATGGATCCAACGAGCGCTGGGGAAGCAGGTTGCTCAATGAGCGCCTTGAGGTCGCTTACCTGTGTATTTAAATCTTTCCAAGTAAAATTACCCGCTTTTTTTTCTACAATATTATTTTCGTTTTTGACGTTTTGATAGTTATTTGTAATTTTTTGTACACTATTTTCATTAGTCGTTCCCTTGAGCTTTTCTCCCAGTAGTAGTATTTCTATGAAGTCTTGCTGCGCCACGTAGCTTATTTCTTGCGCGATAGATATTTTGTAAAAAACTGGGCTATCTTTTTTCTCTTTTATATCTACTTCTTGTAAAAACCCTTCAGGAAGCGCCTGCTTTTCAACAGGATTCAGCATAAATAAGCCAAGGTAGATGTCTTCTTTTTTCTGAAGCTTTTCTACAAGACTAGGTACCTGAACAGGGTGACCGTACACACCACTGAAAGCAAAATGTAGAAAATCGGACAGGGCTTTCCAAGCTACGCTAGGTACTGACAAGCCTAATGTATAGCTATGCAAGCCTTTTTTAATTACCAGTGGAATTTCACCTATCTCAATTTGTCTCATGTAGTTAAGTTAAATGTTGTTTGCATCTACAAATATGGTTCTGAACTGCCCAGAGGGATCAAGAAAGAAACCAACCCTAATAGAGGTTCCGTCAGACATATGATGAACGAGCATAGGAATACCATTCACTGTAAGTATTTGTCTACCTGATTGCATAGCGGGTAACAAAGTTCGATTGGCAAAGTCATCAATAAATTCCAAATATACTGAGAAATCGTCAAAGGTGCTATTAGGAGATAAGCTTACTTCGTATGATCCTGTATCAGGATTGAGCATTTCTTGTCGCCATCCCCTTACAGTTGTACTTCTTCCTGATTGGGTAGTTATCGTTCGATTTCCCGTCTCATTAATGCGATAAGTGCCTCCTGAGTTAGTCACAAAATCTCGAAATTGTGTCGTTGTATGCCCTCCATTCAGTCCCATTTGCCGAAAATTTGAAAGCCCACGTGCTTGCGGGTAAAGCAAGTGCTCTACCAAGGCAGCAGTTACAGTAGTGTTTGGGTTTGCCTGCTGATGTATGCGGAAACGCGCATGTGCATCTAATAAACGGAGCCTAGAAGCTGGAATTCCTCCAGACTGGCGGATAGTAGCTAATAATTGATCAAGTCTTGCGGGATTATCTGCTAATCCACTATCTTCTAGGAGTGCTTGCACCCTTTGCTCTGCTCGCTGTACCCTTCCTGGGTCGCTTGCAACTGCTGATGCATGGGCTGGATTTCTTAAATATTCTAACTCCTGAAGTGTTAAATCCAACTCTCTTATGGCCGCTCGATCGTGGGAGGTGAGTTGCATAGCCGTACTACCAGGGCGGAAAACACTCGCCTGTTGTTGCTCTCCTATGATACCGTCCATGTCTGCACGTGATGTGGTACCTGCCACGGCATTTTGCTGATGCACAATGTCAGCTATTTCATCTAACTCGTGCCCTACCGCCCGTCGAATGTCGTCGGGCAATACCCGATGGTCTACTTGAACGCTCGCCTGCCAAGTACCTGTATCTACATCGTAATGTAAGGTAAACCGTGCTGGTCCTTGGTTAGCGCCGTGCGCTGGGCTCACCCTACCTGTACCCGTTGGTGAGGAGAAGTCTGTGTATTCAATTCTTACCTGCACATCAATGTTAGGGTGCGTGGCATGGTGTTCATTTACGCGTAATGTATAAAACTGGTCTCCATCAAAGGCGTGTAATTCACTATTGCGCATGATCGCATTGGTATCTCCCAAAAATACCTGTTGGATACGCCGATGAAAATCCATAAAGCTTGTCCACTGATACTGTCCTAAATCATAGCTACTTCCTCCGCGCGTTCCCCCTACAGGTGCCCCTACCCTTTGACTATGCAATTGATCTAATATTTCAGTTACTTCATCTGCATTACGTGCTCGACGGAGTCGGATAATATATTCTTCTAATACATCGCCAGAAATACGAGGCGACTCCTGTGCCGCCGAGATTTCACCACGTATTTGATGTCAGACATTTTGAGGAAGATCACTTTGTAAAATGGCGTCTAGGTCAGCTCTTCTTGCTTCGCTGATCGCCTCCAGTAACTGTGTCTTGCCGTATGGCGCGCGCAATAGGATTGCCAAAAGCATCAAAATCTAGGTACAGGTTTCTTCCACCTCGTATATCGCTCAAATCGCCTCTTACGGCCAGCAGGGTAAAAGCTCCTGTGAGTAAGGCTTGTTGGATGAGTCTTCTACGCGCGTTTTCTGCTTGGGCGCTATTCCCTTCAATACTTGTATATTGATGAATAAAATCAGCCGAAAAAACCCCTAAGGAAACTAAGTTCTGTCCTAAACTCACCTGAGACAAGGTCATAAAGGAGCGATCAGCCAAGGCAGCCAACCTTGCAGAGGCGCCTGTCAATTGTCGACCAGCCTGTGCAGTACGAACACCTCTCAGTACGATTCTTCCAAGTGAAGCTGTACCAAGCGTTACCAAATTGCCAACGATGTCTACGGTATTGATTACGACATCCTTTGTGGTCAAGGTATCTCGTTGTGCTCTTTCGTACATATCTAAACCCGCAGCAGCTACGCCAGCCGTGGCACCAGCAATAATTAAAATGGTAGCCGTAGCGCCCCCTGTAAATGGAATACTTGCAATCGTAGCTGCTATAGCAAATGCTGAGAAAATGCCTGACAACCCCAAAGGATTGGTCATGCGATATTGTCTCATTCGCTGCCTGGGAAGTTGCCAAAAGAGTACTCCCTTGGGGAAGCGATCTGCGCTGTCCAATTCCTCAAATAGCTCATCGGGAGGGGTTCTTGCATTACCCCCTGATTCTTGCGTTTCTTGAACGTTTTCAGGATTAGTTACGTCTATCAAGTGCCAAGTATTGCCCTCTCTGGCCAGATAAAAACGCATCTCTACTCCTTGAAAATCATAACTTGGGTTGTCAGTAGTACCTTGATTAATGTACACGCCTGGGTTTTCTTCGCGTTCGGAAGGATCAGGATAGAATACAGCCCGAATGGGGAAAGCAGTTGGATGCCGAGCTTGTACGTCCCTGAGGGCCGCTGAAAGACTTCCTGCCGCATGTAGCTGATCGGCCGAATCGTTCATACCTGCCGCACGCAGTTGCGTCATCAGGTACTCGTCTAGGCTTCTACTCTTTCTGACAAAAGCGCCCATTTTAGCGCGCCAGTTTACCCTTTCCTTTTGGAGTTGCCAAAGTAAAAGACGCATTTCTGATGCTGTAAAATAAGGATTACGATTATGGGTAACCGTTACTGGCTCTCCTTCAATTTGAATCGTCTCAGTATGTGAACTATCGCGGGACGCTACTTCCTCTCGAAACGATTCATAAAAGAGGCTAAATTTCTCTTGCGCACTTTCGGCTAGATCGCTCGGAAGCTGTGGTCGTGCTTCATCGGGTTGGTTAGCCAATTGGTTTTCTACCAAAATGGCCACCTGATTTGCCTCAAACCACCTCTCTATCAATGCCGAAGAAACACCAAACTGTATAGCATTTCTGCGAATGAGATTCGCGTGTGCCTCAAAAGAGGCTAAGTCTGCTGCCAGACTAGTACCCACTTGCTGTCTTGAAATATCTAAAGCAGCGGTAGGGTATAAGAAATTTGTTAGATCTTCTACCCTAAACTCTCTAACGATTAGCGCTAAATCCTGTAAGCTAGAAAGGGTAATTTGGGCTTCTAGCCGATACTGTCCTGCATCAGTAAATGTAAAATCTTCGGCTCGTACATATTCGTCGTTGTTTACTAACCTAGTTCTTGGATTATATACAATTTCCTCTCCTCTTGGAGTAATTCGGTAGAGGGTCCACGCTACCGTATGTACATAGTAATCCTCGAGGTTCATCTCTTCGAAACCAAAGCGGAGCGTAGTGCCAAGGATGCCAACATTTCCATCAGATAGGTCAGGCGTTAGCGTCAATCTGGTGTCCAGTAAGTCTCTGGCATCCTCTAGCTCGTCTTCAGAAAGTTCTGCTGTAATCTCTGGTAGTGAGTTTAAAACATCTGCCTCACAACAGCGCTGCAACTGCAAGCCTCCTTTCAGATTAGAGAGTAACTGACTACCTCCCTTTGCCTTGCCTCCGTATAACTGTCCTACTACACCAACTGCTGCCTGATCGGCTTCTTGCTCTAGACTATCGTACTCAGCGCCATTGACTGACTTTGCCTGATAATTTTCCTCTGCTCCTTGCTGTTGCACCACGTGCGCTAACTCGTGTGCCAATAGGGCATCGCCCAAAGGCGTGCCAGGTTGGTACTGCCCCACATTGAAGGCAATGTGATTACCAACCGTAAAAGCACGGGCATTCATCTCTTCCGATAGTTTTACTGCTGTGGCATCGGTGTGTACTTCTACCTCGCCAAAGTTCTGCCCAAAAGCTTGTTCCATCTGCTCACGCGTAGTACTATCCAAGGGGCGCCCTCTGCCCAAACGACGCAGAACTGCCCTTGGATGTAGACTTACTCCCGATAAATTATGCCAAGCCTTACGGAAAATACCTCCTGCCCATTGTTCTAGCGATCCAGAGGTTTTGTTCTTCGCTTGTAGAGATACCGTACTAGCTTCTGCTTCTTCCTGTGAAGGAATTTGTGCTGCTACTTCTGGGTGAATGGATACTAATGGCGCCTCTTGTAGCCATTGTTGGGCTGCTTCACGGGCGTGGTGTCCTATAATAGTGACCATTTCAGTAGCACTACGGGCTTGTCTACTAAAGGGGGCATAGCGATATAGTAAAGCAAGTAACTCCTGTGCACTACTTTGTTGATGGGTTAAGAAAACGCGCTCGATGTAGGGGCAAACTTCAGAAGAATAAGGACTTTCAGTTAATACTTCTTCTACCACAGCAATGACGTGTGCTTGCAGTTGGGTAAGAAAAGCTGTTTTGGTAAGTTGAAAAGTTGCTGGGGTGGCTTCATCTTCTACTACTAAGGTAAGTTGATGAGCATTCGTGGTTTCTTCCCCAGTAGAGGTTTCTACAGGTATTTGCTCCCCTTCGTAAAAGAAGGGTTCTTCTTCTTCTGCCAAACTAGCCAACCAAATACGGTGGCGACGTTCTTCCTCAGTCATGGGAATGTGAGGTTGGTGTAGTGATGTAAGTAATACTTATTTCATATGTAAGATAGTGCATTTACTACTGATAAGCAAGCGCCTCCTCAACTTCTAAAAACTTTTAAGACATTACTAATGAGTCAATTACTTGAAGGCAAGCGCTAATCCTAACAATACTGAAGTGACTAATAAAATGGCAGAAGTAGTACGCCATTGCTGCGCTTGTTTCTGTAGTTGTGCCGCTCTTTCTGCTTGTATCTTGAGGGTTTCTACCTCTTGTAGCGACCCTTTCATTTCTTCTGCTTGCTGTATGTCTCGCTCGGTGATCTCAAAACGCTGTAGGGTACTATCTTTTTGTGATAGCTGTGCCAAGGCGGCCTCTTTTTCTTCTTTAAGTACCTTGTTTTCTTGAGCGAGGTTTTTATTACGGGTCTGTAGCCACTTGATATGCTTGGTGACCTTTTTAATCTCTTCTTTGATTTCTTGGGTCTCAGGATTTTCGGCAATCATCTGTCTTACTTGGCTCATCTTAAAGTAGCGTTCGTCATTACAAACGATACAGCGATCAGCAGCATCAAAATTGACCGTTTCACAATTTAAACATACCCAAGACATACCATTGAAAGATTTAGAAGATTTAATCTAAGGAATTCTGAACAAAAGGAAACTTTTTTGCGCAGATTTCTTAATAATCTCCTAAGGTTTCTTCGAGTTGTGCCAAGGCTGCTTCGAGTTGCTCGTCATTAGGAGCTACCCCGTGCCATTTGTGGGTGTGCATCATAAAGTCTACGCCTTGTCCCATCACGGTGGTCATCAGTATGAGAATAGGTTTGCCTTGTTTGGCTTGCTTTTGGGCTGCTTGAAGTGTGTCGAGCAACGCGCTCATACTATTTCCATCGGTAGTGAGTACGTGCCAGCCGAAGGCTTCCCATTTGGCTTGTAGGTTCTTCAAGTCCATTACTTCTGTTACTGCCCCATCAATTTGTTGCCCATTACAGTCGATGGTAGCGATTAGATTATCTACTTTGTGATGCGCGGCATACATAGCCGCCTCCCAGATTTGCCCCTCTTGCTGCTCACCATCACCCATCAACACATATACGAAGCGATCATCTTGGTTGAGCTTCTTGGCTTGCGCTACGCCAGTAGCCACTGAAAGCCCTTGTCCCAGAGAGCCTGAGGCAATACGAACGCCTGGTAGCCCTTCGTGGGTAGTAGGATGCCCCTGCAAACGCGAATCAATATGTCGGAAGGTAGCCAGCTCTTTTACCTCAAAGTAACCCGCTCTTGCCAAAACACTGTAAAATACAGGTGAAATGTGGCCATTTGAGAGAAAAAACACATCTTCTTCTTCCCCCGTCATATTGAACTGAGGATTGTGCTTCATCACCGCAAAATAGAGTGCTACAAAAAATTCCGTACAACCTAGTGAACCACCAGGATGACCAGATTGTACTGCGTGTACCATTCTTACGATGTCTCTGCGGACTTGTGAGGCTGTTTTTTCGAGTTGCTCAAGGTTGTGTGTCGTCATGGAGCTGAAAATTAGATCAATGAAGTTGTTTGTAAAATATGATTTATGAAAAGTGCGTCTTAATTGTTTACCACGTCAAAGAAGTTCCTGCGTTTTGTTTTTCAAGCGAGCAAGGTAGCGAGTACTGTGGTATATCCACCAAATACCCAATAAAAATCCTGCATAGGTAATGAGTGCCATTACGCCTACAAAGATCATCAAGCGTGTATCCCCTTTAGCCAAAAACTGTAGGAAAAAGAGCGTAACCACTACCCCTACAGCGCTCCCGAAAAACACGAGTATAACTCCTAGCGCACGCTTCGTCAGATGACTCCTGTACACTTCGAACCAATACATTACCTCTTCAACTGTACTGGCTTCTATGCCTTCTTCCAAAAACAAACGCCGAATCGTAAAGCCCGTTTTTTCGGCCTTTCGTAGCGCTACCGCACGCAAGAAAAGTTCTTTCACCTCTCCCATGCCTTACTTCAGGATTTGCGCGGTATGTTCTTTGGTTTTTACTTTACTAATCACTTCTTCTATCACGCCTGTTTCGTCTATAATGAAAGTAGTACGTACAATACCCATGTATTTCTTCCCGTACATACTCTTCTCTTTCCAAACCCCAAATTGTTCTACTACTTCTTTTTCTGTATCGGCTACCAATGGAAAAGGCAGCTCATGCTTTTTAATAAAGTTTTGATGTGACTTCTCACTATCTGTACTGACACCAATGATCTGATAGCCTTCCTTTTGCAGCGTTTCGTAATGGTCTCGTAAGTTACAGGCTTGTGCTGTACAGCCAGAAGTATTATCTCTAGGATAGAAATACACTACTACTTTCTTACCTTTTCCAAGAAAATCAGCCAATTTGATAGGTTGTCCGTCTTGGTCTTTACTTTCAAAAAGGGGGGCCTTATCGCCTACTTGCAACATCGTTTTAGGGGTTTAAATAGTGACCACAAATATAAAGCTTTTCTTGATAGTATTAGTACCTTATTGACTAAGATTGTGTCCTACATCAAAGTGCCTTTACTCTTTTGCTTTCCATACAATTTGTCTATCAGTAGGGCTCTTCATCAGTACTAAGCGAGTAGGACTAGGTAGTAACACTAAATAACCTTCGTCAGAGTTATTGCCTTGCTCGATTTCTACCCAAACGCCTTGATCCGCATTGACCTCGTATTGTACTTTTCCGTTTTCTTCTCGCTTAGCATACTTTTTGGCTACATAGGCAATAGGAGAAAGCACTTCGGCTTCAGGACAATACTCATCGTGTACATCTATCAGCGCATCTTCAAGGTAGTCACCATACTTTTCGATGAAGTCATCTTCTAAGTCGTGTAACACTTCTTCTAGGTCATCGTAGCGCTCATCATCATAGGTAAGTTGATCTAACTCGATCCGCTTTTCGACAATCTTGATTAGGTCTTGATTCAGATTTTTAAGATTCATTGTAGGTAATGGGTTTTTGTAAAATTCTGAATACTTCTTACAAAATCAAAAATTTTAGACAAAAAAGCATCACATTGTTATAACTACCAATAGAATGATACCTACTTAAGATTGAATTTTTTTATGAAAATCGGTATATTCCTTCTAAATTTCGTTGTGTAACGACAAAGATAGACTTCTAAAATTTTAAACTGAGAATCACCTAAAACTGTTGATATTGTTATGGAACAAGATTTTTTGCCTATTCACGGAACAGACCATGTAGAGTTTTATGTAGGTAATGCCAAGCAAGCTGCTTATTATTACCAAGTGGCTTTTGGTTTTGAGCAAGTGGCCTATGCTGGCCCTGAAACAGGCATTCGCGACCGCGCTTCCTATGTGCTTCAACAAGATAAAATCCGCTTGGTATTCACTACTTCGCTTCTTCCTAACACCGCCATTGCTGAACATGTAAAACGCCATGGTGATGGTGTAAAAGTATTGGCGCTCTGGGTAGATGATGCTGAGAAGGCTTACTACGAGACGATGAGCCGTGGTGCCACCTCACACACAGCACCTGCACGAAAAAGTGATGATTTTGGGGAGGTAGTAACCGCTTCTATTCATACTTATGGTGATACGATCCATACCTTTGTAGAGCGCAAAAATTATCAAGGCGCTTTCTTACCGGGTTTTGTTGCAAAAGCCTCTTCTGTTCCTACTACTCCCATTGGTCTTAAATACATTGACCACTGCGTGGGAAATGTTGAACTGGGAAAAATGGATGAGTGGGTAAAGTTTTACGAAGATGTATTAGGCTTTAAATTGCTTGTAACTTTTGACGATAAGGATATCTCTACTGAATATACAGCTTTAATGTCCAAAGTAGTTTCAAACGGTACGGGTTATATTAAGTTTCCGATTAATGAGCCTGCACAAGGGAGAAAAAAGTCACAAATTGAGGAGTATTTAGAGTTTTACTAAGGGGCGGGTGTACAGCATATTTCCATCGGTACCGATGATATTATCCATACGGTGGGGGAATTGCGGAAGCGCGGCATCGAGTTTTTGTATGTGCCGGATACTTACTACGAAGACCTTACAGAACGTGTAGGTGAGATTGAAGAAGAAATCCAGCAGCTAAAAAAACTCAATATCTTGGTTGATAGAGACGAAGAAGGGTATTTACTTCAGATTTTTACCAAACCTGTAGAAGACCGTCCCACCCTCTTTTATGAGATTATTCAACGAAAAGGAGCGCAATCTTTTGGGAAAGGAAACTTTAAGGCTTTATTTGAATCGATTGAGCGAGAGCAAGCATTACGTGGAAATTTGTAGGGTATACTAGCATTTACTGGGTTTTCTAGCGTTTTTCAACTTTGCAATATAAATGAAAAACCTCAGATTATACAGATCACCTAGAAATCGCCTAGTTTTAAAGCGTGCGTCTTCTCATTACTTCTACCCCGTTTTTTGACACTGAATCACAGCAATGTATCATTGTGTGTAAATCAGCTTTCACTGATGCTTGAATAACGGTCCGCGATGGAGAAATTATGGTTGATGCCTATTAGCCTAGCTTTATTATTTCGTCGCTAATGAGGCTACTTAAGGCTAGTAGCCTCTTCAACTTTTGGACTTAGCCGAACTTTGAAAAGAAGATAGACAGCTTTCTGAGGCATAAATACAGAAAATAGCGTACTGTATTTATGCCAATGCTTAATAGTAATTAAAAGAGAGTACTCAACCTAGTATTATACAAAAAGCCTAAGCATCTCTGCTTAGGCTTTCATGATTTACCATAAAGTGGTACTTGTTATTGTTTACTCACACGATGCGTAATCACCGTACCATCAGGCTTGGTGAGTAAAACATTGTAAAGGCCTTGCTTCCAAGCTGACCCGTCAATTTCTAGACGGTGATTTCCTTTGCTTTGCTGCGTCTCAACAGTAGGCGTGTCGATTAGATGCCCTGTCATATCATATACTTGTATGGACACGGCACCTGCTTTCTCTAGCGTATACTCAAAGCTAAAAGTAGCTTCAAAGGGATTAGGGAAAGCATAGCCGTCTCCTCTTTCGGCGATGTCTTCTGTAACAGCCACTTTACTTAGTCCTTCAGTACTCACCCTTGCATTATTGGGTATGGGATCAAACGCAAGCTGTGTACGCGTAGTAAAATAGTCATCTGCACGAGAGAAAGTAGCCACTCCTTTAATCTGCTCTAAAGGTAGCCCTTTCCAAACACCCAATTGTATGTCAGTAGCGGCTGCACTCGGCCCATTCGGTAACGTAACATCAGGATTGTAAGAATATATATACAAACCAGAGGCATCAAAAGGAAACGAGCGGACGCCTACTCCATAAGCATCATCTAGCTCACTGTCATGTTGTATTGTTCCGTTTTCGCAAGACTCATCTGGTTTTGGGCATTTTTCTATATAGGTAGGTTGAAAGGGATCAGCGATAGAACTGAGATACCATGAGGTCGCTGAACTATGGAGTAGTTGTGCGCCAGTAGGATACCCCCCTTCCCACAGAGGATGCAAGCGGACATAAGTAGTACTGACAATCAACTCATTGTAGAAAGAAACATCAGCGTTGTTCGTTACGAACCCGTAGGAATAAAGATTTGCATAAGCAAGTGGAACACCTATTAAGGTTTCTACCGCTCCAATAACCCCATTGACTACTCCTCCTAGAATCTCTACCCACACATAGTCTATTCCCTCTTCCAAGGTAGGGCTTTCAATGATTCCATCATCAAACATTTGGTTAACCATCATCTGGAAAGCCAAGTCGTACGTAGAGGTCTGATACCACTCTATAATGGGCACGCTCGGATCTGACATCGTAAATTCTTGGTGTAAGACTAATCCCTCTACATCCATGGCAGGGTCTAACCAAGCCATTCTATCTACCCTATAGGCGGAGTTCTGATGTAGCCACTCTGTTGCTTTAGTGATCACAGTATGTCCGAAGGAGTGCCCCACAAACCTTACTTCTTTGGAAGGATCACCGCCTAAATTATCCCTAATTTCCTTGAATCGTTTACCTGCTACTACGCCCATAGGATCGCTGGTAGCTGCTTCAGTAGTGACTTCAACTTTCGGATAGGTTCTAAACCACCTTGGGTTGGGTCTAGCAGCGTGTACAGAGGCAAAGAAAGGAGAGGCATCTACGTCGTCTGCATTATTGGCAAGTAGATCTGTGCTTAACAAGGCTGGGTCAATCCCTGCACGAGTGGAAGCGTATTGGGTCCAGAAAAATAGCATGACGTTCCACCCTTCATTATGCCAATTACCAATACCAGTGTTTTTTTGCCGATTACGCACAGGTGCATTGACAGGATCGTTCGTGTGAGTCATAGTACCTCCAGGGCTCCAGCCATGTGAGAAGAGCATTGTCTTCTTAGAAGGATCATAAAAACCGTCATAAAGACTGGGGTCTTTTTCATAAAGGCCCTCGTTCCATCGGAGAACATCACCATTAGCATTACGGAAATAAATCCCTGCATCAATTACTTCGACCTTTGTAGCGGCTGAGAAGATACGCCCGTTACAAAAATACGCCGCTGTAATAGTAACAGGCCCCCATTGATCTAAGTTCGGTTCAGCCATAAAGAAGTAGTTTTCCTCCTCTTCCCCTTCAAGTTTCTTAATCTCTCTCCGACCATTATCATCTTCATCGTGAAAACGCTGCTCAACATACCAATAAACACACGCATTGTCAATCACGGTACCGTCTGACCTTTTGACGGTCATATGTTCTCGAATGTTGAAAGGATCATCCGCGTTCCATACCTCTACGTCGGAGGTTAACGTAATCTCTCTGACGATAGAGCAAACGTCCAAGTCGATACATCTGTTATTGACACCTAGAGGGCTCCCATCGTCGTTAACTGGTTCGCCCTCGCTATTGGTACGAACCACCGGTATGGGGCGGTAGATAGGAGATCCATCTTCATTTCTACCGGCATCAGGATCGACTGCTTCTACTTCTGGCACACCATCCCCACAATAGCTTCCTTGGTTGTTACCATCATTGTCCCACAAGTTTAGCTCGTAGCTCGTGCCATCGGATAACACGATGTAGGAAGCGGACGTAATGGGCGCTACAGGATTGGCACAAGCAAAGCTCCCTATTCCAAAGCGGAATCTTGCTGAATCATCTTGATCACAAGGGTTTTCGTCGCAACACTTACTCGTTTTTTCGAATTCTTTAATCGTAAAAGTAGTTGTATCGTCCCGCTTGAAGTTATCAGTGAGTGTAATAAATTGACCTCTGGCATCAATCACAAAATCATCCCAGTTTTCCCAACAATACCACACTTGACAAGCAGGTGGAATTTTGGCTCTGTAAGGGCCTTGAATTGGAAATTCCATAATGGCACTTCGGATACCACTATGATAGCCTGCTGTGGTGTGGCCAAGATACTCTGTGACAATTTTGTATTGACATCCTGCTGGCCTATCAGGAATTTCAGGTGTGCCTGGAGCCACGGCCTGTGTGGGAATCTCGGTGCCATTTTCTAAGACAATTGTTCCTTGTGCCCAAGCGTTGCCACTGTTTAGAAAACTGAAAATCAGAAAGGCAAAGAGTGGTATAAGCCTACTTCTTGAAAAGCAAGCAAGTGGTAAGTAGGCTACTTTAGGTAACCTCGTGCAATGAAGTGATAGGATTTTCATGGGTATTAGGTTTAATTGATAAAAAATATAGTTGTAATGTAAAACTTGTTAGATGAATCAGATTTTAGGTATCAGCCCTAACGATAATACAAGAAGTAAGGTTGTTATATTGGTGTAAAAAAAGGATCATTAAATATAAACTTAATATGAGGGTAACTTTGAATTTACTTCCGTAAAAAGTGCCTATGAATGCTTTGAATGTACCGTACTGTTAGAAAGCATTTTACAATAAACTTATGTACCTCTTAAATTTTTCTAGCTGAGTAGCTGACCCTTGGAAAGCGCTCAAGTATACACTTAAGCGCTTTTCTTTAAATAAGTCTACTTATTGCTTACTTACACGATGGCTGACAACAGAGCCATCAGGCTTGGTGAGTAAGATGGTATAGAGTCCTTGCTTCCAAGCTGACCCATCAATTTCTAAGCGGTGGTTTCCTTTGCTTTGCTGCGTCTCAACGGTAGGCGTGGCAATCAGATGTCCTGTCATATCATATACTTGTATCAGTACCGCACCCGCTTTTTCTAGCGTATACTCAAAAGTAAATGTAGCTTCAAAGGGATTAGGGAAGGCATAACCATCCCACTTTTCGGCGATATTTTCTGTAACAGCCTCTTTACTTAGCGCTTCAGTACTTAGTCTTGCGTTATCGGGTACAGGGTCGAAAGCAAGGTTTGTACGAGTCGTAAAGTAGTCATCTGCTCTTGAGAAGGTAGCCACCCCTTTAATCTGTTCTAAAGGGAGTCCTTTCCAAACACCTAATTGTATATCAGTGGCAGCTGCACTGGGTCCATTCGGTAGCGTAACATCAGGATTATAAGAGTAGATATACAAACCAGAAGCGGCAAAAGGAAGCGAGCGGAGCAACGGACCGTAAGCATTATCTAACTCGCTATCATATTTGATCGTCCCATTTTCACAAGATTCATTGGGTGCCGGGCACTTTTCTATGTAAGTAGGTTGAAAAGGATCAGCAATGGAGTTGAGATACCAAGAGGTCGCCGAACTATGGAGAAGTTGCGCCCCAGCAGGGTAGCCACCTTGCCACAACGGATGTAGACGCACATAAGTAGTTTTGACAATCAGCTCATTGTAAAAGGAAACATCTGTATTGTTCGTTACAAATCCATAAGAATAGAGGTCTACAAAAGAGAGTGGAATACCTATTATAGTTTCTACTGCCCCAATAATTCCGTCGATTGCTCCGCCTACAATCTCTACCCATAAATACCCTACTCCTTCTCCTAGCGTAGGACTCTCGATGATCCCATCATCATACATTTGGTTAATCATCGCCTGAAAAGCTAAATCATAGGTAGAAGTTTGGTACCATTCTATAACTGGTACAGTTGGATCCACTGCAGTAAACTCTTCGTGTAAAACTAATCCTTCTATATCCATAGCAGGATCTAGCCAAGCCATTCTATCCACTCTGTAAGCGGAATTTTTATGCAACCACTGAGTTGCTTTGGTGATGACCGTATGTCCGAAAGAGTGCCCTACAAATCTTATTTCTTTGGCAGGATCGCCCCCCTATTTATCTAAGATTTCTTTGATTTTCTTGCCTGCTAGTACCCCCATAGGTTCGCTGGTGGCGGCTGCTCTAGTGACCTCAACTTTCGGATACGTCCTGAACCATCTAGGGTTGGGTCTGGCAGCGTGTACAGAAGCAAAGAAAGGAGAAGCATCTACATCGTCTGCGTTGTTTGCAAGTAATTCAGAATCTATCAGCGCTGGATCGACTCCTGCGCGGGTAGAAGCGTATTGGGTCCAGAAAAATAGCATGACGTTCCACCCTTCATTGTGCCAATTACCAATACCTGTGTCGGTTTGCCGCTTACGTACGGGCTCATTAATGGGATCTTTTGTATGCGTCATCGTACCTCCAGGGCTCCAGCCGTGGGAGAAGAGCATCGTTTTCTTAGAAGGGTCATAAAAGCCCTCGTAGCGGCTAGGATCTCTTTCGTATATGGCCTTGTTCCACCGAAGAATGTCTCCAATCGCATTACGGAAATAAATTCCTGCATCAATGACCTCAATTTTAATAAGATCGGTATAATAACGTCCGTTGCAGTAGTATACCGCTGTAATACTTACGGGTCCCCACTGATCTGCATTGACCTCAGAGCCAAAATAGTAGGCCGTCTCTTCTTCAATGGCTACTTGTTTAATCTCTCTCCGACCCTTCCCATCTTTATCGTGAAAGCGGCGCTCTACATACCAATACACACACTCATTATCAATCGGATTACCCTCCGCTCCTATGATGGTTAACTGCTCTCGAAAATTAAAAGGATCATCAGCATTCCACACCTCTGAGCTAGCATAAAGTGTAAAACCTAATAGAGGACAAACACCGATGTTTGTGCACCTTCCTGTAGTATCAATAGGACTTCCACTACCAGAAACAGGAACACCGTCTTCATTGGTAGGGATTACAGGTATAGAACGATAGATAGGTGATCCATCGTCGTTTCTACCAGCATCTGGATCTACCACTTCTACCTCTGGTACGGCATCTCCACAATAGCTTCCCTGATTGTTTCCGTTATTATCCCATAGATTCAGCTCGTAGCTTGTACCATCAGACAAGACAATGTAAGAAGCAGACGTAATAGGTGCTACAGGGTTGGCACAGGCAAAGCTTCCTATTCCAAAGCGAAAACGTGCTGATTCGTCTTGGTCACAAGGATTTTCGTCACAACATCTACTTGTCTTTTCAAACTCTTTGATTGTAAAGGTAAGCGAATCGTCACGCTTAATGTTATCAGTGAGCTTAACGAAGTCACCGTTGGCATCGATTACAAAATAATCCCAATTCTCCCAACAAAAGGCAGATTGACAAGAAGGTGGTATCTTGGCTCTGTAGGGACCTTGGATAGGAAACTCCATAATAGCCGTTCGAGTTCCTGCAAAATAGCCTGTATTCACATGCCCAAAATACTCTGTGACAATTTTATACTGACAACCCGCTGGTTTATTAGGAATTTCAGGTGTTCCAGGCGCCACCGGCTGTGTAGGAATCTCGGTGCCGTTTTCTAAAACGATTGTTCCTTGTGCCCAAGCGTTGCCACTATTTAGAAAACTGAAGATCAAAAAGGCAAAGAGTGGTATAAGCCTACTTCTCGAGAAGCAAGTAAGTGGTGGATGGGTTACTTTATGCAACCACGTGCAATAAAATGATAGGATTTTCATGGGTATTAGGTTTAATTGATAAAAATATAGTTGTAATGTAAAAGTTGTTAAATGAATCAGATTTTAGGTATTGGTCTTAACGGTAGCACCAGAACTAGGGTTGCTATATTCATACAAAAAAAGAACAGTTAAATACAAACTTAATGTAAGCGTAACTTTGAGTTTACTTTCATAAAAGTATCTCTGACCTTGTGAAACATTGATCAACTGGTATCCTGAATGTAAAACGCTTTTAGAAAGCATTTTACAATAAACTTATGTACCTCTTCAACTTTTCTAGTTGAATAGCTGACCCTTGGAAAGCGCTCAAGTATATACTTAAGCGCTTTCCTTTAAATAAGTTTTTACTTATTGCTTACTTACACGATGGCTGACAACAGAGCCATCAGGCTTGGTGAGTAAGATGGTATAGAGTCCTTGCTTCCAAGCTGACCCATCAATTTCTAAGCGGTGGTTTCCTTTGCTTTGCTGCGTCTCAACGGTAGGCGTGGCAATCAGATGTCCTGTCATATCATATACTTGTATCAGTACCGCACCCGCTTTTTCTAGCGTATACTCAAAACTAAACGTAGCTTCGAAGGGATTAGGGAAAGCGTAGCCGTCCCATCTGGCTGCTGCATCTTGTTTAGCTATCTCTTTATCCAATGTGCTGCTACCGATTCTTGCATTGTTACTTGGTGTTGGTATAGGATCGAAAGAAAGCTGCGTTCGTGTCGTAAAGTAGTCATCTGCCCTCGTGAATGTAGCTACTCCTTTGATCTGCTCCAGCGGTTGGCCTTTCCAAGTCTCTAGTTGTATGGCTGAAGCCGCTGCGCTCGGTCCGTTTTCTAAGGTGACGTCAGGATTATAGGAATAATTATATAAACCAGAAGTAGCAAAAGGAAGTGAGCGGAGCAACGGTCCGTAGGCGTTGTCTAGTTCACTGTCATGTCGTATCGTTCCGTTTTCACACGACGTACTGGGTGGCGGGCATTTTTCTATGTAGATAGGTTGGTTGGGATCAGCGATAGAGTTGAGATACCAAGAAGTGGCTGAGCTATGAAGAAATTGCGCTCCACCAGGGTATCCTCCTTGCCACAAAGGGTGCAAGCGGATATAGGTGGTATTAACAATCAGCTCATTATAGAAAGAAACATCAGTATTACTTGTCACAAACGCATACGAATTAAGATCTGCATAGGCAAGCGGAACACCAATTAAGGTCTCTACCGCCCCAATAATCCCATCGATCGTTCCTCCCACAATCTCTATCCAAAAATACCCAACCCCTTCTCCCAAGGTAGGACTCTCAATAATACGATTGTCGTACATTTGGTTAATCATTACCTGAAAAGCCAAATCATAGGTAGAAGTTTGGTACCATTCTATAATAGGGGCGCTCGGATCAGCTACAGTAAATGCTTCGTGTAAAGCCAAGCCCTCTACATCCATGGCAGGATCCAACCAAGCCATTCTATCCACTCTGTAGGAAGAGTTTTTATGCAACCACTCGGTTGCTTTAGTGATCACAGTATGTCCGAAGGAGTGTCCTACAAATCTTATTTCTTTGGAAGGGTCACCGCCTAAGTTGTCTAAGATTTCCTTGAACTGCTTGCCAGCTACAACGCCCATAGGGTCATTAGTAGCCGCTTCTCTAGTAACTTCAACCTCTGGATAGGTTCTGAACCACCTAGGGTTGGCTCTAGAAGCATGTACCGAGGCAAAGAAAGGCGAGGCATCTACCTCGTCTGCGTTGTTCTCAAGTAAATCAGAATCTATCAAGGCTGGATCAACTCCTGCACGGGTAGAGGCGTATTGGGTCCAGAAGAACAGCATTACGTTCCAACCCTGATTGTGCCAGTTATCAATACCAGTATCTGTTTGCCGTTTACGTACGGGATCATTAACGGGATCCTTTGTATGCGTCATCGTACCTCCAGGGCTCCAGCCGTGGGAGAAGAGCATGGTTTTCTTAGAAGGATCGTAGAATCCTTGATAGCGACTAGGATCTCTTTCGTAGACATCTTTGTGCCAACGAAGAATATCACCGTTGGCGTTACGGAAATAAATGCCTGCGTCTATAACCTCTATGGTCACCATATCAGAATAAAATTGTCCATTGCAATAGTATACTGCCGTAATATCAATAGCGCCCCATTGATCTAAGTTTGGCTCGGCACCAAAATAGTAAGCTTCCTCTTCTTCCACCGCCACTGCTTTACTTTCTCTTCGACCGTTCCCATCCTTATCGTGTAGGCGTCGCTCTGCATACCAGTATACACAAGCCCCATCAATGACTCTTCCGTCGAGCCCCTTGAGGGTCATTTGTTCGTAGAAGTTAAAGGGGTCGTCTGCGTTCCACACTTCTACCTCGGAGGTAAGCGTAACCCCTAAGATAGGGCAAATATCAATGTTGGTACATTTACCAGAAGGGTCGGAAGGGCTGTCAGGCGTGGGTAATACTGGAATAGGCTGATATATAGGTTCGCCACCATAAGGGTTGGACCTAGGTACTTCTACCTCTGGCACCTCTGATCCGCGTACACAGTAGCTTCCTTGATTGACTCCGTCACGACTCCACAGGTTTAGCTCGTAAGTAGAGCCATCAGAAAGTACAACATAGGAAGCAGCCGTAATAGGCTCTACAGGATTAGCGCAAGCAAAACTACCGACGCCAAAACGAAAACGAACCGATTCATCTCCACCACTACAAGCGGGTAGTACAGGATCACAACTACTGTTGTTAAAAGAGACTATTTGTACTACTTCTGCCTCATCAGTGCTAATGTAAGCACCTTTTGGAAACTCTCCTCCACAAGCGAAAGTAGGATCAACCTCTATGGTATTTGTTTCATTAACCTTATCAAGGTAATTTCTTATTTGAGCAATCAAATCTTCTTTCGTTTTACTACTAACGGTATGTATTCTCGTATTGAGTGGATCCCCACTCACTCTGTCATTTCTAGTGGCTAGTCGTCCAGAAGCGGCGAGGTATACTTCATGATTGATCGTAGCACTACGATCAGAGCCAAGTCTCCTTTCGTACAGTTCGCTTAGATCCGCACACCGATAATAGTCAATGTCTTGTTTTTTATCATTAACCTGCTCTGTAAAAGTTACAGTAAGTGTTCCCGCCGTTCGTTCAATATTCAGTGCTTCTACAGAGAAGCTGATAAAGTCTGGCTCGGGTTGTATTCCTTGCGCTACGTACATTCCTCTATTGCCAGCTTGTACCCCTATGTAAGCCAATCCGTTTTCTCTTTCTCTTGTGAATTTTTTACCTAAGATGGCTACCCAAGGTCCTGGTCCTTGGATATCATCAATCCAGATTTCTTCTGCGTCGTTATTGAGTACATTGACTGGAGCAGCAACTTGCGCCTGAGCAGATAGCTGAGCCAAGATAAAAAGTATTGCAGTGCTACTTTTCAAGAAGAAAACACGTAACGAGGATGAACGGATGGCGCTCAACCATCGTACGTAAAAAAATGATGTAATTTTCATATTTATTCTGTTTAATTGATAAAAATATAGTTGTAATATAAAATTTGTTAAAGGACTAGGTATTAACTAGCAAAAACCTTTAATAGCAGCTTTAGATAGTGATATAGGTAACAATTCAAAACTAACAGTGTAACGAAAGTCGTCATATTTTCGTAAAAAACAAATTATTAAACATAAACTTAACAAAAAAATAAAATACTATTTTAGGGGAATAAGACAGTAAGGCGATAGTTTGGCTTTTCTACGATAGTTTTCTTTAGGAAGAACCAACAGCCGCCTTTATTTATTGGCCAAAGAGGTAAGTATTGTATCCTATTCTTTTAAAAGCCCATAAAAAAAGCCTAAGTGTGGACACTTAGGCTTTGGCGGTTAGTTGGGTAACATTTAAGAAACGGTGTCAGCCGTTTGCTTTTCTTTTAACTCGTCTTTGAGACGTTTTCTAAGTATCTTTCCTACGTTCGATTTAGGCAGTTCTTCTCTAAATTCGATCATTTTGGGTTGTTTGTAACCAGTAAGGTTTTCTTTACAGAAAGCTTTTAGCTCATCCTCCGTGAGGCTGGCATCTTTTTTTACTACGTAAAGCTTCACCCGTTCAGTAGCCTTTTCGTCGGGCATACCAATGGCAGCTACTTCAAGCACTTTGGGATGACCTGCTACCACATCCTCAATCTCATTCGGGTATACATTAAAGCCTGATACCAAAATCATATCTTTTTTCCTATCTACAATTTTGAAGTAACCATCCTCTAGCATTATGCCAATATCGCCCGTTTTAAAGTAGCCATCGTCAGTCATTACTTTTACAGTTTCCTCTGGTCTATTCCAATAGCCTTTCATCACTTGTGGGCCTTTGGCGCAGATTTCACCAGGCTCTCCTAGCTTAACCTCGTTACCTTCTTCATCAATCAGCTTGAGATGGGTACTAGGAACCGGCAAGCCTATGGTACCTACTTGGTCGGTACCATCAATAGGGTTACAAGTCAAAACGGGAGCGGTTTCGCTCAAGCCGTAGCCCTCGGCGATGGTAGTACCGGTTAGTTGTCGCCAACGCTCTACCACAGGCTTTTGCATGGCAATCCCCCCCGCTACCACTACTTTCACACGCGAGAAGTCAATTTCCTTAAAGGTAGGATGGTTCATAAGCGCTACGTACAATGTGTTGAGACCTGTAAGTACCGTAAAGTTACTGCTCTTTAATTCTTTGATGAACCCAGGGATATCTCTTGGATTGGCAATCAGCACGTTTTTAGCGCCAATATTGAACATGGAGAAGCAGTTGACAGTAAGCGCAAAGATATGATAGAGCGGTAAGGGAGTTACAACGATTTCGTCGGCACCTTCTTTAAGGCGTGGCTTCATCCACTCTTTAATCATCAACATATTGGCTACTACATTGCGGTGTGTCAGCATAGCACCTTTAGAAACTCCTGTCGTTCCGCCTGTATACTGTAAAAAGGCTAAGTCTTCAGCTTTTGTAACGGGCTTGGTAAAGGTTTTCCCTGCACCTATCTTTAAAGCTTCTTTGAAAGGTACTTTACCTGGCAAATGATACTTAGGAACCATTTTCTTTACATACTTTACCACAAAGTTGACGATACTTCCCTTAAGCCCTCCCAGCATATCGCCAATATCGGTAACAATAATATGTTGAAGATCTACTTTAGGTAGTATTTTTTCTAAGTTATAAGCAAAGTTTGAAATAATCACAGTCGCTTTTACGTCTGCATCTTTGTATTGATGCTCCATTTCGCGGGCAGTATACAAAGGATTAATGTTAACGACTGTGAGCCCTGCACGTAAAGCACCAAACAACGCAATCGGATACTGCATAATATTGGGCATTTGTAAGCCCAGTTTATCGCCTTCCTTTAAACCAATACTTTGCAGATAAGCAGCAAAATGACGAGAGGCTTCTTCTATTTCCTGAAAAGTAAGCTCCTTTCCCATAAAAGAGAAAGCGGGTTTTTGCTTATATCTTTCAAAGCTTTCCTCTAGTAGGTCTACTAACGAAGTATATTGATCTGGATTGATCTCTTGTTCTATTCCCTCAGGATATTTATGATACCAAGGATATGTGTTCATAGGGCTATTTCGATTTGATTTTGACAACTTATTTTATTACTTAAAATAAATTTAATGTAATTTATTATGAAAATATTTATATTCAAAATATTTTAGCGTACTATTTGCTTTTCACAAAATAATTGTTGTGTACTTCTATTGATTGGTGTAAGACCATACAATTGATGCATTCCTTTACAAGTCTCTTGCTAACAGTTCAGCAGCGATAGCATAGCGCTCTTGTGGTGTAATTTCTTCTAGCAGTAACACACCAAAGGCCATTGATCGCCTATCGGTATTAATCTCATAAAGTGAGCGATCAATACCAATTTGAAGCAGGTTACTTTCTGCCTGTAGTTTAATTTCTCCAACAGTTTCCTCATTGGCATCTACAGTAAGTTTGTCGTCTTTTCGTTTTATCTCATACACCACCCCTTTTTCCTCACCCTTTATCTTTACTTTACGTGGATACCAGTTGACTTTCCAAAGCTCTGCTCCCTCTGCTGTACGTACTTTAAAGCGATCTTCGCCAGCATAGTTTTTTACCTCTAGTACTTTCTCTCCCTCTCCGTCATAGTACTTTCTTTTTTCTCCCTTAGCTTTTCCCACCAAAAATTGGTCACCATACTGGATGTTCGTCTCCTCTCCTTCCTGTTCAAAAAGAACGTCATCTCGATTATTACCCTGAAAAAGTAGAGCATTGGCTGAGACTACGGGAGATGTCTCTGTGTTCTCAACTTGAACGGGTGTTTGTTCATTTACGGGTATTTCACTAGGTCGACTATTAGAAGTAAAGAAGAACATCCCACCTATAATTAGAAGTAGCACAATACCCACTACACCGCCAATAACTCTTGTCCATCGTACTTGCTTTTTTGGCTGTCGACGAATGGTTTGAATAATTTGATAAGCGATCGTGTTATCGGGGTTGATGGCTAGGCATTGTGCCGCGTAAGTCTCACTTTTTTGTTGATAGGCTATCTTTCGGGTTTTGATATACTTGATGCCATAAGCCTGAGCCAAGTACTGTAAGGTCAGTGCATCGTTTGGTTGAAGACTGTACGCTTTTTCCAATACTTCAATGGCATCATCGGCTTGTTGGTGAGCTACATATCCCTCTCCTAGCTTTATTAACTTTTGGCGTTCTTGCTCCAAAGCAGCCAGTTCTTCGTCTGTAAATCCCAGCTCCCGGGCAATCATCTCCCTGTCTATTTCAGTTTGTTTTTGCTCTTTTTCAGCATTTATTTGCATAATTTGCTGAATGTATGCTTCTAGTTTTTCTTGTTCATTCATATTTCTTATAAAGTTAGCTAGTTATTCCTGTTCTTGTTCATCAGCCGCTAAAATAACAGGTTTAAATTTTTGGTACAAAAAGGAAACGATTAATAACAAAACACCTATTATAATAAAAGTAATGATCTTACTTACCGTAGACTCATAGTTAAGGTCACGTAAGAAGAGTTTGCCCAAGGTGATGCCTAATAGGCTAATCCCTATGATACGATGTAGTTTTCTCTTCTTCCAGAAGCCATAGGCTACTAACGTAAAGGCATAGATTCCCCATAAAATGCTGTACCCAAACCTTCTAGAATTATCAATCACCACTGAGAGTGTATCTATATCAGCCGCAAGCTCTACATATATACGTGTAAAAGTTGTGCTCAAGCCTATAATAGCCAACAAATTAGCCGCGACGATGAGCGCCGAATGGCTTTGTGAGGAAGCTTCACCCCACCTTAAAGAAACGGCTAGTGGAAAAGCAAAAATAAGGAACGAAAGTAGCCAAAGCCCTACAGGAGGTCTCTCGCCCACTAACCAAGCCTGATTACTAATAGATTCGAGTGCTGCTACACTGAAAAAAATGAGTAAAGTGCTTATAATGATGACAAGTGTGAGTGCCCTTTGCCAAGCTTTTGCTTGTAAGAACTTTACATTGAGCAATTGGAAAACACCCAAGTAGAGCAATGTATAGTTAATTAACCAAATACGTTGAAGCTGATATTGTAGACTGGCTTGTTGTACAGATTGTTGTATGGCGCGCTGATAAGCTACCTCAAAGAAATAATGTATTTCGTGATAGAAGGCTAAATAGGTAACGGCTATGAGCGCAAACGTATAGGTAGTTTTGGCAGTAAGTTGTAAGGTGTTAGGTGCTATGGCCGGCCAAATATCATGCATCCAGATGATCACAGCCAACAGGGCAGCTATCAATAGGGAGGTAAAAAAGAGCGAGTTACCAAAGAGGTACATATCCTCTTGTGCTTCTTTTAGTAAGGCTTCGGCGTAGTAGATGTCCAACCAGAGGATCACAAGCCCAATCAGCGACATGCTCATCAGTAGTAGCGCGCCTGTCTCAAAAAAGCCCACTACTTGTTTTCTTCCTACCCACCATACGCCAACGGCTATCACAGCCCAAAGTGCAGGAATCCAGTTGCCATCTAAGGCTTCTGGTACCCAAATAACTAAAAAGCCTATGGCTGTAGCACAGAGTGTATAGAAGAGCGTTCGCTGCATGGGACGCAATGCATAACTACCCGCTGCAATGAGTCCGTAAGCAACTGCATTGAGGAAGGTAAATACACTTTGCTCGTAACGAGACGTAGACAATACAGCCATGCCGATGATGTACAGAAAAAATGCATTGATGAGTAATAAAAGTACACTATTCGCTTTGAAAGGTTGCTTAAAATAGAGTTGATCTACTAAAGTGATGGCTAAGAAGATAAGCCCGTATAGTACACTAAAAATCAAGGTAATGTTCTTGTGCTGGGCGCCACCTGTTGTATAGTAAGTATCAGAGACAAACCAGCTCCCAAAAAGCAACCAAGTTGTAAAAAAAGCGACCCACTGGGTGGCTTTCCATTGCTGTTTAAAAGAAACAACCAAGATAATAGTATTGATAAAAGCCACGTATGAGAAGAAAAAAACTACCTCGCCACTTTGATCGCTTACTAAAAGAGGGACTGCATAAGCACCTACCAAGCCTACAATTCCTATAATTTGCTGTTGGTAGAGAATAGCGCCGTAGACAGTAAGCGCACTGATCAATAACATCAGCAAAAGGGTAAGCCACTGGGGATAGAATTGGTAAAAATCAAAAGCAATGAAGGTTGTGAAATAGCCTACCGCTACAGCCCCACTAAACAAGACAGCACTATAAGCAGTATACTTTTTTTTCGTCCACCATGAGGCGCCTAGTAAGAGTCCTCCTGCTACATAAGAGAGGACAATACGTAAGGTCTCATTGATGAGGTTTTGGTCTATCGCATACTTTACAAAGATACCTAGTCCTACCACGAGAATCGCAATCCCTACTTTACTGATAAGGTTGCCGCCGATGTAATCTTCTAATGAGCGCTGGGTAGTACTTGTAGTACGGGGCGTAGGTGCTTCTTCTACAAAAGTTGTTTCTTCTTCATCCTGTTGTATGCTTATTAAAGGAACAGTCTCTTCTTCTGATAGATTAGATGGTGTTTCCTCCACTTCGGTAGGCGATTGCTCTAGCGCTGTAATGGCTTGCCTGAGTGCTGTGATCTCTTCTCGATAACGTTCTAGCACTTTAGAGAGGTTTTCTACGCGTTCTTGTAATATTTTAACCTGTTGGTCTCGTTGCATCCTTTTACATTTACGATCTACCGTCAGTGAATATACATTTTTTAGCTTATTTTTGTAACAAGAGGTCTTAAATTATCTATTTATGCGCTATTTGTACCAACCCTATCCACGTAGCTTCGCTTGGCAATCGGGAGTAAAGAAAGCCTTGCTTTATGGCCTGGTTGTCTGTTGTGTACTCACTTTTCTTCGACCCTTTGGGCTACACACTTTATCCTTTTCAACACTTCTGGTAAATACGTTACAATTTGGAGGTATTACAGCAATCGCCATTGTGTTTACCACCGCTATGTTACCTCACTTACTTCCCTATCACTTTAATGAAGATCGCTGGCGGGTATATAAAGAAATTATTTTCATACTTTTTAACATTCTTTTAGTAGGTTTTCTTAATACGGCCTTTTTATATCAAAAAGGCACAGTAGATGTCTCCTTTAATGAGGCGCTTCTTTGGATGACCGTCAATACGTTGTTGGTAGCGATCATTCCTGTTAGTATATTTGTTTTTGTAAACCAAAACATCCGCCTAAAACAACACTTAGCACAAGCGAAGCAATTCAATGAGCAGCTTGATAAAAAAGAAGTACTTGCTATCGCCCCCACTACTTCTTCACCAGAACAGATTGTACTACTTTCTGAAAAAGAAAAACCAGAGCTGAGGATTATAATGACACACTTGCTTTACTTTACCGCGGCGGGTAATTATGTAGATGTGTTTTACCTTAACGACGCCCAAGAGGTGCAACGCCTTACTATTCGTAATCGCCTGAAGGCACTCTACGAGCAGTTACCTCCTACACTCTTTTACTTTTGCCATCGTAGTTATGTAGTCAGTTTACACCACTTGGTCAGGGTACATGGGAATGCCCGCAATTATGAAATACAGCTTCGCCACGTGACCACACGGATTCCTGTTTCGAGGAATAAAAGTGACGAATTGATGGAAAAAATAGCGATTACCTAGTCTTTTCGTCCCATTGATCCCACCCTGCTCCCGCTGATCCCTTTGATTTGCGGCCATCTCATTTTTCCTTTTTATTGCCATCAACAAGTTCAATCAACTAAACGCAAATCGGATGGCACTCTTTTTTAAAATTATCATTACCATACATATCATAGCGGGCTTTACTTCGCTTGCTACAGGCTTAGGCGCTATCGTCACGCAAAAGGGAGGAAAAAGGCACCTTCAACTTGGGAAAATTTACTTTACAGGAATGACCGTCGTATTCGTCACGGCGCTGATCGCCTCTTCTTACAAGCTCAATATCTTTCTTTTTATGATCGCTTTTCTAAGCTATTACAGTGTTTTTGCGGGTGTGCGTATTCTTAAGCTTAAGAAGCTCCATAAGGGACAAAAGGCTACACGTATAGATTGGATCGCTGCTGGCCTCAACTTTACTGTAAACCTTATATTTATCATTGTTGGGATCGTCTTTATGACCAAGGGAAGTAACTATTTTGCTTATCTATCTGTCGGTTTTGGCCTGCTAGGCTGCTTTATTTCTTATAGGAATGTGAAGCCTTTTATCCATCCTCCTACCGATAAGTTTCACTGGTGGTTTTCTCACCTACGTAATATGATGGCAGGCTATATTGCTACTTGTACCGCTTTTGGTATTACCATAGCTAACAGATTGGAGATTGACTCTCCACTTCCTTGGATTTTACCTACGCTGATAGGCGTACCGCTTATTTCTTACTGGAAACGCACTTACAAAAGGAAGTTTCAGAAGCCAATAGCGAAATAAAATTTCATTGCTACCTACTTGTAATTTTTCATTCATCATTAATCATTTTAATTATGCGTAAGCTCCTTATTATTTTAACTACTCTCAGTACTTTTCTATTTGCTAATTGTACCGCTTCTCGTTCAATTATGGAGAAGAAGACGCCAACCCATACAACTGTAAAACCTCAAGCCCTCAAGGGCGATCAAGACGATCATTGCAAGCTTCTTTTTGAAGCCTTCCGCCAAACCCACTATTGAAGGGGATGTCTTACAGGAAAACAAGCCGAATCGGTCATATACAACGATAAAAAGCTAGATAGGAAGACAATGTAACGCCTTTGAGGATACGTTATCCTCAAAAAAAAGTAACCTAGCGGTAAAAAGTAGTCGCTAGTATATTATTCATTTATCAGCATAATTATTTATGTAAATTCATATAATTATAACCTTTTAAATATTTGAAAATGATGCACAACCTCGTTATGCTTCTTGCCCTATTGATTAGCTTATTTCTTACTAACTGCGCTTCCTCTAGGGCTTCTGGCGACGCAGAGGCGCGCGCTGATCAGATACTTCAAAAACTGGATGAAAATAACGATTCTAAGATAAGCAAGAGTGAAATAAAATTTCCACTCAATGAAAAAACATTTGATAAAAGTGATACAAATGCCGATGGTTACTTGGAGAAAGCTGAAATTGTTGCTTACATTGAAAGTAGATAAATGTGAAGCGTATTTGTTGGGATGACAAGCTCACCAACTCCATAAGTTAGCTTGTGTTCACTTCATACAATAAGGCTACTTCTTTCTATTGTGTTGTTTATACCAAGTAGCTACAATTCTCTTCCTAAACTTGGTGGGGATCAGCCTTTTCATATGCCACATACGCCGCCCTATTTTGGGTAATATTACATAGAGTTTTTCCTTTCCTACCTCGTGGAGTACGGTTTCAGCTACTTCTTGAGCAGTTAGACCTGATTTATCAATCATTTTCTTAGCTGCCTTCCTTACCTCTTCTCCACCACGCGCATGTTGTATCACATTGGTCTTAAAAAACCAAGGCTGTACGCTGGATACGTGGATATTATGAGGCATTAATTCACCGTAGAGGGTTTCAGAAATGGCTACTACTGCTGCTTTAGTGGTGTTGTAAGCGCCCATTTCAGGAGCACAGGCAATGGCTGCAGCGCTGGCCGTATTCACAATACAACCTGCTTTTTGTTGCTTAAAAACAGGAAGAAAGAAATGACAGCCATATACTACACTCATCAGGTTAATGCCTATCAACCACTCCCAATTGTCTAGTCCGTATTCTTCAAAAGCGCCTCCATCCCCTACGCCAGCGTTGTTAAAAAGGATATCGATACCGTCTGTCGTATCCATATAGTTATTAAAAACTGTCTCGTATTGCACTTTATTGGCTACATCTAACACAAAACTCAACGCCGTTCCTCCTAGTCGCTCTATTTCTTTTTTAGTAGTTTGTAAGCCTTCTTCGTTGATGTCGGCCATAGCTATTTGCCAACCGTCTTTGGCCAACTCATAGCTTAGCGCTTGCCCAAAACCAGAAGCAGCGCCCGTGATAAAAGCTCTTTTTTTGGGATATTTCTCTGAAAGTGTGTATTTCATGTAGATGCTGAATAAGTGATGGCTGCCAAGATAAAATACCTTTTTGTAAAAAGCCAACAGCGAGTAATCAAATCAAAATTTTGCCTGCAGAAACAAATGCACTATGCCTCTTGCCGAATACCTAAAGGAAAAACATTTTCTACTCCTTCTTCTGCTAAATAGGGCGCTAGCTTTTCTCTCATTGTTTGAGAAATCTGCTTGGCTTTTTCCTTGGCTGTTATCAGTTGGTTTGAAAAAGCGGTTTTCTCGAAGCGATACTGTTTGTTGAGATCGGTCTGCTCAATCGCTATTTCGTAGCCCTCTGGGGTGTAGTGTAAAAGAAGGTGGTCGTCTTTTATCTCTCCGTAGAAAGTATTATCGTCTGTACGGCTAGAAGCACCCTTTATGAAAATCTCTTCTACTGCTTTGAAGTTTTCGTAAGAATCATAGCACGGGCCTTCATCTGCAGATAAGAAGGCGATGAGCTGCGTTTTTTCAAAAATACCAATGGCTTGCTCTATCTCACAGCAAAGTTCTTTATCTTTTACGTAGGCTTTTAGTTTTTGTACGCAAGAAGTATACACCTCCAGATGAGCGGCTACCTCGGTAAGCGTTACGTACCAACGTGCTCCTCGCTGGTAATAGCGATCAAAGCCCAGCGTCTTCTGGCTAGTTTCGATAAACTTCTCTAAACCTTCTTCTTTTTCGTGGTGTAAAGTGAAGAAGTCTATGTGACATAAAACATCAATATGAAAATCACTGACCAAACTCATGTTGCTATTTCTTTATGACTTTAGTAGCCTCGGCAAGAATCGAACTTGCATCTAAAGTTTAGGAAACTTCTATTCTATCCATTGAACTACGAGGCCAATACAATATTTGTATGTGGTGACTGCACTTTACCCTCTGAGTGCTGTGAAGTTAGTAAATTCAATAACTAGAGTCAATCCCGAAGTTTTTTGTGCTCACTTTATAACAACAACTAAAAAGACTCGATAGAGCGTCTGAGACATAAAGCTCACAAAAGCGCTATCCATCAAATAGTAAAAGCTACTTCAGTCTTCCTCCAACAAGTATTTATACTCTTCATCCACGATTTCGAGGTATTCTGGATGTTTTTTAAGATATCGCTGCACGAGTGGACAAAACGGTGCAATCGTCTGCCCTTGCTCCTTGATTAAGTTCAAGCTATTTTCAATAAGGACTACGCTGGCTTTAGCTGGATTCGGGAAACTGTCTGGTACTTCCGTATGTAGGATGTAAACCCGATTGTGCTTTTTAGAATATACGTATTCGATAAACGCTTTATCGCCTTCTTCCTGTAGCTCAAAGCGGCTTTTTGCTTGGCCTGTATCTGTATTATTTTTAAAAGTGAATGCCATATTTTTATGATTATAATCTCTTGTGAAAGATGTACCTGAAATATTTGCTAAAATAGAAAAATTGATACTTTATTACATATAGGTACAAGATAAGTTTTGGCAGAAATAATTCTGTTGCCCATTTATACCAGGCAGCACTTAGGAGCTTGACCTTCATAGCAACGGTGCGTTGCGCACTACTACCGTAAAATAAGGTTTGATTTGGGCAAGAAACATAGTGTAGAGATTCTGGTTTAACTAAAAACAGACTTTGTCTATTGTCTCATTCGTACAAAAACACATAATACAAATGGATAAAAATATTGAATTCAAGAAAAAAGTAGTAGAAGTAGCTACTCAAAAGAAGGCTGAATTGCTAGACACCATTATTAAAAGAGAAAAAGAAGAAATCGACCAAGCCTCTAAAATGTCTGAGGCAGGTAATGAAAACTGGAGAGAATCTAGAGAAGAAGAGGTCATTGAACGCGCTGATATGATCGCTCATCGTGCCGAAGATGTAGAAAAGGATTTACAAACCTTGAAAACAATCATAGTCGATACGCCACACGAGCAGGTTCAGTTTGGCTCGCTTGTCCTCACTAGTGATCAATACTGGCTAATTGGGGCTAGTCTACAGGCGTTTCAAGTAGACGACAACAAAGTTATAGGAGTAAGTATGGAGGCCCCTGTTTTTCAGCAGTTAAAAGGAAAGACAAAGGGCGATACTATCCAGCTAGGCGAGCAGACAGTTACTATTGATGGGGTGATCTAGATTGCAATCGTACATTGATAGAGCGCTTCAAACGTCTAAATTGCAAAGAGAGATAGACAAATAGTAAATAAGTAAGTCGTATCATCATAAAAAGTCGTTTGAAGCGTTGTCTTCTTTTACGTTCGCTAAAGCCGGTCTTGGTTTTTCAGAGGTAGCTGAGCGCTTGATGATAACCCAAGCAGCTTATTACAGAACAATCTACCTCTTAGTATCAGTATAAAACACCTCATTTTAGATTGCCTATCAATAAATAGGAGCTGTATCATTATAAGATTGTTTTCGAAATTCCGTTGGCGTAAGTCCTGTTATTTTCTTAAAGGCACGCGCAAAATGGCTTGGATCATCAAATCCTACCTCCATTCCTACTTGGATTACTTTCTGATTGGTAGTAAGTAATAAATCTTTCGCTTGGTTGATTTTTGATCTACTTATAAAGCGATAAGGTGTTTCGCCAGTGCTTTGCTTAAACAAACGGGTAAAGTAAAACGGGCTGTACCCAGTCAGCGCAGCCAACTCAGTAATCGTAATTGCAAAAGATCGACGCGCCTTTATGTAGGCTTCTATTTTACGCAACTTGAAGTTCGATAATCTCGCTTTGTCCTCTTGGTCAAGGTGGATTTGTAGCTCGTGGTAACGTTTTACTAAATAGCTCATTAGCGAGGTAGCCATACACTTCAGGTGCCTGGTATCAGCTTTCCTGCCCGCTTGAAGCTCTTTTGTGATGTGCCAAGCCATTGTACAGCTAAGGGTATCGGTGAGATAACCGATTTCCTTGAACACTACTTCTTCCTCTCGTTTTTCATACTCTCCGTAACTCCCACCATCAAAGCCTAGCAACAAAGCTTTCGTTGTGGAACTTGTAGGTAAATCCTGAAATTGAAAATAAGTATATTGCGCGCGCTGCTTTACGTCATTTTGGTGGGTAATCACCAAGTAGACAGTCTGATTCTGATGAGCTAGCTCTTTTATACACTTGTAAGTACCTTCTCGTAGCAGTGCTTCTTTTATATACATACTGGTTGTATTTGGTTTTGGCTCCTAAAGCCAAGATCAATACCAACCGAAGGATTTTCCCATCTTCTCTAATAAAAGCGCCCTGACAAGCCTCTGGCATCTCTCGCCTAGCTTCTTTAGCAGTGATTTATTTCTCATCACTCTCGAATATTCGGGTTTTCTCGAAAAACATTCCCCAATATTCAGTATTGATTGAGAATTCAGGTATATCATCAGAGAAATATTTTGTAAATTATCGGCTGTTCTTTCAATAGTTAAAACACCCCTTATCCATTAAGAAAAATGCGAGTGTATTATTTATATTCAGCTACCTGTCTTTTTTTCTACCTTTGTCTTTTCCAGCCAGCGTATACGCAACACGAGGCAGCAATAGAGGAACAACTGAAAATACGCTACAAAGATCTAAAAGAAGCCAAAAACGATGAAATACGGGCAAAAACTTATGTAAGAATTGCTAATAACTACATCAGCTACGGAAACCTAGACTCCGTCTACAAGTATGCGAACTTAGCGCAAAACTTTGCTGCAAAAAAAGGATTGAAAGCTATTGAAGCTTCTGCCAAATCTTCTTTGGCTTATTACCATCACCTTATTGGCGACGACGAAAAAGCATTGTCTATCCTCCACGCAATTGTCGAAGATACTACCACCCGTACCACCGCCTCTTTATCTAGTTTTCATCAGCGTATCTCTAACATTTATCACCATAGAGGCGACTACGCATTGGCTATCAGGTACGCTAAAAGAGCATTTTCTGATGAAATGAATCCTTATCAGCGCATTCTTACTACCTATTCCATAGGCTATGCTTACATGTATTTAGACAAAGTGGATAGTGCACAATTCTATCTCAATAAGGCTTATCGACTTGCCATAGGGGAAGATAATAAAATGATGATTGCCCAAACCAACCGCACCTTTGGCACTTTATACAAAAGAAATGGCGACTTAGACAAAGCCGAGCGTTACTACAAGCAGTCGTTAGCCCAGTACGATGCTATTGGCAACCAGCCTGAACTGATCTTTAACCTCTATTATCTCATTGAGGTACTCTTGGAGAAGGGTGAAAAAATAGCGCGTATTTTACCCTATGTACAAAGAAGTAAAGCGCTGGCACTCGAACTTGGCTCCATTAATACTGTTATGCAATACTATGAAATACAAGCCAAAATAGACTCACTTCAGGGTAATTACCAGCAAGCCTTAGTAAACTACAAGCGCTACACCACCTTAAAAGACAGTGTATTTAATATCAATAAAGATAGAAATTTACAACTGGCCGAAAAGCGCTTTCAGACCAGAGAAAAAGAGCAAAGAATTGCTTCTCTCGAACAGGAAGCTACCATACAACAACTCAAAAGTGAGCGAAACCAGTTAGCACTAATTTTCAGCTTTCTAGGAATTGCCGTTTTTGCTGCCCTCAGCTACGTTTATTATAAGAAGAATAGCGCTAAAAAGCGTTTTAACGAAGCCATTAGTGAGAAAAACCAGCAGTTGGAGATTACCTTGGCGCAAAAAGGCACCCTTATGAGGGAAATTCATCACCGTACCAAAAACAACCTCTACCTAGTTGAAAGCTTACTCAAAAAACAAATGCGGCAAATCGACGACGAAAAGGCAAGAAAGGCTTTTAAAGAGAGTCAAAGCCATATAGAGGCGATCAGTATTATACACAAGCAACTTTATACTACTGGAGGAGAGTCGCTCAAGGTAGCCTTGAAAGAACTATTACAGGCGCTTATCCATTACTTTTCTGATATTATTCACGACAGTGGGCAAAAAATTACTTTGCAAGAAAACCTTGAGGAGGTTACGGTCGATGTCAACGAAGCCGTCCCTATTGCACTTATTGTAAACGAGCTTTTAACCAACGCCATTCAGCATGCTTTTCCTACCCAAACTGACGAAGGTAGCATTTGTATCAACCTCACCCAGCAAGCCTCTCAACTGTTACTCGATATCTACGATAACGGGATTGGGTTAGATACACAAGAAAGCTCTGGGTTGAAATTAGTGGATGGGTTATTGCGCCAAGTGGGGGGTAGTCTCCATACTACCGTGGACAACGGTACGCGCTTTCAGCTAACCATACCTTTAAGTGCTGAGATAGTACCCCTAACCTAAGCAATGATGATAGACGCAGAAGCCTACTTATCTAAAATTCTAATCGTTGAGAACGAGTTTGTACAAGCAGAAGCCTTAGAAGAACTTCTCCAAGAAATTGGGTTCACAAAAATCTTTATTGCCTTAAAACCAGCAGAAGCGTTGGTACTTGTACAACAGCAATCCATAGACCTTATTTTAATGGATATTGATTTGGGAGAAGAGGATTTTACTGGTACACAACTAGCGAAAGTCATCAGGAACAAATTTGGGATTCCCTCTATTTTCGTTTCCTCTTACGACACCCCCGAGTTTGTAGAAGAGGCAAAGATAGCTGATCCATATGGTTACGTGCTGAAACCTGTTAGAAAACGAGCATTAAAACTCACGCTGGCACTAGCCACCTATCGACTTAAATACGATAAAACGACCCTTCTCTTGGCTCAGTTAAAAGCTAAAACACGCTTCAACGCCGCGCTGTTAGAGGTGAGTCGAACCATTACTACTTTTCAAGCGCACCCCGATTTACTCTTCAATGTCTTTAAAAAGATACAAGAAATTTTCCCCTTTGATAACGCCTATCTCTACCTCATCAATGGCTCACAGCATCGAAAGCTATCGCCCTTACGTGAGAAAGTTACTGTTGGCGCACATCTCTGCTCGGGCGATGGTCCTTACGAGAACCAAGACACGCTCGTGCAGCAAGTGCTGCGTAAACCTTATGCACAGGTGGAAGAAGTAGGCAAACCTACGCTACAACAACGTATGTATGCGCCCCTTAAAGAGGGCACGCATTTGATGGGTGTCATTAGCTTGGAGACGCAACAGCAGGATTTTTTTCAGGAAAATGACTTGTCATTGTTTCAGGCCCTCGTCGATCAGGTGGCCATAGCCATCAGCAATGCCATCGCTAGTAGAGAGGTGCAGCAACGCAGCTTAGAGCAAGCGGTACAATTGGCATTAATTCAAGCTTTACAGGTAAAAACAGCCTGGAAAGATCGTCAAGAGAGTTTTGCCAAAAGCTTACAGCAAATCATTCCCGCCGACTTGATTGGTTTTTACTGTGAGGCAACACAAATCAACGATTCTTTATGGGTATTTCAACGTGTTGGTACAGAAGAGTACCGTCAATTTTCACTTGATGACTTCCTATCTATGGCACAAGTGAGTAAAGAAGCATTCAAGGCGCTTCTTACAGCCAAAGCTGCCTCCTCAACGGAAAACGAGCCTAAGGGGCTTCAAAAAAGGCTCTTCAACGCACTAGGTATGAACAGCATCAATGTATTAAAAATGGCGGTAGCTGCTACTGAATTTTACGTTTACTTCTTGAGTAAAGAAACACAGGCTTTTTCTTCAACTCAGGCGGAGCGTTTCAAAAGAATGGCTCCTACCCTTACCTTGGCATTAGAAAAATCATTTAGCGATGATGCCACACGCGTTCAGAATCATCAGTTAAAGCAAGAGAAGGCTTACTTGATGGAGGAAGTGAAAGCGCTATACAACTTTGAAGAAATGATTGGTGACAGCCCTGCGATGCAACGCGTTTTTGAAAAAATAAAAATCGTTATGGACACTGACACTACTGTTCTCATTTTAGGGGAAACGGGTACTGGCAAAGAGCTGGTCGCACGCGCTTTACACAACGCCTCCGTTAGAAAAGAACAGCCCTTTGTAAAAGTGAACTGTGCCGCTTTACCGAGAGAGTTGATTGAGTCGGAGCTTTTTGGACACGAGAAAGGTGCTTTTACGGGTGCACTTACCCAGCGAATCGGAAAGTTTGAGTTCGCGCACAAGGGCACACTTTTTTTGGATGAAATTGGGGAGCTACCCTTGGCACTGCAAACCAAACTCCTTCGTGTGATTCAAGAAAAAACCTTTGAGCGATTGGGAGGGAACACCACCATCCGTACCAATGTACGCATTGTAGCCGCGACCAACCGCGACTTGAATAAGGAAGTAATGGAAAATAGCTTTCGCGCTGATCTTTACTTCAGGCTGAGTGTATTTCCTATCGAATTACCACCCCTGCGTAGCAGAGGAGAAGATATTATACACCTTGCTAATTTCTTTCTTGAAAAGTACACCAAAAAAATTGGTAAAGAGATTCATACATTAGATCAAGCTACCCAACAAAACTTGTATCACTACCCTTGGCCAGGCAATGTAAGAGAGCTAGCGCACGTGATAGAAAGAGCTGTATTATTGGCACAAGAAGGTGTACTTACACTCCATTTAGAAAAGCCTCTTCAAAAAGTAGGACAGGAAGCAGCAACGTTTCAACCTAAAACGATGAGAGAAGCTGAGGCAGAGCTTATTTATAATACCCTTCAATACTGTAAAGGAAAAATAAGTGGCAAGGGAGGTGCCGCAGCGCTATTAGGAGTGCCCCCTTCTACCCTAGAATACCGAATGAAAAGGGCAGGTATCACCAAAGAAATGGTAATCGACAAGCGTGACTACTAACAAAATTTCTAGGCTTAGTAAATTTCCTTTATCAATAAGAAATCACTTTTCAAACACTACCTCTTGAATGAGGAAGTCAGAGGTATTGGGTGTTTTTTCGTCGAATATTTCGTTGAGTTTAGCATTGAGAATATAGTTTTTTCCCTCTACTTGTACACCTGTAGTGGGAAATGACATCACCGCCTGTTTTGTCGCTACTACTTCACCTGACTGCCAACTATCTTGGCTTTCCACCTTGTAAAGTTTCCCGCTCTCGTTGGCAATAACCACCAGCGTTTTATCATCATTGAGTACCAGACCATCGCCCCCTACCATTTTTGCTACTTTTACTTGGGTAATATTAGCAGGCTTTTTTAGGTCTATTTTAAATAAGTCACCTGAGTTCATCTTCATCGCTAGTATAAAACCTGCGGGATGATAAGTAATGCCATTGAGGTTAAACCCCTCTCCTTCCCATAGTGGAGAAGTAGCCCAAGTAGTTGTCTTGCCTTGCGGTGTAACTTTATAAATTACTGGCGTAAAACTATTCGTCACGTACAGGTTTCCTTCTGTATCTATGGTAAGATCGTTAGCGAAGTGGCTCGACTCTGGATGCAACTTGGCTAAATCTACCGTAAACTTCTTACTGCCCGTACTGAGCGAAAAAGCAATCACTTTAGCTACTTTCCGTTGTGTGTTGGCGCTCGTTTTCACAGCAGTACCAGGATCTGACACGCAAGCGTACAAGACCTCTCTTTGCTCATCGAGTAATAAGCCCACTGAGCTAATTAATTCAGGATCATCTGCAAAAACGGTGTAATTTCCCTTTTTATCTACTTTACCGATCTTACCATAGTGCATAGAACTGACGAAGAAAGTTTGGAGTTGCTTACTGTAAGCGATCCCTTCTGGATACAACTCGTTTTCAGTAAATGCGATGCTTTGTGCGCAGGCTAAACTGCTGCTGTAGAGCCATAAAGCTAGGAAAAATATATTTTTCATGAAAGAAGGAGATTTTAGTATGTGTGTTTTATAAAGTTATTGGGACTATTTGTCCTTAACTGAAAATGAAAGAAAGCTTGCGTAAATTTTGGTCATTTTTTTAAGAAACGAAACGTAGCTAACCGAAACGAAGTGTAGCTCAACGTAGTTAAAATAGAGAAAGCTTAAACACTTTCTACAATAAGAGACGTATTCTATTGCCTTTTCCCTTCTTATTTATTTCTAATTTCTTTTGAAGTGCTAAATTTTCATTTCTTCGCCATACGCTGAGCGTCTTCTTCAGTGTAGTAGTCGGGTGGAAAGCCATTTACTTGCCGCCATACTTCATACCATACCGGCACATCATTCAAGAGGGCTAATCCGTTAGCGCCCCCACCTACCCGAAGGGCTTCTGGCCAGTCTCTTTCTTTACCCGCAGGTGCTACCAGCACGCGGTACTTCCCATTTCCATTAATAAAGCGGTCGATGGCAACAACCTTTCCGCTAAACGTACCAAAATTAATAATGGGCCATCCTGAAAAAATAATAGAAGGCCATCCGTCAAAAATGATTCTGATGGGTGCGCCTACGTGTACGAGTGGTAAGTCGCGAGGGGTTACGTACATTTCCATAGCCAATTGGGCATCGTATGGCATAATAGTTACCAGTGGATCACCCGCTTTGATGTTTTCTCCTACACCAGTGGCAATTGCCTGGGTGATGTAGCCTTTCTGTGGAGCCGTTACGTAATAGTACCCTGCGCGTATCTGATAGTTGGTAAGCTGGTTCTCTAATTTAGCAATATCAACACGGGTTTCCTGCAAATCAGACTTTGCTGTAAACTGCTCCGAACGGGCTTTTTGGAGCTTATCTGTATATTCATTAAAGATGGCATTCAACTCTATGCGTGCATTGAGTAAAGCATTTCGACTACTCAGCAATACACTTTCTTCACTAATTTTCTTGGCCAAAGCTGTTTGGTACTGGCCTCTTCTGGTCTCTAGCTCCGTTAGCGATTTTAACCCTTGTCGGAATAAGCTGTTTTGTCTTACAAATTGTGTATCGGCGATGGTAAAACTCACCGTGGCTGCCTCATAATCGATGCTATCGGCCTGTATCTTTAATTGGGCTTGCCTTAGGTAGTTATTGGCTTGTTCTAGTTTGAGCTGTCTGCTTTGGGCAATCGCCTCGATTTGTCCTTCTAACGCCTGAATTTTATCCTGATAAAACGCCACTGACCTTACTTTGTTATCGAGCTGTGCCTTTGTTCTTTCGATTAGTAATGGGTCAAAATAGGTATCTTTCACTTCGCTGATAAACAAGATGGTATCTCCTTTCTCTACCTCTTGGCCTTCTCTGATGTACCATCGCTCAATGCGCCCATCAATGAGGGCGTTCAAGTCTTGGGGCCTTTGCTGTGGGTAGAGGGCGGTAACGCTCCCTTCTGAGCGTATGTTTTGCGTCCAAGGTAAAAAAGCGACCAGCAGCGCGATGAAAAATAAAGCTATTAACAGCCTTGCGAGTAATTTACCAGATGATTTCTTGTGAAATAGTTGAAAAGCTTTGTATTGCTCTTCTTTGATCTGACCTGTTATGTCATGGGGGCTAATGTTAAGCATCTTGAAAACGACATTTTTCTTTAAACCATTGATTTTTTACTGCTTCTTGGGCAGTCATATCGTGTATAATTTTTCCTTCTTCCATCCCGATGGCTCTGTCACAGCGCTTCACGATAGAAAGATCATTGCTGACTATAAGTAGGGTAACCTCTTCTTTGGCCACCAACTTCTTTACAAACCTGAGTTTTTCTAAATGAGAGAGCCTTCCGTGGACGTCTTCCCACAGCAGTAACTTCTTATTACCCAGCAATCCGCGTGACCATAAGATCTGTTGTTCAGCGCGCTTAGGAAGCCTTTTATCTCCAGGAACGAGCATTTTTCGATAACCCAACTGATTCGTATCGAGGTAAGCTTGTAAGCCTGTTTCTTTTACTACTTCTCTGATCTCTTCAAAAGTAGCTTTCCAGTCGCCAATACGGATGTTGTCTTCGAGTGTCCCCGCAAAAATACTTTGTGTAGCCATGCAGTCGCCCATCTCTTTTCTTAGCAAGGCAATATCTAGGTCTTTGAGCGGTAAATCATTCAGGAGGATATTTCCTTCGTAGGTGTCATACCATCCTGCAATCAATTGAAGCAGCATCGTCTTTCCTGCATCAGCAGGGCCCGCAATGGCCACTTTCTCTCCTGCTTGAATATCAAGATTGAGCGCTTGTAGAAAGTAATGGTCTTCTTGTTTAAGGGAGGTATCTTTCAATTTAATAGCAATTCCTTTGGTCGGGTCAATAGATTTATCTCCACAAAGAAAGCCTTCTAGCGGTATGTCAGTGACAGCCGCTAGCTTTTCTACCCCAATGAGTACGTCGTAGATCGTCTCGATGGTAGATATGAGCTTTTCTACTGCGCCGATAAGGAGAATAATAACAATCTCAGCCGCTACAAACTGGCCAATATTCATCTCTTGTTCGAACACCAAATAGGCGCCAATCACCAGTAGCCCAGCAGAGATAAGTGTCTTGAAAGCAATGGCCAGCGAAAACTGCCCTACAATAATTCTAAAGTGTGCTTGACGTGCCTTGAGGTAAGCCGTAGTAAAGTAATCATTTTGTTTGAGTGGAAAGTCAATGTCAGGATGCATCTTGAACGTCTCTACATTGCGTGCTAACTCTTCCAGCCAAGCAGCCGTCTCGTATTTGTGATGTGATTCCTTTAAGCTGATTTGTATTCCTCTAGGTCCCGTGTAGGCTACCACTAAGAAGATCATTAATAACAGTATGACCGAAAAGATGATAAAAAAGGGATGATAGAAAGAGAGGAGGAGCAACCCAAAAATGATCTGAATAGCGCCAGTAGAAAAATCAATTAGTACTTTTCCCAATCCCTTTTGTACAGTCAGGGTGTCGAAGAAGCGGTTGATCAGCTCTGGCAGATAGTTGCCTCTAAGGTGATCTAACTTAAAGCGTGGAATTCTATAAGCAAACTCAAAGGAAGTTTTGCTGTAAATCTTTTCTTGTAGCAGCTCTGTGACGATCAGTTGGCGTACCTGTAAAACCCCTGAAATAGCTACCCCTGCAATGACTAATACTACTAATAGTATCCAAGAGGAACTTACCGCCCCGCCTACAATCAAATTGATGATGGCTTGAATCCCCAAGGGTAAGGTAAGACTTACAAGACCTGCAAAAATACCGTAGATATAGATGATTACTACCAACTCTTTCTCCGGAAGTAGTAACTTTATGAATCGTTTAAGCGGTGATATATTACTGCTAGTAGCCATCTAGTTTTTTTGGTAAGGTATCAACCAGTCATTCATTTTTCTTGTACCATCCTGAATAAGTAGCACGATCTTGCTTTCCTTTTGATCTTTTAGTACCAACTAACCCTAATCCCTTCTATCAATCCACTTAATACTTATCTCCTTTATCTTGTACTCTCTAGACAACAGTAGTCTTACAAAAAATCAGTTTTGTTCCACGACCGCAAGAATGTAAAAGCAAGCGCCTTCTCTTTCGACTACTTTTATTTCACGTATTTATTCACTTTTAAATAATTTGTAAAAATGGTTACTATTGAAGAAAAACTCACGCTTATGGAGTTAATTGCTGGCTATTGCCTCGCTTCTGACAACAAAGATGTACAAGCGCACATCGCCTACTATGCTGAGGAAGGTTACATTACAGGCGGTATGACTACCAGCCCTAAGAAGGATGCTATGGCAGAAGAGCTAGCCGAGATCTTTGCGATGGAAGGTACACTCAAGAGGCACCTTGCTATGAATCACCAATTCAAAAAAGTGGGAAATGAGATTCATGTAGATTATCTACTACTTGTAGTAGAGGGAGAGCAACTACCTGAGGTGATTGCCACTGCTATGACACACGATGAATTCATCCAAGAAAAGGGCACTTGGAAGATCAAACTCCATCGCAACGTGATCGACCCAGCTATGTTCAACCTTATGAAAAAATGGGAAGAGGAAGGGAAAGCCGCCTTAGACTTTAATGAAGGCTAATATTCCTAAATTTCTTAAAGCCCTATTCGGGTGGTTTGAGCCAACCATCTGGATAGGGCTTTTAGGTACTTTTTAATGAATAGTTTTAAACGATTTCTTCTTACGGCTGTAGTCTTATCCCAAAAGTAAGTACTTGTATATCTGGGACATTGCCCTCTTCAAAAAGAGGGGTCACATCATACTTAACAAATAAGTTCACCTGTTTATAGCCTACGAGCGCTTGTAATCCGACTCTAAAAGGATTTAACTCGAAATCACTAAAGCTTTTGTTTTTCCGCGTAATTCCCTCTTCATCTTCAAATCTGATTTTAGAGTAACTACTTACTACATAGCTCGCATAACCTCCCAACCCTACCTGCCAAGTAGATTCATTGTCTTTCCTAAACTGGTAATGAGCCATCAATGGCACGCCTATCTGCACACTAGTAAGCTTATTACGACTCAGCTCAAAGCCATTCTCAACGAAAGCATTGCCTTCATCAGTAGCCACTAGGTACTCGTCAGCATCAAAGCGGAAATTATTCCAAGTGCCTTCTATGCCTATCTGTATCGCCCACCAACTTTCTTCTCCGCCTACGCGAAAGCGTTCGTGAAAACCGACCCCTACGTAGCGTGCACTAATCGTACGCAGCGTATAAGCATCGGGGACATCTCCTGTGAAAGTATTCAATCCTATTTCAAAGCAAGGTACTGCCTTACGAAGCGGCGGTGGGTCTACTTCTCCGTTGTAGATCACATAAAAACGTTCTCCGTTTTTCTTTTTCTTCCAAATGGTATCGTTGGGAACTAAACCATTGGCGTATGATGTAGAGAGGTAAAGGAATAAAAAAATACTTATTAAAAATTGTCGCATCATAGCAAAAGCTGGTTATATGAGCCGGTATTCTTTCCTAATTAGAGAGATTCTCACTCACTCATCTAATGATCAAAATGAAGGTTAAATTTGTGTAAAAAATACATAGAAAGCAATTTCTTATGGCAGAACAACCCTACCCTTTTCTTTTTCTTAACCATGGCATCATCCAAGAGATTGACCAGCTTGAAACCGCCGAAGAAATGTATATTTGGTTTCAGCGGCCAGTTAATCCTGAACAACGCCAAGCCATAGAAGAGGGATGCCCTGCGCCTGTAGCAGGCTTTTTTAGATGGGCAGAAGAGTTTGTACATTTTGGCAGCGTAGACGATAGCTACGACTGGGGGATTTACTATGAATACACCTCGCCAGAAGAGGTAGGTATTTTAGAAGATTTCGAACAGGTAGGAAATGAAAAACAAAGAGCTATACAATTAAAGGCGCTACTGGCCTTTTCAGAGCATTTATCGCGTTGGATCAATGCAGTACATCAGCTTATTCCAGTAGCTTTTTTTATCGGCCCTGGACAAGTAACCCACTCCAAGTGGAACGACTGGAGCTATGAGCAGGTCGCCACGCAGGCATTGCCAGTGGTAGAGCGTTACCTAACAAAGCATCCTGAATTCGCCACGATTATCCACGAGGAAGTAACGCTTGGTGCTGGAGAGGAAACAGAGATTATTATTGTAGATGTGGAGCGAGAAGAGGATAATGCTGATGAAGACCAAGAAGATTTTGAACGGTATTTTGATTACCTAGAAGAAGAGGGCTATGGCTACCTAGGTGGCTATACGGGCTCTAAAGAGATGAGAAATAAGGAGATTGCTACCATTCTTCCTTTTATACTCAGCGAACTGCTAGAAGCTTGTATTTATACCTACCGACCTAAGAATGACCGCGCGCGCGCACGCATTCTCACACTTATAGAAGTGCTATTCGACTTAGACAATATTCACGAGGCGGTTCATAGCCTTTCTTACGAGCGAACCCTGATCGATGCCAATGCACAATATATTAAAACGCTGCTTTCTGGCTTAAGAACGCACAAAAAGCAGCAATGGCTAGCGCAGCTTAAGCCTTACACACAACTGGCCTATTATGCTAGTTACGCAGCCAACGAGGGTGCTTCCCACGATCTACTTCGCTATGAGCAGCCTTTGGTAAAACTACAAGAATACCTAGAACGCATTCCGCGCAATCGCAACGGGGCGATTCCGAGTTTACTTACCAACCTTGCTTACCACTTGGTAAAAGTAGCACCGATGTACGCAGAAAAGGAAAAGAACATGCATCAAGCGTTGCTAGCTGGTCAGATAATGTCGTTGGCTTTTGCGGCAAGTAAAGAGGGAGGTACCTCTCTTGCCGAAGAAGATTACACACAGGCGGCAAGCTTTTACGAAATAGCGGGTGACTATACTCACATGCTTGAAGTGAGCCTCTCGGGCTATCAAATCCACTCGTACAGCCCAGCCATTGTAGCTAATATCATTTATGCAGCCTATCAAATAGGCGATGAGGCATTGGCCCAAGCTTATAGTCAGCGTTCAGAAGAGCTGTCTATACAAGATGAACGCCTTTTACTCAACCAAACTTTCGTGCTTATCACCAATGCACAATACGCCAAAGCGATTCGCTTTATAGAAGCTTACGAACAGGAAGATCATTTGCTAAGTCCGGCACTTTACATTCATTTACTACAAGCATTGGTATTTGAGCGTGCCAAGGCAAAGCAGCACATTGAAAAGTTACTTGAAGTGTATCGACAGCCTACTGCTGGTAAAATGTATACCACGAATGCTACCTTGACTAATAAATTCGTTTACCTACTTAATGAAGAAAAGCGACATTCAGCCGCTTGGGAAGTCCTAGAGATTTTTAGAAATGCGCAAGGCTACATGGAAGCAAGTCTTTACTGTGCTGCTTTGTATACTACTCTTTGTTTAGAAAATATTTCACTACTTTCCCTCCTTCTCAAAGAAGTAGTGGGTATTTTTGAGAAAAGCCCGCAGTTTTTTGATGCCGAGCTGGCTACTTATCATAACATAGCCGCCGCCTATGCATTTTTAGGCGATACAAGAAAGGCTATCAAATTTGTAAGGCTTGCCAAACAAAAAGGGTATCCTTCTTTTGCCCATATGTATAATGATGCTGCTTTGGCCAGCTTACGAGGGAAAATCAGTTTTGAAAAGCTATTTGTGGACGCCTAGTCGCTTTTATCTAGCTAACTAACTAACTAGAACCAGTCGTTTAGATTTAACTGACTTTCTAGACGTTTCTCCAATGCTGTATCCTTTTCTAACTGAGGAAAAAAGTCAAGTCCTGTTTGGGCTTCTACTTGGTCGATGCTAACCGCAAAATCTTGTAATAGTTTATCGTTGTCTATTCCCTCATTAGGCATGATGAAGGCGATTCCTTTTAGCGTAGGTTCCTTCATATCGAGTACTACCTTAAAAAATGCCGTGGGTACAGAGATGCTATTTTGTGTTCCTATCTTTTTATTTTTATCTGCAAAAATAGGCACTGTGATAATATATAGCTGCTCATCGAAACGCACCCAATACCTGATTTGCTCCTCTAGTTCACGCCATTTACCTCTGTTAAGAGCAGGGCGCTGTGGACTCATGTTACTCATAAAGAAAGACTCCGACATTGTTTTACGACTGTAAGAGAAGTCGGCTGCAGGTGCGAGGTGCCCCCTGTCGTAACCAGAGCGAGAGTAGTCAGAGCGTACTGCTGAACCCGTTCTTACGGCAGGATCAGGTCGAAAGTCATCTTGTCTTTCTGCTCTTTTGGTAAGATTTTGCTTTTCGAGGGTATGCGCTACCCAGCGGGCTTGTTCGTGCGCTTCATCATAAACCAGTGTGTAAGCAGTATGACGCACTACTTGGTCGTAATTACCAATAGCGGGTAAGCCGAAATCCTCCGTAGTATTGAGGTTGGTTGTACCTCCATCTTCATTTGTATCGAAAGAGCCGTTACCATTGCCTTGGGTTTGTTTTCGTTTCAGGTCAATAAGCAAGTTCGTAAGCTCGCTATCGGGTCCTAGCGTTTTATGGAGTAGTTGGTAAAAAGACTGCTCTGGTAAGAATATAAAAGCGACTACTCCTACGACAATGGCTAATACCATAAAAGTGAGGGAACGTTTTTGGAAGCGTTGCCACTGTCGCTGTAGACTTGTTTTACGACGCCTTCTTTTTCTAGCCATAGTAGTACAGCGTTAGCACGTTAATTGAGGTGATTTGTTACTTAACAGGTAGTAAACTTACTAGATTTTTTCCTTTTTTTAAAGCGAGTGATTTACTCCCAAAAGTAAGTTATTCAGCGTAAAGTTTTACTATTTTTTTAAAAATTTCTCCGTTCTACCATCTAGATTTAGGTAATAAATACCACGTTTTAGATCGGAGGCATTGACTTGCTTAGCGGTACCTTTTTTTAGGAGTTTTCCATTAGCATCTAAAATCTCATAGGCTACTACCGCCGTGAAATAAATCTTAGTATTTACATTTTTGGGATAAAACTTAATCTCTACGTTGTTGGCCCTGTAGATAATAGCTTGTGTATAATAGATTTTTCCATTACGCTCTCCGTACTTTACCCGATATTTATTTAAACCAGCGGTATGTTTTGCTTGTATGGCGTAAGCGCCCGCTTGAGCGCCTATCACTGTTTTAATATTCCTCCAGTTATTATTGACAAACTTTTCTACATAGTAAGCGCTACTAGCTGACTCACCTTTGGCATGCCAAACAATCCGATCAGCTTCTACCTTGAACTGTGTAAACTGGAAGGCAGCGCTTGGTTGAATGGCTCTTGCATTGATGACCTTCGGCTTACAACCTGCCACATATAAAATCTTGATGGTGACGCCTTGGTTGAGTTTTAGGTAGGATAAGTCAATCTCAAACGAACTCGACTTAGGACTAGAAAGGACTTTTCGGTTATTGACAAATACTTCTTTTGTACAAAAGGATGACTTATTAGCAGCAAGAGGATTTTGGACGTACAAGTTTTTACCTTGGTAAACACCCTTCAGGATGATCTCCTGTGCTTGTACCTTCCATGCCAATAGTGTCAATATTAAAACTGATGTAAGTTTTACTTTCATAAATTCATATGCCGAAGCCTACTATCTCTCAGTTATTTTCTGTAAAAATACACTACAGAAGTCACAGTGACGATTTTCTTATCAATTGTCAAAAATCTTGCCTATTCACAAAGCTTATAAATATTTAAAAAAATTACAAGCTTTGTAAATCTTATTTGTAAGATTTAGAGTAGAAATGTATCACTCGAATCGTAAAGATTCAATAGGGTCTAGCTTTGAGGCTTTGTAGGAGGGATAAAACCCTGATAGAATGCCTACTACCACACAAATAGTAAGCCCTACAACCATCCAAAGCCACGGTACTACAAAGCTTCCCACCCCAATAAGTACAGCCACTAGGTTACCTATCAAGATGCCCAGAATAATGCCAAGTATCCCCCCTAGCTGACAAATAACAATCGCCTCTATTAGGAACTGTTGTTGTATTCTACGCGGGGTAGCACCCAGCGCCTTTCTAACCCCAATTTCTCTTGTTCGTTCTGTTACAGATACTAGCATGATATTCATAAGGCCTATCGAAGCCCCAATAATCGTGATAAAACCGATCAGCCCACCGCCTAGTTTTAGGTAGCCTGTTATTTCTCCAAAGCGATCCGCCAAAGTTTCACTTTTCTTAATTTCAAAAGAGTTGTCTCGCCCTGCTTCATCTCCTCTAATAAGTCTTAAAATACCAGTTGCTTCCTCCATTGTAGGGGTAAAAGCGGCTGGATTACGCACTTTTACCTGAATATCAAAAGTAGCCCCCTCTTCACTGATCAATAAACGGGCTTGTTCTAAAGGAATAATCACAATTCGGTCTGCACCACCGCCACCCATATTGCTTCCCTTTTCCTCTAGTACGCCAATTACCTTATACTTTCTTCCCAACAAGGTAATCGCCAAGTTGAGGGGATCGCGATTTTCGAAGAGCACTTCAGCAATTTCTTTTCCGATCATGGCTACATTAGCACCATTCTCAAGCTCAAAGCTAGAGAAGTTTCTCCCATTTTTGAGGGTGTATCCTTCCTTGGCCAAATAGTTTTCATCTCCTCCTACTACCTCTGTATTAGGATTTGTTTTCTCTGACATAAATTTGGCTTCTGCTGCACCCGTTACCGAGGTAGAGATCGATACAGTTCCTGTAAAAGAGAGTTGTTCTTTAAAACGACTGGCTTCTTGATAGGTGATGGGTGGATACAGTTTTTCGTCTCTACTGCCGCGTCTTCTACCAAAACTTTTCCCTTTCTGCACAATGTCGAAAGAATTGGCTCCTAAGTCAGCAAAACTATTGTCAATAGAGGCTTGTATACTATCTATTGCTGTTAAAATCCCTACCAGAGCGGTAATACCCGTAGCAATAATCGCTGCAGTAATAACCGTTCGTAGGAGGTTCTCTCTGATGGAGCCAAAAGCAACTCTAATGTTTTCTGAAAAGTTCATCTTCTAAATTAAGATAATTTTAGTAAATTTAGGAAAGCACGCAAGAAATTTCTTGCGTATTGTGAGTCGATTCGGCCATTCATTTTGTTATAACTATCAAATCTTCTTATAACACATAGCTATGAAAAAATTTGGATATATTTTGTTCTTCTTGTTATTGCATCAAAGCTTACAAGCAGCTCATATTTTACTTCCTATGGACGAAAGCCAGCGGAATCACCTTAAAGCCTATGGTATTGCCTACTGGGTACTTTCACAAGGAGGTGAGGTAGATTGGTTGCTTAACTACAAGGGAGGGAGCTTTGCCTTTGAGCATACCCAAGCTTTTGAAAGCGAGTTGGTGATTCGCGGGGTAAGTTACTCGGTGATTTCAGGTGCGCAGTACAACCAGGTATTGAGCGAAATTAACAATCCGAATGCCAATATGGATATTATGAAGCTGGAAAAAACGCCTAAAATAGCGGTTTATTCGCCCAAAACAAAACAGCCTTGGGACGACGCCGTAACATTGGTACTTACTTATGCTGAAATTCCTTATGATGTAGTCTTTGATGAGGAGGTACTCCAAGATCAATTGGCGAAGTACGATTGGCTACACCTACACCACGAGGACTTTACTGGGCAGTATGGAAAGTTTTTTAGTGTATATAAAAACCAACCTTGGTACATACAAGAAAAGCGAGAGAATGAGGAAGTGGCTAGAAAGTATGGTTACAAGAAGGTCTCTCAGCTCAAGCTGGCAGTTGTGAAGAAGATAAGAACATTTGTAACAGGCGGCGGCTTTATGTTTGCGATGTGTTCTGCTACCGACACCTACGATATTGCGCTCTCTGCTGACGGCGTGGATATTTGTGAGTCGATGTACGATGGTGATCCTGCAGACAGAAGTGCACAAGGTAAGCTTGATTACACCAATACTTTTGCCTTCAAGGATTTCAAGCTCAAAATGAATCCTTACGAATACGAGTATTCTAATATTGACAATCAGATGAGCGAAAGAAACGGGCTGTACGAGCAAAACGACTTTTTTCAGCTCTTTAAATTTTCGGCAAAATGGGATCCTATTCCTACGATGCTCACCCAAAATCACGTGCATATTATTAAGGGTTTTATGGGGCAAACTACGGCTTTCAAAAAACGCCTGATAAAATCAGAGGTATTGATTATGGGTGAAACAAAACAAGCGAACGAAGCCCGGTATATACACGGTACTTTTGGCGAAGGTACTTGGACTTTCTATGGGGGGCACGATCCAGAGGACTACCAACATTTCGTAAACGAAAAGCCTACTGATCTGAACCTGCATCCTAATTCACCAGGCTACCGCTTGATTCTCAATAATGTTCTCTTCCCAGCAGCGAAGAAGAAGAAGCGAAAGACATAGAAAAGACACAAGAAAATATTTTTCACTCACCAAACCTCATTGGATAGTATATACAGGTATCAAACTTAGATAAATATATTCAGTGAGGTTTAGTATACTTGTATTTTTGGCTTTAGTAAGTTTTCTTAGTTGCAAACCTACCAACACTCACTCCTCTCCCGAAAATAATAGTAAAGTAGAAAACACGGGAAAAATACTCTTTCTAAGTTTTAAAATAGAAAAGCAAGCTGAAGGGAAAAGTAAGGTTGTCTTGTTGGATGTTTTCTCAGCCCCAGGTGCTTTTAAAGAGAGAGCACATTCAATAACATCAAAGGATACTATTGTTGTCGCGTTTTTGGATAAGCAGCAGCAACCTATCAAAACAGTACTAGTAGAAAATCCTTTGACTACATCATTCGAGGATTTTTCTCCTGATGGTACCATTACCCGTCAACAAGCCAACTTAAAAGAAGCAGAATTTATCGTAAGAGCCAACCTGACCGAGGGAGCTACTTATGTAAAAATAAACCACTCTAATCGTACTGACTTAATTAAACTTCCGTGAAACAATTTTTACTTTCCTTTCTTCTGCTCGCTTCTATGTGTACCGCTCAGGGACAGACCTTTGACATAGATACGCTCTTGTATAATGGCTCAATCAACAACAGAATCAATTATGTTATTCTTGGAGATGGTTACCTACAGTCGCAACTGCCTAGCTTTGTACAAGATGCCCAAAAGCTGACGGATGATTTATTTAAGAAAAGACCCTACCAAGAGTACAAGAACTATTTTAATATATTTTGTATCTCTGTACCCTCTAATGAAGAAGGCGCCGCAGACGACCCTCAAGATTTAATCGACAATTACTTTGGGAGTACTTTCAACTATAATGGGATCAGAAGGCTGCTTTACCCTATGAGAACAAGTCGTATCATCCAAGTACTGTCAAATCATTTTCCTGCCTATGATCAAGTGATTCTGCTTGTCAACGATGCGGAGTACGGAGGAGCTGGCGGTTGGCTGGCCACTGCCTCTACGCACGAACAGTCTAACAAGATTGCGATTCATGAGCTAGGACACTCCTTTGCAGGCTTGGCAGACGAGTACTGGGCAGGACCGCAGTTTGCCAGAGAGACGCACAATATGACACAAGAGACCTCGCCACAGGAAGTAAGATGGAAAAACTGGATGGGCGATGCAGGCATCGGTATTATAGCCCATTCGGATGATCCGAGTTGGAAAAAACCGCATAACAATTGCAAGATGCGTTCACTTGGGAAATCGTTTTGTGCGGTTTGTAGAGAGCGATTCATCAGGGTTTTTCATCAGTCGGTTAATATCATTGACCAATATTCCCCTAGTATTAATGATGCCATAAAGGAGGATATGGATTTTTCAGTAGAATTACTCACACCACAACCTAATACACTCAAGTCTTTTTGGCATTTGAATGGGCTACCTGTTGATTCTAATACCAACAAAGTCAATATCAGTGATCTTGCTTTGAGAAATGGGCAAAATACCTTAAAGTACCAAGTATACGATAGCACGTCGTACGACAGAAGCTCAACTGTTTATGTCAGTTCAGTAATTTGGAACCTCAGTACTTCCGTAGAGTTTCCTCGCGGTTGCTGCCCCGCTAAAACACTAGAAAACAGAGACGAGGTAGGTGAAGAAGATTATATAGAGGAAGAAGAGCCAGAAGAACCCGTTGTAACAAGCATTGAAGAGGTAGCTCAAAACACTTTGGCGCTTCAGGTATTTCCCAACCCAACGCAGCAACACTTTAACATTATTTACACACTGCAACGCCCCTCTGACGTGACGCTGTCACTTTTTGATCAAAAGGGTCATTTTATAGAAGAAGTTTCTTTTAAGGCAAAGCAAGCAGGTGAGCATCAGTATACCATTGATATGCTCAATTATACAGCCGGTGTCTATTTCATACAATTTGAGTCGGCTCATTTTAGCGAGATAATGAGGATTGTTAAAACGCCTTAAAGATCAATTTCTCTCATTGCTACTTACAAATAAGCTAAAATAGCCTCTTTGAGTACCTCCTTTTCATTAAAAACAAAAAGATGTCCCATTTTTTCTTTCAGAATAAAGGTTGTATCAGGGTTGTGTTGTAATACTTCTTTGGCAAAGGCAGCATTGGCAAAAGGGACAATACCATCTTTTTCTCCGTGGATATAGGTAACCGGCATGGTTACTTTCTGCCAGTCGGGTAACATCTTAGCCGTCTCGGCTACGTGTGCTAATTTCTCATCGTTTGATACCCTAACAGCCTTAGGAATGGCCCACTTGAAAATGGCCCAGTCGGCGGGGTTATTGACCCAGAACTTTTTTTCGTTATCAGGGTCGATCGCTGGGGCAGCCATAATCAAATAGTCTACTTTTTCAGGAAAGTCCATGGCTAAACGAGCGGCGATGGTTCCTCCATAAGAATGCCCTACCACTAAAAAGGGATGCCCATTCGCAAACTGATCCAGCAGTGGCGCAATTAACTTAGCTTGTTGAGCAACGCTGACCTCTGCTTTTCCAAAGTCTGAATACCCGTAGCCTGGCCTGTCTACGCTGATCATACGTGCCTTTTCTAACAATACTGTGTCCTTTAAATAAGAAAAGAAGGCATCTGCTGAACCGGGCGCTCCATGGATAAAAAGAACAGTTGGTAGCGTATCTGCGCCGATTTTAATATAACGTACCGTTCGGTTGGCTACTTGGTACCGTTCTACTTGTACTTTTTGGGGTATTGCTTCAAATTTTTTCCATACCCGTTTGTCGCTTGTTCTAAATTGCATACAACCTACGTTAAAAATGGCGCTAATCAGGAAAAATATATTGAATAACACCGCTGAGAAGGTAAAAGGTATTGAAAAGAGGTTGTTTTTTTTCATAATAGCAGCACGTTATTCTTCTACAAGCTTGTGGTACGTATTGGTAATTTTACGCCCCTTTACCTTTCGGCTAATAATGAGGGTATCTTTGGTAATTTTTTCTAATCGAAATTTAAAGTCTACTTGCTTGGCTTCAGTGTTAGAAAACTGAAAGTCTTTAATGTAGATTATCTCGTTCTTTTTACCTAAAGACCAGTACCCTTTACCCAAAAGATGGGCTAAGGTATACACATAAGTACCGTCTAATTGAAAAGCCAAGGTATTGTAGATATCCATTTGCGTAGGTTCTTTATTGACGATTTCCCACTCTCCTAGTAATAGCTTTGTGGTACTCTGTGCAGCTACCTGGCTGGCTAACAACGATACAAATAATAAAAAAGAATACTTCAATTTCACGTTTCTATTTTTTTGAGTGTAAAAAAGAAAGTAGAGCCTACCCCTACTTGACTTTCTACCCATATCTTACCACCATTTTTTTCTACAAAATCCTTGCAAAGTAGTAAGCCTAAACCAGTTCCTTTCTCTGAGGAAGTGCCTAACGTACTATCCGCTGTTTCAAATAAGTCTTGCACGGTGGCTGTATCCATCCCAACGCCCGTATCGGCTACAGCAATTTCCCAAAAATCTCCTTTAGGTTTTGTGCTCAGTGTAATTGTGCCTTCTTTACTTGTAAATTTAATGGCATTCGAAAGTAGGTTTCGAATGGTTAGGCTCACGGAGTCCCTATCTGCCCATACTTTTACATCCTCAGTGATTTGATTATTGAGAGATAGCCCCTTGTTGGCAATCATTGGGCTATGAAGTGGTATTAAGTCTTTTACCAAATCGCTCAAGATTATTTCTTTTGGCTTCATTTCAATGCCTTGCATCTGGCTTTTCGCCCAGTAAAGTAGGTTGTTGACGAAGTCAAGGGTATCCGTAATTTGATTTTCCAGTTTTCCAGCCAGCTCTTCAATTTCTTCTTTACTCAAGGCGTTCATTTTGAGCAGTCCTACGGCTCCTTTAAGCGAATTGAGTGGGCTTTTAAAGTCGTGAGCAATGATAGAGATCAGCTTATCTTTTGACTGATTACTTTGCTTAAGAGCAAACGTCTTTTCGGCTAGTTGCTCTTTTTGGTCTTGTACAGTCAGCAGCGTGTGTTGTAATTCTGTATTGAGATTAGAAAGCTCGTCCGTGCGTTGTGCTACCTTCTTTTCTAATTCCTCGTTGTACTGCTGTTGGAGTTTTAGTTTTTCTTCTCTTGTTTTTCTTCTTTCGATGAGATTAAGACGTTGTTTATCAGCAAGCGCCATCGATAAGAAAAGTGTTCCTCCAATAGCACCTAGCTCTAAGCCATGTTTAGTAGCAAAGTAATTAGGTAGAAAACCTGCTATTTTTAATACGTACACAGAGTACCCTAACAAAAAGGCGCAACTTCCAATAAAAATAAAGCGTGCCACTGCCACCCGATCGAGCCAAAGATATAAAGCACTACTTATCGCTACCAAAGAGCTTAATACACTAGTAAGGGTGAGTAACTTCATACTTGCAGCAGGCGCTAGTAACAGACCTATCAGTAAATCTATACAAATGGTGATAAGGAGTAATAGGTTGATACGATAGAGCGTGCTACTTCGTCGTTGTAGTTCTAAAAAGTAGAGAGAAAAAGCAGTACCTGAAGCCAAAGTAAGTGAAGCCAGAAAGCGATAGGTAAAAAAGTAAGTATCTGCGGAAGTGACCTTATAAAAAATATATTCTTGTAAATGCCCGCTAATATGCATGATAATCCCTACGAGCGAAAGGTTAAAAATAACATACAAGAAATAAGAAACCTTATGAGTAGCCAAGGCCACAAACAAATTGTTTAACACCATAAAGAGAATAATACCGAACAAAAAGCCGTAGTACAGCTCTTCTGTACCATTTAGTTCTTGAAAATATCCCATTCTATACACAGTAGGCTGGGTGTGTAGTCCTACGCCTTTAGGGACAATACGCAGATAGAAAGTTTGCGGGTCAGAAGAGTTGACAGAGAGCGGAAAAATGATGGCTCTTATAGGTATTTTTTTCTGTGTAAAAGGAATGGTAGTTCCTAGTTGCTGTTGATACCATTTCTTCTCGTAGCGATCGTAATAATAGAGTGTCACGAGTGGTAAGTTATTTTTACCAATCTCTAATAACCAATCGTTGATATTTAAATCTTCATTTTTGAGTTTGAATTTAAGCCAAAGCACCTTTTCGGTGACGCCCAAATCTATGCTAGTCTTCTTTACTTTTTTGAAGTTAAATTGAAAATCAGGGGTGCTTACTTCTTCTACTGTAGCTGCCTTTGTAGGGTCTAGGTAGTATTCACAAAAAGCGGTGATGTTCTTGTAATTATACTCAGGGGCTAGCGAAATGGTTTTTTGGGCGAAAGATAGCTGTGTAAGTAGCAGAAAGATAAAAAATAAGAGGGATTGATACATAGCGTAGTACCGACAAACAGCTTTATATAAGTAATATGTACATATTCAAAAGTACGTTTTTTATCAGAAAATAAAAAGAGTGCACTTTTCAGTGTACTCTTTTGTCTGTTTATATATACTTACCTAATCACTGACTACTCTCTCGTAGAGTGCGTTTCTTTTTTCTTTTACTTGCTCATCTTGTAAGTATTCATCATAAGTAGTCAATCGATCTATGATCCCGTGTGGTGTAATCTCCACGATGCGATTGGCAATTGTCTGTACAAACTGATGGTCGTGAGAACTGAATAGAATCGTTCCCGTAAAGTTGATAAGCCCTTCGTTGAGCGCTGTAATCGACTCCAAGTCTAAGTGATTGGTAGGTTCATCAAGTACCAGTACATTGGCTTCTGAAAGCATCATACGTGAAAGCATACAGCGTACTTTCTCCCCTCCAGATAATACTTTCGCTTTTTTTAAGGCTTCTTCTCCTGAGAAGAGCATTCGTCCTAAAAAACCCCGAATAAAGCTCTCGTCTTTTTCAGCAGAAAACTGTCTTAGCCAATCTACTAGATTGAGATCTACTGATTCAAAAAAGGCGCTATTGTCTGCTGGGAAATAGGCTTGCGAAGTAGTAATTCCCCACTTGTATTCACCTGCATCGGCAGTTGACTCCTCCATTAAAAAATCGAATAAGGCAGAGATAGCACGTTGCTCCTTACTAAGAAACGCTACCTTATCACCTTTATTGATTGTCAGATCGACGTTTCTAAAGAAAGGAGTGCCTTCCTCTCCGCTTTTGGTAAGTCCTTCGATGGTCAACATCTGATCGCCCGCTTCCCGCTCAGGTTTGAAAGCAATGTAGGGATAACGCCTGCTGGAGGGTTTAATATCATCTAAGGTAAGCTTTTCAAGTAACTTTTTACGAGAGGTGGCTTGGCGCGACTTGGAGGCATTGGCGCTGAATCGGCTAATAAACTCTTCAAGCTCTTTGCGTTTATCTTCTATTTTCTTGTTTTTATCTTGTAGTTGACGTTGCGCTAACTGGCTCGATTCATACCAAAAGGAGTAGTTTCCAACGTACAGTTGAATCTTCCCAAAGTCTACATCTGCAATGTGAGTACAGACGGTATCTAGAAAATGGCGATCGTGCGAAATAACAATTACCGTATTTTTAAAGTCTATTAGAAAATCTTCCAACCATAAGATGGACTCTACATCAAGGTGGTTGGTTGGTTCGTCGAGCAATAATACATCTGGATTCCCAAAGAGGGCTTGTGCTAATAGGACGCGTACCTTCTCATTCCCATTAAGGTCTTTCATGAGCGAATGGTGCAAGTCTTCTCTAATACCTAACCCACTCAACAATTTAGCTGCTTCTGGTTCTGCATCCCACCCGTTTAGGTCAGCAAATTCTCCTTCCAATTCTCCTGCCCGCATATACTCTTCTTCTGAGGCGTCTGGATTAGCATAAATACCATCTTTTTCTTTCATGATTTCGTACAACCGTTTATGCCCCATAATAACGGTCTCAAGTACTGGGTAGTCGTCGTAAACGAAATGATCTTGCTTTAGTACAGAAATGCGGGTAGCAGGTAAAATCTGTACGTTCCCTTTGTTGGGTTCGATTTCACCAGCAAGGATTTTCATGAAGGTAGATTTCCCTGCTCCATTTGCCCCAATGAGTCCATAGCAGTTACCAGGTGTAAATTTAATCGACACATCTTCAAATAAGACACGTTTGCCGTATTGTAGTCGTACATTCTCAGTGGCAATCATAGAGTTCTTAAAATTAAGCGTTTCAAAACGACTACAAAGCTACGAGTTTTCTACTATAGCTAAAAGAATAACACAATGAAAAATATCTTTTTCCTGAGCAGGGATTTTTACGTTTTTTGGGAGCGATTGATACGAAGTACCAAATAAAAAAACGGCTCCAAGTAGAAGCCGTTTATCATTCTTTTGACCAAAAGAAAGCTGTTTAGCTTATATTTTGTCTCCAAAAGGATGCCCAAATGGGCTACCGAATGGATTTCCAAATGGATTGTTCATGTTTGTTTCCTTTCGTTTTGGTGATTGCAATCGGCGTTAATATAATACTTTATCTGCTAAAAACCAAACTATTAGCATAAAATGTATTGTCCCATAGAGCGTCTTTAAATGCTGTAAAGCTTTAATAGTTGTCTAACCCTTCTCGATTTAAGGACAAACAAAGCGTTGTTAAGTTTTTTATCTGAGAAAAGATTCTTAGATTCAATATTGGGAGCATCCATGTTGCTACCCCTACCTTTTAAAACCAGACACTATACCTCATGTAACAAACAATACTTTTACAAATTGACGATTCTGTAGCTAACGTAAGAATTAACCGACCTGATAATGCGAATGCTTTCAATCAAGATTTTTGGGAGGAGTTCAAAACCATTATGGAAGCCTTGGATGAACAAAAAGAAGTGCGTGTCATTGTACTAAGCGCTGAAGGAAAAAACTTTTCAGCAGGCATGGATTTGACGCTGCTTATGCAAGCGAAGCAAACCGTAGAGACGGAATACTGCCCAGCAAAAGGAAGAGAGCAGTTAAGAAAGGATATACTTGCTTGGCAAGCAGCTATAACTGCCATTGAACACTGTAAGAAGCCAGTCTTAGCAGCCATTCATGGGGCTTGTATGGGCGCTGGTGTAGATTTAGTAACCGCTTGCGATATGCGCTATTGTACGGATGACGTTCAATTCAGTGTGAAAGAGGTTGATTTAGGCATCGTGGCTGATTTAGGTACACTACAACGGCTTATTAGAGTAATTCCATATGGTATTGCCTTGGAAATGGCACTAAGTGCTAAGATAGTGGACGGCAAGGAAGCAGAGCGCATTCATTTGGTAAATCGTTCTTATAAAGATCAGGCTACGATGCTTAGAGAAGTAACTAAGTTCGCAAAGCTTATTGCCAGTAAGTCTCCCCTGGCAGTACGAGGAACAAAACAGGTTGTACTTCATGCCCGCGACCATACCGTAGCCGATGGCTTAGCTTATGTAGCTAATTGGAACGCCGCTACGCTTATTTCAAAAGATGTAGAAGTGGCGATGAATGCCCAGATGAACAGGGAAACACCTACCTTTGGGGACTAGCCATTAAAACTGAGGTAATAAAAGAGAAAAGGAGTCACCTACAAGATTGGTAAGTGACTCCTTTTTAAATATTATTTTGTTTACATCAACATTCCGTCGTCTTCAAGTTTTTGCCAGCCTACTTTATCTTCCAAAAACTCTTCGGTAGCTAGAGTAGTAGGTTTAGGCAGCCGCTCGTAGTAGCGAGAAATCTCGATCTGCTCTCTATTTTCAAATACCTCTTCTAAGTTATCAATGGCAGAAGCAAACTCATTTAACTTGCTATGTAGTTCTTCTTTTGTCTCAAGCGCAATTTGTTTAGCTCTTTTAGAAATCACTACCAATGATTTGTATATATTATCTGTCTGTCCTTCAATTACCTCCGGGTCACGGGTCACAAGTGATGAGGAGGTGGTCGTTAGTTTAGCCATATTGATTATTTAATTCATTATATTATTTACTTAGGCTGATCTTTCTCTTGATTTGCCTTGTCTTCTTTTTCCGTTTGCAGTTTTTTGTCTGTTTCTTGCTTTAAAGTTGCTAGTTTTTTAACGCTATTGTCGTAATAACTATTTGCGCCCTTCATATACTCGCTCTTAGGATACTCTTCTAGTAGCTCATCGTAAGTAACCATTACTGCTTCGTATCGTTCTTGTTGCTTGGTACGTACACTATTTTTTGCCAGTAAGTACTCCATTTCCAGCTTTTTGAAGAGTACTTCTTCTACATAGTCAGAGTCTGGGTAGTCTTGTTGAAAGTTTTCTAACACTACAATAGCAGCCTTGTAGTTCTTCATCTTGTAGTACTGTAAGGCATTGGCATAGGCTTTTTTCTCAAGCTTGGCACGTAGCTCTTTGATAATAGCATTGGCTTCTTCTAGCCGTTCAGTTGTTGGATATGCATTCAGATAATTCTGAATAGCTGCAATGGCCTGCTTTGTATTTGCCTGATCTAGGTTGTATTCAGGCGAATCTTTGTACAAACAATACGCTTGCATAAACATGGCTTCTTGGGCATATTCGCTTCTTCCGTAGGTTTGGTAAAACCGTTTAAAGTAAAATGAAGCGAGCTCGTATTGCCCCATATAATAATAGCAGTAGGATACACGGTATTGTGCCATCTCTCCTTCTTTTCTCCCCTTCAGTAAAGGAATGATTTCTTCCAAGAGTAAACTGGATTTCTCATAAGATTCTTTCTCGTAGTAGGCCATAGCGCCTTCATACTTCTCTATTAAATCAGTACTCTTTTGCAACCTAGCAAATTTACTACAAGCAGTACTTACAAAAATCAGGAGGAATGTGTGGAAGATGATCTTTCGCATAGGTGCGCAAAGCTAACAAAATAATAAATATCAAGCAATGTATTGGAATAATTATAGTACAAGGCTATTAGTGTCTCACAATGAGCTTTTTTGTAATGACAGCCTTCTTCTCTAAGGTCAGTGTATAGAAGTATACGCCAGAAGGAATTTTTCCTACACTCACTTTGAGGTGTGTGCTTTGTGGCACCAGCCGGTGGGCTGAAAGAGTTGTTCCGAAAATATCACTGATAGTGATCTTCGCCTCTTGAACACCATCAGAAAGCTTATAATCGAAGAATATAAAGTGTGTGGAAGGATTAGGGTAAGCGGTGGAAATGGTGATTTGACCATTCTCAAACAACTTTTCTACGGGGCCTTCTCGATCCACAAGTGGTTTTACCTCCAACGCTTCACCAAAGCTTTGAACGATTGAAAAGTGAAAAGTAAATAAAAACACTAGTACAGAAAACCTCATAGCCAAAATTATTATGTGTCAAATATAAGGATTCTTCCTGCAATTTCTAGGAGCGTGTAATAAATTTCTTTTTTTATTAACATGCTAACTGTCTAAAAATACAGGGAAAACCAAGCTTCTTCTCAATTTGCTTTTTCCAAAAGCTGTGTTTGCCTTCTCTCTACTTTGTCGAGCGTTTCTTGCTCTTCAACTTCAATCTTTTCTTCTTTCAAACGCTGTTTGATCCGCTTCACTTCTTCCTCATCTCTTATCAACACCGTCTCTCTCAAGGGCTTCTCTTCAATTCGCCAGAGGAAGCCAGTTAGTCTTGTATCTGGCTCTTGTAGCTCATGTGGCGGGATCACCTTACCGTCTACATTAATATAAAAAGCAATGTTAACTAATTGATTTTCTTCAAAAAATCCCTTGATGTTACTACAAATCACCCGGTACATCCCAATCATAGACTGGTCTTCTTCCTCGAGTAAGAAATAGATGGTTTCTCCATTTCCGTTAACATCCATTAAAGTGATTTGGTTCTCTTCAAAGTAAGCATCTACAGTTCTTCCTTTTAGTTGATTAAAGTTTTCTACGCTGTCTTGAGAAATGATAAAACTATTGACGCGCATTTCCAGCCGATCTAGTTCATCGTTGGCCATCAATAAACGAATGGAGTCAGCGGTCATTTGGCTATCGGTATTCCATAGTACGGGATCTCTGTAGAAATAAATAGTTGAATCCCTGAAATTATACGCCAGAGAGTCGCACTTTCCTTGTAAATCTGTTTTGTAGATTTTCACCCGATTGTAAGCCAACAGCAATCGTCTCTCTTTAGTAAGTGCAAGGCTATCTCGCCTTTCTACTTGGGCAGCAGAAGCACGCTGATTCTTTGGAAATACTTTTTTATTGTAGGAAATAAGGGTATCTGCACTTAAAAAGAGCGTATCGCCTTTACTAACGTTACGCATGTACGGATCACCTAGCATTTTTGTAAGTCCCTTCGGCCCCCAAAAGTAGCCCTCATGTCCATTGATAAAAATACTATCTTTCTTAACGAAAACCTCTGCATTCCCTCGTGCATAGCCTTGTACGCGCTGCTCATCGTAGTAAATAGAATCCCCTTTAAGGATATATTTTTCATTTTCTACTTCCGAACGACCACTAAAATTAGATATCTGTGTAAGGGTACGGTAGGTTCCTTTTTCTGCATAGATGTTACCATTACTCGACACAATGTTGGTAGGGCCTTTAAAATAGGCGATCTTGTTTACTTCATTGTATTGAAGTGTATCGGATGTAATCGTGTAGTTAGTTCCTTTGTTTCTTCCTACTACATTTACATCATCTTTAAAAAAGAAAAACTTGGCTTGGGTATCGTAAGTACCCGATAAACTTTTCAGGTTATTTTGGCTATCTATTACCCGTCCTCCATTATAATAATAACCAATCTTAGAATTAAGGCTATAATCTAAAAAGTCTGTATACAGCGTCATTTTAGGGTCTCTCAACACCACATCTTCACGGGCTTGTGCCAACCGCTCATCTCCTAAATAAAAAATTCTTTCACAAACTAACGTGATGCTATCCTGTATGAGTCGCACACTGCCAAAGGCTTCTACATTGTTGCTATTCTGGTATTTGTAGGCAGAATCACAATAAAGCTTTACATTGCCTTGCTTAAATAGCACATTGCCGATTACTTTGATCAATGTATCTCCTACACCTATCATGGTATCTGCTTTCTTTAGCTCTACTACCTCTCCTTTCTCAAAAGTAACAGTATCATAAGGAAGTTTTTGGTAACGTACTGTATCGTCTTCCGCCACCTTTCGATCTTTCCCTTTTGGGTCGTCTTGTGCATTGGCAGCAGACAGGCTGAAAAAGAAAAAGGCGCTTAATAAAATTACTTTTACGTTGAGAGACATATCGAAAGCTTAGACATATATAAATCAATACAAGACTATCTGGTTACAAGTTTCATACGAGCTTTAAGGAAGTGAATTAATTTTCTTGTAAACGTTGCTGAAGCGCACGCTGATAACGCCTTGCGTTTTGCAAATGGACTTGATAACTTTTGGCAAAGTTATGATAGCCAGAAAAATCTTCCTTGGCACAGAAGTACACGTAATCGTGTTTCTCATAATTAAGAACAGCATTAAGCGCTGCCATCGCAGGTAGATTAATAGGCCCTGGAGGCAAGCCCTTGTATCGATAAGTATTGTAGGGGGAGTCTACTTCAAGGTGTACATTTAAGACACGCTTAATGGTAAAATCGCCTACTGCAAAAATGACGGTTGGGTCTGCTTGTAGTAACTGATCTCTCTCGAGTCGATTAATATATACGCCCGCAATGGTTGGCATTTCGTCCTCTTGAGCGGTTTCTGCTTGTACAATAGAAGCTAAGATAGTTACTTCTATGGGAGTAAGTCCTACTGCTTCCGCTTCCATCACTCGCTCGGTAGTCCAGTATTTTTTATACTCCTCTGCCATGCGTTCTAAAAACTGTTCTAACGACGTACTCCAATATACTTCATAGGTATTGGGTAAAAACATACACATAAAGGTAGTAGTATCGAAGCCGTACTTTTGCGCGACAGTTGGGTCATTTAGCGCATTGAGCAAGGCTTCTTCGCTCAATGCTACCTGACGACTGATACGCGCTGCTAGCTGTTCTTTGGTGCGAAGCGCAGAGAATTGAAGTTGTACAGGGACTTGCTGGCCTGAGCGTAGCAGGACGACCACTTCCATGTTAGTAGCATCGGTGGGAATCAAGTAGCGTCCTGGGCGTACATTTTCTTGGTATTTCATTAGCTTAGAAAGAAAGGCGAAGGACGTGATATCGTGAATCATGTCTTTGGCTTTGAGCGAATCGAGGACGGTGCGGAAGGTAGCCTCTTGAGGAATGTACAGATAGCCTGCTTCTTTTTGCACTTGAAAATTAGGGCTCTTTACCATTTGGTAAAAATAAAAAGAGAAAGTGGCTAATAAGATAACCGTAACTACAAAGATAATAGTAAACACCTTTCGACTACGCATAACCTAGAAAATCAGCTTTTTAATTGGACAAATTTATAAAGAATTCAGATTGTTGAAACAAAACCTACTGAATATTTAAGCAGAGACTACATTTTGATATGCCATTCTTTATCCTTAAAATTACCGCATTATTGATTTACTTTCAATGGCGGCTACTTTTCTAAAAATACACCCTGAGAACCCAGAACCACGTAAAATGAAGCAGGTGGTTGATTGCTTATCTACAGGCGGATTGGTCATCTATCCTACTGATACCGTTTATGGTTTAGGCTGTGATTTACATAATAAACGGGCCTTAGAAAAAATTTGTCAGATTAAAGGAATTAAACCTAAAAAAGCCAACTTTTCTTTTATTTGTTATGATTTGAGCCACATTTCAGTATATGCGAAGGTGAGTACGCCCATCTTTAAGATTATGAAAAAGGCACTGCCAGGGCCTTTTACGTTTATACTAAATGCTACCAGCAAAGTACCTGAGCTGCTGTACAACAATAAAAAGACGGTAGGTATTCGTATTCCTGACCATCCTATTCCACGATTACTCGTGAGGGAGTTGGACCGACCCATTATTACCACTTCGGTACACGACGATGATGAAGTAATTGATTATATTACTTCTCCAGACCTTATCTACGAGAAATTTCAACACAAAGTAGATATAGTGGTTGATGGCGGGTACGGCAACGTTATCCCATCTACCATCGTAGACTGTACACAAGAAGCTGTGGAAATTGTAAGAGAGGGTGCAGGAGATATTGACACCTATATGTGAAAAATAACGCTTATAGAAGAAATAGTAATCGGTTGTATTAGTACGCGAAGTGTATTGTAAACACCTGTAAAAGTTTATGCAGTTTGTAGTAAAAGTTAAAAACATTAAAACTGGGAAAACCACTAGCCTGACACGCTTTAAGACTTACGCAGAAGCGTATGAGTTCTATCTTTTTCTTAATAGAACGATATTCTTTGAACCCTGTTGTGTGCGCTTAATGACCAGCGAATATAGGATAATCAGCACTTTTGATAGTGTCTCTCCTGACGAGTTGAATAATTTCTAATTCAAGACAACATTCGTACAAGCGGTCTTTCGACTAACCTTATCGCCTTCACAGCACGCTCTACTACATTACTGGGCTGGTACTAAAAAAGAGACTTTTGCAAGTCCCCACTAATGTATTCACCTAAGTAAAAATGTTTTTGCTTATTTGGCCGTCTCTTTTACCTTGTCAACGATGGCTTTAAAAGCTTCAGGATGATTCATGGCTAAGTCTGCTAGTACCTTTCTGTTCATCCCTAAGCCTGCTTTATGGTACATCCCCATAAACTTAGAGTAAGAAAGATCGTGCTCACGAACACCTGCATTGATCCTAGCGATCCATAGCGCTCTGAAATCTCTCTTTTTCTTTTTTCTATCACGGTAGGCATACTGCCATCCTTTTTCGACAGCGTTTTTAGCAACTGTCCATACGTTTTTTCTTCTGCCAAAATAACCTTTGGCAAACTTCATCATTTTTTTTCTTCTTGCTCTTGAAGCAACCGCATTAACCGAACGTGGCATATTTACTTGAATTGTTTTTGACCTTTGGCGATGCGTTTAGCGCATACTTATTACCAAACATCGGGTGGAACGAATAAACCAATTATAAATTTTTAAATATTCAGAAGTGCTTTGATGCGTTTTTCGTCAGATTTATGCACCAAAGTAGCTTGTGTCAACTGACGCTTACGTTTAATTGACTTTTTAGTAAGGATATGGCTCTTAAAAGCGTGTTTACGCTTAATCTTGCCTGTTCCCGTTACCTTAAAACGCTTACGAGCGCCAGAATTAGTTTTAATCTTAGGCATGAGGGCAATTTTAAAATGCTATAATTAAACAAGGTTGCAAATGTAGCGATTATGCGTCAATAATACAAGTAATCTCTCTCAACCGTTCACTAATATCTCCTATACCTCTATCTATACTACCAAATACTTTCAATTCTCTTTTCTTCCTTTTTTATTTGTGTTCTTATCTATTAAATAAAATTATATGTTTTTTATAACAGGCTGTAATGGCTTAGTAGGTAGTTACATCGCTCGGAAGCTACTCATCGAAGGAGAAAAGGTTACAGCGCTTAAACGGGCCGAAAGTGACTTAACCCTTGTAGCCGACATAGCCGATCAAATTACTTGGGTTGAAGGGGATGTACTAGACATAACACGGCTGCAGCAAATAATAGAGGAAGGCAGCACCGTCATTCACGCGGCAGCTATGGTTTCTTTTGACCCCAAGGCCAAGAAGCAACTTTTTAAAGTAAACGTAGAAGGTACTGCCAATATGGTCAATGTGTGCTTACAAAAAAAAGTAGCTCACTTTTTACAGGTTAGCTCAGTAGCCTCTTTGGGCAGAAGCAAAGAGAAAATCCATATGGATGAGACCTCTAAGTGGGAGAACTCCAGCCTTAATACGCTTTATGCGCAGTCTAAATACTTGGCAGAGATGGAAGTATGGCGCAGTATAGCAGAAGGGCTACCAGCAGTCATCATCAATCCTTCGGTCGTGTTAGGCGTAGGCGACTGGCACAAAAGCAGTGCACAACTATTTAAATATGTATACGATAAAAAGCCTTTCTATGCCACAGGGAGCGTTAACTACGTAGATGTACGCGATGTGGCGGACATTGCTTTTCAATTACTGGCAAAGAAAACCATCGGGGAGCGTTTTGTGGTAAGCGCTAATAGTACCAACTATCAAACGCTCTTTACAGCAATAGCACAGCGATTTGAGGTAAAGCCCCCAACTATAAAAGTAACGCCCTTGCTAGCTGCCTTGGCTTGGCGGGTATCGAAGCTACAGCATTGGCTCACAGGCAAGCCGCCTTTTATTACCAAAGAAACCGCACAGCTATCACAACTTACCTATCATTATGAAAATGAGAAGGTGAAGCAGCACCTCGATTTTACTTTCAGAACCTTAGAAGAAACGTTGAATTGGGCTTGCCCAGCCCTGATGAAGAAATATACCACTTAAACCTTTTTAAACTTTTTTTTAGCAAAAATTATTTAGTATAATTGTATAGGTGCAAAAGTTTTTAAACTTGAGTTGATATTATATGTCGAATGATTTTAAAGATCATGAAGAAGCAGCTTTCGTAAGAAAATATGAAGAAATGCTTCGTAATCATACGCGTTACTTCTTCGATGTAGAGGCCTATGAACTGATCGTAGAACATTATATCAGTTCAGGTAAACTAGAAGAAGCTTACAAAGCGGTGAGTTTGGCCATAGAGCAGTACCCCTACTCTACTGAACTTCTCACTGGAAAGGCAAGATTACTGCTAGATTTAGGGAAACCGAACAAGTCGCTGGATGTATTAGAAAAAATTAGCCATTTACAACCCAACGATTTAGACTCTTCTTTGCTAAGGAGTACAGCGTATTCGCTAACAGGCCGTTTTGAAGAAGCGATTGAACTATTACTTCATATGCTTCAGTGGCAGGTAGCACAAGATGAAATCTATTATCACTTGGGAATTACTTACCAAGGAAAGGGCGATTTTGAAGAAGCTATCACTTACTACAAAAAGGCGATTGGGCTTAATATGCAAAATGAAGCGGCCATCTTAGAACTCTCTTATTGTTTGGAGTATCTGAACCGTTTAGAGGAGTTGATTCCCTTTTACGAGCAATTTATTGATCAAGACCCGTATGCGCATCAAGCTTGGTTTAATCTAGGAGAAATCCACATGCGGATGGATCGCTACGAAGAAGCCATTCAGGCTTTTGAGTACGCAACACTGATAAAACCAGACTTCGAACGAGCCTTTTTTTATTTAGGCTGCGCCTATCTGAACCTAGAGAAGTACCAAGATGCACAAGCTTGTTTTCTCAGCGCTGTAGATTTATATGAGGGAAACGACCCTGACTTACTCTGCCACTTAGCGGCCACTTACGAGAAGCTAGAGCAGTACGAAATTGCTATCAAGTATTATCAAAGAGCCATTAGAGCCAACAGTACTTGGGATGAGGGCTGGTATGGCGTAGGTATCTGTTTGGATGCCATTGACCGCTGGCTAGAGGCGCTTCATTTCCTAAGAAAAGCCAAGGAATTAGACGATAATAACGCCAATTAATGGTTGGATTTTGCAAATTTTGAAATTAAGTTTGGGCTGGTGATTAGTAGTTTGGAAGCCTATGAGCGAGCCGCCGAGCTAGCTCCTTACAACAAAGAAATCTGGTTCAACTGGTCGTACTTGTATTACGAACAGGGAAATTACGAACAAGCGGTAAACATTCTTGAAGGGATTATTGATGATATGCCCGATGAGGCTGACCTCCAGTACCGACTGGTTGCTTACTTAATAGAGGCCGGCCGCTACAAGGAGGCTTTTAATCATTTAGAAAATGCCTTGTTACTCGATTATGACCAGCATACGCTTCTCTATGAGTTTTTTACCGAGCTAGAAACCCAAAAGGCACTCTATAAGATCATAGAACAGTACAGACACGACTAGCAACTATCCGGCTTGAAGTATCTCATCGCTACTATTATTTGTATCATCGCTACGTTTACAGTTGCCTGTGCGCAAGCACCTTCTTTTTATAAGCCCCCTGTAAAACTAGACGATGGCTGGCAAGTAAGCCACTGGAAAGATCACCAGATAGATACTACTCGTTTTATCAAACTTCTAGAGCAACTTCAGAAGAATACGCATCAGATACATAGCTTCCTTCTCATTAAAGATGATCAGCTTATTGTAGAGGCGTATTATGACCAATATACGGTCAACTCGCTTCACGACCTGCGTTCTGTTACGAAAAGCATCACTACCCTGCTGATGGGAATTGCCATCGATAAAGGATTTATTGAAAGTATAGACGATCCCATTTTTAAATACCTACCTGCCCTTCGACCACAAAAAGACTTTATACAGAAAAAGGAAATTACGATTAGGCATTTGCTCACTATGTCGACAGGTCTTGATTGTAACGACTGGGATAAGCAATCAAAAGGGCAAGAAGACAGGGCATACAAAAAGAAAGATTTACTACAGTATTTTATAGACCTACCTGTGGCACATCCACCCGGTACGATAGCACAGTACTGTACTTTAGGTCAAATTTTGGCCAATGAAATTATTAGTCAAGCAGCGAATATGCCCATTGATGCCTTTGCTCAACAATACTTGTTCACGCCTTTGGGGATTACTGATGTTGAATGGCACCATACCACCAAGCGTTCAAATATTCCTCTCGCAGCTAAAAGGCTGTACCTAACGCCCAGAGCCATGGCCAAGATAGGGCAGCTTATGCTAGACAAAGGAAAGTGGAAAGGTCAAACCATTGTATCCGCCCAATGGCTTACCCTAGCTACTACGCCTCAGGTCAAAATCACTGGTATTGATTATGGCTTTTACTGGTGGCAGATTCCTTTTCAAGTTAATGATAAAGAGGTTGTATCAGTGGTAGCAACGGGCAATGGCGGTCAGTATATTTTTACTTTTCCGTCTCTACGTTTGGTGGTTGTCTTTACTGGGGGGGCTTATAATAAACCTGAAGATAAAGTACCTTTTAGCATCATAAAAGAGGTGTGCCTACCAGCCTTTATGAACAAGGAGTAGGCGCTGCTGACTTCATAATCGCTGGTAGGCAGTCATTTATTGCATAATAGTTGTGGAATTATTCGGTACTTACTTTATGTTATCTCTTCACTCGAGATAATACTCCAGTATTATATATGCGTCTTTTTTTAAATATCTATTCCACTAAATACTTTCCATTGTTGCTGATTTTTACGCAGATGGCCTGTAAAGGTACTGAGGCAACCTACAACAGAGAGCCCATCGTACCAGCTAATGCCGCGCGCATTGTTGGAAAAATAGTAAAAATAGAAGCGGCCAATCCAGATGCTCCCCAGCCTTGTCAATCTGCCCCCTGTATAGCACAAGTACGTATTGTAAAGCTGCTCAGTAAGGGAGATGTTTTTAGGGGAAACTTTAAGGTTAGCGAAAAAGTAACCATTCGCTTTGCCTATACACTACTCCCTACCGCCGACCTGATCGATAGCCTAGAAAACCACTTGCAAGGATTACAAGAGGGAGATCGCTTTGAGGCAGAGGTAGTCTACACACTGGCAGAGAGTGCTACTACTTCTTACGTTATCCACGAGTATAGAAAACTGTGACTCACTTATCTATTGCTCTCTTAGGTTTATCAATCATTGCTGTAAGGTACTACCAAGATGTTTCTATAATGAAACACCTTGCTTTAAATTGACGCTAGTCTACAGTTTTTTCACATAGTCACTTAGTTGACCTGAGATGTAAATCCGTTGAAGAAAGGCTTTATTTAGCTGTTCCTTTCGCTGCTTTACCTGATTGTTAATTTTTTGAATTTCGACTTCCTGCACATTTAATTCAGCCGAAGCAAATTGTCCATTTTTTACACGTTCTTGATATAATTGAATATTTTCACTAATAAGTTTGAGGTTGTTATCGAGTATTGCTATCTCCTGCTTCAACTGGTTTATCTCAATATTTAACTGAAGCAAATCTTTATTTTTTTGGAGTTTCAGTTCATCTTTCTGGGTATTCACAATCGTTAGTTGTGTTCTCAATTGCTTCTCTGCATTGATTGACTTATCTGGTGAAAATAAGGATAATTCTAGCGCTAAGCCTACATAGCTATTACCAAACCAAGTGTTATTAAGCCAAGGATTGAATACTTGACTGAATTGGTTAGCCCCTAAAAAACCTTGAAAGCCTACTCTAGGTAAATACTTCGTTCTTTCTGTTTTGATTTGTTGGTTGAGTAACTTCTCTTGCCTAAGCAGTTTTTGGTAATCAAAACTTGATTCCGTCTGAAAATTTACATTCGTATTACTTGCGTCAATAATACGTGCTGGTATCTCTTGGAAATTATCCTCTAACACCCTTTCTAAGGCAATATTGGTAAGGTAATGCATATATATTTTTTCAGTTATCCCTGCTGCCAGCACTTTTTTATACTGGTTAATATTGTTATTGTGGTTTATAATGGCATTGTTTAGTTCCATTTTTAAGACTTTCCCTTCTTCAAATCCATCGTTTAAAATTGTATACGACCGATAACTACGAACTGTATCAGCCATTGCTTCTTCTAGTTGAAATTTAAAAATGATAATGCGGCTATAAGTGTCTGCAATTTCGTAGGTCAGCTTATCTTCCGCTATCTTTAAGTCGATGCTTGCTAAAGTCTCGTTGATGTTACTTTCTTTGATACTTTTTTGAGTGGTAAAATCAATGACGGGCTGATAGACGGAAATACCTGCATTTTGTTGCCAAGGGGTTCCAAACTGAATACCTCTTGTTTCGTCGGTAGGGATTGGGTTGAATTGTCCTACTGGCACAACCTGCGTAGGTATAATGGTATTGTATCTATAATCATAAGCTATGGAAATTTGCGGTAGATATGCCGCCTTAACAGCTACGCTTTGAAGTTTTGTCAGTAATACATCACTTTTGGCTCTATTGATGTTAGGTTGGTTAACTAAGCCTGTCTCAATGCATTCTTTCAAAGTGATTTGTGCCATTAAAGTTTGGCTAATCACTAGGTTGATTATTATGAGTATTCTTTTCATATTCAATTTTTATGGTTTTAAAACACAGAAGCAGGTTCAACACTATTAATTTTTTTGATGGCGAAAAACGAACCACCTACCGAAATAAAAACGGTGATGAAAAAGAGACCTGCTACTTCTAGAAGTGAGTAATTGATTACCAGTCCTGAACGCTGAACGCCATTTTTGAAGCCCATCAAGACAAGAAATGCCAGAGAAAATCCTACTAAGGCAAAAATGACTGACTGTAATAAAATTAAGTTGCGTACATACCCATCAGTAGCGCCGATGGCTTTTAAGGTACCATAGTCTTTTATTCTATCAAGGGCGGAGGAGTACAGGGTTAAGCCAATAATGAAGAAACCACTTATAATGGCAAAAATCACCAGTGAGCCTATGCTTGTGCCAATATTTGAGGAAAAGGTAAGGAAACGAATGGTTGTCTTCTTCAGTTCTTTTGCTTCCCACGCTCTTACACCAAATATTGTCGTGTTGATACGCTTTACTACCTTGGTAAGGTCATATCCTGGTTTTACTTGAACAGCAATAGCGCTCACTTTATTGGGTGGAAAATTTCCATAATAACGGGCTTTACTCAGGGTAGTAAAGAAAAAGGAGCCTCCAAATCCTCTTGCATTTTTGGTTTGAAGTTGAATGAAGGCTTCTTTACCATTTATTTCAATCCTTTTACCAATTTCAACATCATTTTCAAAGGTTTTCTTGTCGAAAAACTCTGCCCCAATCGCTTTGTCAAGTAACAAGTTATGCAGCTTACCTTTGTTTATCTTATACGGATTGGGCCCTCCCACAAACATGGGTGCTTTACTCCCAATGATGGTGACGGTGGCTGTTTTTCCATTTTCAAACTTTACTATACTATTAGCAGCCACTACCGCAAAGGTATTTTCTACTCCCTCAATACTTCTTATTTCTTGTACCAGTCTTGCATCAAGCTGGGTCAGTTGATTAGCGTTTTGGGTGATGTTGTCTGTTACCCAAATCTGCCCAATATCTGCCCTTGAGTTGTCAATAATTCCACCCATTAAGCCTGTCAAAAAACCGAGAATGCCGATTTGTTGCCCAATGAGAAAAATACTTATCAAAATACCTACAACTACGCCAATACTTTTGGCCCTATCGTATTTAATGAATTTAAAGGCGGTTTTTAGCATCGTTATAACTTAATTTTACATTCAACTTTAGCATTGATAATGAGGCCTTTCTCGCTGTCTAAAGCTATTTTTACCTCTCTTACCCGCCTGTCTTCTTGTTCGTCAGATTTTTCGGAGAACAAGGATTTCTTTTTAAGGTAGGGCGCTACTAGGGTGATTTCTCCGCTGGCAATGACCTGGTCACTTCCTGTATTTACGATCTCTACTTTTTGTCCTTTTTTTACCCTTGCACTAAATAATTCATCCACTTCTGCCCGAACAATTAAGCTCCCTTTGGGTGCAAACGCTGCGTAGGTCGCATACTGATTGATCGCTTCTCCTTTGTTTACTAACATGTTAAGTATTAGCCCATCTGAAGGTGAAAGGAGTTGCCTTTCTTTTACTTCTGCTTGGGCAGTATTTAGTAAAGCTTTCAATTCATTTACCTTGCTGACAGCAGCTTGTATCTTTACTTTTGCTTTTTGGAGGGTTATTTCTAGTATGCTTACCTCGGTAAGCAGATCGTCATACACCTGCTGGGTTTCTGCCCCCTTCTCTAAGAGTCTTTTGGTTTTCGTGAGTAAGCTATTCTTATGCAGAAGGTTGATTTGCACCTCTCTCAGTTGTACTCTTTCAATGGCTATTTGCGATTGCTGGGATTGAATTTGCGTTTGAATTTCCTTCAATTTATTGCGCGCTATATCATCTTCTAAAAGTACTAGTATGTCGTTCTGTGACACTTGATCTCCTTCTTTTTTCATAACAGCCTTAACGACACCACCAGTAGGGGTAGATACCTCTATAATATCTCTTTCAGGCACTACCCGACCTGTGGCTATAATAACATCTACCTTAACTTCTGAGGGAGCCTTTAAGGACGAAACCCTCTTATTTGCTTCTGCTTGGTCACTTTTTTGGCAGGTAGATAGTACAGCGATTACGACCAAGCTACATAGACTATTTCTCATAATTACAGGTATTTTATAGTGATACTGATGGCACTAGATGGTTTTACAATAGAAAATGTTGAATCTTCAAAGCTTGGGGGACCAAATCTACTCTTCACATTATTTGAAGTACCTACTCCTTCTTTGGGCATCCCTAGGAAATTAGTGTCTAATTTTCTGTTCCCATTCTTATCGTGATGTGCTACCACTGCATACTTCCCTTTGGGGATGTTTTTAAGCACTAGTCGGCATTTTCCATTTTCAATTGTTCCAGAAACAGAAGCAATAGAATATTTAAAATCTTTTGGAAAGCCTTTTTCAGCTTTATATAGATAAATACTGCATTTCCCAGCGTCGGATTTAAATCCTGTAGCCTGTACAATACATTGATTTGATTGGCCTAGTACGGTTTGTACGAAGCCCACAAGTACACATATTACCATAATCTTTTTCATAGTATTAAACTGATTTAGTGAATAAATTCTTCTTCTTTTGGCTCGTTTGATACGGCTCCATTATTTACATAAATGATTCGATCTGCAAACTGCTTCAACCGCAGGTCGTGCGTGACCACTGCTACCGATTTGCTGGTTGTTGATAGCATTTTTAGCTCTTCCATCACGATGGCTACGCTTTTAATGTCTAAGGCAGCAGTGGGTTCATCACAAAGCATTAAAGAGGGGTTGGTAACGAGTGCCCTCGCGATGGCTACTCGCTGTTTTTGCCCACCACTTAGCATTTTGGGCAGGTTGCTCATTCTATCTTGCATGGTTACTTTTTTCAAGGCTTCTTTTGCCCTTTCTTTTGCTTCTTTTCGGGGAATACCCAGCAGTAAAAGCGGTTGCATAACGTTTTCTAGGGCATTTAAGGGCGCAAGTAAATTAAAGCCTTGAAAAACAAAACCAATGTTTTTCAACCGAACTTGCGCCAACTGTCTTTGACTAAGTCCTTGTGTAGATTGCCCACAAATAGTCACCTGACCAGTAGTTGGAAAAATAACACAACCAAGCAACGAGAGTAGGGTTGTTTTACCTGAGCCTGAAGGGCCAATAATCAGTGTGAGTTCATTTTTCTTGAAATCACAAGTGGTAGGTTGTAAGGCGGTTATTATGGTATCGCCTGTTTTATATTCTTTTGATGCGTTCGCTACGCTGGCTACAATTTCCATAAAGTTTTTATGTTAAAATCTGATACTTAGCCCAGTTCTTAAAAAAACTGATTGGTTTAAATCTGTCGTCACTGATTTCACCGCTTCAAAGTCTTGGTTCATTAAATCGTAGTTTCGAACGGGCATATAGCCCAAGCAGGTGTTTAAAACGATCCTTTCAGAAACCAGATAATTGAAGGTATGCCCGACCAACACATTGATTGCACGTGTATAGCTGGTTGATGAACCATCGGGAAGTTGAAGCGATGAAGTATTATAAATCCCACCAATCACAGAGGCTGTTACCCCCCATTCAATAGCAGGTTTGGGTTTGTACAAAAAGTTGACTCTTGGGTAGGTTACTTCAATGGTAAACCTTTGATCCTTGTAGATAAAGCCTGCTACAGGTATCACCAGGTTTCTGTTAAAGTCGTTGGTAAGTGTTACACCAAAAGACCAAGTCAGCTTTTCTTGCCCATCGGGGTTGTAGTTTACTAATACCAAACCACTTAAAAATAGACTATTTCCTAAGTTATTGTCTTTAAAATCACTTCTCAACATTAAGCGTGGTGAAGCCAGTAACGACCACTTTGGATTCTGGAAATCATAGAGGAAAATTGAACCATATTGAATGTCATACAGGTCGGATGACAACGATGACAGTGCTGCTGGTAAATCTTGAAAATTATAACGCACCGATCGACTGTAAACAGTGTTGATCCATTTTAGCTTGGGAGAGATTTTTATGGGTGGAGCGCCTAAAGCAACCTCATAATTACGTGCTATGTTGCTTTCTCCTTCTATGTCTCTGAAATTGGTTGAAGGAGATGATTCATAAAAAATAAATACTTTATCTGAACGGGTTTGTGCCATGTTTCTTCCACAAACCAGCACTAACAATATTTCTACAGAAAATAATATAGCTATTTTAGCTAGCATTTTAATACGATTTCATATTTATATTACACATATTAATACGAAAACATATTAATCATAGATTTGTTTTACGATTATGTATTTTTTTTATAACTTTAAAACTATATCGTACTAAATACCATACTAATGAAAAAAGAAATTTTAGTAGAAATTATAGAGCAATTATATATTTTCGACGCTGACTATCAGGGAGAAAGCCCTTATTCAATACAAGATTTTGTGGGGTATCTTAATGCACAGATGGGCACCAATGAGATTACTAATCGGGAAGAAAAAGGAAAAAAAGAGAAACATATTCAAGATGTACGCAGGGATAGCAACAGTGATATCTCAATCTTGATCACCCTTATGTTTCGCTATGCAAAAACATATATAAAAAAAGCCTTACAAGCGAGTTGCTTGCAAACGGTTGATGAGTTTGCTTTTCTAGTAAAACTTATGACTTTCGACAGTTTGACCAAAACTGAACTCATCAATAAGCAAGTAATGGAGAAAACCTCTGGAGTAGAGGTATTAAAGCGATTAAAAGGTAAAAAACTTATAAGAGAGTTTGCCGATAAACAGGACAAACGGAGTGTTAGGGTAGCAGTAACGGACTTGGGTAAAAAAGAGATCAACCGTGTATTACCTAATATGGCCACTGTATCTAAAATAGTTGTAGGTAACTTGTCCACAGCAGAAATAAACACCCTCTCTTATCTCCTGAAAAAGCTAGACTTCTACCATAATGATATTTTTATGCATAAGGCTGACTTAAGTTTAGATGAAATTTTACTTCAAAACCAGTAGGAGTAATGCCATTGCTATCACCTGACATATCTACTTTTAGGCATTAAAGAGGAATAACCTATTTTTACATTTTTATTATACAGCGTTTTCTGGCGAATTGTGAATTCTTGTACTAAATTTACTCGCTGTTTCTTAGAGAAGTGTGACCATTAGTATACTGATGTGGGGCATTCCTCTGTATGGTTAGTAAAATTTTTGAGGTAAAAAGATCTAATTAAAATTATTGGTTATATGTCGGTATATAACTTCCAAGCCATTGAAAAAAAATGGCAAGCATACTGGGAAGAAAATAATCTCTACCAGTCAAAAGACGACCCTTCGCTGCCTAAGTATTATGTACTGGACATGTTCCCCTATCCTTCTGGGGCAGGACTACACGTAGGGCATCCACTTGGTTATATTGCCTCTGATGTAATGGCACGTTATAAAAAACTACAGGGGTACAATGTATTGCATCCCATGGGTTTTGATTCCTTCGGTCTACCCGCCGAGCAATACGCCATTCAGACGGGCCAACATCCTGCACTTACTACTGAGCAAAACATTAATCGCTACAAAGAGCAACTTAAAAACATTGGCTTTGCCTACGATTGGTCGAGAGAGTTACGCACTTCCGATCCTCAATTTTACCGTTGGACACAGTGGATTTTTATACAGCTTTTTCATTCTTGGTATAATAACAAAACCCAACGTGCAGAAGCCATTGACACACTCATAGAAAAGCTAGCAGCTTCTGGCACTGATGAGGTAGACGGCGTTTGTGATGAGCAAACTCCTACTCTTACGGCCGAGCAATGGCAGCATTTTTCCGAAAAAGAACAACAAGCATATCTCCTGCATTTTCGCCTGGCCTATTTAGAAAACATGACTGTTAATTGGTGTCCAGATTTGGGTACTGTGTTGGCAAATGATGAGGTAAAAGAGGGCGTTTCAGAGCGAGGTGGACACTCGGTTGAGCAGAAAGAAATGCTCCAGTGGGCGCTGCGAATTACGGCTTACGCGCCACGCCTCTTAAACGACCTGGACACTTTGGACTGGTCTGACTCGCTCAAAGAAATGCAGCGCAATTGGATTGGCAAATCCGTAGGAGCAGAATTAGATTTTACCCTAGAGGCACACGATTTCAGCCTACGGGTATTCACCACCCGTATTGATACTATATTTGGAGTTACTTTTATGGCAATTGCGCCAGAGAGCGACCTCATAGAAAAGCTCACAACACCTGAGCAACACACCGCCGTAGAAGCCTACATTGCCAAGAGTAAAACACGCTCTGAAAGAGATCGGATGAGCGATGTAAAAACCGTTTCTGGTGTATTCAGTGGGAGCTATGCTATCCATCCTTTTAGTGGTACAAAAATACCCATCTGGATCGCCGACTATGTATTGAGTGGCTATGGTACTGGGGCGGTCATGGGCGTTCCCTCTTCTGACGAAAGGGATTTTCGCTTTGCTACCCATTTTGATTTACCGATCGTGCGCGTTATTGAAGGAACTGAGACTCTAGAAGACCCTACGACTATCAAACGGGGTAAGATGATCAATTCTGGTTTACTTAACGGACTCTCTACCGAAGAGGCGATCGAAAAAGCGCTCCAAATAGTAGAAGAAAAAAACATTGGGCAACGAAAGGTCAACTATAAATTGAGGGACGCGATCTTTGCGCGGCAACGTTACTGGGGAGAGCCCATTCCTGTTTACTATAAAGACGATACCCCGTATACGCTTCCTGAAAGTACACTACCACTTACCTTACCTGATGTTGATAAATATTTGCCTACCTCAGAAGGAGAACCTCCTTTAGGACGCGCCACACAATGGCAAACAGCAGAAGGTTATCCGCTAGAACTTAATACTATGCCTGGTTGGGCGGGTTCTTCTTGGTATTTTTTGCGTTTTATGGATGCTCATAATGAAGAGGTCTTTGCCGAAAAAACGCTTACCGACTACTGGCAACAGGTAGATTTGTACATTGGTGGTACAGAACACGCCGTAGGTCACTTACTGTATGCGCGCTTCTGGACAAAGTTTCTTTATGACAGAGGCTTTATTAGTTTTGAAGAGCCCTTCAAAAAGTTAATCAACCAAGGAATGATTCAGGGAATGTCGAGCTTGGCTTACCGGGTAAAGGATACGAATACCTTTGTATCGGCTAACTTAAAAGATGAGTATGATACTACCGAATTACACGTAGATATTGGCTTGGTCAACAACGAGGTGTTGGATATGGATGCTTTTAGAAGTTGGCGACCTGATTTGAAAGAGGCTACCTTTATTCTAGAAGAGGAAAAATACGTGACCATTAGTCAGGTAGAAAAAATGTCGAAACGCTATTACAATGTAGTCAACCCTGACGATGTAGTAGGCCAATATGGCGCCGATACGTTACGTCTTTACGAGATGTTTTTGGGCCCCTTAGAGCAATCAAAACCTTGGAATACCCAAGGGATTGATGGTGTTTTCCGTTTTTTGAAAAAACTCTGGCGCTTGTTCTACGACGGACAGGGTAAGTTAATTGTACAAGAAGAGGCTCCTACGAAAGAAGAATTAAAGATACTTCATACAGCGATTAAAGGTGTCACCGAGGACTTGGAGCGTTATGCTTTCAATACACCTGTGAGTAAATTTATGGTCTGTGTAAACGGCTTAACGGACACGAAGTGCTATAAGCGACTTGTACTAAAAGAACTGCTGATTTTACTTTCTCCTTATGCACCCCATATCGCAGAAGAACTCTGGCAAAATGCGCTAGGCGAAACTACCTCAATTGCTGAGGCTACTTTTCCTGTTTTTGACGAGAAGCACCTCAAAGAGGAAGCCTTCGAATACCCTATCTCTGTAAACGGTAAGGTACGCGCCAAAATCTCTTTTGGTTTGGATGTTCCCAAAGAGGAGATGGAAAAAGAAGTACTGGCCAACGAAGCCATTCAAAAATGGTTGGAGGGGAAGTCGCCTAAAAAGGTGATTATTGTACCCAAGCGAATTGTAAACGTGGTGGTATGATAATCAGTTAGTTAATTAGTGATTGTGTGAATGAGCGAATAGCTGAGAGCAATGTATTGAGGGCTATCAGTATGAATAAATGAACGATTTTAGAAGTAAAAGTTCAGTCTCGTGTCTTACTTCTTGTGTCTGATGTCCTTCCTTCTTACACTACCTTAATCAAATAATGCTTACGCTTGCCATTTTGGGCAATGATGTATTTGTCACGTAATAGCTCGAAATCGACGGCTTGGTTAGGGTCTTTTACCTTTACTTTGTTGATAGAAACAGCATTATTTTGAATGGCTCTTCTCACCTCACCTTTCGAACTGAAAATAAGATTTTGTGTTGTAGAAGACAGGAAGTCGGTAATGTTTTCTACGTTTTGTAATACACTTTTAGAAAGTTCTATTTGGGGCACTTCGTCGAAGGCTTCTAGTAGTAATGCCTCATCAATCGTTTTGATGGTATCAAGGGCATCTTTACTAAAAAGAATGCTAGAAGCTTTTACAACCGCCGCAAGGTTTTCCTCACCGTGAATTCGCGCGGTAAGTTCTTCTGCCAAGGCGCGTTTGAGGGCATTCGGATTGGTACTATTTTCTGTCTCCAAGGCTTCTATGGCTTCTTTTTCCTTTAGAGAAAACACACGCAGTAGCTTTCCTAAGTCTTTGTCGTCTACATTGAGCCAAAACTGGTAAAACTTATAAGGAGAGGTCATACTGGCATCTAGCCACACATTCCCCTGCTCCGACTTTCCAAACTTCGTTCCATCGGCTTTCGTAAGCAGCGGGCAGGTAAGTGCGTAGGCTTTGCCTTCATCAATACGGCGGATCAGTTCTGTACCAGTTGTGATATTCCCCCATTGATCGGAGCCACCCATTTGTAGTTTACAGTTATGATGCTTGTACAGGTGGTAAAAATCGTAGCCTTGTAGGAGTTGATAGCTAAACTCGGTAAATGAAATACCGCTTCCCTCGGTCAGCCGATTTTTGACTGAATCTTTGGCCATCATATAGTTTACAGTAAGGCGTTTGCCTACATCTCTGAGAAAGTCTAAAAACTTTATTTCTTGGAACCAGTCGTAGTTATTGACCATCTCGGCTGCATTGGCACCTGCATCAAAATCTAAAAACTTTTCGAGTTGCTGTTTAATACAGGCTTGGTTATGTTGGAGTGTCTCTACAGAAAGAAATTGCCTTTCGGCAGATTTCCCAGAAGGATCACCGATCATGCCTGTTGCTCCACCTACTAGCGCAAAGGGTTTATGTCCTGCTTTTTGGAAGTGTACCAGTAACATAATAGTGGCGAGATTACCAATGTGTAGTGAAGCCGCAGTAGGGTCGAAGCCAATATAACCCGCCGTCATCTCTTTTTGGAGTTGTGCTTCTGTCTCGGGCATCATATCGTGGAGCATACCGCGCCAGCGAAGTTCTTCAACAAAGTTTTTCATAGTAACAAAGTAAAAACGAAGAATTGAGAATTAAAAATATCGGACACAAGAAGAAGGATGCTAGACATAAGACATTAGATACAAGATGAAAGAGAAAAACCCTTCATTTACTCATTTACCTACCTCATTCGTTTAATTGTGGCATGGTAAGTTTCTTAAGTTTTTTCTGTCTTGGTTGGGTAAGTTTTCGGTGCGAGACATAGGGTAAGCCTACAAAATCTTCACTTTCATTTTGCATACGATCTAGGGCAATCAATACATAGTAATAACGTTTCTTTTTCTCTCTTTTCGGATCGAGCCATTTACTTCCTCTAGTCATACCTAAAAAAGCTTTCCTATTGGTAAAATCAACCGAAAATTCATCCTTAAAACGATAAACGAGATAAGAAGTGGCTGTTTCTCCATCTTTAGCGGGTGGAGGCGCTTCCCACGAAAGTAAAGTACCTTTTTCTGTATCTTCTGCTTGCAATTGCTGCGGCAGGTTAGGCGGGATACTGTCTTTCCAAGCCATAGTAGGTACCAGCGCTGGGGCTTTAAAATAATTTTTCCGTAGTGTATCAAGTATATTTAGGGGATTTTTGATCAAAAACCTAGTAGAGAAAAAGATACTGCCCTTTACGGCACTATACAAATGGTTGATCCGCATTTGCCGCCCAAACTCCTGCCTACTGGCCCAAGTACGATCGCCTGAAGCATCGCCGAGCTTAAAGATGGCATTACCTGTATAAATATGTTTACCAAAGGAATTTTTGTGCCACCAAGCGACTAGCACACGGTAATCGCCGTAGCGCGAACGCGTACTCCAGTAAAGCTGTGGCGCCGCATAGTCGATCCAACCCTTTTGTAGCCATTTTCTGATGTCAGCATATAGATAATCATAGGCGGGCTGCCCTACCCGTGTCGCTGATCCACGTGGGTCTTTACTTTGGTTTCGCCACGCGCCTACAGGGCTCACTCCAAACTTTACGTGGGGTTTTACTGCCTGCAAGCTATCGCGCAACGTTTTGATGAGCAGGTCTACGTTATGCCTGCGCCAATCTTCTCTATCGTTAAAACCCTCATTGTATAATTCAAACGTCCAGTCGTCGTCGATGTCTTCTCCCATAATTTTATAGGGATAAAAATAATCGTCGAAATGTATGCCGTCTACGTCGTAGCGATGCACTACATCCATAATGACAGAAACAATATATTGTCGTACTTCTGGAATACCTGGATTAAAATACTTTTTGTTACCATACTTAAAAAACCACTTAGGTTGTTTATTGGTAATGTGTTCGGAGCTGATTTTACTGGTTTCTAAATTGGCTACTGCTCGATAGGGGTTGAACCAAGCGTGAAATTCTATATTACGTTGGTGGCATTGCTCAATGGCAAAAGTAAGAGGGTCGTAGTAAGGAGAAGGTGGTTTTCCTTGTGCACCATTCAAGTATTCAGACCATAGTTCGTGAGGGCTCTCATAGAAAGCATCGGCGGCAGGTCGCACCTGAAACATCACCGCGTTGATGTGGTATTTTTGAAAGTACCACAATAATCTAAAAAACTCTTCTTTTTGAGCATCGGAGGGTAGGCTTCGCTGCGAAGGCCAGTCGATGTTATTAACGGTAGTAATCCACACAGCCCTAAAATCACGGACTGGGTACTTTTTAGAGGACTGCCCCCAAGCAGCCTGTAGTAATATTAAACAGAAGAATAGACAGGTAAAATTTTTTCTCACAGGAAAAGCATCAAGTGTTTTATAGACTCAGACAGTTGGCAAGATAAAAAAAAGCTTCTCCGCCTCATAAAAAAGTTTTACTTTATTTGAGTTTACGGTGTACACAAACTTTTTCGTCGACTACCTCAAAAGTTACTTCTAAGTTCTTAGAAATTGGGGTTGTTTTCTTCACTAATGTATAAAAGGCAGGTTAGAAAATTAGAAAAATTATTCAAAAAAATCAATTTGATAATATTGTATATAACCCACTTTTATAGCTACCCTAACAGCTTTTCTGTAACTATTTTGTTCAATTTTTTTACATAAAATCTTCTACAAAAATTAGAATGTAGTAAAAGATCATCCTATCGAAATGAATAGCTTGTTGAGTGGCCATATAAGTAATTGATTTTGATTACCTTTAGTCTCTTTATAGTTTTATGGTCGTTAATTTTAGTAGATAGTAAGGATAAAGTAATTATTTTTTGATGCATGAGTATAAAATATTTGCTATCTACTTTAGGGTATGTTTTGATGGTGCTTTTCTTTTACCTCATGAGCCGAGCGGAGAGAATTATAAGCAATCATTAAGGATTTGAGGCAGACGTTAGATTGTTAAGTTGTATATATTCCTAGTATCTCTTACATTTTATTTGTATTATTCCTTTTACTAGTTTATGATACGACGCGCATTTCCTGATCTTACACAACTCAAAGCATACATCCAAAAAGCTACTTCTTATGGAAAGGGATGGCCTTCTGTAGTACTTCACACAGAGGCGCAGGGTATTTACCGACCAAATATACAGGGTACTTTTTCATTATTTACAAACCTATCAGGAGAGAGTCATTGCAGGGTAGATGGAAAGACGTGGGTTGTTCCTGAAGATTGTTTTTTTCTAAGCAATCAAACACAAACCTATACGTTGGAAATTGAAGCGTCTGCCGAAACCTTCAATATACACTTTGGGAGGGAACTGCTTCAGACTGCTTACGCCAGTTTAATAAGTACCCCTAAGCAGCTTTTAGAGAACCCTGTTGGCAACGGCACCTTTGATTTTCATAATCAACTTTACTACAAGGATACTACTTTACAGCAATTACTTCAAAACTTTGCTGCTTACAGCCAAACTACATTCCATAACCTCCCTGCTGAAATTACTGTATCGCCCGCTTCTCTTTATTTCGAGGAGCAACTATACACTATATTGCTGCATTTATTACAGCTTAAGAGTGAAATACACGATAATATTGACCATTTACCCAGCCTAAAAAAAGCTACACAACAAGAAATTTATCGGCAGTTGAGCCGAGCAATGGACTATATGTATACACATTATCAAACTTCTATTTCACTGGAAGCACTTGCACAAGAAGCCTGTTTATCTAAATTTTATTACTTACGACTTTTCAAGCTATTTTATGGTCTAACACCCCATCAAAGGATTATGCAATTACGCATCGAAAAAGCGAAAGAACTATTGAAGAAAACCACGCTAACGATAACAGAAATTGCTTACCAGGTAGGATTTGAGTATCTCTCTTCACTCAGTCGTCTTTTCAATAAAATGGTAGGTGTCTCTCCACAAAAATACAGAAGCTCTTAGTGTTATTTCTGTGCGTATGCATCTCGATTTTTAAAATTAGCAATTTTGGCTAAGCGGGCTTTTTAGTAAAGTTCATACCTTTCACAAAAACTTTTAGAAGGCTTTCTTAATCCATATAGCGTATGTTGCCACCCATTTATATCACTATTCTCTTTCTATTACTAATAGGCTTTGTTCTATTTTTTACTTACAAGGCTGTAAACTATGCAGCTACTCAGGCCAGATATGACCCAGCTAAAAGAAAGAAACTTCTTCTACAACTTTTCGGAGGTGTTTTTCTTTGGATGATACTCACAGCAGGAGCGGCAATGAGTGGCTTTCTTACTGATTTTACCGCACGCCCTCCTCGCCTATTATTGGTATTGGTTGGTAGTTTTGGGGTATTGCTACTACTAATGACACGCCCTACCTTCCAAGCATTGGTGCACTATGTACCGAAGCACTGGATAATTTATTCACAAGCTTTTAGAATTCCGCTTGAAGTCGTTTTATGGTGGTTGTATTTAAACGAGCTCATCCCCATTCAGATGACCTTCGAGGGGTATAATTTTGATATTATCAGTGGTGTATTGGCTGTAGGCGTAGGATTTTATTATCAACGCTATCCAAAGGGTAAGCGTATACTAGGGGTTATATGGAATATACTTGGGGCATCGTTGGTGTTTACCATTGTAGGAATTGCAGCCGTCTCTGTACCAGGCCCTTTACGTATATTTAACAACGAGCCCGCCAACCGTATTATCGCTTGTTTTCCCTATGTCTGGTTACCTACTCTACTGGTTACTTACGCATTGTTGGCTCATTGGGCATCGCTACAACAGTTCTTAAAAAGGTAACAGGCGCTAATGGAATATTAGCGCCTGTTGTTGCTTTTAAAAGTTCTTAATCAACTTTTTATTAATTATTCGGCTGAAAGGGTTCTACAGAGATAAGCGAACTATGGTAACGCGACTCTTTCCAAACGTCTCCTACTTTTTTCCAAATAATGGTAGCCAGTACTTTAAACTTGAGCTGTTGCTCGTCGGCTATAAATATTTGGTCAAAATCGACAACGGAATAACCCATCGTTTCGTGTTGTAGGGCCTCGTAGTGCGTAATCTCCGACCACGTCTTGGCCTTCATTTGTTGGAGTTGTTCAAACAGTCCGCTGAACCAACCTTCCCAACCTGCACGATCTCTGATAATCTCTGAGCCACCTTTGGTATTGATATCAACGATACCAAAATCATCGTCACAGATTTGCGCTAGACGCTCAAAGTTGTGGTCTCTTACACAGTTGAGCATCTCGACGGTCAGGTCGTAAAAGGGAAGATGCGAAAAGTCAGCATGTTTCTCAGTAGAAGTAAGTCTTTCTTGCTTCATAATCACGTATTATGCAGTAGCTGTGGCGGGTGTATCTGTTTTCTTGCTTCCTACAGCAACACCATATACCACAAGACCAAAACCAATTTTGTTGATAGCGTCTGCTATGTTGTAGAATAAGTCTACATTAGAAGATTCCCATCCAAGTCCTGTATTAAGCCAACCACCAGGCATACACATATAACCGATAGGATATACCGCCCAGCCTACGAGTACAAACCAAGCTAAGTACTTAATACCTTTCTCTACAGCAGGATCGTTGTTATTTTTAGCTAATTTAGCAACTTCTCCAAACCAAGCTTCATAGAGCACGTAGATGTAACCGATGGTTGAGAGCGCCCCCCACAAAACACTGTGTCCAGCCGAGCCATCTGTGAAGGCTTCACCAATGTATCCTGCTACAAGCATCCAAGCAGAAGCGATGATCAATTTCCACATAAGACTTTTCTTCGCACCAGCAGGACGCGTAAGTAGGTAAAACTCTACACACATAAGTGGTACAGTCAACGTCCAGTCGATGTAACGTAGTGCTGTAGGATTCTCACCCGTTTGCACGTAATAATCGCGCATATAGTAATAGTGCACGGCTGCAATACCCGTAATCAGTCCAGAAACAAGTAAAGAGAGTTTCCATTTACCCTCTACTCTACTTCTTTCAAAGAAGAAGAAAACTGAAGCGGCTAACATAGCCATGTAACCCGTAAAAAATGTAAAAGCGACAGGATCGTCTTCGGGGATAACTAGAACTTTAAGTAATTCCATAAGTATGATATGTTTTAAGTGAATTATTCGTTAATGTTATCATTACTAGTGAAGGCTATGTTTTGTTTTACTTTGTTTAATTTTTTTTATAATTTATTAAACAAAACATAGAATAGGATCATGGTTATTTTTCATTTAAAAAAATAAGTCTGTTACTTTCACTTATTGAGCTAAGTACGAGAGAAAAAAATAATATTTAAAAAGTTACATAAGTGAACTATCGCCCATCCCAATTTGTTCAAATTCTCGTCAAAATGCTTGCGAACGCATCTTAGGAGCTTAATGATACAAACGCTGTATTTTTACTTACAAAGAACATCTAGGAGTCATCTCTAGTACAAGGTAACATTTTATGAAAGACAAACAGGTTTTATTCGATCACATACCGAATATAGTCCTTTCGCTTCATAAAATACGAATCAAACGTCTGAGCGCTAATGTGCTCAACGGTTTCACCTCTTTCAATTCGTAGCGTTTGTAGATTGAATAGCTGTCCGTTGATGGGGCGATGATCAGCACCTTCATACTCATCGTTACGAAGTGTACCAAAAACGAGTACTTGGCTCGGTGGAAGCTTTACTTGTACAGTAAGTGTAGTACTATCTTCATCTGTAAGTGGATTAGGTGATGACCAGTTTGGTTGGTAATCTTCTTTTATGGAATAGGCTATAGGGTTTTCAACGAAAATATATTGTTGCAAAGGGGGCTGTTGGAAAGTGTAGGTGATTGTCAGTGTGTCTTGGGTCGTATTGACGATCGCAAAATGCTGGCTCCACGAGCAAGCAGTAAGTGCTAAACAGGTCAGTAAAGCTATGAGTAATTGAGTAGTGTTTTGCATGATTCTTTAGTTAAGTGTCTAAAGCTATTTATCAAAATCTATGCTTGAATATCCATACTAACATTTATCACTTACTATGTTATAGCATATTAAGCTTCTCCAAAAATCCTTCTCTGAAAGTACGCCCAATGGGAATTGTATAAGCGCGTAGCTGAATCGTATTCCCGATGATTTTTTCTATGTAAGTCACGTTAACTATAAAAGACTTATGACAGCGTACAAATTGCTCTCCTAGCAACTGAAGGCTATTTTGTAACGAAGTGCTTACAATGTACTTCTCAGATAAGGTATACATCAACACAAAATCGCCTTTGGCCTCAACTAGTAAAATTTCTTCAATTTTGATTTTTTGAATAATGCCTTTGGTCTTTACAAATAAGGCTTGTTGATAAATAATGGGATCGTCTGATTTCACAATACGCTCAATCTTGGCAATTGCTCTCAGAAATCGCTCAAAAGAGAAGGGCTTTAGCAAGTAATCAACTACATCTAACTCAAAACCCTCGAGTGCATACTCAGGAAAGGCGGTTGTCAAAATAATATGAGGCGTACTTTGTAGTGACTTCAAGAAATCAATGCCAGAGATTTTAGGTAAATGTACATCCAAAAATAAGATATCTATTTTGGTGGTCTCAAGTAATGTGATCGCTGCTAGTGGATCTACGTAAGCGGCTACTAGCTCAAGCCGCGGTACTTCTTGTAAGTAGCCGGTTAAAATCTCCTGTGCGGGTAGTTGATCTTCAATGATGAGGCATTTAAGGGGTTTCATGGGTAGTTGTAAGGTGAGTTTTACTAAGAATGTGGTAGCTGTCTTCTCTACGATGAGGGTGTGTTGCTCTGGATATAAAATTTTGAGTCGTTTTTTTACATTTTCCAACCCAATTCCTTGAGAAGTTAAGGTGTCTGAAGTAACCACCTGAGGCTGATAATTATTCTGTACCTCGAAGTGTAGGACATTTTTGATCACCTCAATACAAATGCGTATTTCAATGCCAGTGGCGAGCGAGTTCAAGCTATGCTTAAAACTATTTTCTACAAAAGGAATCAGCAAGAGAGGCGCCATGTACAAGGCTTTTTCTGACGTTCCTCTATGTATTTTACTTATTACCTCTCCTCTTTTTTTAAGTGGTATTTTTTGTAGAGCAATGTACTCTTCCAATACCGCTAGTTCTTTCGAGAGTGCTACTTTTTCCGTATTAGCTTCGTATAAGATGTACCGTAATACATTGGCAAGCTGTAAAATTAAATCAGGTACTTTCTCAGACTTGGCTAAGGCGTGAGCGTATATATTGTTGAGACTATTGAAGAGCATATGCGGTTGTATTTGTGAGCGCAGAAATTTGAGTTCACTATCCAGGCGGTCTTTTTCAATTTGCTCTATTTTCCGCTGGTTTTCGAGGTTATCTCCCACAAACTGTATACACATAAATACTACCAAAACACCAATTATTTCTCCCCAGTACCAGTAAATGCTGCTTAATGTAACAGGATCGCGCCCTCGCGAATCTGGATAAAGCCAATATTCAATTATCCCCTCTTCTATTATTCCGTAGAGCGTCAGGCAACCTAAGAGCGCCCATAAAAATAGCAGGTACCTCTTTTTGTAGAAAAGCTTAGGAATAAGCAAGCGATTGACTATTATGAATAAGGTCGCGTGGAAAACCACAAACACCAAATCCTTTGCAGGAGAGCGATGTATCAGGAGCTTTCCGTGTTCTACGTCTACTGTATATACCACGTAGTAAGCGATTAGTAGTATGCCTTGTAGCATCCAAGCATTTTTCATAACGTTAAAATAAGACTATCCCCTAAAAATAAAATACCGTATCCCCAAACTGAGTTGTCTTGTTTGCCATTTATAACTTCTTTCTACGCTAAAATCAGTGCCTTGCAGTTGGTTAATAAAAATGCGCGTATCGAATATATCTTGTAGGTTAATAGTGATTGTACCACGCCGCTTATGAAATTTCTTGCGTAAGGCCATATCAAAATAATACTGTGCCAGTACCTTTCTCTGTGGTTCTATCCTTGGGGCACGGTAGGTAGCTGAAAAATCTAGCCCCCATTCTTCCCCCCATCGGACACGTTGTTGCCACCTTCCTCCCCAAGTAAGCAAACGATTGAAATTGACAGCGTTATTAATGTCCTTGAAACGTGCCGTTGCCAATGTAAACTGTAAGGTACTTTCTATACCTTTCGCCCAAGTATAGTCAGCTTGTAGCTCTACTCCTTGGTCTACTCTATTGTCAAAGTTAGCAAGGCTTTGTAGGGTTTGGTCTCCGTCGGCTGCTTGTACTACTTCTTGAATCACATCATAAGTTTCTCTACGAAAAACGGTTACGTCCCACCCTACTTCTAGTAACTCATTATGGTAGTTCACCTCATAAAGATTGGCCATTTCTGGTCTAAGGTTGGGGTTGCCAGTTTGTAAGTTAAGTGGATCTTGATAAGAGACATAAGGATTGAGGTCAAAAAAGCTGGGTCGGTTGATACGCCGTGTGTAACTTACACCCAGCGTATGACTACGCCCTGAAAATAAGTATATCGCCTGTAAGGAAGGAAAAACGCGAAAAACATCTTGCGCAAAGGTTTCTTGAGTGGTGCGCTGTTGCCCATTGCTGGTAAATTGCTCTACCCGTACCCCTATGGCATATTCCCATTTTCGAAAAGCCTGCTGATAGGTAAGATAAGTTGCTTGCTTTTGTAGGACCATAGTAAAGTCATTATCGGGCACAGTAAGACTATCATCTTGTAGCACTATTTCCTGTAAAATATCATATTGTATCCAATCTAGCTTCGCGCCAATAGCGACTGTTCCCTTAGTAAGGAAAGGTAGCGTGTAGTCAACTTTAACTTGGTATAGGCGTTGGCTTTCTACCTCTTCGGAGGTGCGTAGAAACTGCTCAGTAGACGAACGTAATTGTAAGTCTTCTAGGGCATCCACGCTGTTGGTATTGTTTTCATCTTCGCCACTAGCACTCAACAGAAGCTGTAGCTGATGCGTATTATGGAAAATCTTCTGTAAAGAAAAATTAAGGCTTATCTCATCTTCTAATTCAGTCTGTATATTTGAGAACCTAACTTCTTCGATCTCATCAGTGTACACAAAGGTATTGGTTTGAAGTCCTTCCTCTTCATCATCCCAACGGTTATAGCTCAGTTCTAGCCCAAGAGAAAAAGAAGTATCAGGTTCATAATTCATCCCTATGTTGACGATTCGTCGGTTTTGTATGCCCTCGTGTTGTACCTCATTCTGGTATCTACGGAGGTCTTCTTCTTGATTAAAACGGTGTGCATCAAAGGTATTAGCGTACCAGCTTCTTCCTAGCAGTACATTTGTGTAGAAAGAAAAGCGATCGCGGTTAATACTGGCATTGACCCCACCTGACAGACGTGCTGGAGCAGCTAAGTTAAGTAAGCTCTCAAGTTTTAGTTTAGCAAATAAGTTTTTCTTATATACTAAGTTGATAATTCCTCCTACACCTTCGGCATCATACGCCGCAGAAGGGTTGGTGATAACCTCTATTTTTTCCAGTGCCTCTGCAGATATAAACTGTAGCGTACTGACATCTCGTTGGGTTTCTTTACCATTGATGTAAATAATTACATTACTGCTTCCTCTCACTTGCACATCACCTTGAGGGGTAGTTGTAATAGCAGGTAGACGCGCGAGAGCCTCAGCGGCTGATCCACCCGCATTGGTGAGGTCTTGTCCTAGGTACAAGGTCTTTTTACCCAAGCCATTTTCGATGTAAGACTGCTCGGCTACTATCTCTACTTCCTCTAATAAAGAAGGAGCTTCAGCCAAAGTAATGGGAGGTAAGGGGACGGTAAGGGGTATTATGATCGTCTGCTTGGCGGTAACGTAGCCCATCATCTGCACCGATAATTGATAAACGCCACTAGCCAGCCTTTTAAAACTAAAATTTCCTTTTGTATCTGTAAGGGTGTTGGCAAGGGAAAGGCTATCTCCGTTCTCGTGAAGTGATACTACCGCATAAGGCAGGCGCTCACCAGTGGCAGACTCAACTTTACCTTCTAAAGTATTTTGGGAGTATGAAAAGAAATTAAGCAAACATAATAACGAAGTGGCTAAAAGTAATCTCATAGACTATCTAAGTTAGTTTTAGCCTCTAAAGAACACTTTATGCTGCTTTTTATGCAATAGAAACGACCAACGACCTTTTTTCTTGGCTATCTGTAGCGCAAACGTTGATCAATGTTTTTCTACCCACAATAATTAAAAAAGTGGTGTACAGGGCCGTGTCCTTTCCCTAGTTGATATTGCGCACCTGCTTTTACCGCACTAGCAATGTAGCCAATGGCTTTTTCAGCAGCTTCTTCTAAACTGTATGCCCTTGCCAAAAAAGCGGCGATCGCTGAAGAGAGGGTACAACCTGTTCCGTGGGTATTTTTGGTAGTTACTTTTGGGTGGGTATACACCTTTACCTTTTTATGTTGAAAGTCATACAGCACATTGCTTACCTCCTCACCTTGCCGATGCCCCCCCTTCAGTAATACTGAAACACCATATTTAAGCGCAATTTCTTTCGCCACCTTCGATAAATCAGTCTTCTCTTCAATTTCTTCTTCTAATAAAATGGCTGCTTCAGGAATATTGGGGGTAATGATTTTCACCTTCGGAATAAGCTTATACTTTAAGGTATGAATAGCTTCCTCCATTAGCAATGTATCGCCTGAGGTGGCCACCATCACGGGATCTAAGACTACCTCGGTAAGTTGATACTTTTGTATTATCTTCTTCACGGTAAGAATTACTTCCGTAGAATGCAGCATCCCAATTTTCACGGTGTCGGTTCCTACATCGTCTAGTACTGCCTTCAATTGTAGTTGTAGAAAATCCACCGGAATCGTATGTACTGCCTCAACGCCTTGTGTATTTTGCGCCACCAAGGCGGTGATCGCTGAGGTACCATAACACTCGCAAGCGCTAATGGTTTTTAGGTCGGCTTGTATACCTGCCCCCCCACTTGGGTCAGTCCCAGCGATGGTGAGTACACGTGGATATTGTTTTAAGTTTGTCATCAGATTTTCCATTTTTCTAGGTGATAGGCGCTGTCCCAAAAGAGCCATTCCATTTTAGAAGAGCGTACAAAGGTAGCCGTCATAGCCTGTTGCACTTGTTCAGAGGCGCTTTTTGCATAACGATTACTGATCTCAATTGCCTTTTGTACGGCTGTTGCAAAGGCTTCTCCCGCATAGGTATTAATCCAGTTTTGGTAAGGATGGTTTCCTTTTGTTTGATGCGCCAAGATGTAGTCTCCTACTTCTTTATAAATCCAGAAGCAAGGTAGAATAGCTGCCAGCGCTTCTTCGATAGGCTTCAAGTGACAAATACGATTCAAATGCCCTATGTACAACAAACAAGAAGGTGAGTGACTTACAATTTCTTGTGGATATGCCGATAAAAACTGTTCGTGTAGTGCTTTCTCTACTTGTATCGTGTCATTCGCGAAGTAAAGAAAGGCTTCGGTCTCTGCTGGCTCAGTAAGTTTTGTGGCGATACTCGCTAGAATTTTACCGTAGTCGGCTAAGTAGAGTGCATCTTGCCGCAAGTAGAAAAGAAACTTCTCTTCAGGAAGACTACCCGTCATCAGCTCTTTGATAAAGGGATGAGCAGTGATTTGTTGGTAAATTGATTCACTGGCTTGCCAAGCCTTTTCACTCCAAAGCATTTGATAATAGATTTTAAAGGTTTTTTATTTTCAACTGTGCCTCACAGATAGTACGTAATTGTTGAGCAGCTTCTTTGGGTTGTAAGCTTGCCATAATAGCGGAAACGACTGCAATACCTTGCGCGCCTACTTGGATTACCTGTGCGGCATTTTCTTGATCAATGCCTCCAATCCCTACGAGCGGATGTTTTGTGAAAGAAGCGATTGCTTGCAGTCCTGCTAACCCCAGTGGCGAAGCAATATCCGCTTTGGTAGTGGTATTGAAAACAGGCGAAACACCCAGATAATCGACCGATAGATGTTGAGCAGCTTCCGCTTGTTCGACGGTCTCTACAGACAAACCAATAATTTTATCATCACCTAACAAGTGCCTTGCTACTGCAAAAGGTAAATCTTGCTGACCAATATGCAAGCCATCTGCCTCTACCGCCAGCGCAATATCTAAGCGATCATTGATGATAAGCGGAATCCCTTTTGCTTGGGTCAGTTGCCTTAGCCGAAGCGCCACTTCGTAGAAATCTCTGGTAGAAGCAGTTTTCTCCCTCAATTGTACCATACTTACCCCACCTTCTATGGCTTGTGCTACTACTTCTATCAGGTCTCTACTACCAATCATAGCAGTATCGGTTACAAGATACAAGGTATAGTCAGGCATTTTGGTAGCTCATTTCCACTTCATTCGGCCAAGTCGCTTCAACTGCTTGATAAAGTGTATCTAAAAAATGTGCCTGAAAACTGCCTGGTCCAGTTACTTTTTCAGCGGTTAGCTCGCCTGCTTTTCCCATCAGCAACATCGCCTGTGCAGCGGCAGTAAGTACCTCAGGAGAGACAGCTACAAAAGCCCCGATAAGCGCAGTAGCCGTACAGCCCATACCAGTTACTTTGGTCATGAGAGGTGAACCGTGGTGCACCTCAATGGTTTCCTTTCCATTGGTAATGTAATCGATAGCACCACTAATCACCACCACATTACCTAGCTTTAAGGCCAGTTGCTGGGCGGCTTGCAGCGCACGCTCGCTGCTTTGTGTACTATCGACCCCCTTGGTTTCTACAGCTTCACTGGCTAACGCCATAATCTCGGAGGCATTCCCTCGAATGACTGTGGGTGTATAGGTATCCATGAGTTGCCAGCACGTTTGTGTACGAAGGCGACTAGCGCCTGCCCCTACGGGATCAAGGACAAAGGGTTTCTGCAACGCTTTTGCCTTTTCGGCAGCCTGCAACATAGCGGCTATCCAAGGCTTACTTAGCGTACCTATATTGATGACCAAAGAAGCGGCAATGCTTACGATCTCTTCCACCTCCTCTAGGGCGTGTGCCATCACAGGAGAAGCCCCAATTGCGAGTAAGGCGTTGGCGGTATTGTTCATCACTACGTAGTTGGTAATGTTATGCACCAATGGTGCTTCATTTTTAATCTTTGTAAGACTTTCGGTGAGTGTTGTCATAGGTTTGATAATAAAAAAGCCGTTCTACAGCTAGTAAAACGACTTTCTACTCATATGAATACGTTGAGTGACGTCGTTTCCCTACGCTGTTATGAAACAGATCAGGTTCTAAGGGTATTTCTCAGCTCCACTATATGAGCACCCCTAACGAATTTTAGGTAAAGATAGGAAAATGTAGTTGAATGTGCTAGAAATGTGGGCATAGAAAGTTATCTGTGCATTTATTATGAAGAAACTTTTTAATGTTGTAAGCTTCAAATTATAATAGTTTTCTTTTAAGCTAACACATTAGATGTTTTGTGATCTAAACTCTCCTTGGGAAATGCTTATTGTAGTGCAAAATCCATTACTGGATAAGATAATTAAACCCTTTCTAAAGCTAACCGTAAGGATGCAAACCCAAACCGAACAGGTTGTCTCTGTGTATCTTTACGATATATTGGGCAAGCACGCTCTCGGAAGGATTGCAACAAAAGTAGTAAAGTAGTAGGATACGAGTCGTTTGCTTTAACACAAATCCCTCTCTAAGATATTCTAGAGAGGGATTTTTATACTTTTATTAGAAAAGATTCTTACAGAATTGCAAAGCGAGTTTTTACTTCGTAGCGCAGCTTTATACTTCTTAGCTCATCCTCTCCGTCACTATCACTAGGACTGCTTACCATTACATTACTCATGGTTGAGGGAGGGAGCCATCTGCCATAACGATCGCTATCAATCTCTACGATCATCAATACATCACCTGTTTTCTTTCCAATACTTTCTAAAAAATAGTCTGCTTTGGCTTTGGCAGCTTTTAGCGCCTCTATTTTTACTTGTTTTCTATACTCAGCAAGTTGGGGATGATCTAGCCGGCTAATACGCATATACTCTATTCCTTTTATGTTGGCTTTATTGATAATGTCATTAATCTTCTGAAAATCGTCTAAACGGATTTCTAACTGCTTACTAACGAGAAAGGACTTCCCTCTCATGCGCCAGTAATTGCCCACCTCTTTGATGGTTATTTGAGATTTATCAATACCAATCGCTGCGAGCTTTTTTAAAAGATCAGCTTCAATAGTAGCCAAGGGTAGTTTGGTGCGGTAATCTTTTTCTTCAGCCCCTTTTTTGAATTCCTCTTCCCAGTACTCTTCTATTCCGATGGTAAAATAAATAGTTTTGGGGGCGATCTTCATTTCGGCACTTCCGACGACTTCTATGAACTTTTCGTTGGAAGTAGCAGAAATACTTTGTGCGCAAAGGATACTGGGAACGCACAATGCCCATAAACTTATGATTACAATTTTTTTCATAGTAAAAATGGTCTTATTTTGTCTTCTGCCAAAGATACAATTAATAGCCATTACATAGAAAGCCTACAACAAATAAGTCTAGAAGCCTCTGCTAACTTTTAGCAATCAGTACCTGATTTTATAACTGCTCAGTAATCCTCCCAAAGAAGTGATCATCAATAGATTGATGATCACTTCTATATATCTGGGTAAGAAGGTTGCAAAGCTGCGATTAAAGTGTTTATTTAGAGTAATAAACGCACAAAGATGGGGGCTACTGCGTATTTACTTCAAGAGTTTGCATGCATAACACTGGGGATGCCCATCTAAAAACTTAACCTATCAATATGAGAGATATTACAGATACTTTTAAAAATGCGATTAAAAGCAACCTTAGCTGGTCGATGGATGACTTTTACCAACTTGTAGAAACCATTCGTGAGAAGACTTACGAGGTATCTTTTTGGGAAAATGTAGAAAATTGGGCTACCATTTCCAAGCACGGTCAGGTAGAAGGCTACCTTTGGTCGAAATATCCTGTTATTTTTGTCAGTGCTAGCCAATGGGAGCTCATTAATTACCTTAAAGATGCTTATCGCTTGATGGCTGTCATTGATGTGGAAGACCTTAAACAGAAAGAGTTTCAGTTGAACCATGCCGTATTGAAAGATTATCTAGAAGAAGGGGTTCACTACACGAAGTTTTCAGTCTCTGATCTTTGGTTTTATACCAATAATAAGTCGGGTAGTTTGCAGAAATAATTACTAGTCTCTATACTTTATTATCAGTGATACTTGGGTAGCAGCCTTATGGGAGGCTACTTAGCAGTATTCTTTTTGTCTTTTTTAAAACCTCTTTTGTAGCTACAAGTTTATAGACAAACAAAACGCAGTACTATGGCACGTAAGCTACGCTTGATTTTAGGGGATCAACTCAACTATCAACATTCTTGGTTTCAGGAGACCGACTCACAAGTGGTCTACCTCTTAATGGAAATGAAACAAGAGCTTACGTACGTAAAGCATCATATCCAAAAAGTAGTAGGGTTCTTCAAAGCGATGCGCGCCTTCAAAGAATGGTTAGAAAGTGAAGGGCATGAGGTTATTTACTATTCATTAGATCATAAAAAAAACAAGCAGTCTTTAACTGATAATCTCTCAAAACTCATTGAAGAAGAAAGCATCACTACTTTTGAATATCTTCTTCCAGATGAATATCGGCTTGATGAGCAGCTCAAAGACTTTTGCGATCACCTTTCCATTGATAGCGACAGCTATGATACTGAGCACTTTCTTACAGAACGTTCTGGCGTAGCCAATTTTTTCAAGAAGAAGAAAACCTACTTGATGGAAAATTTTTATCGTATGATGCGTAAAAAATATGATCTTTTGATGGAAGATGAGGAGCCAATTGGCGAGCAATGGAATTATGATGAAGAAAATAGAAACAAATATAAGGGTAAGGTACCTGTACCCGACATTCCCTCTTTTGAGCACGATGTTCAAGGAATCATCGATTTACTTGATGAACAAGATATTGCTACGATTGGGCAAATAGACGCCAAACGCTTCTCTTACCCAACCAGTCGAGAAGAGGCCTGTGCACTATTAAAACACTTCACCACAGAATGTCTTCCTCACTTTGGTACATACGAAGATGCGATGCATACGGATCATCCCTATCTTTTTCACTCACGTTTGTCTTTTGCACTCAATACTAAAATGCTGCACCCTCTTGAAGTATGTAAGGCAGCCATCGAGACCTGGGAGGCAGATAAAGATACCATTACTTTGGCGCAAGTAGAAGGCTTCGTAAGGCAGATCATTGGTTGGCGAGAATTTATGAGAGGCATCTACTGGGAAAAAATGCCTGATTACAAAGAAAAAAACTACTTCTCCCACGAGGCACCTCTCCCTGATTTTTACTGGACAGGCAATACGAAAATGAATTGTCTTAGTCATGCCATTACACAGTCTTTGGAAAATGCTTACGCGCATCATATTCAACGGCTGATGCTGACGGGTAACTTTGCACTACTACTGGGGGTACATCCCGATGAGGTAGACCAGTGGTACTTGGGTATTTACATAGATGCGATTGAATGGGTAGAGATTACTAATACACGGGGTATGAGCCAGTTTGCAGATGGCGGGCTCATTGCCACAAAACCCTACGTTTCTAGTGCCAACTACATACATAAGATGAGTAACTACTGTAAGGATTGTAGTTATGACTATAAATCAAAGTATGGTGAAAAAGCTTGCCCCTTCAATAGCTTGTACTGGGACTTTCTGCATCGCCACCAAGACCAGCTAGGCAATAATGGCCGTATGGGGATGATGTATAGTATGCTGAAGAAGATGGATGAGGAAGAACGAGACAAAATTCTAGCGCAGGCAGCCAAATACAAAGAAAAAGTCAACGATTTGTAACCGTGAACCCAAGATAAGTTCATTATTTAAGTACTGCAAATACTAATTCAGCGAAGGATTATCAGGAAAATTGGCCCAAATGGCATACTCGGCCGACATGTTTTTGATTCGCTCTCGCCAAAGCTCTTTTACATCGGTTGTATTCATCACCTCTTCGATAGAAATATCTTCAATAATCCAAGAGTTCTCTTTCATCTCAGCAGCAAGCTGACCTGGCGACCAACCTGCATAACCCACAAAAAAGCGTATTTCACTTTCATCTACCGCATGTGTATTGGCATAGTCTTTCAACGCCTCAAAATCACCGCCCCAAAAAAGCCCATCTTTTACTAGCATGCTCCCTTCTATTTCTGCGATACGATGAAGATAAAAAAGAGCATTATCATTCACAGGGCCTCCTAAATACAAGCATTGATCGAGGTATAAAAAGCCACTTACCGCCTCTTGCAGTTGGGCTTCAAGCGCTTTATTGATGACAAAACCTAGCGTTCCCCCTTCATTGTGCTCCACAAGCAACACAACTGATCGCTTAAAGTAAGGATCAAGTAGAAAAGGATCGGCTACCAGCACTTTCCCTTGGGTAATATCATCTTGGTTGTAGCTCATTATCATTTATTGGCTTAAGACAAAACTATTTTATTATATGTATTTTCCAAAAATATGCCTTACTTTTGAAAAGCAATTTTTTTTGTAGCTACAAGCTTTCAGCAGTACAACATCAACTATAATTATCGCACTCCATGGCCATTAAAAGCATTAATCCCTACAACCAACAAGTTCTCAAGGAATTCGACGCGCTCTCTGTAGCAAACATTCACGAAAAACTATCTACCGCACAAACCCGCTTCACTGCTTGGCAGAAAACTTCTTTCGAAGAACGAGCTCGTTTGATGGAAAAAGCCGCAGATGTAATGGAAAGTAAGAAAGCGCATTATGCGTCTTTGATGACACAAGAAATGGGAAAGCTTTCTTCAGAAGCCCTTGCAGAAGTTGAAAAGTGTGCTTGGTGTTGTCGCTATTATGCTACGCACGCTGCCGATTTTCTCAAGGATGAACTCATTGAAACTGATGCTTCTAAGAGCTACCTCCACTACGAACCACTCGGTGTAATTTTGGCCATTATGCCCTGGAATTTTCCCTTTTGGCAAGTCATTCGTTTTGCTGCGCCTACCCTTATGGCAGGCAATGTAGGGGTGCTTAAACACGCCTCCAATGTTCCTCAGTGTGCCTTGGCCTTAGAAGAAATTTTTATAGAAGCTGGATTTCCTGAAGGCGTTTTCCAAACACTCCTGATGAACACCAGCGATGTAGAGGAAGTCATCAAGCATCCTGCAGTAAAGGCTGTCACGCTTACGGGTAGTGAAGGGGCTGGTGCAAGTGTGGCAGCGCTTGCTGGAAAATATTTAAAGAAGACTGTGCTGGAGTTAGGGGGAAGCGATCCCTTTATCATTTTGGAGGATGTGGATGTTGCACACGTTGCGAAAATGGCAGTAAAAGGACGGATGATCAACGCTGGTCAAAGTTGTATTGCTGCTAAGCGATTTATTGTTGTAAAAAGTGTGGCCGAAGCCTTTATCGAGGCCTTTAAGGAAGAAATGGGAAAACTACAATTGGGTGATCCCACACAAGAAGCCACTACACTGGCTTGTATGGCTCGCAAAGACCTCACAGATGAACTGCTCGAGCAAGTACAGCAGAGTATTGATCTAGGCGCTACAACTATTCTAGGCGGTAAAAAAGCCAAAGAAGGGGAAGCTTTTTTTGAGCCTACCATTCTTACTAATCTACAACAAGGAATGCCTGCTTATGATCAAGAGTTGTTTGGCCCTGTGGCTTCTGTAATTGTAGTAGAAGATGCTGAAGAAGCCATCGCAGTAGCGAATGCCTCTCCTTACGGTTTAGGAGGGTCTATTTGGAGCAAGAACATAGAAAAGGCAGAAGCACTGGCGCATCGCGTGGCGTCTGGGGCTGTGTTTATCAATGGGATTGTAAAGTCTGATCCTCGCTTGCCTTTCGGCGGCGTAAAACTATCTGGATATGGCAGAGAACTCTCTTATCTTGGTATTCGAGAATTTGTGAATATTCAGACCATTTGGGTAGGCTAAATTTGCGCTACGGTACCGATAGGAAGTAATTTGAAGATGTCTGTAGCCGTTTGGCAAATAACCGCTTGCCCATTGTAAAGGGCTACTGGATATTTGAGCAAATGTGGGTGTGCTACCAATAGTTCCGCCACTTCTTCCGTAGTCATTTGCTTGGATAAATTTTTCTGAAAAAAAGGATCAGCACAGTTGAGCAGCTCACAAGGTTGGATTTGTAGACGTTCTACAAGGCTGGTGAGTATATCGGTAGAAAGGCTTGCTATTTCGTTAACAGCCGTTTGTTGGATACACTTCGCAAAAGTAGAAGCATAAATAAAAGCCATTTGGCCGATCTGAGTGGTAGAATCATTGATTAAAATGAGCGTATCTTCCCCTATTCGCATCATAAGTACAGGATTATTTAGTGTGTAGTGGTTTTCTCTAAGACATTTAAGTATAGAACAAAGGAACGAAAAAAAGGTTGGTTATGCAAGCTTCTACATATTTAAGTCAGATGTACAGTGTTTTTAACTTTCCTTATTTGTAACAAATCTAAATAATCTTTATCTTTGTGGTGTTAGGTCACAAGATTTTATGACACAATTCGAGGAAATTTTTAGTACAACACACGGAAGTATGCATCAGTGTAGCCATACTTACCGCTACCAGCTTCACTTCAAAGGACTTGTCTACACATTCAAGGTGAATGACTTCCAACAATTAAAGCGTGCTTTGGATCGTGTTGATGTAGCGGCTATGTTACACAATCCAGATAATTCTTGTGACTTAGAAATCATCACCCCTCCTCAGTCTGATCGTTGCTACGTCCTTACCCTTTGTGACATCATTCATTTAAAAGAGCTACTAGCAGGAACCAAGGTGATGCTCTCACTCAATAGCATTCTTAAAGAGAAGCTTTACACGGCTTTTGCCTAGTTGCTGCTCCTTTTACTATTAATTTAAACTTATTCTATATTGGGTACATTTCGCCCCAGTAGTAAACATAAGCCCTTTTCTTTTTGTATAATTGTTAATAGTTAAAACAGAATAGAAATAATGAAAGATTTAGTAAGACTTAAAACCTCTTTGAAAGAAGAGGTAGAACATATCCTTAACGAACAAGTGAAATTAGAGGCTTTGTCATCATCACGTTACTTGGCAATGGCCGCTTGGTGCGATCGCAATGGCTTTGATAATAGTGCTAATTTCTTCTACGAGCAAGCGGAAGAAGAGCGTACTCATATGTTAAAGTTTTTCAAGTACATCGCCGATATGGGCGGTAGAGCTGTTTCACCTGAAGTAACTAACATAAAGTTAGAGTTCGACTCTTTCAGAGAGATATTTGAACTTGCCCTAGAGCACGAAGTACAGGTGAGTCAGGCCATTCATCGTATTGTTGATGCCTGTAGAAAGCACCAAGATTATACTACGGAGAACTTCTTACAATGGTTCTTAACGGAGCAAATGGAAGAAGAGTACATCGCCCGTCGTGCATTAGAGTTGTTTGATGTAATTGGTGAAGAAGGCGTAGGAAGATTTATGATCGACCAACAGGTAACGAAAATTAACTACGAAAAACCTGCGTAATTCCATACACAGTTTGTTATTTATAGAAAAGTGCGCTTTCGAGCGCACTTTTTCTTTTTGTGCTATTTTGTAAAGACCTCTAAAGAGCGTTTTATTTCTTCTGCTTGTACTTTGGTGAGCCAGCGATTTTCGGGCTGAAAAAATACCACCGGCGCTTGCTTGCACCGATCTAAGCAGAGGGTTTTCACTACTTCTATTTTTTCTTTATTCCCTTTATCTTTGCGAAACTGTTTTAAAGAAGCAAGAATTTCTTTGTTATACTTTCTGCATTTACTTCCTGTACAAACGCCTATTATCTTCTCTGGATTTTCTTTGACTTTTCCCATACACTATCTTTTATAAAATTCTGCATTAATGTCAATATCTATCTCATGACCAATAAACAAAGCACCATTTTCGAGTGGTTTATCCCAAGTAAGCCCAAAGCGTACCCTTCTAATTTGTGTAGTAGCGGCAAAGCCTAGCTTAATATTCCCCCAAGGATCTTTCTGAATCCCTTTATAGGTCGTTTCCAATGTTACAGGATGAGTTTGATTCTTGATTGTCAGCTTCCCTTCTACTTCAAATTGGCGTTCTCCTTTACGCTTGAACTGTGTGCTTACAAAACGTATGGTGGGATACTTGTCCACTTCAAGAAAATCGACTGACTTTAAATGAGCATCCCGCTTGGCATTATTGGTATCCAAACTGGAAGCATCAAGTGAAGCTTCTACTTTTGCGTTGTCAAAATCTACGCCTTGGCTAGTAATAGTACCGCCAAAGCTTTTAATAAGTCCTACTACCTTTCCAATCACCATATGAGGAATTGTAAATTTCACGTTGGCGTGTTCTAGATCAATTTCCCAAGTTTGTTTACTCATGGTTTAAGTATGTTATTTAGCGGTTGATGATGCTACTGTCGGAGTACTCTACTACAGCTCGTAGGTCTTACCTCTTGAAGGTACCTCTATGTGTTGGTAGCCCTCTTCCTGGAGTTTCTCTTTAAAAGTTTCCATCGAGGAAGGTTCTCCGTGTATTAAGAATAACTTTTTGAGGCGGGTAGGGTTTTGCGACCTCACGAAGTTTAGTAAATCTTCTTGGTCGCCGTGCCCACTAAAAATGTCAATATGAGCTACATTGGCTAAAATAGGAATCGTCTTATCTTTTATCTCCAATACTTTACTCCTATTCAGCAGTTGCCGCCCCAAGGTACCTTCAGCAGCATAGCCAATCATCAAGATAGTGGCATAAGGGTTTTGGATATTGACCTTTACGTGGTTTTCTACTCTTCCTCCTTGTACCATACCTGAAGAAGAAATAATAATACAAGGTTCATTATGATTAGAGATAGCCCTGCTGGTTTTCATATCAGCCACGTAAATCAAGTTCTCAAAATCAAAGAGGGAATGGTGGGTCTGGAAGAAAGCCTTGGCTTCATCGTCTAGTAGTTCTACGTATCGGTTGTATACCTGGGTGCTTTTGTAAGCCAGCGGACTATCGGCAAATACTTTAATGGGCGGAAGTTTTCCCTGAACACTCAGCTTATTGAGGGTGTAGAGGATGGCTTGGGTTCTTCCAACACTAAAGGCAGGAATGATAAGCCGACCCGTAATTTCGACGCAGGCTTTGTAGATAATCTCTTGTACAATATCTTCTGCCGCCCCATTAAGGGCATGCCTTCTTGCCCCGTAGGTGGTTTCACAAAGCATATAATCTACCTCAGGGATAGGATCAGGATCGGGTAAGAGCGGATAGTTTTTTCTGCCAATGTCGCCTGAGAAGATCAGCTTCTTAGTAGTGCCCTCTTCTTCCACTTCTAGTAAGATAGCCGCTGCGCCCAATAAATGCCCCACTGGTATAAGGGTTACATACACCCCTTGCGTAAGCTGAAAGCGACGATTGAACTGTAAAGTAAAAAATTGTTCTTCTGCGTCATTCACGTGCTTCTGTGTGTACCACTCTGCCGTGTTCTGCGCTGGTTCTTTTTTGTGCGTACGTTGCTTGTGGTATTTCTTCCATCTTTTTTGATGCAAGGCGGCAGAGTCTGATAGCAAGAGCTGCGTGAGTGAATAAGTAGCCGCCGTACATACAATTTGCCCTTCAAACCCTTCTCTTACCAAATTGGGGAGGTTACCAGAGTGGTCGATATGCGCATGTGAGAGTACAACAACATTGATCAGCGAAGCATCAAAAGGAAAGGCACTTCCTTTATAATGTGGTGTAATGGTAGGGGCTTCGCTCCTCTCCCGCTCCATGTCAAAACCACAATCTATCAAAATACGATAGTCTTCTGCTACCTCTAGTAAATACATGCTGCCGGTTACCTGCTGCGCGGCGCCCCAAAAAGTCAATTTCATATACCTTCCACCAATTTAAAATACACCCATTTAGCCAGACGCTCACTCCTCTTCAAATGCTTATACTTTTCTGAAGCCCTACGTTATCTTTGGCTGATGCAGCGCAAATCTAGGTAATATTGCACTGTCAAACAAGCTGTATCTTGACTACAAACGAAGAAGTAAGAGGTGTTGTTTTCTGCTGCTTTTTTCGCCTTAAAAGGGTAAAGACCCTGCATGCAACGCACGTAGGGTCTTTCTTTATTATGAAAAAACAACTATCTTATTTGATGCAAATCTAGTACATAGATTTCTCAAATCAAAATTTTACACAAAAAAATACTACATAATGTTTTTCTTTCTTGTCTAGGTTAAAAATGATATTTTTGTGTAACAGTGCACAACTCTAAACTTTTTATAGTGTATTATGCAATACTTCAACTCTATCACCGAAACAATCGGGCATACCCCACTTATTAAGCTCAACAAAGTAAACAAAGGCATCAAAGGGACTATTCTTGTAAAAGTAGAATACTTCAATCCAGGCAATTCGGTGAAAGATCGTATTGCTATTAAGATGATAGAAGACGCAGAAAAAGCAGGGGTCCTCAAGCCAGGCGGTACTATTATAGAAGGTACTTCTGGTAATACGGGAATGGGGCTAGCACTCGCAGCAATTGCTAAGGGATACAAATGTATCTTTACGATGTCTGATAAGCAGTCACAAGAAAAAATCAACATCCTAAAAGCGGTAGGGGCTGAGGTCATTGTATGCCCTACTAACGTAGCACCTGATGACCCTCGCTCGTATTATTCTGTAGCAAAAAAGCTCAACAAAGATATTCCTAATTCCTTCTACCCTAACCAGTACGATAATCTTTCTAACAAAGCGGCTCACTATGAAACAACAGGGCCTGAAATTTGGCAACAAACTGATGGAAAAATCACCCATTATGCGGCAGGCGTAGGAACAGGAGGAACTATTAGTGGTACTTCTAAGTACTTAAAGGAACAGAATCCAGCCATTATCTCTGTAGGGATTGATACCTATGGCTCTGTCTTTAAAAAATATAAGGAAACGGGTGTATTTGACGAAAACGAGGTGTATCCGTACCTCACAGAAGGGATCGGAGAAGATATTCTTCCTAAAAATGTAGAATTCGATCTGATTGATACCTTTGTGAAGGTAACTGATAAGGATGCCGCTATTATGACGCGTAGGTTGGCCAGAGAAGAAGGGCTTTTTATTGGCTGGTCTTGTGGGGCGGCAGCTTTTGGGGCACTAGAGTACGCCAAAGAACACTTAAAAGAGGACGATGTAATGGTAGTGATTCTCCCTGACCACGGCACCCGCTACTTGAACAAAGTATATAATGACGATTGGATGAAAAACCATGGCTTTCTGGAGGCAAGGGAGTTTGCCACCGCCCGTGACATCATCAAACATAAAAACGGTGCGGGTCAACTGATGACACTCAACCAAGAGGCAAGTGTAGGAGAAGCCATTAAAATGCTTACCAAGCAGGGTATATCACAGTTGCCTGTTACGGATGGTAAAGAGATCGTAGGAAGCATTATCGATAACACCATTTTAGAGCAGCTCATTGAAAATCCTTCCATCAAAGATCAACCGGTAAAAGAGGTGATGGGAAAAGCTTTTACCTTTGTAGGTATGGACAATACGCTGGATGTGCTCTCTTCTTTAATTCACAAAGAAAACAAAGCATTGCTTGTGCGAGATGAGCAAAACGCAGTACACATTATTACCCAAGCTGACCTGTTGATGGCGATGACAAATTAAATGGGTATACTGGCAGAATAAAAAGCGGCCCCTTTGAGTTTAACAAAGGGGCCGCTTTTGTATAATATGTCATTCTGAGCTTACCAAATCTTTAGGCGCTCTTCGGCTGGTCTATGAAGGGCATCACCCTGTTCACAACCAAATGCTTCGTAGAAAGCAGGCATATTAGAGACGGGTACATTGACTCTGAATTTTGCGGGTGAATGCGGATCAGTTTGCACTTGCTGTTTTAAGAATTCATCTGTCGCATTGGTACGCCAAACCTGCGCCCAAGAGATGAAGAAACGTTGCGCCGGGGTAAAACCGTTGATCTTTTTTACCTCTTTTCCTTCCAGCGCTTTTTGTAGAGCGGTATAGGCGATGGCCAGCCCACCCAGGTCAGCGATGTTTTCGCCAAGGGTAAGTGCCCCATTAATCTTTACATCAGGTAACACCTCGTAGCTACTGTATTGTGCTACTACCTTGTCAGCTTTTTCTTTAAACTGGGTAGCATCAGACGCTTGCCACCAGTCACGCAGGTTGCCTTTGGCGTCGTATTGACGTCCTTGATCGTCAAAGCCATGAGAAAGCTCGTGTCCGATTACCGCACCAATCGCTCCGTAGTTCACGGCGTCATCTGCCTCCGCATAGAAAAAGGGCGGCTGGAGAATACCCGCTGGAAATACAATTTCATTGACGGGTGGGTTGTAGTAGGCATTTACCGTAGGCGGCGACATAAACCATTCTGATTTATCCACGGGCTTACCCAGTTTTTCAATCATTTTCTGGTGGGTAAATTGGCTTACTGCGCTTATATTCTGCCAGTAACTTTTAGGAGTAATCTCCAGCCCAGTGTAGTCTTTCCATTTATCTGGATAGCCAATTTTTCGCTTGAAGGCGGCTAGCTTAATTTGAGCTTCCTTTTTTGTAGCGTCACTCATCCAATCTAGTTCGTTGATGTGCACCTCAAAGGCATACTGAAGGTTGTCAATTAGTGTCATCATTTTTTCTTTTGCCTGAGGCGTGAAGGCTTTCTTTACAAATAACTGCCCTAGCGCCTCTCCTAGTGCTCTATCGGTTTGCGCTAGTACACGCTTCCAGCGTGGTTTCATTTCTTTGGTTCCTCTCAAGGCAGTTTGTGTAAACTGAAAATGTGCCTTTACAAAATCGTGAGAAAGATAAGGGGCTGTTCGGCGCAAAAAATGCCAACGTAGGTAGCTTTTCCACTCTTCTAGGGAGGCGCTGGCTACCAAACCATCAAAAGCTTTAAAGAAATCAGGTTGTCCTACTATTACCTCCTCAGCTTTCTGTAAGCTCATTTCAGCGAGTAGCATTTTTACATCTACATTGGGCATCTGCGCATCTAGCTCAGCCACTGTCATTTTATTATAATTGGCTACAGGATCGCGCAATGCTACGCGGCTTTTAGAAGCCTCTGCCAGCTTGGTTTCGAAGGCGACGATTTGCGCAGCTTGTGCGTTGGCTTCTTCTTCAGTGGCACCCGCCAACTTCAGAAGAGTTTGAATATAAGTAAGATAAGCCGTTTTTATTTTGTTTTTATTTTCATCGTCTTTTAAGTAATAGTCTCTGTCGGGCATTCCTAGTCCTCCTTGGTTGAACTGGGTAATGTTTTGCTCACTGTTTTTATCATCAATATAAACATAAGCCCTAAATCCCGCTCCTACTCCCTTCTTTTTCAAATATCCCAATACACGCAGTACTTCTTCTTTGTCTTTAATGGCAGCAATACGCTTCAAGTCTTCTTGAATGGGCTTTATGCCCATTTTTTCTGTAGTTGCCGAGTCCATGCCCGCTTGATAGAAATCACCTACTAGTTGCGCCACACTCCCTTTGGTGGCTTCCTCTTCGCTGGCTTTTTCTACTACTTCTCTTAGTATTTTTTGGTTACGGTCGTAAAGTTCGTTGAAACTTCCCCAACGACTCTCAGAGGGAGGAGCAGGATTATTTTTGATCCATCCTCCATTTGCATATTGGTAAAAATTCTCACAAGGCGCTACAGTGGTGTCTAAATTGGCCAGTTGGATGGGCTCCACTTGTGTTGTTTGTACAGTACCTGTTTCACCTGTACTTTGTGCTTTGTTCTCGCAGCTTCCCATTAAGAGTGGTATAGAAAGCAGCATCCATATCTTTTTCATAGGCATTTGTTTAGGTTATTCCATTTGTTGTTTAAACGTGCAATTATAGTAATAAATTATTTAATAGGTTTCTATTTTAGTAGGTCAACGGCTTTACCATCCAGTAATCTTCTTCATATACGGTATCACCCATTGTAAAAGCATAATTACCGGCTACCCGAAAACCGATTTTTTCATAGAACTGAATAGCGGCTTTGTTTTCTTTCCATACCCCTAACCAGATCGCTTTAAAGCCTTCTGTCTTGGCTAGGGAGAGACAAGCTTTCATGAGGTGTTGTCCTATCTTTTTTCCTTGTACCTCGGGAAGTAAATAGATTTTTTCTAGCTGAATATACTGATTAGCAACCATATCAATATCAGGTACTTTGTTTCTGACTACCTTCGCATATCCTAGCATTTGCTCGCGTTGATTGAAAGCCAGTAAAAAAGTATTTTCAGGCTGTTGAATAGCGTTGGCCAGTACTTCTTCAGTAAAGTGGGTTCTAATGTACAGCGCAATGTCAGCCGCTGTATTGTACTTTTCGTAAGTGTGCCTAAAAGTAAAAGCGGCTAGATAGCTCAGCATTTCAATGTCTTGTATGCTGGCTGGTCTTACTTTTATAATATTCATAACAAATATGATGTATTTACAATAGCAACCTATACCTTTGCTATAAGACCAAGTAGTGAACCACTTAGTTTTCCTTATTTATCATATAATTTTACAAAAAAAATTTCAATTAATCCCTCATGACGAGTCCAGATCAGCCTTTACAGACAGCGATTCAACAAGCTTTTCAAGCACTTTATAACCACACACTGGCGGTTGTACCTCTGCAAAATACTAAAAAAGAATTTGAAGGTACCCATACCTTTGTCACTTTTCCTTACACTTCTCCTTTAAAAAAGAAACCCGATGAAATTGCGCAAGAGGTAGGTACGTATCTTATCGAGCAAAGTAATCTTATAGAAGATTTTAACGTGGTAAAGGGTTTTCTTAACCTACACCTTAAAGATGCGATTTGGATAGACATATTTCAGCAAATTTATAAAAACCCTGATTTTGGGCAACACCCTTCACTAGGTAAAAAAGTAGTGGTAGAGTACTCTTCTCCTAATACCAATAAACCGCTCCATTTAGGGCACTTACGCAATAACTTTTTGGGCTACGCTGTGGCTGAAATTCTGAAATTAGCAGGCTACGATGTACATAAAACCCAAATTATCAACGATCGAGGCATTCATATCTGTAAATCCATGCTCGCCTATCAAAAGTTTGGGCAACAAGAAACGCCTGCCTCCTCAAGTATGAAAGGTGATCACTTAGTAGGAAAATACTATGTAGCCTTTAACAAAGCCTACAAGGCAGAGGTAAATACGCTCATAGAACAAGGAGTTGACAAGAACACAGCTACCAAAGAGGCGCCCATTCTCAAAGAAGCCCAAGCAATGCTACAGAAGTGGGAAGATAATGATCCTACAGTGGTGGCGCTCTGGAAAAAAATGAACGGCTGGGTATATGAGGGTTTCAACACCACCTACGAGGACATTGGCGTCGATTTCGACTCTGAACTTCATGAATCAGAAACATACCTACTAGGAAAAGATATTATAGAGCAAGCCTTGGAAGAGGGGATTTTCTATAAAAAAGAAAATGGCTCAATCTGGGTTGATTTACAAGAGGAAAAACTGGACGAGAAGCTTGTTTTACGTGCTGACGGCACTGCTGTATATATGACACAGGATATTGGCACGGCTGAACTGCGTTATAAGTCACTCGGCATGGATAAAATGATCTACGTAGTTGGCAACGAACAAGACTGGCACTTTAAAGTCTTGTTTACAATTCTTAAAAAACTAGGAAGGTCTTACGCCCAAGATCTCCACCATCTTTCTTATGGAATGGTAGACTTACCAACGGGTAAAATGAAATCTAGAGAAGGGACAGTAGTAGACGCTGACGAACTCGTAGCAGAAGTTATCAATATTGCCAAGCAGCGCACGCTTGAATTGGGTAAGATAGAAGAACTGAATGAAGAGGAGGCACAGCAGCTTTTCAGAATAATCGGCTTGGGTGCTTTAAAGTATTTTCTACTAAAAGTAGATCCGAAAAAGCGTATGCTTTATAATCCGATGGAGTCTATCGACTTTCAAGGTGACACTGCTCCTTATATTCAATATAATTACGTAAGAACAGCTTCTGTGAAGAGAACTGCCCTTCAATCGGGAGTTAGCTTTAACGATCAGTTGGAAGGCTACACAGCGCTAGCACCTTCAGAAGCCGATTTGATTCGCCATTTAGCTGATTTCCCTAAAAAAATACAAGAAGCTGCCGATACGCTAGCGCCTTCCGTAATGGCCCAGTATGTATACGAGCTCACTCGCCTCTTTAGCGTTTTCTGGACGCAAGTCTCTATTTTAAAAGCTGAAAGCACCGAGGCACGTAGTTTCCGTATCGCACTAGCCGATACCGTGGCACGCACTATTAAGAGAGGACTACAAGTGTTGGGTATTGAAGTGCCTGAGAAGATGTAAGGGTAAGTCAAATTAATTTTCTTTCCAAGAGATAATACAATCTTTTAGTTTTTGCTTTTATATTCACCTTCCTACCCGATTTTGCTTGGCACGTGCATCTTCAATAGGGTTACCTTCTAAGAATAGCCAATACAACTTTTTTGCTTGTTTGGCCTGTTCGGGATAGTGTGTGAGTAAATTATTGGTTAAGTCTAATCTTTCGAGCTTTTGGAGTGAAATAAGGACTTCTGGAAGGTGATTGAACTGATTATGGGCAAGGCTCAAATGGGCAAGTCGCTGTAAACTCGTTGTACTTTCAGGAAAACTGCTTAGTTGATTATGATCAAGGTCAAGATGTTTAAGTTTCTTAAGGCTACCAAGGCTATGAGGAAGTTGTTTTAGCTGATTGTTATTTAACCAAAGGCGTTTTAGTTTTTGTAATTTTGCAATTTCTTCGGGTAAGGCTTTTAATTGATTATGCTCTATAAAAAGGTCATCTAATTGGCTTAGCTGGCCTAGCGATGGCGGAAGCTGCTTTATTTGATTATTGTTTATTTGTAAATACTTCAACTTCTTGAGTCTTCCTATTTCTTCGGGTAATGTGGTGAGTTGGTTGCCATTAAGGCGAAGTTCTTCTAGTTCTTCCAAGGCAGTGATACACAAGGGAAACTGTTGAAAGTGATTGTTGGTGAGGATTAAACACCGAAGATGTCGCAGTTGAGCAATCGTCTCGGGTAGCTCTGTAAGATGATTTCCAGAAAGATCGAGCGTTTTTAAGTTTGTGAGCGCTCCAAGTGCTTTGGGTAAAGTTTGAAGCTGGTTATTTTTTAGGTTTAAAGAATGAAGATTTTTCAACCCTCCTATGCTTTGCGGTAAGTCTTTCAGTACATTTTCCTCTACCCTCATCTCAACCAAGTTTTCTAAATTCCCAATGCTTTTAGGTAACGCTTCAAGTTGATTATGTTCTAGGGATAGATTCCGCAGATTTTTCAGATGACCAATCTCTTCGGGTAGTGATTTTAGCTTGTTTATGGCCAACGATAAATAAGAAAGACTTTTTAATTCTTGTATGGCAGCAGGGATGGTCTCTATCTTATTGATACTTAACCCTAAATGGGTAAGGTTAACAAGCTGCCCTATCTGATCAGGAACAGACGTTATTTCATTCCTTACTACACTAAAACGCGCTAGTTGTGTGAGTTCAAACAGACTTTCTGGAATATCCTTTAGTTGACATTGCTCAAAAGATAAATGTTTTAACTTCTGAAGTGTACCGAAGCCCTGTGTGGCTTGTGGTGTAAACACTACACCTCTTATAAAGAGTTCTTGCTGTTGAAGAATTTTAGCCACTCTTTGCTTAGGCGATCTACCCATCTTTAATAGTTTGGCTAAGGCAATGAGCGGATCAAATAGGGCCATCTCATTAATGGAGGCAGCTAATTGCCAAGCCAAGGCTATATTTTCTGGCTCTCCTGACTGCATGAGCTCAATAATATGCTGAACGCGCTTATTCAATTAGACTTCCATTTTTTGTGCATTTTTTTCTAAAATATCCGCTACAATGGCCTTCCCGTGATGCCTCCCATTTTCTATAAAAACCTTTTCGGTATAAATACCACAAATGGCTGTACCCGCCAGGTACAACCCTTCTACGTTTGTTTCAAACGTATCGGTATTATAAGCGGGTACTAAGTCGTTTTCATTTACTTTTATGCCACAGGCTGTTAAAAAACTAGTATCAGTCGTATAGCCAGTTAGGACAAAAACGGTATTGGCTTCTACACTTTTTAGGGTACTTTGTCCCTTTTGACGAAAGAAAACCGCCTTGTCTGTAATCTCTGCTACCTCACTTTCGAAATTTACCGCTATGTTTCCCTCTTTCACACGATTTCTTAGGTCAGGCAGTAACCAATACTTCGCCGTAGGTTTAAAATCTTGCTTTCGGATAATCATCGTCACTTTCACCCCGTGTCGGTACAAATCTAACGCCGCCTCTACCGCAGAGTTACCACCTCCTACAATTACCACCGAAGTGTGCACATAGGCAAATGGCTCGTCGTAATATTGCTTTACGTGTGGTAAATCTTCCCCTTTCACCTCAATCTTTTTGGGGCAATTGAAGTAGCCGACGGCAAGCACTACCTTTTTAGCAAGATAAGTTTCGTTGGAAGTAACGATTGTAAAATGAGCAGCTTCTTTCTTTACTGTTTTTACTTCTGTCGAAAGCAGTAAGGGCAATTGAAAATACTCTGCTACTTTTCGGTAATATTGTAAAGCCTCTACCCTGCTTGCTTTCGCCTCAGCAACCGCAAAGGGAATCTCAGCAATGGAAATGTTGTCAGCAGTAGAGAAAAAACGCATTTGGAGAGGGTAATTACGAATTGACTCCGCGATACTTCCTTTCTCTACTACCAAGCAAGACAAACCCTTTTGTTGCGCCTCGATCGCGCAGGCAAGCCCGCATGGGCCTGCACCTACTATGAGGATATCATATATTTTCATGATTTTCTAAATACTTTTTATATAATAACCGTATGTTGAAGGAGATCGCTACTCAGCATAAGCAAATGGCGTAAGTGCTTCTAAGGTGATATAAGCCAACACCTTTTCGTGTGTAGCTGCCAACACCAAGAGAGGTGCTACCCCTGCCTCTTTTGCTTCTAGCCAGCGCTTAATACACAAACACCAATGATCACCTGCTTTTAAGCCAGGAAAATCGTATTGGGGTAGCGGTGTAATTAAGTCATTCCCTTTACCTTTACTAAATTGTAGGAACTCATCGGTTACCACGGCACAGGCCAAGTGCAGCCCACCATCGGTAGGATGGCGCTTACAAAAGCCATCACGCATATAACCAGTCATAGGATCACAAGAGCACATTTGTAAGGGCTCGCCTAATACATTTTTCTCAGTAGTAGTCATTTTATTTAATCCTTTTGATAATTTCATTTACAATATCTTCTGCTACCGCTTGCTTCGACTTTAAGTCGTAGTGCTTGGGGTCTTCTGTACCGTCTAAAATGGTAACTTTATTGGTCTCATGTCCAAAGCCTGCCCCTTCATCTTGTAGAGAATTCAATATGATGAAGTCAAAGTTTTTGGCAGCTAGTTTTTTACGAGCATTTTCCAGTATGTCGTGGGTTTCTAGCGCAAACCCAACCATAAATTGATCGTTACGTTTTATTTGGCCCAAGCTGGCGGCAATATCGACGGTTTTCACCATTTCCAGAATAAACTTTTCAGTTTTTTTCTTAATTTTTTTATCCGACTTCACTTCAGGTTTATAGTCAGCCACAGCCGCCGCCAGAACAGCAATATCACAATCAGTAAAAAAGTGTTTACTTTGTTCGTACATTTCTGCCGCACTCATTACGCGATGCACCTGAATATGTGTATTTTCTGGAGGCGCTACTTGGGTAGGCCCTACCACTAGGTGTACTGTGGCACCCTTGTCTACTAAACGCTGTGCAATGGCAAATCCCATTTTACCAGTTGAATGATTTCCTATGAAGCGTACAGGATCAAGCACCTCATAAGTAGGGCCAGCCGTCACCAGCGCTTTTTTTCCTTGGAGCGGCTTCGGTACATTAAAAAATTCGTTCAATTGTACTACAATATCCTCTGGTTCTGCCATACGTCCTTCTCCTACCAAGCCACTGGCCAGTTCACCGTGCGTAGAAGGAATAATATGATTACCAAAATCTTGCAAGCGCTGTAAGTTCTCTTGTGTAGAAGGGTGTCGGTACATATCTAAGTCCATGGCAGGTGCAAAGAAAACAGGGCATTTTGCAGAAAGGTAGACGGCTGTAAGCAGGTTATTACAAAGCCCATAGCTACATTGGGCAAGCGTTTTGGCGCTGGCAGGCGCTACGACCATCGCATCTGCCCAGAGTCCTAGCGCTACGTGGTTGTGCCACTCACCTGTTTTGTCTTTTACGAAATCGATTAGCACTGGATTTTTAGATAGTGTAGCCAAGGTAAGCGGTGTGATAAAAGTAGCGGCTGCTTCTGACATTACCACCTTTACTTCCGCCTCCTGTTTTACAAGCAATCTTACCAACAAGGCTGCTTTGTAGGCAGCAATACTACCAGATACGGCTACAATAATTTTTTTATGGGTAAGCATATAGTGGGCATTAAAAAGTCTTATTACGAAAATGAGTAAAAAAGTGTAGAAAAGAAAGCTATGCCTGACTGAAATAAATGAGCTTTCGCTTTACGTAAAAAAGAAATGTTTATACTGATCCAATCGTTCTTATTTATTCTTACCTGAGAAAGACCATCACTTCTTTTTAAAAGGTAATTTTAACTACCAGAAAGAAACCTGCATCCCCTTGAATCCGTTTTATGATTTTACGTAATTTTTAAACTCCTAAAGCAAATGAAAACCACTTCTATTACTTTCAGTGGCAGTCAGGGTGAAAAACTTTCCGCTCGTTTGGCTGTTCCCATCGATCAACATCCACATAACTTTGCGTTGTTCGCTCACTGTTTTACCTGCAATAAAAACTTAACAGCCATTTACAATATTTGTCGCGCCTTAACAGCAGAAGGCTTCGCGGTGATGAGCTTTGACTTTACAGGCTTAGGAGAAAGCGAAGGAGACTTTGCCGATACGAATTTCTCGTCTAATGTAGAAGACTTGGTTGCGGCGGCAAAGTTTCTAGAAGAAAATTATCAAGCACCCAGCTTACTAGTAGGACATTCTCTTGGAGGCGCTGCTGTATTAGTGGCACGTGCCTCAATCCCTTCTATCAAAGCCGTAGCGACTATTGCTGCCCCCTTTCAACCCTCGCATGTATTACACTTGTTTGAAGATAAAGTAGAAAAAATAGACCAAGAAGGCATTGCCAAAGTAAACATAGGGGGAAGAGGCTTTCATATCAAAAAGCAGTTTTTAGAAGATGTTAAAAAGATCAGTAATCGCGCGATTATCAATAACCTCGATGCAGCGCTATTAGTACTTCACTCACCCCAAGATGAAATTGTAGGCATTGAGAATGCTTCAAGTATTTACAAAGCTGCCGAACATCCTAGGAGTTTTATCTCTCTAGATTGCGCCAATCATTTACTTTCTCTTAAGCAAGACTCTTATTATGTGGGTAGTAGCATCGCTAGTTGGGCCGTTCGCTACTTATCTTTACCTGAAGAAGATCCACTGCGTACCAATCAGCAGGCTGTTGTACGTACTACAGAAGATGGTTTCACCACAGAGGTGCGCATAGGGAAACACCGTATTACTGCTGATGAGCCAGAAGAAGTGGGTGGAAAAGACTTCGGCCCTTCCCCTTATGGCTTTTTAATCGTTGCTTTGGGTACTTGTACCAGTATGACCTTACGGATGTATGCAGACCGAAAGCAATGGGATTTGAAGGAAATACGCGTACACCTTTCGCATAGTAAGCAACACCGGGAAGATGGCGAGCACACTGAAGAAAATAAAAGTAAGATAGATGTCATAGAGCGAACCATTGAACTGGAGGGAGACCTTACCGAAGAGCAGCGAACAAAACTTTTAGAAATTGCTGATAAATGCCCTGTACATAAAACTTTACATGCGGGTGTTAAGGTCAATACGACGCTCAAAGAAGCGGTTACTTCGTAAGGTGAATACTATCGAATAGCGCTTATCCCTACTGTCCTTTCTTATACCTTTTTAAATCTATACGCGCGTAGGTATTGTCTAGTTTGGCGTATACTTTTAGGGGGAGATGTGTCGCATCGTCAGCGATCCAGAGGCGTACAGAGTTATTCTTTATACGCGGGTTGGGTGGTAGTAATGGTTGTAGTAAGTAAGCCGATTTTTTCCCAAATCGGGTATTGGTAGTAGTTTTTCCCAAGTATTTGAATTGGGCGTTAATGAGTTGTCCGTCAAAAAATACAGGAAAAGTATGTAAGCTCCCTACCTGATAAGTGGCAAAGGGTAGGCTTCTCACATAATAATAAGCGCTTACCAAATCTTGTACATTATAAGGTACTTGGTAGGTAGCAGTCTGTGCTGGATCATCCAAGTTAACCTTGACAGCTTGTGTAGCCCTAAACTTTGTTTCTTCGTGGCGCTGATAATTCCCTTCACTCACGTGCATAATAAAACGCTGCGGCTGTAGCGACTGTACATCAATGTAAGAGTTGAACTTGTTGTGTATCTTACTGACCATCCCAACCACGCCTACTGACTTCCCTTCTACTTCGGCCTTGAAGCAGGTATGGTTATTAAAGTTATGTAATTGTTGGCTCACGGCCAAAGTAGCCTCTCCCACAATACCGTCGCCAAGCTGGATCGTATAAGTTACTTGTTCTCCTTTAATAGGACTGTATTTCGCTTGATCTGTAGTAAAAGCCATCAGTCCACTGACTATAAATACGAATAGTAAAAAATGGTAACGCATAATTATTTTCATTGACAACTTATCATATAGCAAAAATCCTACTATTTCAAGGCAAGTGTTGCCTCGCGCCTCATTTTTGCTACCATTTTGTAGAAACGGAGCGTTAAGAACAGCGCCGAAAAAGTAAGACCTGCCGTTAGCCCCCACCAGATGCCCACCACACCCCATTCAAAGACTACCCCTAGTAACAAGCCCATGGGTATGCCCAGTATCCAGTAAGCAGTAAAAGTGATGATCATAGGGATGCGTACATCACCTATACCTCTCAGAATACCTAGCGCTACGGCCTGGATACCATCAGACAGTTGGAAGAATCCTGCTAGTATCATAAGTGTGGTAGCAATGGTGATTACTTCTGTTTTATTGGGTTGGGAGAAGTCTAAAAACAGGGTAACCAAAAAGGAGGGAAAAGAGATAAGCAAAAGACAAAATACAAGCATGAGCACGCCTCCTATCGCTAGCGCCGTTGTGCCTGCTTTAAGCAATTTGGCATAATTCATTGTCCCAAAACCTTGCCCTACGCGAATAGCGCCGGCTACTCCTAAGCCAGAGATGACCATATAAGTAATAGAAGCTACAGAAATAGCGATTTGATGAGCAGCTTGGGGTTCTTTTCCAAAAAAACCACCAATTAGCAGACCTGCTGTAGCAAAGGCGGCTGACTCAAAAAAGTAAGCAAAAGCCGTAGAAGTGCCCATTTTGAGGAGCTGCTTAATGCGTGGTAACAGGGTGGCTCGTGTATAGATCGCTTGCAGGTACACCTTAAAAGTGCTGTGTCTGATGAGGTACAATAGGAGCAATAACATCATAACTACCCGCGCAATCAAAGTACCTAACCCTGCTCCTTCCAAACCATTAGGCGCACCTTTTACATGACCAAAAATAAGCAGTCCATTGGCCACTACATTGACTGCAAACCCCACCCAAGTGACGATCATACCAACTTTGGTAGCAGAAACTCCATCAGTAAACTGTTTACAACCTAAAAAGACCATCATTGGAATAATGGAAAAGTTGATCCAGAAAAGGTAAGTCTTAGCCGCAGTGGTCACTACCGCTTCTTGACGAAAAATCTCAAAGTAATAAGTAAGTACTACTTGTATCAGCATAAGTACCACCCCTAAACCTATACTCATCCAAAGGCTACTTCGTAGTAATAGATGACAAGTTGCTTTGTCTTTTCGTTCGTCGGCAGAAGCCACTAGTGGAGAGACCACCGCCAAGGCACCTATGCCCAAAATAGTCACTAAGAAAAACACATTATTACTTGCTCCTGAGGCAGCGATAGCCGTTGTACTTACCCTGCCGAGCATTAGAGTATCTATGACGCCCATTAGGATAATACCCAATTGCCCTATGACAATAGGAATAGACAGACGAATCGTTGCCTTCATCTCTGTCCGAAGTAGACGAAACCAAACAAGTGGGGTGTATCTATTCATCCGTTAATCTTTTTCCTTTTGTGTGGCAGATGTCCGCGTAAATCGCTTGTTGTAGAACAGTAGCAAAGATAAAAACCCTACTAATACTACGCCAGCGCTTACCCAAAAAGGATAAGGTAGATGGCTTATTTGGTTTCCATATAGCCAGCCAGCTACTAAAGCTCCTGTACCTATGCCTATTTCCATGGCAATATAGGTAGTCCCCATACCTCTGCCTCGGCGTTCTTCTAGGCTCAGGTCGATGGTCCAAGCGATGACGGTTGGTGAGTGCATCCCAATCGCTACACCTAGCAGGCAAGCCCCTGTAAAAAGTTGTCCAGCAGATTGCGCCATAGCTAGGTAAGAATAGGCGACAATTAAAACAATACTCGAGGCGTAGAGCACTTTCAGCCGCCCATATTTATCGGATACTTTACCTGCTATAAAACGTACTAAAAAAGAGCTTACAGTAAGGAAGGTAAAGAAAAGTCCTTTGTTAGCGATGCCAAGTGCTTTGCTGTAGTCAGGAATGAGGGTGAGGACTACCCCGAAGCCAAATACACCTGTCATCATCATCAGTGCTGCTGGGAAAACCCGCTTCTCAATTACTTCATCTCGATGAATACGAAGCATTTGCAAGCGAAAACTGTATTTTTCAAGCAAGGTCTCTTTAATATTAAGCAGGATGCTAATCGACAAGACTGCTGCCAAGGCGGAAGCATAGAACATCCATTCAATAGAAAACCACTGTACCAGCGTACTGCCTAGCGCAGGCCCCATAGCCGTACCTATGTTGCTGGAAAGTCCCCAAATACCCATGGCCTCCCCTCGTTTGTGTGCTGGTACAATGTCGGCTACCAGTGCTGCTACTGCAGTGGGCGTAAAACCAGTGGAAAAACCATGTATGAGCCTCAAGAATAAAAAGCCTACAATTGTACTGAGCAACGGATATAACAGGCTACATACTATACAAACAACAGCCCCAAAATACATCACCGGTTTTCGACCGATAAGATCGGTGAGCTTCCCACTAAAAGGACGCGATAAAGCGGCCGTAGCTGTAAATAGTGAAATGATAAGCCCTTTATAGGCTTCCCCACCCAAACCTGATAAGTAGTCGGGTAACTCGGGGATAATCATACTAAAGCTGAAAAAAAATAGAAGAGAGCTTAGACACAATAACCCAAACTGAAAAGTATAAATACGAGAGGGTTGCTGTGTAGAGGTAGACATAGAAGTCATTGAGTCTTTTTGTTTTTAACCGAAAATGAAAGAAAATTTGGCCAAGCAAGGCACTTTTCTGAGTCATGGCGCTGCTATGACTCAGAAAAGTAACGAAATATGGGCGAATCTTGGTCATTTTTTTAAGCACGGAAACGAAGTGTAGCGCAGCGTAGTTAACCGAGCCTCTGGCGAGCTCAGCGAAGCTAAAATAGAAAAAGGTTAAAAGGCTTCATAGTTAAACTCCCAAAGCATCAAGTATGCGTACAAACATACTACATTATCTGCTGTCTTCCACTATAGGTTCCTTATTTAATTAGCCATTTGCTAGGGTTACTGCTACGGTGCATTTTTTATTGTACAAACGTTATTCTGTTCGTTTTATAAGCTCGCTTTTTTAACTTATATTATCTTTACAAAGCTTTCAACTGCACGCGTATGTACCTCATTTTACTTTTTGTATTGGCTGTATTACCTTCTTGCTTGATCGCTATCTTTTTGTATCATCAGGACAAACACGAAAAAGAAGAACACAGGCATTTATGGGGTGCCTTTGGGTGGGGCTGCCTTACAATTTTACCAGCTTTGTGGGTAGAAAAGTGGCTGATGACGATAGCAGATACACCACTGTACCACGCCTTTGTTGTAGCGGCGCTTACGGAAGAATTCTTCAAATTTATTTTCTTGTACTTTTTGATCTTCCCAAGGAAGTATTTTAATGAGCCCTACGACGGTATTATTTACGCTGCTTTTATCAGTTTAGGTTTTGCTACCATAGAAAACCTATTTTATGTGTACGAAGGCGGGATAGGCGTGGCTATTCTACGTATGTTTATGACGGTTCCGGGGCACGCTACTTGGGGTATTTTTATGGGGTATTTTATAGGGATTGCTAAGTTTCATCCCACTAACAAGCTCCCTTATCTGCTGGCTGGCTTGGGCGTAGCAGTGGTAGCACACGGAAGCTATGACTATTTTCTTTTCGAAAAGGCGTACGACTTCCTTATTTTTCTATCCATTTTGCTTATTATAGTCAGTATATTTGCTTCGCGTAGGGCGATTCGTATTCATCAAGAACGCTCCCCTTTCAAACCTGAAGGGTAGTCTAGTTGCTATAGACTCCCTGTTCTCCCGCCATCTACTGGCAAGTTGACACCATTGATATAACTGGCTGCATCTGAGGCAAGAAAGGCCACCGCTTCAGCCACTTCTTCTGCTTCGGCAAACCTAGCCGCAGGAATTTCCCGCTGCATTTCTTCTATGATCTGTAAGGTAGATTTTCCAGACTGAGCGGCCTTTTGCTGTATGAGACTTTCTAACCGTGCTGTTTTGGTGGCACCAGGCAACACGTTATTGACGGTAATACCGAAAGGCGCCAGCTCCATTGATAAGGTTTTGGCCCAGTTGGCTACGGCTCCTCGAATAGTATTCGATACACCTAAGTTAGCAATGGGTTGTTTTACGGAGGTGGAAATGATGTTGATGATTCTGCCGTAGCCTTCCTTTTTCATTCCTTCTACGACAGTCTGCACCAGCATCTGATTACAAATAAGGTGCTGCTGAAAAGCCTGAATAAATGATTGCGTATTTGCCTCAACGGCCTTTCCTGAAGAGGGACCTCCTGTATTATTTACTAAAATATGTACTGGCTGACGTAAATTGAGTAATAGCTGCTCTTTGAGCTGATCTGGTTGTGCAAAATCTGCTACAATACGCTGGTGGCGTTGCCCCTCGCTACTGTTGAGTTGGGTAATAGTATCTTCTAAGGCTTGTGCGTTGCGCGCAATAAGCGTTACATTAGCTCCTAGAGAAGCTAATAAGAGGGCGCAGGCTTTACCAATACCCTGTGTACTCCCACAAACGATGGCATTTTTCTGATGAAAAGTTCTGTTCATATATTTTTCTTTCTAAAGTTATCCATTTTTAGCTAAAGCCTTACCCCAAGTACCAATATGTCATCTCTTTTGATGGCGTTGCGACGGTGTGCCGCTATCTCTTCTTGAAGTAAACGCTTCTGTTGTAACATTGGTAGGTGATGATGGGTTTGTAGAAACTCTATAAAACGTTTCACACCTAGTTTTTGGCGTTGAGGATTAGGAGAGTCCGTCAACCCATCACTTGATAGGTAAACGCAGTCACCTGCTGTAAGTGTCACCTGCTGGTTCTCAAAAGGATGCTTGTTAATTTGCTCTATTCCTCCTATGCTTCTTCGATTTCCTTTTAGTGCTGTCATTTGCTGATTACTGATGATGTAGAGCGGTCGCTTTGCTCCGGCAAATGTAAGTATGTACTGTAGTTGCCGTTCATCAAACTCAATTTTACATAAGCAGACATCCATGCCATCTGTATTGCCTGTCTCTCCTTGCTTCAACCCTTTTTTAATCCCTTCGTGAAGGGTGCTTAAAATATCTGCTGGATCGTATATTTTCTTTTCATTGACAATTTCGTTGAGAAGTGTATTCCCAATCATACTCATAAAAGCACCTGGTACCCCATGCCCTGTACAGTCTACCGCCGCTAGAAAAACACTATTATTTACCGCACTGAACCAATAAAAGTCTCCTGAAACCACATCTCTTGGTTCGTACAATACAAAACAATCTTTTAAGTAACTGGTAATTTCCTCTTCGGAGGTGAGAATAGCTTTTTGTATTTGACTGGCATATTGAATACTCGTATTCAAGTGGTCGTTGAGCATTACCAGCTCTTTATTTTTCTGTTCAATAAAATCTCGCTGTGCGATAATCTCTTCCTGTTGTTGGTGTAGTTCTTCATTTTGAACCGTTACCTCTTCCTGCTTCTGCTGTAAAGCTTGGGTACGCGCGCGTACCTTTTTTTCGAGCATTTCATTCTGTTCTTTAATGATGCGCTCGTTTTCTTGTGCCGCCTTAAGCGCTAAGCTTTTGGCTTTTTGTCTATCTTTTCGAATGGTATTGATTTGTTGGGTTAGAGCAAAAGAAAGCATTACCATCTGTATCGTGGCGCTTATCTCTGTGCTGTATCTAAAGAAAGCGCTGTTGGGAATAATACCCAGTGCGATGGAGGGCACGATTACCAGGGCAGCTAGGTAAATTCCCCAAGCAATCACATAGAACCTAGCCGTTTTATTGCCCATTATCCAAATAGTAACGCCTGCAGCAAAAATGAAGAGAGAGCCGACAATCACCGAAATAGCACCTATTTTGATCCCTATATTGTAAGGTGCCACCAGCCCCACCAGCGCACCGATGATAAACTAGACTATTAATATGGTAAAGAATTGGTGAAAACGAGGGGTGTATTTTTTAGTATCAAGAAAGCGCGTAGTAAAAAGGGTAGCACTCATGATAGCGAGGCAAAGCGTAAAAGGAATCACAATATTGGCCCACCAAACGGCATCGCCCCAGAGAAAATGAAGCGGGTGTCCTGCTAGTGCTCCTTGAGAGATACAATAGGTAAGGGCATAGCAGCAATAGTATAAATAGCTAATATACCGAATAGCAAAGTAGAGTACCAAGTTATAGACTAGCATTACCAACACCACTCCATAAAAAATACCAAATAGTACCTCTTTGGTGGCAATATAGGTTTGCATGCCTGCGCTAGTTTGTAGAGTTGCAGGTAGTTGCACAGAACTATCAGTTGATATTTTGAAATAGTAAGTCGCTGTTTTACCCGCTTCTGGTTGTATAGGAACAATAATCTCGTGGTAGGCGATGAGGCGTTCGCTAAAGGGAATCTTATCTCCAATTCGGTATTGTTGCCAACCTTCTACCTCGTCAAAATGATAGCATTCCACTACATCTAGTAAAGGGTAGCTAAAGGCAACAAAGCGTTCTTTTGTTTCTTTCCCTTCGTTTGTAATTGCTAGTTTAACCCAAAAATTGTGTTTGGAAAAGCCAAAGGAAGGGCTATTTGTGTTAGCAGACACAAATAAATTCTGGTTTTCTGGCAAAATGACCTCATCAAGCGACAATTTGTTGGAAGTATCCTTATAAATCTGGAAGTATTTCCCAATGTCGATGGTCTCCGTTTGGTCATCAATGATCAATCTTTCTTGAGCGACTAGTGTATGCAGTGAACATAGGCACATAACTAGCCCATACAAGATCATTTCTTTATTCATAAAGTAAGCAGTAGTTTGTAGTGGTTCAATGGTCAAAATTTAGGCATACTGAAGAGGATGCACAAATTTTCCTACAACTTTATATTAAACCTACCGTTTGATTAAGGATAAGTCCGTTGAGGATCCTGTAACGCTTTCATAGCCAAGGTAAGCCCATTGAGCGTAAGTGGGAACATACGTTTTCCAGTGAAATCACGCAATATTTTGGTAGAGTAAGTAAACTCCCAGTGGTGTTCTGGGGAAGGGTTAAGCCACACTAAGTAAGGGAAATGCTCTTTGAGACGATGGAGCCATACTATGCCCGCTTCTTGGTTGTAATGTTCTACACTACCATGGGCGTGGGTGACTTCATAGGGAGACATGGCGGCATCTCCTACAAAAATAATTTTATAATCGCTGTTATATTTCTGAAAAAGCGTTGGAGTAGGCAAGCGTGCTTCATAACGACGACGGTTATCTTGCCAAACAGATTCATAAAGGCAATTATGGAAGTAGAAATACTCTAAATGCTTAAATTCGTACTTGGCCGCCGAGAAAAGCTCTTCACAAACTTGTACATATTCGTCCATAGAGCCGCCTACGTCAAAGAGCATCAAAACTTTCACCCTATTTTTTTTAGAAGGTACTAGCTTTAGGTCTAGGAATCCTGCATTTTTACAGGTTTGTTGAATTGTTTGGGTCACATCTAACTCGTCGGGTGTACCTTCTCTGGTAAGCACGCGCAATCTCTTGAGGGCCAGCTTCATATTTCGCGTATTAAGCTCCACATCCCCTTTTAGATTTTTGAACAAGCGTTTGTCCCATACCTTAATGGCTTTTTTATGCCGACTCTCCTTCTGCCCTATTCTAAAGCCTTCTGGGTGATACCCATACGCTCCAAAGGGAGAAGTACCCTGCGTTCCTATAAATTTATTGCCTCCTTCATGGCGTTCGCCTTGTTCTTTTAGCAGTTCTTTCAAACGTTCTAAAAGGGCATCCAAACCACCCAAGGCTTCTATCATCGCCTTTTCTTCTTCTGAAAAATGACGTTCTTCTATCCCTTTCTTTAGCCACTCTTCAGGAATAGCTGCTAGTAGCTCAGCAGGAATATCCTCTAGATTACCAAAGTAAGCGCCAAACAGCGTGTCGAATACATCGAGGTACTGCTCGTGTTTTACGTAGATAGTTTTCGCCAGTGCATAAAAGTCATCTGTTTTGTAGGCTACTACCTCTTTGTCAAGCGCCTCTAGTAAGAGAAGATGCTCGCCGATCGTTACGGGCAGCCCATATCTTTTGAGTGTATAAAAAAAGTCTAAAAACATATCAATACCCCTTTCTCATTTTATCAAACAAGTTGAAATCTTGCTCATTTTTTACTAAAGCACCCGTGTAAGGTGGCATCGCCTCAGCAAAATCTACCTTTGATAAATCTTTTGCCTTTACTTTCCCTAGGTTTAAAAGCTTGATCCAATCGAGCAGCTCACTGGTAGAGGGCTTTTTCTTCATTCCTTTCAGTGTACGTAGGTTATAGAAAACTTTCATAGCATTATCGATTAGCTTGTCTTCTAAATCTGGGTAGTGTACTTGTATAATGCGGTGCATGGTAGCAGGATCGGGAAAGGCAATGTAATGGAAAAAACACCTTCTCAGAAAGGCATCGGGTAGTTCTTTTTCGTTATTGGAAGTAATGATGATAATAGGACGATGCTTGGCCTGTATACGTTGTTGGGTCTCGTAGCAGTCAAACGCCATTTTATCCAGTTCTAGAAGTAAATCATTTGGAAACTCAATATCGGCTTTGTCTATTTCATCAATCAGCAATACCGCCGTCTCATCTGTCTCGAAGGCCTGCCACACTTTTCCTTTGATAATATAGTTGGCAATGTCTTGTACACGTGCCTCTCCTAATTGAGAATCACGTAAGCGAGAGACGGCATCGTATTCGTACAAGCCCTGCTGGGCGGTAGTAGTAGATTTTATGTGCCATGTAAACAGGGGCTTGGCTAGTGCTTTGGCTACCTCAAAAGCCAGCAAAGTTTTACCTGTTCCAGGTTCTCCTTTAATGAGTAAAGGTTTTTGGAGAGTGATAGCCGCATTGACGGCAATTTGTAAATCGTTGGTTGCTACATAACGGTCGGTTCCCTGAAACTGCATATAAAAGCTTATTTTTTACGTTGATAACTGCGAAACAAATAACGGCTTGTATAAATTCGTACAAGCAACATAAAGTAAGAAATGAGTAAAGGGCCTATTACCAATCCAACAATACCAAAAGCGGATAGCCCTACGATGATTCCTAAGAAAGTAACAATAGGATGGATATTACCCATATATTTGTTAATAAACAACCGCAGGAGGTTATCGATGTTGGCAACCAAGCCAAAGCCCCACAATAAAATACCCACGCCGTTTCCTAGTTGCCCTGTAGCAAAGAGATATAATCCTCCCGGTACAAATACCAAAGCAGAGCCTACAATAGGAATAAAGGAAGCAAAAATAGCAATGAGCCCATACATAAAGGGGTCAGCGATCCCAAAAATCAAGAAACCTACGCCTACTAAAGAGCCTTGTACGAACGAAATGATGCCTTGCCCAATGACATTGCTATAAGTCGACGTCTTTAAGTAACGCGCAAACTCGATGGTATCTCTTCTAGAAAAAGGCGCATAGCGCATTAAATACGCCTCCATTTTTCGGTAATGAGCAAACATAAAGTAGAGTAAGAAATACATCAACGCCAGTTGTGCTGTAATGCTAATCAGATTATTGAGCACCTTTGAAAACACACTTACTACGCGGTTGGTCAGCTTTTCTAACTCTCTTTGTAGTATGTCTGGCTCTATGTATTCTTGTATGGGCGAGTTACTCACCAGTGTAGAGGCTTGATCGAATAGGTCTTTGTCTCTACTGAGTTCCATAATCCTTTGGGATACTTGGTATACTAACAAGCTGATGGGAAGTACGAACATTAGGAAAGAAATAAGTAGCATCAGTACACTGCTCCAGCCACTTGCCCACCCTTTTTTGGTGACCAAACGATGATGAAGAGAACGCAGCAAAGTGTAGATCACGATGGCTCCAAAAAAAGCATTGAAGTAGTTTCTGAGATAATAGAGCAGAAACAACCCGATAAATATCATAAAAAATTGTGCTGCTCGCTTTCGCTGCTGAAAACTATAGCTTCCTTTTGTGGGAATCATACTTTACTTTTATGTCTACAAATTTACAAGCAATTTAAACATTTATCTGGATTTCATAGGTGCTTTCCTTGTCCTTCGAGTGGATGTTCTATAAATTAAAGATTCATTAACCTTACAAGGATGTCTAAAGAAGACTTACACTGTCATCGCCTTCTGTATGCACCTCATAGGCAAGAGGTACTTGCCCTCTCAAGTACGCGTCGTTTGCTGCGATGGCGAGTAGAAAAAGAACCACGTGTGGTCGAGGAGGTTTCTTACAATCACTTCTTTGATATACGCCCTATGAATGAGGAGTATTTTCTCTTGCTCAATCAGCAATCTTGTTGTGTAGAAGTTGTAAGATGGGATAATCTACAAAGTGTGCAGCAGGTAGCCATTCCTACTCCTCAATATAAACAGCTAGAAGATGCCCTTTTTATTCCCAATACTACGCGCCTCTTAGCGGGTGGTGGGTGGAATCCGCTTTACTTTATCGACTTGGAAACTGCGGAGAACGCAGCCGCTTTAGACTAAGAAGAAATAACCCATACAGGCTACAGTACCTACTTGTCTGCTAGCTTTGCTGATGGCTTATTAGTACACACCAACAGCGACCAGTTCAATACCTTTGAACTGCGCCGACTAGACCCTACCGCACAAAAACTAACTTACCTGAATAGTTTTGATGGCGATGTACGCCATCATAGAGATATAGTAAAGTTTATTCCACAAACCCAAAGCTTTGTACACGTTTGGATGGATATGTATGGGATACAGCGCATACAATATTACCAGTATCGTGAGGCGCAACTCAAACGTATTTGGGAGGTAGCACTTCCTATGATTCTACACCAACCTAGCATATACAATGAATGGCGAAGTGGACTATATGTAGATGCGCACCGTACGCTGGTAGGTGCTGGGCAACAACTGATTAGTATTGTCAATACGATGGGGATGCTACAAGGGAGAATTGAGAAGCACTGGATTGTTCCTGCCGTCATTCAAGATATGACGGTTGACCTTGCCGATCGAACCTTACTTCTTGCTACTGACCAAGGGATTCTCAAGTGGGACACCCAACAACCCAGTACACAACAACAGAACGTCAGGCTTCATTTACAGCCTTTTTACTAGGCTTTATAGCCATTCACCAAAAAATATCAAAACTATTGGTTTATTATGGTTAGTTGCGTACATTTGGGTCTAGGTGTTTTAATATAAAGTTAGCTCCTTCTAACTTTTCTCAGAGGCTTATAGGTGGGCCTCTGAGTTTTTTATGGCCTCTCATAAAAGTGTCAATCTGTTCAAAATTGAGCCTAAACCATCACTAAAAATTCTTCGAAGAATAGTACTTAATAGCTTAAAAAAAGAAGCTTTTTCTGTAAACCGATATGTCGAAAAAGGCAGAGAATGAAATGATCTTACACCTTGGCCATATCCTTAAAAACTTATAGAAGTTTAGTATATCGAATGCTGTATTAAACAATTAAATTTCTTATTTTTACATAAAATATACATACTGCTTAAAGAAGGTAGGTGAAGCTTTTTACTTTTCATACGCACTCTTTAAGTTCTAGTAAAACATAGAAAGTCATAATCATATTGCGAGCGAGCTAATCATTGCTCCGCTATTATTATTCATAGGAGATTGTCTTACCCTATATGTAATATACTAATAGCGTAACATGTCCAATTAATAGTTGGAAGCTGCTCCTTTACAACGTTGTTATTAGCTGAAGCTACCTCTACTTCTCACGAGAAAAGTAGAATAGGTAGGTATGATTAATCATAATTATTCTTTCGCTGATCTAATCTATTTTATCAATGCGCAACGTAAGAAAATACAGTAAAGATACCCATAAGAGCAATAGCTTCTTTACAAAGAAACAAGGGAATACACCTCTTATGATGCCCAATGATGCCAAAGCTACACAGAAAAGGCAAGACGAAGCAGACGCTGCCATAGCAGCATTATTAAAGGATAAGAAGGGCGATGAAACGACCTCTAGTGCTTCAGGCAAGCGCTCTGGTGAAAAAGAAATAAAGAAAGGTAGTGGTATTTGGCACATTCGCAAGCCCGATGATAGTATCAGAATGCAGGCACAGTTTGTTTTTCGTGTCGAATCTCATCTGTTAAGTCAAGGGATCACTGGCTATTTTGCCGAAATAGAATCTTACTACCTTACCCATTATACAAGTCTACTTCAAAAAGATGTGAGTGCTCACCTGGTTGAGCAGGATGATGCTGATAGTACACCTCGCCTTTTAGGCGCACTTACCTATCTTGCAAAGGGTAATCTAAAAGCGGAAGATCCCTTGTTTAAGATTCCTGCTATGGTTTATTTAACCAAACACCTTTTCTTTGCTCCGCTAGCAGGTGCTCTTGACGCTTATAAGTCCGAAGCGTCCGAAGTTAGCCCTTTTAAATCTAGCTTCCTTAGCCAAAAAGCAGCCGTTCCACTCTGGGATATTTACAAAAAAGGAACACCCATTCAACTTCTTGAGAGAGGGGTACATATAGAAATTTTACAACAAGCCCTCAATGATTTTTACAGAAATAACCCAAGTAGTCGTTTCGAACCCATTCCTGTCAATGGGGTCTTTGACCAAGCTACTGTATCTGCTTTTTCAATTTTCCAAGCAGAATTGGGCATTCAAAGAGAGGCAGAAGGTGTTGTAAGCGCTGAGACCCTTCAAGTACTCGATAGTGTTAATAGTAGTGATGAGACTTCTTCTCAGAAAATTATTGGTAGTTTTGCATTGGTTTATGGACAGTCGCTTAGAAAAGGAAATAGTAAAGCGCGTTTTCACAGCCAAGCAGATCATAAAAGTGGTGGTCGTAGCTTAGTGCTCAACGAAAAATTGTACATAAGACGGCGCGTAGCGCCTGGTTGGTATGAGGCGATAGATCGAACGGGCAAGGTAGGTTACGTAGATGGTTCATATCTTAAAATGCTTAACAACATCGAAGATAAGGGAGCGCGGCTTCATTATGTTACCGAAAGTAGCTTGGAACCCATCATAGACCGTTACTACAAGAATGCCCCGAAAGGCACCTCAGGAAGTACCGACTACGATAGACTTCACAACCGAAGGCTGTATGCCTATGCCATTCATTACCTTAATCAACAAACTAATGAAGTAGTCAGCATTGAAGCCGATCAAGGCTTATTTGACACAAGAAATGAGTATAAGCGCTTAGGTGTAATGAAAAATCACTGGATTTGGATACCTAGCGAGACTTACGTAATGCGCCTGTATACTGAACGTAAAATCAAATCAGGCTCAAAACGCATCGATACAACAAACGTAGTCAAAGATACTTACCAAAGCTTTTTGCAGACCCTAGACAAGATCATTCCTATAGGGGTAGGTTTTCGTATTGATAAAGCTATCGGATTGACAGTTGGCTTTCTGGGTGGAGATATGGAAGAAGGCCTTTATGTATACAGGAAAAGTAAAGATGTTATTTTTATTCAAAGAAGAGCCATGGTAGCAGGTGGTATCGATGTAGGCGTAGGTGCTGGCTTTTTTACAGGTAAAAAGGACAAAAAGAAGAAAAAGAAGAGTAAAGTACAGGTGAAGATGAGCGTGAGGGAGAAAAAGAGGGAAATGCAGAAGAAAAAGCAGCAACAACGCAAAGATGGTATGAAGGTAGGACTTGGTGGAGAAGTAGGCGCACAGGCATCTGCTAAACTACAGATGACGGGCTATCAAAATTTTGAGTTTCCTTTCAAAAATGATTGGGCATTGCTCAGTGTGTTGGCGGCAGCCTCTTATTCAGACGTAGACAGTATTAAAGGCTATGCTATCATTACAATATTAGATGCGCTCTTTGGTCAAAATATTAATCCTATGAACTACCTTGTAGAAACCAAAGGAACACTTGGCGGGTATGTGCAAGGATTCGGTAAAGCCGGTATTGGTAGTAGATTAGGGAAGAAAGACTACAAAGGAGCCTACAAAGCGAATGAGCATGCTGACGATCGACAAGGCACTGTCGCCTACCAAACATTTGATCCACAACGCATTGTAGCGATGTTTACTACTTTTGGTATTTCCATGGGTATGCAAGGAAGTGTACTAGCTGGGATGGAAACCCACTATCTCGATAGTAATGGGGAAGAAACCCAAGCGATGAATGCCCGCTACCTTGATGTAGTGGGATTAGTAGAAGCAAAAGGAAGCCTAGATTTTTTCTTTAGTTTATTACAACAGTTTGGTGGAGGACTTAAAGCCAAATATCGTTATGATTTACAACGGCAAGACAAACAACCTACTTTTATGGGAGCGGGCTTCTACCTCACTTCTGGTGAGCTAGACTACTATGAAGGTGCAGGTAGTGAGATGGAATTTTTTACTAATAAATCTGATCTACTAAACTACCTGAAAAAGGTGGTTACTAAAGAGAAGGATTTTACTTGGGAAGATCTTGTTCACACGCTAAAGGAACTCAATATTACGAAAAGAACAGCAATCCCTTTTCAGTGGTGGACTAAAGGGGGAGGTAAATTGTATGGCAGACGAAAAAAAGCATTTAGAACGGTAAAGAATTTATTAAAAAGGAAGTCTAGCCTTCAAAATGTACTTGATTTCAACTTTTTCCTCACTACTGAATTTTCCATCTCTACTATGCAAATTATCCCCTTCGGAGAACTGGTAGTAGAGGCGCTCAAAAAAATAAAAAATCGAGAACAACCTCTCAGACAGATTTTCCAAGACATTATTACTTTTACTGAGACAGGGCAATTCCCTAGCTATTTGAAGGATATTATCTTGTTTTTGTTTGATGACACCGTTATTAAAGAAGCCAGAATGCACGCTTCAGCAGGACTCTCTTTTGCTGGTGGTGGTAAGGTAGGGACAGGATTAAAACTGAGAGTAGATGCGTTTGGTAGTGCCTTCGCAACGTATGAGGTGAATGTAACAAATACACTGCAGCAAGAGATAAAAGCTAGCCAAGAACAAGGAAGACATCTGGACGTTCTGAAGATACTCTTTGAAGGCAACGAGCAAGCTGGTGAGTCTCCTGAATAAAGAGAGTAACCATAATAAGTATAAATAATTATACAGTATACTACATAACTTTTCAAAAAATTAACTAATTAACTCAAGTTGCTAGTAATAAAAAGGTGCTACCGAATCGAAAAGCGA
>CALEMF010000077.1 GCA_937911505.1 uncultured Cytophagales bacterium
GGTGAGTGAGTTGTTAGTATATAGTAATGAGTATTTAGTAGTGAGTAGAGACTGAGGGGGTGAAGAAATGAGTGAGTGAATGGATAAATCAATAAATTACTACTGGTGCAAGGTGATGTTTTTCAGGTAACTGGGTAAAAAGTGTGTAGGCTTGGCCTCTCGCGAGGGTGCGCAGGCCAGTGGGCTAGCAGCATGAGAGGGCTTAATTTAGCTTCGCTGAGCTCCCGTTGGTCGGCTTTTTGGTTCGTTTTTTTATCAAGAACTGAAACGCAGTGTAGCTCAGCGCAGCTAAAAAAATGAACATCCAAGTACATATCAATAACCCACTTATTTCATTTCAAGAGTGAAATAAAGCTAAAACATCTGACAAAGCTTGGTTCGGTTAGTTGCGCTGAGCTCGCAAGCTCGGTTGCATCAAGAGCCGATTCTCTGACGAGATCAGCACAGCGATAAAATGAATAACGAACACTTGTGATTAGCGAAGCATTTAATACATAATTGGTTGGTTTTCTTGTACAACCTTTATCCAATACTCAAAAGAACGCGTAGGCTTGGCCTCTCGCGAGGGTGCACAGGCCAGTGGGTGGGAGCATGAGAGGGCTTGACTTTTTGGTTCGTTTTGTGTCAAGACAAAATGAACATCCAAGTATCTGTCGCTAGCTCGGTTGCATCAAGAACTGAAAGGCAGTGTAGCTCAGCAAAGCCATAAAATGAACGTGTAAGTGCTTTTCGATAGCTTAGTTAGCTTCGCTGAGCTCGCCAGCTCGGTTGTGTCAAGAGTCGATTCTCTGACCAGTTCAGTTATGTTAAGAACCCAAATACAATGGAGCTCAATGTAATTCTTAAATAGATACTAAATCACCTCCACAACCAACCTCTCCCTAATCCGCTAACACTTCCTCTGCTGTTTCGGCGCTGTCTTGCTCTACGCGAAGGTTATCAATGATAAAGGCCTGCCGCTTTGGGGTGTTTTTCCCCATGTAGTATTCTAGTACCTTGTGAATATTGGTATGCTCACGGATAATGATGGGCTCTAGGCGCATCTCTTCCCCAATAAAGGCGGCAAACTCATCGGGCGAGATCTCGCCCAGCCCTTTAAAACGGGTCACCTCCGCCTGTTTGCCTAGCTTGCTCATAGCCTTGTGCTTCTCTTCTTCTGAGTAGCAGTAAAGGGTGGCTTTCTTGTTCCTTACCCTGAATAAAGGCGTCTCTAAAATGTACAAATGCCCATTGCGCACCAAGTCGGGAAAAAATTGTAAGAAGAAAGTAAGCATCAGCAAGCGGATGTGCATGCCATCTACATCGGCATCAGTAGCGATTACCACTCGGTTGTAGCGCAGCCCCTCCAGCCCGTCTTCAATATTGAGCGCATGGTGTAGTAAATTAAACTCCTCATTTTCGTAAACGATCTTCTTGGTCAAGTTGAAGCTGTTAAGGGGTTTCCCGCGCAATGAGAAAACCGCCTGCGTTTGAGGATTGCGTGCTTTGGTAATAGAGCCACTGGCGGAGTCGCCCTCCGTGATGAAAAGTGTCGTTTCGAAGCGCTCATCTGCCTTGCTTTTATGGAAGTGCAAGCGGCAGTCGCGTAGTTTCTTATTGTGTAAGTTGGCTTTTTTAGCCCTTTCGTTGGCCAGCTTCTTAATCCCCGCAATCTCTTTGCGCTCTCGTTCTGATTGTAAGATACGCTTTAGCAGTGCATCGGCTGTTTCAGGATTTTTATGCAGGTAGTTGTCTAGTTCTGTCTTTACAAATTCGTTGACAAAGGTACGGATCGTGGTGCCTTCAGGAGCTACGTTAAGCGAGCCTAGCTTGGTTTTGGTTTGCGACTCAAACACAGGCTCCTGCACCCGAATGCTAATCGCCCCAATGATGGAGGCGCGTATATCGGCGGCATCGTAGTCTTTTTTATAAAACTCTCTGACGGTCTTTACAATCGCTTCGCGCAAAGCGGAGAGGTGCGTACCTCCTTGGGTAGTGTACTGCCCATTCACAAAGGAATAATACTCTTCTCCGTACTGATTGCCATGGGTGAGCGCTAGCTCGATGTCTTGCCCCTTAAGGTGGATAATCGGGTAACGGATTTCGTCTTCGTTTGTTTTTCGTTTGAGCAAGTCTAGCAGCCCATTTTTAGAGTAGTAAGTTTGCTTATTAAAGACAATCTTGAGCCCTGCATTGAGGAAGGCATAGTTCCAGATCAAATCCTCTAAGTACTGAGGAATAAAGTTGAAATTCTTAAAAATTTGCCCATCTGGACGAAAGGTGACCAGCGTTCCATTTTTTTCTTTGGTTTTTTGTATGTTGTGGTCGTTAGTGAGTTTTCCTGCCTCAAACTCCGCGATTTTGGTTTTCCCTTCTCTAATGGCTTGCACCTTAAAGTAGCTAGAAAGCGCATTAACGGCTTTGGTTCCTACACCATTTAAGCCAATAGATTTTTGGAAAACGGAGCTATCGTATTTCCCCCCTGTATTGATTTTAGAAACACAGTCGATCACCTTGCCGAGGGGAATACCCCTGCCATAGTCTCGTATTACTACTTGGTAGTCAGATACTTCTATATTGATCTGCTTGCCGTAGCCCATCATATACTCGTCGATAGAGTTGTCTAGTATTTCCTTTACCAATACATAGATACCGTCGTCTTGTGCCGAGCCATCGCCTAGCTTACCGATGTACATCCCAGGCCGTAAGCGGATGTGCTCACGAGGCTCCAAAGATTTAATACTATCTTCATTATAATTTGTCTGATCTGCCATATGCTACCTATATACTATTTTGTTTGTGTAGGGTTTGCAAGATACAAAATAATCTGATTGCTGCGTTAAAATAGGGAGGAGGGAGGGAAGGATAGATTGATGGACTGAAGGGGAGATTGTGTGAACCGTTTCTTGGATTGAGAGATTGAAAGACTGAAGGAGTGAAGAAGTGAATGAGAGATTGTGTGAATGGGTGAGTGGTTGGTAGATAGTAGTGAGTAGGGACTGATGGATTGAAGGAGTGAAGAAGTGAATGAGAGATTGTGTGAATGAGTGAATTAATGAAGTGCTACTGGTGCAAGGTGATGTTTTTCAGGTAACTGAGTAAAAAGCGCGTAGGCTGGCCTTTTGCGAGGGTGTAAGCCAGTGCGCTAGTAGCATGAGAGGGCTTGACGTTGGCTTCGCCGAGCTCCTTCGTTGGTTGGCTGAGCTCGCAAGCTTGGTTAACTGCGTTGAGCTCGCCAAAGGCTCGGTTGTGTCAAGAACCAGAGAACAATGGAACTCAGCCTCTCTCGTGGTAAGTCTTCAGACTTACTGTAATAAAACCACAAGTCCCCGCTGCGCTCAGACTTGCGGTAGTAGAACCACTAAAGGCGAAGTTGCCCACACTCCCCAAAGCAAATGTTGACAAAGTTTATAACACATAACGTGTTGACAAAATATTTGAAAACTATACTGTTGCTAAATTTTATAAATCATTTTGTGTTGCCAAATAAATACTAGAGGTTTGTCAACACCTTGCCAGTATACCATTCTTTCATAGTTGGTTATTTAAGATTTTTCCTTAGAAACCTGTAGTAGATTTTATAAATAGAATTATGACAACATGGATTATAAGTCTTACGACATACGACCCAAAAAGAAGCGCGTAGGCTTGGCCTCTCGCGAGGGTGGGCAGGCCAGTGGGCAAGCAGCATGAGAGGGCTTGATGTTGGCTGCGCCGAGCTCCCGTTGGTCGGTTGGCTGCGCCGAGCTCCCGTTGGTCGGTTGGCTGCGCCGAGCTCCCGTTGGTC
>CALEMF010000078.1 GCA_937911505.1 uncultured Cytophagales bacterium
TTGTGACCCAACCACCGTAGAAGTTACCTGGCTGTGGGGTTACCAATTCGCCATCCACCAGACATTTATCCATTTTATGGGCGTAAAAAGCGAGGTAGTTTTTGATGGGTGCAAATCTTTTCGTAGGGTTATCATAGTACCAGGCAGCATCTTTTACTGTCTTCTCTTTTACCTTTAAGTGATAATACAAGCCTCTTCCCTTCCACTCACAATACGTGGAGTTATCAGAGGGCAGCAGATATGCTTGTTTTACATCCTCAAGCGGGATATAGTATACAGGCGGATGGCTGGTTTCTAGTACTCTGTATGCTTTATTGGTGTGAGCGATCTGTTCACCGTTAAAGAAAACTTCAATGGTTTTGTGAACTTCCTCTAAAAGAGGTGGTCTGGGATAATCCCATACTGACTCTTGTCCTTTTTTGGGTTTGACAGGTGTTGGCTTCATAGCTGTCTAACAGGTTGATTGTTTGAAAGGTTTGGAGCATAGTTTTTTAAAGAATAGATTTAGTTTCAATAAATAAACTAACGCATCAATGCCTTTATATTCATCAAAAGTTATTGGTAAAATAATTAAGCTAAGTGTAGCTGAGGAGCAACTAATAGACGAACTCTTTACAAACGAGACCATCGAAAAGAATAATAATCTACTAGCTTATGGTCAAGTGTGTAGTAGTGTTGGTATTATTGAAAGCGGCTGCTTGAGGTACTTTACTCCTAAGGAAGGTAAAGAAATGACTTACGCCTTTGCCAAAGAAGGAGATTTTGTAAGTAACTATGAGAGTTTCCTTAGCGAAGAGCCTTCCAATAAAGTAATCGAAGCGATAGAAGAAACAAAAATTTGGTCGCTTCATAAAGCGCGTTTATCACGCATCTACGAGGAGGTTCGTCTAGGAGAGCGCTTTGGCAGAATCGTTATAGAAAGAGAATTTGTATCACTTTTAAAACAACTTTCTTCTTCTTACACTGAAACACCTACTGAAAGGTACTTGAAATTTCTGACAGACTACCCTAGTCTTGTCCAAAGGGTTCCTCAATATATCATCGCTTCATTTGTAGGAGTCGAACCACAATCCTTGAGCAGGATTAGAAATAGAATCGCTAATCAATAGCCAAAGTTAACTTGAGTGCATGCCTCGCTGAAATATAGATACTAGCTTTACAATATCACATAAAACAAAGTTAGTCATGAAAAATTTAATGTATTTCTCGAGTATTACTATCGGTATTTTCTTATTATTCATTGGTATTCGATTCTTGGTTATACCAGAAGCAGGCGAGGTTGGCTTCGGTATCGTCTTCAACGAAGCTGGGAATTACTCCTTCCATTATATAAAAGGGATTAGAGACCTTTTTAGTGGTGTTTTCCTGTTGTATCTGCTTAAAGTCAGACAATTTAAAGTATTAGGTTGGTTTCTCGTTCTGGCGGTAGCTATTCCTACAGTAGACACTTGGGTTGTACTTAGCTACAATCAAGCAGATATGTTGAAAACTATCCCACATCTTTCGGCTATCCTGTTATGCTTAGTTACAGGTGTTTACTTCTTAGTAAGCCGTCAAAAAAAGGTGCACGCTAATGAAACAGACGAAGTAGAGCTCCTGACATCTGCTCAAGACGGTCAAGGCTTACAAACAGAAATAAGAATGCGTATACAAGCACAGGCTTCTACTCCTTTACATTACCACGATCAGTTTCAAGAGTTTATTGAAGTAGAAGAAGGAGAACTGCAGGTTTTAGTTGGCAACCAACCTATCCTTTTGCAAGAAGGAACCTCTATTAAAATCCCTATAAATACTCCACACAAGTTCTCAAACTTGACCAGTGAAAAATGTACCATTAAAACAACACTTAGACCAGGTAATAAAGATTTTGAAAGCGCTATGTTAATCTATAACTATTTAAATAATAGTGGTAAGGTAAATTAAGAGGGTATCCCTTCTTCTTTATTACACTTGAGCGTATTTGTAACATTAAATAATTCCAAGTTTACAGGATTGCGGGCTCCTCTCAATCTACTCATCAATGCTTTTTATACATTAGCAAAGCTTACTGGTGTTGAAAAAAGATTGCTTATTGAAGCGAAGCATCATATAAATAATGCAAATACTGTCGTTTATTGATCAGATAAAAGCGCTTTAAAAGTTCTAGTGCAATAAGTTTTTTGTATTTTATCGGCATCGTATACAAAGAAAACCCCCGATATGAGAAGCTTAGTATTGATACTACCCTTTTTAATGAACCTTAGCGTAGCTTTTGCTGAAAATACAGACACCCTTACAGTAGGCTACAATGTAGTACCCCCTTTTGTGACAGAAACCAAGGGGGGTATTACAGGGCCCTCTGTATGGCTATGGGAGAAAATCGCCGAAGAAAATCAGCTTGCTTTTGAATATAAGAGGTTGCCTTTGGACAGTCTCCTCTGGAAACTCGAATACCAAGAGTTAGATGTCTGCTTGTCGCCGCTTAGTATCACCTCCAATAGGTCTAAAGTAATTCATTTTACCTCTCCTTACTACATTGCCCACGCTTCTATACTACAGCGTGATGACTCAAGGTTTGAAAAATCTATTGCCTTTATTACTTCTTTCTTCTCTGTCAATTTTTTTCGGGCTTTAGGCGCTTTAGCCTTTGTTATTTTCATATTTGGTCTCTTACTCTGGTTGTTTGAAAAAAATAAAAACCAAGAAGAGTTTGGCAAAGGGCTTAAGGGGCTTTGGGAGGGTTTTTGGTGGTCTGCTGTCACGATGACAACTGTAGGTTATGGAGATAAATCGCCAAGAACAGTAGGTGGTAGAATTATAGCACTTATATGGATGTTTACAGCAATTATTATTATTTCAGGCTTTACCGCCAGTATTGCTTCTTCGCTTACACTTGATAGTATTGGCTCGTCTAGCAGCACTATCGACGATTTTAAAGATGAAACACTTGGAACGATTGGTAACTCTGCTACCAGCCAGTGGTTAGCCAATAATTTTTACGTAAAGAAAAAAGAATACCAAAACTTGGAAGCGTTACTAAATGCTTTAGACAAAGAGAAAATAGATGCCATTGCATACGATCGCCCTATTTTATCTAATATCATTGCGCGAGATAGCCTCTCTCGGTACAAAATGATTGATACCAAATACAATCCACAATTCTATGCTTTTGGCTTAAATAAAGCGCTCTCTGAAACCTTAAAAGATAGTATTAACTTCTCTATGCTCAATAATATTGAAAAGATAGATTGGAAGATTTTACTGTCTGAAAATAATTTAAACTAATGTTAGCACCTGAAATAGCTAGAAAGCGCTTCAAAGAGTGGTGCTTTACGCTTATGTTTTTCATTCCTGTAGGTCTTTTTGCTCAATCAGATTACCTCACCTTAAAGGGAAAAGTAGTTGATAGCCAAACCCAAACGCCTCTTCCCTTTGCCTTACTTTCTCTAAAAGGTACCTCTATAAGCACTACTACTAATGCAGAAGGTGATTTTATCTTCCACATACCCGTTGACCTGAAGGAAAACCTGCTGGTAGTTGCGATGATGGGCTATACCTCTACTACTCTAAAGCCTACAGCATTTGAGGAACAACAAACTATACGCTTAGAGGAAGCCATTCATAACTTAGAAGAGGTTACTATCTCAGCAGATAAGCAACTTTCTGCCAAGCAGATCATCAAACGTGCTTACAAGGCGCTACCTGACAATTACCCTACACAACCTTACCTTGTAGAAGGCTTCATAAGAGACCTTCAGAAAGAGGACAGTACCTACGTAGAATTTTTAGAATACGCGGTAAAGCTTGCTTACCAACCCTACGATGTAAAGCAAGAGCCGAAAGTAGCCTTACAGCAAGTAAGGCGAAGCTATATAGCCCAAAAGCACCCTTGGAATGAAGACCAAGAGAGACAAAACGCTATCATGGATTTGATAGAGGATGATTTCATCCGCTTTAACTATGGCCCCATTAAAGTGGGTAAAGGATGGCAGTATACCATAGAACAAGTCCTCCCCTATAATGGACACTTTGTATATAAGATACTCGGGCAAGATCGCCCTTTTCAAGAAGCTACCTTATACATAGATACTGAGTCTTTTGCCTTCGTGAAAATGGAGCTCATTAGAACAGCTCATAAGGGAAAATCTTGGCGGAGAAGACTTACCAGTGGGCAGCAGCAAATGTTCTATCAGGTAGTCTTCGAATACCAACGTTATAAAGATAAGTGGTACTTAAAATATCAAAAGGAAGAAGATACTTGGCAAATCTATGAAGATTTGCTCTCTGACAAGCTGCTCTTTACAAAGTACCCTAAGAAAGAACTATTCATTAATCGTATTATTGTAGAAAATATTGAGGCATATCCTTTTGTAAGGAATCTGGATATCCATCAGAGTGTTGAAGACCAAGCGCCTCCGTACGATCCTGCTTTTTGGAAATATTACAATGCACCTGCGCAAACTAAGACATTGAGCCGAATAGAGGCTTACCTAAAAGAAGCACAAGTAAAAGAAAAAAGGTAAATCTCTTACCCACTGTGTTTTTTAGTTATTTAAAACTAGCATCCTGTAAACTTTTTATTTTTGATCAGAGAAGAAAAGTAATAAAATCTGGGTCAATTTTTAAGAACCGAAACGAAGTATAGCTAAAATAGGAAAAGATTAAAACACCTCACTACTAGAAACGCACATTGATGCGATCAATTTTATGCAACACAAAACCCTCTCAACACCCGATGGTACAATACACTATTGGAGAAGCGCCCCAAAAGCTTCTTGTATTTTATTTACACACGGCGCATTGATGGATCACGGTCTCTTTCAATCTCAGGTTGATTTTTTTGCTGAAAAATATACCGTAATTGCATGGGATGTACCTGCCCACGGACAGTCTAGACCTTTTGGAAAATTTACTTTACAGAAAGCCGCTAACGCCTTAATACACATCTTAGATACAGAAAAAGTCACTAAGGTTCACTTGGTAGGGCAGTCTATGGGTGGTTATATTGCTCAGATAGCAGCACGAGAAGTACCTGAAAGAATACTCAGTCTTACTGCAGTGGGCAGCTCCCCTATCCAGCCTCAATATTACTCAAAGCTTGATATGTGGTTGCTTTCCATTACCCCTTTTTTACTTCGTCTCTATCCCTATAATTATCTCATCAAAACGATCGCTAAGCAAGTATCAACTACTAAAGCTGGACAAAGCTACGCACTCGAAACACTTAAGAAGCTTTCGAAACCTGAAATAGTTAATATTATGAGAGGCGTTTATGAAGGTGTTAAAGCCTACAGCCAGAACAATACACTACCTATTCCTGTGCTCATTACATTAGGAGACCTAGATAAGTCGGGTAAAGTAGCTACTTATTGTGAAGCTTGGGCAGCAAAAGAGAACAGACCCTTACAAGTAATTAATAATGCTGCACACAATGCCAATATGGACAATGCTGTAGCATTTAATGAGATTTTGGATGAGTTTCTGAGTACTATCAAATAAGATATCTACCCTTCTGCCTCCTTACGCCAACCGAAAGGATTGGTATCAGCACCTACAATTCTTCGTTCTACTTCTCCTGTTTTTAAATCTTTTCTGCAGAAGAGTGTCTTTTCTGTCCACTCTAAGAAACTTACCTCTGAAAGAAACGTATCTTCATTGCCTTGAAAAAACTTATCGATGAGATTTCCTTCGTTCAGTGCATCCAAGTTTTTTTGTTCGCCGTTTTTATAAATTAATGTGTAATGAACCATATTTTGTGAGATAGTTTAAAAAATAAAATGCATTTGTATGATAACTGTGCGCTTTGGGTAAATGTTAAGAAACGGCTGCCCCTGTTCACTGAATAAGATGCTTAAAGACTAGGATAGATTTACTTCTTGGGGGAAGCTTCTAAAGTTTTACTTACTTAATTACATATTGGATGAATATTTTTCAACCCTGTAGCTCGTCAAGTAATTATGGTCCAATAAAATCTTACTAAAAAAAGTAAGTATTCTTTTCAGATTCGCGGGAGAAGTGCTTACCTTGTATAGTGTTGAGCGTGTTCATAAAACGCTGATTACTTTTGTTGTGAAAACATTTCTTTCAATACTTATACGGTTCTCCTAGAACCCCTTATTACCTATGTCTCTTTCTTTTTATAACAAATCTAGCTTCTTGGGCTGCCTATTAGGCGTATGGTTGCTTTGCCCCATCCACGCCCAAAACATCGTTGGCCCAAAGAGCGTCTCAGAACGCACGGTGGTAGAATACT
>CALEMF010000079.1 GCA_937911505.1 uncultured Cytophagales bacterium
CCGGTACCTCGCGGTACAACGGTTTTCAAGACCGCCGCATTCGACCACTCTGCCAACCCTCTGGGTATTTTGTGGATGCAAATATACAAGTCATTTGGGTATTGGTCAATAAAATATGCAGATATTTTAGAGAAGCTTTTAACAAGCCCCTGCTTGATGTGTTTATCTCTCCATAGGGCTGGTGAGCCACCACTTATTGTATCATTATAGATTCCTGAGTCGGAGGTAATCTCACTTTATTTTTTTGTGAGGCAACCTCTTTCAATAAAACCCCAGTATAGGTGAGTAAAAGCTAAATCATAGCATTATCTATCTTGCATCACGACCAGAGACATATCGAAAAGATTATAAAAGGCTGTAAAAAAAACAAGCGAAAAGCACAGAATGCATTCTATCAACTTTTTTACAGTTATGCTTTGAGTATCTGTATGCGGTATGCCAACGATCGAGACGATGCGGTTGAGATAATGAATGACGGTTTTATGAAAGTTTTTCAATACATAAAAAAATTTGATACAAGTAAGCCCATTAAACCTTGGCTCAGAAGAATTATGATTAATAGTAGTATCGACCATTTTAAAAAACATAAGGCCACTACTACACAAGAAGTTTCGCTAGACCAAGCAGCTACTACTTCTTTCGAGCCAGTCGATCAGGCTTCATATGATGAACTGCTGGCAATCGTTAGAAAGTTACCTCCTGCTTATCGAACCGTTTTTAACTTGTATGCGATAGAGGGGTACGGCCATAAGGAGATTGCTACTTTACTGGGTATTTCTGAGGGAACTTCTAAATCCAACTATGCCAAAGCAAAGAAAAAGCTACAGGCTTATTTAGATATTTTTTTTGAACTTGAACTGAAGTCATAGTCAATGAATGAGGATAGAAACATAGAGAATTTTTTCAAGAAGCGACTCGCTGAGAGGAAGTTTTCCTATCAAGAAGATGACTGGGAAAAGCTAGCCAAGCAGCTTGATGCGAGCGAGGAGAAAAAGCCTTTCTCACGCCTCCTCTATCTTACTTTATTTACCTTACTTATAATTTCATCAAGCTTCTTTTTAGGCTGGTATTTCAATGACTTAACACAAGAAAACGACATTTATTTTAATACTAAAACGCCTTACCTTACAATTGAGGAATCAACACAAAAACGTATTAGCTCCTCTGAGGGTCGTAGTACTGAAAAAAGTACTACTATTCCACAGGAAAGTAAAGAGGCAGCAGTTCTTCAAGAAAAAGCTACAATAGTAATTAGTGTGGATAGCACTCAGGTAACTACACAGCCAATGATTGTACAAGCTAATACGCCTAATGCTACACCTTTTACAAAAGAGTTTAATGCAGACCCAGCTACCTCTATAGCACTGCCTAGTCGCACTACTTCGCCCTCTCTCTTTCGCATCGTTCCTTTACAAAGAGAAATCAAATCTACCTCATATGACTCAATCCAGCCGCAAACCACAACACTTGGTAATACATTTTCTGCCAGTTTCTTTGTAGCGCCTGATTTCAACAGTACCGAACTAGCAGAATTAAGCTCACAACTAGGGAGTGCCATAGGCGTGGGGGTAGATTATCGTATTAAGAATCGTTTCAGAGTGAGTACTGCGTTTATTTTGAACAGGAAACTCTACTTAGCTTCGGGGCAAGATTATACACCTCCTAGCGGTTTCTGGGCCAATGGAAATCGACCAGAAGAGATTGACGCCAACTGTTTGGTCTTGGACATTCCACTGACAGTAGGGTACAATTTCTTTCAACAGTCACGTCGTTCCTTATGGCTCAATGCGGGTGTTTCTTCTTATTGGTTTCTTACAGAGCGCTATGATTACCGTTATCGCTACCAAGATTACAATCCTGACCGGGTAACAAGCTGGGAAGGGAGTAATCAAAACCAGCATCCACTTAGCACACTTAATGTTTCTGTACTGTTCGAAAATCCCGTAAACCAGCGGCTCTCAGTACTTATTGAGCCTTACTATAAAGCGCCTTTACAAGAAGTAGGACACGGCTCTGTTCGCCTACTAAACGGGGGTGTCAATGTAGGCATTCGTTATCATTTCAAGCGCCGCTCGGCTCCGCCGTAGTAGTTATCCTATAATCGCTTTTTCACTTAGTCTAATCCATATTTTTTGACGCTTTTGTCAAAGAACCAGAAATCTTATGTCTAAATTTTAAACGTTAAAACCAATGCAACACATTTTTAAAAGAAAGTTTATCCTAATTTTACTAAGCTTCACCATTTTTTTGGTAAGCTGTAACGACGACGATGACGAAACACCAACGCCCTCCCCTTCTTACGATGCTGATGTAAACCTCCGAACAGATGCTACTTTAGGAAGTATTTTAGTAGATGGTGAAGGAAGAACACTTTATTTCTTCTCTTTAGATGCTAGTGGCGAGAGTAATTGTAATGACAACTGTCTTAATGCTTGGCCGATATTTTACGCAGAAAGCCCAAGCTTAAGTAGTGGACTTCTCTAATAATGACGTGTGGCCGATATTTGAAGGCTCGCCAGCGCAGTTT
>CALEMF010000080.1 GCA_937911505.1 uncultured Cytophagales bacterium
TTGAAAAGGTCATTGCGTTGAATATCCCAGACAAGTTCAGGGGCAATATAATCCTCCATCTCCTTGGGTACAAAGCCTGCTTTCAAGACAGCTTGCTTGTCTATGGGGAGGCGAAATATTTTAGACGGGTAGAAGGTAAGTGAATCGGTCTCGTTGTAAGGAATCTTCACGTATTTATTGTCCTCAGCAATGTATTTGAGATACTCCTTCAAGTTAATACCACTCTTAGCAATCTGATCGGCCTGCTGTTCTGTACCATAAGGATATGGGTAGTAGGTAATCTGATCGTTGGTGCCTTGTCTGTACTGTGGTTCTTGAAGAGAAATAGGTAGAGGCGCTGACTCGTAAGTTCGCTGCTTCATTTGTGCTACGTACCAGTCCGTACCCAAAAGGCTGAGGTTACAAACGCGTACATCGGTTCGGAAGCCTTCTACCTCTTGTACGTACCAAAGTGGGAAAGTATCATTATCTCCTCCTGTAAACAAGATGGCATTAGGAGCACAGGAATTGAGCAAATTACGCGCTGAGTCTACAGAATGATAGCGTCCTGAGCGATCGTGATCGTCCCAGTTTTCAGCAATCATAATAGCAGGAACTGCCAAGCAAATTGCAGTAGCCAAGAAAGGTGTAAGCTTATTATTTTTGAGGAATCCTTGCATAAGCTCAGCGGCGGCAATTACCCCAAAACCAATCCAGAGGGCAAAGGCATAAAAAGAACCTACATAGATATAATCTCGTTCTCGTGGCTCGATAGGAGGTGGATTGAGGTAGAGAATAAGTGCAATGCCTGTCAAGAAAAATAGTAACGAGATAATCAAGAAAACTCGCTTATTTCTTAAAAAACTAAACACTAAGCCAAAGAGCCCTAATAAAAGCGGCAGAGCGTAATACTGGTTTCTTGCTTTGTTTTGTACTAGCAACTCAGGTACATCTTTAGTAGAGCTAAAGGGCGAGAGCGCACCACTGTTTTGTATGTCACTTTCTCTACCTGCGAAGTTCCACATAAAGTAGCGTAGGTAATAATGAGAGAGTTGGCGCGACAATAAGAAGTAGATATTATCTCCCATAGAAGGCCGCTCATTTTCTGTAAGTCCAAGAAGGTTGCGATACATCACCTTATGATTCGGATCACGGCTGTGTACGCGTGGGAATAACATTTCTCTATCATAAATATTTTTCAATTTACGATCATAGACAAAGTATTTTCCTGCTTGTTCATCTTTTTTGTACATCGCAGCTCCCTTCTGTTGATCTCTTAAGCTGGAGGCAAAGGTATGCCCAAAGAAGAGCGGACGATCTCCATACTGCTCTCTCTTGAGATAGGAAACGAAACTGATGATGTTTTCGGGGTTATTTTCGTCGATAGGAGGATTATAATCAGAGCGTACCAGTACAATACCATAAGAAGTGTAGCCAATCAATACAAAGATAAAACTGACTACTGCGGTATTTAATACTACATTTTTGGTACGAATAGAATAGAACAAAGCGTAAATGATGGCACCTAAGAAAAGTAAAATAAAGACGCTAATCCCCGTACCAAAGGGAAGACCTAAAGAATTGGTAAAAAATATCTCAAAACTACCTGCAATACTCGGCAGTCCTGGAATAATACCCAACATCACAATCAGGATAAGTGCCCCTGAGATGGCCAGTGTAATGAGTAGTCCTTTGGTAGAGGTTTCTTTGTTCTTTTTATAATAATAGATAAGCCCTAGCGCAGGAATGGCCACCAAGTTGAGCAAGTGTACACCAATTGAAAGCCCAATCATATAGGCAATGAATACCAGCCACTTGTTAGCGGTTTGTTCGTCTTTTACCTGCTCCCACTTAAGCATTGCCCAAAAGATTAGCGCAATGAAGAAAGAAGACATGGCGTATACCTCGGCTTCTACTGCTGAAAACCAAAAAGAATCAGAGAAGGCAAAGGCCAAAGCGCCTACTAAACCAGCCCCTAGGAGTAAATGGGTTTGTGACTTGGTGAGTTGATTTAAGTCATCGTTGAAGAACTTAGCACCCAGTAAAGTGATAGACCAGAATAAGAAGAGGATGGTAAAGCCACTACAAAGCACCGAAGAGATATTGATCCAGTAAGCTACTTGGGTAACCTCTCCCAGCGCTAGCATAGAAAACATCCTATTGACTAGTAGAAAGAAGGGTGCACCTGGTGGGTGGGGTACTTGTAGCTTATAGGAGGCGGCAATAAACTCCCCACAATCCCAAAAGCTAGCGGTAGGCTCTACGGTAAGCCAATACACGAGGGTAGCGATGGCAAAGGTAGCCCATCCTGTATAATTATTAAGTTGCTTGAAATAACTCATGATATATCTTTTTAAAACCTTGATAAAGTACTGTTTATCAG